>WTFV01000233.1:0-10091 GCA_011523845.1 Acidobacteriota bacterium | reverse complement strand
CGTCGCCGACGCAGGCGACGCTGACCAGTCGCGCCACCGCCCAGGTGCGGATCATTCGGGCAGGAACAACCTGGATGGAGCGTTTGTTCAGGTCAGGGAGTCAGTGGCGGAAGCCGCGGGCTCGCGGGGCTGCGTGGGGCTGCGTCGTCTGGTTGGCAAACGCCGCTACAATACGAAGCACCTCGGTGCGCCACCTCCGTCGTGGCGCGCTCCAGAGGCCGCCAACCATCGGAACACCGGGTCCATCGAGGAGGAACGACAACATGAAGCGCCTTCTGCATTTCCTGTTCGCCGCGGCCGTCGCGCTGGCCATGCTGCCGGTCGATACGCAAGCGCACTTCCAGTTGCTGGAACCGGCGCCCTGGATCAACCTGGACAGGCTCGGCAACCCCCAGAAGGTCGGACCGTGCGGCGGCAACCCGACCGGCGACAACGACGCGATTCTGTCCGGCATCGTCACCGAGGTCACCGGCGGGTCCAGCCTGCACCTGAAGATCCAGGAAACGGTCTTCCACTCGGGCCACTACCGCGTCGCGCTCTCGGTGAACTCGCGCAACGAGCTGCCGGCGGACCCGACCGCGGTCGAGAAGTGGACGGACCGGGGCCTCTACTCGGTCTGGGGCGTGATTCAGAGCCCGCCGCAGATCCCGGTCCTCGCCGACGGCCTGTTCCCGCACTATCCCGTGGGGGACCAGCGCGCCTCGTTCCGGCCCGAGACCCCGATGGATCCCTGGGAGGCCGACATCGCGATCCCCAACATCAACTGCGAGAAGTGCACGCTGCAGGTCATCCAGTTCATGGCCGATCACGTGTACAACGTGCCGGGCGGCTATTCCTACCATCACTGCGCCGATCTGAAGATCACGGCCGACCCGTCCATGCCCATCGACGACCGCTGGCCGGGGCAGGCGATGACCAACGACTGACGGAAGTGCGTGCCACGGGGCCTGGCGCCGGGCGTGGAGCGGCGCCAGGGCCCATCGAGACCTCGACGGCCGGCAGCAGGGAAGCGGAACGGCGCCATGGCCGCCGGGTTCGGCCGCCGGGTCAGTCCATGACGCCTATTCTGACATGTTTTTCGGCACGATTCTTGGCAGCGCAAGTTACTGCAAATAAGCCGCTTAGCCTACTTTCTGCGCAATAGTTGACGCTCTGTTCGACAGCTTGTACGGCTGCGATCTCGCCCGCCAGTGGCTTTATCACCACCACGCTCAGGCCGCGCGAGCGCGCCCTTGCGTGGCGCGTCGGGAGTCTCGCTGGCGCGAAACTCCCTGTGGCGCAAGCTCGGAGCTCACCGACGGGCGTGAATTCGTGTTCGAGCCGCACGCCGATCCGCGGCTATCAGTCCGCTCCCCGCACCCGCCCGAGGCCGACTCCCGCGCCGGCGATCACCAGGACGACCAGGCCCCCCAGGACCGTCAGCGGAACCGCCGCGCGGCCGGCGACGTCGGCGGGTCCCTCGTCCGCGAACCGGAACGTCGGCACGTCGGGCAGAACGTCGGCCGTCATCCGCTCGTTGGCGAGGATCGCCGGCACGAAGAACTGCCGCCACTCGTCGGCGAAAGCGCGCACCTGCGACTGGAAGCGGGCGAAGCGCGCGTCGCCCGTCCCCGCGGCGTCGACGAGCACCTCCTGGGCCAGCAGCGCCGGCGACAGGAAGCGGTAACGGCGCACCAGGGCCAACTGGTCGGCGCGCCGCGCGTCGTGCACCGCCGACACCTCCTCCAGGCGCGTGTTCACGGCGTCGGTCGCGGCCCAGGCGAGCGCGCCCAGGCCCGGCTCTTCGGCCACCACGCCGCCGGCCATCTCCGGATGGTCCTCCAGGTAGCGGGCGAGCAGCTCGCTGCGGCGGTTGACGGCCTCGTTCGAGGCCTCGCGCTGGGCGGTGATCATCTCCACGCGGGACGGCAGCGGGTGCAGCAGACCCGCCGCAATGTTCACGGCGGCGGGCAGCACCACCACCAGGACGAGCCACGCACCCACCAGAACCGTGGCGTTCCAGGCAGAGGAGCGCCGCAGGCTGTTGACCCACGCCGCGAGCGCGAACCAGAACAGCGCGTACAGGGTCACCGTCGCACACCAGAGAAGCACCCGGCCGGACGATCCGAAGCCGCCCGTGGCCAGGATGCCGAGCAGCGAGACGCCCGCGGCCAGCCCCACCACGAGCAGCGCCCGGAACGCCAGCTTCGCGCCCACCACGTCGCGGGCCGAGACGGGCTGCGACAGCGTCAGGGCCAGCGTCCCCTGCTCGCGCTCTTCCGAGAGGACGTTGAAGGCGAGGGCCAGCACGAGCAGCGGCAGCAGGTACACCGTCACGAAGGCCAGGTCGAAACGGCCCACCACGAGGTTGAGGGGGTTCTCGACCTCGCCGTTCTGCTGGAAGGACGATTCGTTGGTGTAGATGCTGACGTCGTAGTAGTACGGCAGCAGGTCGCTCTGCCCGACCGCCAGCGCGGCCAGGGGGCCCGGCTCCAGCACCGCGGCGTGGGCGCCGCGGGCGCCGCCGAGGACGTTGGGGGCGCGGGGGTCGCGGAAGGGCGAGGAAGGCCGTCCGCCGTTCGCGATGTCGGCCAGCTCCTGCTCCAGGGCCTGCACGCGCTCGGCGTTCCCGGTCCGCGCAGCCTCCACCGTCCGCTCCTGGAAGCGCTCCCAGGCCATGCCGTTGGCCAGCGCGTAGACGAAGAGGACGGCGAAGACCGCGAGCACGATCCGCAGCGCCCGGTCGGCCGCGAGCAGGCGCCACTCGTTCCGCAGCACGGTGCGCAGGGCCACGGCTACGCCACCTCCGCGCGCCGCACGCTGGCCGCCGCGGCCCAGACCGCGCCGGCGAGCCACAAGCCCAGCACCAGGAGCGACAGGATCCGGTTGTTCAGGACCCAGCCCAGCGTCGGGGCGTCGTACTGCAGAGGCGGCACCTCGGCCCAGAGGTCGGGACCGGCCGTGTACAGCTCACCGGTACGGGAGTTCTCGGCCAGGTCGCCGTTCATCTGCCGCATCAGGTCCCTGCGGTACGCCTCCGCGGCGGTTGCGAAGTGTCGGTGCTGCTCGACGTCGGTGCCGGCCAGCCCCATCGAGAGCGTGCGGACCGCGAGCAGCGGCGCCGCCACCGCGAGCGCCTCGTGGACGACCCCCTGGCGTTCGAACGTGTCCCACAGCGCCCCGTAGTTGCGGTCGAAGATCCGGTTCCCGAACTCCTCGCTCTCCTGCAGGTAGACCCCCACCTCGTTCACCGGCAGATCCTCGACCCGCTCCACGCCGTGCTCCGCGAGGAGGCTCTCGGTCAGCGCCGCCCGGTCCGGTCGCTGGACGTCCTCCACCCCGGCGGCCATCTCGCGTTCCAGCGTCCGCGCGAACTCCACCGCGGACGGCGTCGGGTGGATCCATTTGGAGAGGTCCACCGCCGCGCGCGGCGCCACGAGCCCGTTCACGACCCACACCGCCAGCAGGACCACCAGCGCGGTGCGCGCCGAGCGGGCCCACGCCGACACGGCCAGCGACAACCCCACGAAGGCGGCGAAGTAGGCCAGGTAGACGCCGGCCAGGACCGCGCCCCGGGCCAGCGGGGACGCTGCCGGACCCGGGCTCCCGACGACGAGGGCCGCCGCTCCCACGACGGCCGCCGGCACCAGCAGCAGCGCCAGCGCGCCGGCGATGCCCAGCGCCTTGCCGAGGCCCAGCTCGGGGCGGCCGACACCCGTGGCCAGGAGCTGTCGCAGCGTGCCCTGCTCGCGCTCGCCGGCCAGCGCGCCGAAGGTCAGCAGGATGATGAGCAGCGGCACCAGGTTCTGCAGAACCTGCGCGGCCGTCAGGGCGCCGATGCGCTGGGCGGACGTCGCGTCCTGGGCCGGGCGCATGAGGAAGTCGTTCTGCCGGTGCGCCTCCAGCCATACCGACGTACCCGTGTACGGGTCCACGCCCTCGTCGACGAACGACAACGCCAGGCGGGGCTTGAACGCGTAGATGCCGTAATGGGCCGCCGAGTGCGGATTCTTCTCGCCCTGCGACTCCCAGTGCTCGCGGGCGGTCGCCTGCGCGGCCGCGAGCTCCTCCTGCGCCTGGCGCGCCTGGACCCAGCCGTGCCCCAGCGAGACCAGGAGCAGCGCTCCCACCACGGCCGCGCACCAGCGGAAGCGTCCGTCCCGGATCACGTCGGTGAATTCCTTGCGTGCGATGTGCTTGATCATCGGTGGCTCCCTTCGCCCGGCAATTGGCGCCTGCGGCTTCGATTGCCGCCCAACCGGGCCTTGTCCGGAAGTCGGCCCCGTTCTACGGCGCAGACCCCCGGACGGAAATCGTCGCTATTCGTGCATGTGCTCCAGGTAGATGCGCTCGAGATCGGCGTGGCCGATCTCGTCCGTGCTCATCTCCGTGACCAGGCGCCCGTGGCGCATGATGCCGACGCGCGTGCCGGTCTCCTTGGCGCGAAACAGGTCGTGCGTCGCCATGAGCACCGCGACGCCGCGATCCCTGAGCCGCCCCAGAAGCTCGGAGAACTCGTTCGAGGCCTGGGGGTCGAGGCCGGACGTCGGCTCGTCGAGCAGCAGGGCGTCGGCCTCCTTGGCGATGGCGATGGCGACGCCGACCTTCTGGCGCATGCCCTTGGAGTACTCGGACACCCGCCGCCGGACGGCATCGCGCGGCAGGCCCGCGCCGGCCAGGACGTCGGTGAGGTGCTCCGGGGCCAGCGATCCCCGCCCGCCCAGCGCGGCGAAGTACTCCAGGTTCTCCAGGCCGCTGAGGTTGCGGTACAGCATCACCTGCTCGGGGATGTAGGCCAGGCGCCGCTTGGACTCGAGGGGCTCGGCGGCGACGTCGAGGCCGGTCACGTGCACGCTCCCCGCCGTCGGCTCGAGGAACCCCAGAAACAGGTGGATGGTGGTCGTCTTGCCGGCGCCGTTCGGGCCCAGCAGACAGTAGATCTCGGATGGTCCGACGCGGAGATCGAGGTTGGAGACGGCCTCCACGTCGCCATAGCGCTTGGACAGCGCCCGCGCTTCGAGAACGGAGGGCGACGCGCCGGCGGAGGACGGGGATGCGGATGCGGACGGGGCATCGATCGTGACGACTTCGCTCATGGATCTCGACAGGGCCCCGGTGGATCACCGGGGACTCCTCCCTCCAGGGGAAACGGGAAACGCCGGCGCGCCAGCGGCGCGTCGGACCACGGAAACAGGAAGCTATGGATGTCGACGACCGGTCAGGCAGGCGGCGCCCGGGAACCGTGCCCCTCGATCTCCGCGTCGCGGGCATGCCCCAGCGCCTGGGCCTGGGCGTTGCCGGCGGCGGCCGGGTCGGGGTTCTCGTGGACGCTCGAAGCGACAGGCGGCGAACTCTGGACGTGACACAGGACGCACGTGTCGTCCCGCGCCTCGGCCTCGTCGTGGAAATGAGGCGTCGTCGCGAGAGCCAGCAACGCGAGCGCGACAACCGCGCCCCACCGCAACAGCGTCGACCGGCTTCGCCGCATGGGTCTCTTGTAGCGCGTTTCCAGCGATCCCGTCAAGGGCGCCGGCTCGGCTTGCGGGCTGCAGCCGACCGAAGTCGCCCTCGCATCCACTGTGCCTTGCGCCCGCGAGTCCGGAAGCTCGGGCGCGACCCGTTGGCGACTCATCCCCTCGGGCCCTCCAGCGTCACGATCGCGTTTCGCAACTCGAGAAAGTGGACGGCCCTGATCACCGTCACGCCGGAACCGAGGGAATCGTCGGTGTATTCGAATCGGGCCCGCCCGGCCGCGTCGCAGACCTCGTCGAGTGCCGTTCTCAACTCCGTTGGATGCACCGCCCGGACAGGCGTCACCCCCGGCTCGATAGCTGCGTCGGTCCAGGCGAAGGCCGCCAAGCCGTGCGCGCGCCGGAGCGCGTCCACCCGCAAACGGAGCTCGACCAGATGCACCGCTCTCACCGGCAGGCCCGCATCCAGATCGCCCTCGAACCCTGGGCCCCCGGCATCCGCCAGGTTCACCGTTGCGCTCGTCGGGCTGCCCGCCATCAGCGTCGCCGGCAGTGTTCCGAATCCGATGGAGACCGACTCGCCGTCGTCGTCGTCAGCGTCGACCGAAACAGTCACGGTGAAAGCCCGCATCGTATCGGCACGGCCGAACGTCACGCTCGCCGGCACGCCCGTGTAGTCGGCCGCCGTGGCCCCGCCCTGCGGCGTTGCCGTCAGCGGTACGGTCACCGCCCGAGCGGGCGCCGCGCTCAACCGCACCGCTACCTCGGTGCCTGCCCCGCCTTCGGCCGCCACGTAGGACGGGCGCTCGAAGAACACACTCACCGTCGTGTCCACCAACGAGACCTCGACGGTGGACTGACCGGCAACGGATACCCCGGCCGGCAACGCGCCGAAGCCGAGCACGACCGACTCGCCGGCGTCGGTCTCCGCATCGGCCAACGCGGCCACCATGAAGACGGCGACGGTCGAATCCTCGCCGAAGGTCACACTGTCCGGCACGACCCGGTAGTCGGCGGCCGTCGCTCCGCCACCGGGCCTCGCCGTCAGCGGTATGGTCACCGCCCGCTCGGGCGCCGCGCTCAATTGCACCGTCACCGCCACCGCGGAGGCGCCCTCCTCCGCCTCGTAGGTCGCCTGTGCGAACGACACCGTCACGTCGGGACCGGTCGGAG
Organism: Acidobacteriota bacterium; assembly: GCA_011523845.1. Lineage (GTDB taxonomy): Bacteria > Acidobacteriota > Vicinamibacteria > Vicinamibacterales > UBA8438 > WTFV01. The sequence continues at coordinate 3,468 of WTFV01000233.1, read as the reverse complement.
GAAGCGGTGGCCGCGGTGGTCGTGTCACGACCAGGAGCACTTCGACAATTGCGCTGCGCGTCGCTTCCGCGCCGTTCACGACGGCCGCTACCTGGTAGGCGTAGGTGCCGCTGCCGGGCACGTCGGCATCGACATGCTCCACCTGGTTGGTCGCCTCGGCGAGGACTGCCGTCGTGGTACCGTCGCTGCGGGTCAGCGTGTAGCGGATTGTCGGCGCCGGGCTCCAGTGCGTGTTGTCCACCCGGCTCCAGCTCAGCGCCACTCGCACGGCGCCCCCGGTTTCCTGCGGGTCCGCCGTCAGTTCCGGGCCGGAGCGCAGTTGATGGCCGAGCTCCTGCCACTGCGCGACCTGGTCCCATTGCAGCACGGGGTACTGCGCGCTGGTCCCGAAGTCCCAGAGTTCGCCATAGTCGTCCTCGCCGAGATTCGGGTTCCAGTTGTAGTAGATGCCCGTGGTGCCCGTGGGTTGCTGCAACGCAGGCGTCGTGTGCCCGATTCCGTGCGTGGCCGTCGTGTGCCCGGACGTGTCCGTGTCCCAGTAGCTGTCGACGATGACCTGGCTCACGATCGCGCCGACCGCGCCGACCAGCGGACCGACCTGGCTCTGCCCCGTTACGTACCCGGTGGCGTAGCTGTAGAAGATGGTCCCGAACTCGAGCCGCCCCACGAGGCCGCCGACCGCCTCCCGCCCCTCGACGCGGCCGGTCGCGTACGTGAGATTCAACGTGGAGAAAGTACCGGACGAGTCGACGTAGTCGTAGTCGCCGAGGCTGCCGACGAGCCCGCCGACCGCGTCGTTGCCGGTGACTCTGCTCGCGGCGTAGCTGCCGATCAAGGAGCTGTCGGCCGTGGCGCGTCCCACCAGCCCGCCGACCGCATCGTTGCCCGTCACTGTCCCGGCGGCGTAGCAGGGCCTCAGGTCGCCCGCGGAGAAGGCCCCCGCCACGCCGCCCACGTCGTCGTTGCCCGTCACTGCGCCCGTGGCGAAGCACCACTCGACCTCGCCCTGGTTGCGCCCCACCAGCCCGCCGACGCCGTTGTATCCCGTCACGGAAACGTCCGCGACCCCGAAGCGGCGGATGCTTCCGCCGACGCCCAGGTGACCGAACAGGCCCACGCCGTCCTGCGTGCCTCGGTTGATGAACAGGTTCGAGACGACGTGCCCGCCGCCCTCGAACGTGGCCATGAACGGATCGGAGTCGCTGCCGATGGGCTCCCAGCCGGCGCCCCCGTTCCAGAAGGCGTCGCCGGCGTCGGGGCCGCCGCTGCCGTTGGCGTCGAAGTCCAGATCCGCGGTCAGCTCGTAGCCTTCGCACGCGGCCGCACAACCCATGTCCAAAGCGCCCTCGGCGAACGCCGCATAGTACGGCTGCCAGGAAGAGGGCACGCCGTCGCCGTCGAGGTCGTGACGCATGGCGTCGAGCTGGGCCAGCGTGGCGACGTCTATCAGGTTGTCGTCGTCGAGATCGTGATCCCGCGTTCCCGCCCGGACGGTGACGTTGAATACCTGCGTCGCGCTCAGATCGCCGGGGTCCTTGGCCGTGACGGTCACGGTCACCTGGCCGGGCCCGAGCCCGGCCAGAGTCAGCAAAGCCCCGGTGAGGGAGGTGGAGAGCACCTCGGTGTCGCTCACCTCCACATCGTAGGTCAACGTGTCGCCGTCGGGATCCGTGAACGCCGTACCGAGGTACGCCGTTCCGTACCCCGCGCCCAGTATCAGCACCAGGTCCCGCAGCCGCGCCGCTCGGTAGGGCTGCCCTTCCACGCCTACCGTCCACTCGAGCACCTCGCTTCGCGCCGCCTCGCCGCCCTCGACCTCGGCCACCACCTGGTACGAGTAGGTGTCGCCCGTGGTGATGTCGGTATCGGCGTAGCTGAGCGTGGTGATGCCCTCGGAGAGGATCTCCAGCGTCGTGCCGGCGAGGCGGTAGACCGTGTACGTGACCGTCGGCGCCGGATTCCAGTGGCTGACGTCCACGGCCGTCCAGCTCAAATTGACCTGGGTCACCGGGTTCTGCGTCAGTGTCAGAGTCGGGCCCGCGCGCAGTTGATAGCCGAATTCCTGCCAGGTCGCGGTCGTGTCCGCGTCGCTCATGTCCACCTTCAGGGCCGGGTACTGGGCGCTGGTGCCGAAGTCCCACGGATCGTCGTTCGTGTCGTCGTCGTCGAGGTCCAGGTTCCAGTTCGCGTAGATGCCGCTGTAACCCGTGGGCTCCTGCAGCTCGGCCGTCGTCTTCGGCACGCCGTTGGTGCCGGTTTCGAGCCCCGAGGTGGCCGAGTCCCAGTAGCTGTCGATGCAGTCCGTCGCGTTCCAGCAGCCGTTGCCCACCAGACCGCCGCTCCGGATGGTCCCTGACGTCCACACGCGCCCGGTCGCGTAGCTGGCGGTCGGACTGCCGGCGCTGACCAGGCCGCCGAGGGTCTCGAACCGGCTCGACGGCGTGTCCTTGCCCAGCACCGTCCCGGTCGCGTAGCTGGCGATCGGATTGCCGTCGCCGGTCAGCCCCCCCGTGTTCGGGCCGCCCTTGACGCGGACCATTGCGTAGCTGCTGCGAATCGTGCCGCCGAGCCCCCGCCCGACCAGCCCTCCTACGCTCCCGACGTTCTCTGCGGTCACTTTCCCGGTGACGAAGACGCCGCTGATGGTGCCGGCGTTTTCGCCCACCAGTGCGCCGGCGTACATGAAGCGGTTGATGATCCCGATGCTCTGGGGTGTGGCGGTCATGTCGACGTTGGTCAGCCCCAGGTTGCGAATCACCGCGTCCGCGCCCGTGCGGTTGAAGAACCCCGCCGGTCTCCTGGAGTTCGTGCTGTTGTAGATGGTGATGTTCATGAACAGGTTGTCGATGACGTGGCCGTTGCCCTCGAAGGTGGCGGTGAAGGTGGAGCGGGAGAGCGGCAGGTTGTTGAGGGGCCGCCAGCCCGCCCCGCTGTTCCAGTAGTCGTCGTCCGCGTCGACGTCGCCGTCGCCGTCGGTGTCGAAGTCGAGGTCGGCAGTCAGTTCGTACCCGCTGCAGGCACTGATCTGCAGATCCAGGCCGCCCGATTGGAGGGTCTGGATCGGGCAGCCCATGCGCACGGTGTTCACCGTGGAGGCGTTCGGAAACGCCGCGGCGTACCTCGTCCTCCCCTGGTACGACGACGTTGCGATTCCGTTCCCGTTCATGTCGTACCGAATCGCGTCGAGCTGGGCCAGATTGGCGACCTCTATCAGTCCGTCGTCGTCGGTGTCGTAGTCGACGCCTCCGTAGATGGCCATCATGACCGAAGACGAACTGGTGCTCGCATCCCACGTGGTGGCGCTGTTGCTGCGGATACGATGCACGTTCGCAACGCTCCAGCCCGCCGCCGCCCCGGAATCCTCCCCATCCGAGTTGGTGAGCTGCATCTTGGTGTTGGCGTCTCCGGTGCTGACGTCGACCACAACCCAATAGTCCGTTCCCGAGTCGAGGCTGACACCGCCGGCCG
>WTFV01000187.1 GCA_011523845.1 Acidobacteriota bacterium | reverse complement strand
CGTCGGGCGGACGCTACTACGTGCGCGTCGGTTCCACGAAGCGCGACCTCACGCCTCCCGAACTGGCCCGGCTGTTTCAGGAGCGGGGCCGCGAGTACGTGTTCGACGAACAGGCCGTGCTCACGGCAGCCGTCGACGACCCCAACCGCCACCGCCTCGAAGCGTTCTTCGGGCGCTCGCCGGCGATCCCCTGGCTCGACCTGCTCCGCAACACGCGGGTGACGGTCCGGGGGAGAACTGCGTCGACCGTTCCACCGTCGCCGGCCTGCTGACCTTCGGCAGGGAACCGACCGACTTTCTGCCCTCCGCCTCCATCGAAGCCGCCTGCTATCGGGGCGAGCGGTTGTCGTCCGACGACCTCGTCCACGCCGAGCGGCTTGCCGGGCCGGTGTCCGACCAGATCGACGCGGGGATCGCCTTCGTCGCGCAGTTCATGCAGCCGCCGCCGAACGCCCGATCGAGCGATGGCGGCGCCGATGCGCGATGCGACCTCGATGTCGTCGACGAAGCGATCGTCAACGCCGTCGCCCACCGCGACTACGCCATCTCCGGATCGAAGATCCGCCTGTTCCTGTTCGCCGACCGGCTGGAGCTCTACAGCCCCGGCAAGCTGCCCAACACCATCACGCTCGACGAGATGCCGTACCGCAGGTTCACGCGCAACCAGCTCCTCGTGAGCTTCCTGTCCAGAATCCGGAGCAAGCGCACCGGGCAGGTGTTCCTCGAATCCCGTGGCGAGGGCGTGCGCAAGATTCTCCGGGACGGCGAGGCGCACTCCGGCCGGCGGCCGACGTACGAGCTGTTCGGCGACGAGCTGCGGTTGACGTTGTGGGCGAAACTCGCCCCGTCGTAACGCCAAGGCACGGAAACCGCGTCGGGCGGTCAAGAGTGAACGGGGATGTCCCGCCAGAGTGCTGCCTGGACGTAGCGCGAGAGATGACCGACGTTCGTCGTGGCGACGACACCATTCGACGACTCCAATGTGGCGACTTGCGCTGCCAGAATGACGTCGCCATCAAGTGCTTTGTCGTCGGCGGTCGGTCGTCCCCGTTGACGAGCCTCAGCCCAGAATGCCGCTGCCTGACGCATCGCGGCCGTCGTCAACGGCACATATTCGACCAAGGCCACGAGCGCATCGAGTCGTTGGAGTCCCGCCGCGCGGTTTCCCCGCAGCAGTTCTCGCCGCACTTCGTAATCGGCGATCTCCGGCAGCACGACGCGCGAACCTGTCGCAACGAGCGCCTGCAGCCATTGAGCGCAGGCCACGCTCTCCGGCGATCGCTTCGGGTTCGTCACCAGACCCAGTGGCCCGGCGTCGAGCGCAACGACTCGACTCACCAGGTGAGGCCCTTCTGCTCCGGCGGGAAGAGTCGACGGTTGGACAGACGATCTTCGTCCAGTGCGCGAACGAGGTATTCGCCGGTATCCTGTTGTTCCCCGCCATTCTCTTCATCCATCCAGGACTGAAGAAGAGACACCAGCGCTCCGGCCTGATGGTCGCCGGGAAGGTGCCGATCGAGTAGCTGCACGGTGTACGCGTCCACCGGTACCCCTTGCTGTCTAGCCGCCAGCGCCAAGCGCCGACCCAGTTCCGGCGTCAAGTCGAGCGTCACGTTCACGAGTCACCTCCCGCAACTTGTCCGTCCAGGGCTTCAGATGTCCTCATCCGCCCGAGCCTCCGTGCGTCAAACGCCATCCTCAAGCGTTGTCGATAGCGGCCAATATACGAAGCATGCCTGAAGGTCGATCTCCTCGTTCTGACATTGCATTTGACTATCATATCCCGTATCGCCTGATAGCTGAGACCCTTGCCGTACCGCTTAGTGAACGCCGCAAGAATGTCTCTCCCGCGAAACACTCGCTTCCACTCCACTGGATCATGCAGAGCCGTCTTGAGAGCTTCTCTTCTCTCGGCCGCGACCGATTCCAAACTCTCTGGCGAAAGGTCCGTCTTGACAAGCTGAGAGAAGCGATAGGCAGACTCCTCTATCTTGCGCGCCACCTTGGTCGAGACGTCGGCGGCCTGTGTACCGTCCTTTAGCCTGATGACATCGCGAATCGCGCTGTGAGCCCTTGCTCTGATCCGGTCCTCCACCATGTGTTCAATGTGCTCCTCCGCAATTGCCCTTAGCGCTTCGTCCACCTCGTCCGCGTTTTCGAACGCAGTGCCGTCCAGCGATGTACGATTCAACACATCCAAGATGACACTTGGCTCCAGAAGACAATTCTCCATGTGATAGACATCCCAAGTGTACATTCCTCGTTTCTCGTCAGCGTCTACTTGTCCAGCATCATCTCTATCCACAATAGAAAACGTCATCCGACTCCGGTCAGATTGACTGTCTAACGCCTGATGAAGACGCCTCACCGTCGCCTTGTTACCTCCCGACACGAAGTTCATTTTCCTATCGAACGCGGGAAATAGTTTTGCCGTCATCCTCCTGTCGAACTCTGACCCCTCACCTTCGAATACCACGATCTTTCCACCCGGTCTATAGCCTGCTATGTCGCCGATCAGTTCGAGAATCGCATTCTCCTCCTCTCGTCGACCGCTAATCTCCTGAATCTGGTTGTGGTCGACTAGGCTTCGCGCGGCTTCGCGCATATGCAGGACCTTTGTTCCGCTGCTAGACATGGCCTCTCTCAAGAACGCATCGGAGTGTGTGACTGTCCAGATCTGATTTTCTAGGTCTGTTCCAACATGCTTTTCGTAAAACTGCGGCAGGCCCTGGATTAGCTTTGGGTTCAAGTGCAGCTCCGGTTCGTCCAGCAGGATTATGGAATGCCGTTGCGCACTGTTTCGCAGTCGGAGGTATCCGAACAGAATCTCTTTCTCTCCAGAGGACAAGTCATTGATGTCGTGTTTGTCACCCCCCTGCACCGTGACTGCGAACTCTAGCTCTCCCTGTTCGTTTGCGGTTACGCCTTGAAACTCTTTTCCAGGACTTAGATGCACACCGCCAAGACTCTCTCGTGAGAAGTACCTTTGTGGCCCATGGTAGTCGACGATGCCTACGCTTTGAGGCTCATAGATACTCCACACCGCCTGCAGGATCGAGTTGGGGGCCAAGGATACGACCCCCGTAGGATGAATGTCAACGACTCCTTGATGTGCACTCAAGGAAAGCTGTTGGTTGAGATCTCTCGATATAGCATTTCCAAGGCTCTCGATCTGACCGATGACTTGTTGCGCCTTTTGGCCCGATGCCTGTAACCGTTGCCTCCACTCGTCGAACACGACCCCGGGAAGCAAAATGCTCACTGCTCTCCGTTCACCGATTTCATCGGCATTCGCACGGAGATGCTCAACTTCGTTGCCGTGCAGAGTGATGACTACCTGAATCCGAGCGCCTTTTGTCTTATCCCTTAGGACTTTCTTCATGTCGGCCGCAGAATTCGGATCGATTTGGAATTCTCCGAACCGGTTTCTGAATTCGTGCGCATCGTAGCCCCCGTAAGCTGACTTGGCCAAGCGCACCTCGTCCAAGACGCACGACTTGCCGCAACCGTTGGGGCCTGCAATTACGACCATCGTGCTATTTGAGTCGATGGAGACTCGGTCTATCGCCCTGAAGTTCTGGATTTCCAAGTGTTCGATCCTCAATTGCTCCTCCTGGCTCAGACTAACACATGAGTTCTCTTTGAAACCAGAGTCAGGCTCAGTTTCGTTAGTTTAGCAGCCCATGCATGGAGTATCCATATGCTCAAGTCATCACCGGTGACTTCCAGGATCCCGCCCAGGATCCCGGCCGCGCGGCCTTCGCCGGGGGGCCGCTGCTCGATGCGCTGCCGGCTCGGGAGAGCGATTTCGTGATCAGCACGCGACTCGGTCATATTCTGGACCAAGCTGCTTTCCGATCAGGGGGCCTGCCCATGCTCACGGTCAACGTCCATGAAGCCAAGACCCAACTGTCCCGACTGCTGGCGCAGGTCGAGGCCGGGGAAGAGGTCGTCATCGCCCGCCGGGGCGCACCGGTCGCGCGGCTCGTCGCGTGCAAGCCGAAGGGCAAGCGACAACCGGACGTGCTGAAGGGCAGGATCGCGATCACCGACGCCTTCTTCGAGCCGCTTCCGGAAGACGAATTGAAGCTCTGGGAAGGCGGTTACGGCGCCGGCGATGCGAGTACTGCTGGACACGCATGCATTTTGAAGTCGAGACTGTCGAGACGGGAACCGAACCACGAGTCGCGGTTCTCGGGTTGAGATGGGACCGTTCACGCCCGGAACCACGCCGTGAACGCCAGCCTCCGAACGCGCCGGGCGATGCTGCGAGCTGACGCGGGGAACCACGCCAGCTCGCGGGCCGCGCCGTCCCGGGACTGCGCGGAGCGGGCGCGCACCCCGCGCAGGCCGGCGGCCTTGGCTCGGATGCCGACAGGTCGACAGCGCGTGTGCGGAACCGGCCCGCCGTCCTCGTCCAACGGGTAGGTGTCGGGCAGACCGGCGGCGCGAAGCCCGGCCGGCGAGTGCGCGTCGCAGACGACCTGGCGGCGCGGCAGGCTGCAGCCGACCAGCATCGGTCCCCGTTCGTCGCGCAGATCTTCCGGTTCGTGCGGCCAGCGGGCGATGAAGGCGCCGAGATTGCGCCGCGCCGTCGCAACGTGTTCGTTCAGGTAGAGCACGGGAAAGCTGTCGGGCGGGTTCCAGCGCCCGCCGCTGCGTTGCGCGAAGTCCGAGTCGAGCGGGTCGGCCCAACCCGGATCGGCGATGCGCCACCAGATGTGGGGCTGGGCCGCCGGGATACGCCGCCTTGCGATCCGACCATGTTTCTGGCTAGATTGACGCGCAGGAGAGGAAACGCCCAATGCCTGTCGTCAACGTCCACGAAGCCAAGACCCAGTTGTCCCGCCTGCTGGCGCAGGTCGAGGCGGGCGAGGAGGTCGTCATCGCCCGCCGGGGCCAACCCGTCGCCCGGCTCGTGCCCTGCAGGCCCCGGGGTAAACGCCGTTTCGGCGCCATGAAGGGCAAGATCAAGATCACCGACGCCTTCTTCGATCCGCTGCCGGAGGAAGAACTGAAGCTGTGGGAAGGCGGATAGGGCCGTGCGAATCCTGCTCGACACGCACGCGTTCCTGTGGTGGCTGGCCGGTAATCCGCGTCTGGTCGAGACCGCGCGCCGCGCAATCGCGGCCGACGAGAACGACGTTCTGGTCAGCGCGGCATCGGCGTGGGAAATCGCCACGAAGCATCGCCTCGGCAAGCTACCGGAGGCCGATGCGTTGGCCGGCGACATACGCGGCGGCATCGCCGACCAGGGCTTCGACGAACTGGCTGTCAGCGTCGCCGATGCCGAACGCGCCGGGCGGTTGCCCGGCCGTCACCGCGATCCTTTCGACCGCATGCTCATCGCCCAGGCCCTCGCGCACGATCTGGCGATCGTCTCCAACGAGGAAGCGTTCGACCGTTACAGCGTCAACCGGCTGTGGTGACCGGGTGACGATCCCTCTATGGCGCTGAACCCGATCGCTTACACCGAGCACGTCGTCCGCAGCTTCCTGCGCTACCAGCTCACGGCGTATCCGTTCGCCGATAGCCGGCTGCACGGCCAGATGCGCGACCTGCTGTCGCTCGACGCGACCCGCCTACGAGACCGAGGTCTGGACCGAGCGGCGATTCGCCCCGCCGGCTCCCGGGGAAGACACGGCCGCGATTCTCGACCGCGCGGTGCAGGCCGTGGAAGAGGGGTCCTCGACGGGTACGGACGTCCGGGACGTCTACCGCACACTGGCGGGAGAAGAACTGGGCGCCGGCGAGTGGCCGGAGGTGCTGCACGCGGCGCTGTCCCGCAACGAATTGGTCTTCGGACTGAACGAGGAGCTGGCGACCCCGAGGGCGCTGGAGGAGCTGCCGCCGGCCCTGGAGGCCCGAGTCGGGCGGCCGGTCACCGAAGCCGAGGTCCTTGCCTGGCTGACGCTGGGCGCCGCGGCGCGCCGCGACGGAGGACCATTGCTGCGGCCGGTCGTGCATGGGTTCGTGCGCGGCATCGGTGGGGCGGTCGTGTCCTTCCCGGCGGAGACCGACGGTCCGAGGCTCTGGCTCACGGCCGAGGACGACCGCGCGGCCGCCGACGGCGGCGAACGACTCGCACAGTTTCCGGTCGCCACGTGCACCGTCTGCGGGCAGCACTACTACGTCCCGTTCCTCAGGGACTTCGCCTTCACGAGGCGGACCCCGGGGGGCGGCGATGCGCGCGCGGGGGGAACCTGCTGGGAGCACCAGGAAAAGCAGCTCGGCGGCAGGCGGGTCGTCCTTGTCGACACCTTGATCGGGGCAGACGAAGAAGCGGAGACAAGCCGCGACTCCAGGTCGCTCGCCCGTTCGGCGAGGGCCCGGCGACCGAGCGTGGTAGTCTGCCCGAGCGTTTCGCGGGCGCGGGATTCGAGTTCGGCGACGCCTCCCGGGAGCGGGCTCTCATGCGATACCTGTCGTACGCCGCCGCCTCGTCCGAGCCCAACGTCATTGTCGATGGCACGGCGAATGACCGCACGCTGATCACGCTGTCCCACTGGCGTCGGAGCGGCACCCCTGCCGACCTGATGGGGGACACGTCGACGGCCATCGTGTTCAACTACCTCGACCGCCCCGACCTGCACGTTACGGCCGACGTCGTCGCCAACAACCACTTCGACGAGGACGGGCTCGTCGGCATCTACGCGTTGCTGGAGCCCGACGCCGCGGCGTCTCGCCGCGACCTGCTGATCGACGTTGCCCAGGCCGGTGACTTCGGCGTGTTCGGGAGCCGGCACGCGGCCCGAATCGCGTTCGCCATCTCGGCGCATGCGAACCCGGCGACTTCGCCGTTCCCGCGGCCGCTATTCGACCGCTCCGCGCCGCAGGTCGAGGAGGGGTTGTATCGGGCGTTGCTCGACGTCCTGCCTCGGCTGTTCGCCGACGTCGATGAGTACCGATCGCTGTGGAGCCCGGAGGAGGCGGCGCTGACGAACACGGAACACCTCTTCGACGCCGGCCAGATAACAATCGAAGAGCAGCCGGAGCTGGATCTGGCCGTCGTGCGGGGGCCGTCCGCCGGCGAGTGGCACCCGATGGCGGTGCACACCCGGACGACGGCCACCCGGCTGCTGCTGGTCCACGGCGCGCGCGTGGAGTTCCGCTACCGCTACGAGAGCTGGGTCCAGATGGCCTCGCGGCGGCCGGCACTGCGCGTCGACCTGACTGCGCTGGCTGGCGAGCTGACCCGCAAGGACGGGGCCGGCGGCCGATGGCGCTTCGAGGGGGTCGAGCACATCACCCCGCGAATGTACCGGGAGGGCGGTGCGTCGATCCTGACGCCCGAGGACATCCGCCGCCGGCTGGAGGCTGCGCTCCGGGCCGGCGCGCCGGCGTGGAATCCATACGGGTGACGACCGATACCACGCCTGGCCCGCAGCCGTTCCGCGCCGTGGTGGAGCACGAGCAGGGCAGTGTCGGCCGCGGCGTGTTCCGATCCGTACCTGCCGTTCATCGGCGACATCCTGGCGCGCGCCCCCTGTCCGTGCGCCCGTGAGGATGGCCCGGGAGGAGTTCCGCGCAGGATCCGTTTTGTTGGCTGCGCCACAGGAAACGGAAGAGCGGTGTCGGCGCCGAGACCGCCGGGGCCACCGACGCGCGTCGGTGGCCCCGCTATCAGGCTCTAGGAACAGTTGGGCCCGGTTCGCTCCCCGCGAACCCACCCGGCCAGCATCTGCCACTCCGGGTCGTCGCGACTCTGCCAGCGTCGCGGACCGTTGTGCGTGTAAGCGCCGCCGCCGTCGGGATGAAGCGGCTTCAGCAGAAACCGACTCTGCTCAGGGTTGCCCGGCGTGATCACGCGGGTGATCAGCCGATAGGCTCGCTGGGCCTCTTCGTCGCTCCACTCGTCGCCACGTCCGGGAGCCGGCGCGAAGCCGATGAGACCCCCGGAATGGCAGTTGCTGCAGCGGAGCTGCCCTTCGCGCGGATTCGCGAAGACGGGCTGAACGCACGCGCGGAAGAACTCGAAGTCGATCTCGGGCTCCGGCGGAGGGACGAAGGCGTCATCCGGCATGCTTCGAATCCAATCGAGCAGCGCAACGTACTCCGGGTCGTCAGCGGAGGTCCAGTAGGTCCCCCCGGTGTGCGTCAGTCCGCCCGCATCGGGTGACAGGGGCTTCAAGAGCAGCCGGCTGCTCTCGGGGTCGGCCGTGTCGATGAGCTGGCTCACCACCTCGAAGTTGCGCATCGACTGCTCGCTGCTCCAGCCGGCATTGGAGTTCGGAGTCTCCAGACTGAAGCGCACGCTCGTCTGCCACGTGTGACACATCACGCACGACGCATAGCCTTGAATCGTGCCCCCGCGGTCTTCCATGAAGACGCTCTCGACGGTGCCGCGATACGTCTCCAACTCGCCGGTGCTCAGGGTCTGGGCGGCGACCGGCGCGACAATGCCCGGCGTCAGCGCCACGGCCGCCACCGCAGCCAGACAGCAGATCGGCCCCAGGCCGAGTCTCGTCATCATGACGCCTACTCCTCCTCCGACCGCATGTTGGTGCCCTTGGGATTCACGCGGTCGGGGGGCAGGATGACCGTGCTGATGCGGGCCGGCCGCGAGCCGGTCGTGATGCGGGCGACTACCTCGAGCTTCTCCAGATCGACCGCCAGCGTCTGGTCGGTCCCGGACACCGCGACATACATGTACTTGCTGTCGGGTGTCGACGTCATCCAGTTGGCGCTCGGGCCCACCCTGACGCCGCCGATGTACTCGAGGTCGGGCAGACTCCAGCCGTAGATGCGGCTGTCGAGCCGGCTCGAGGCCCACACGGCGGAGCGATCCGCCAGCACCTCGAGACCGTGCATGTCGCCGGTCTGTATCCCGTCGGCGTTCTTTTCCCACAAGGGCAGCTCGGGCGGCCACAGCATGTCGACGACCTCACGGCTCTCCCAGTCGATGACCCACACGGCGTTGATCCCGGTCGCCTGCGCGAAGATGCGTTTGGTCGACCCGTCATCGTTTGCCTCGAAGGCCATCGGTCGCACCGTGTGGTGCGTCCGGCCGTATTGCTCGTATCCACTCAGCCCGAGCGACCAGGCCACCGTGTCGGTCTCGGGGTCAATCACCTGGATCGTCGGATCATCCGGCCCGGCCCGGCCGCTGAGACCGAGCACGACCCACCGTTCGTCAGGGGTCACGAAGACGTTGTGCACCGGATAGTGCACCTCGATACTCTTGACGGTCTCGTGCGTGTCGATGTCGATGACATCGACGAGCGCCGGCGCCGCCCGGTTCGGATCGACCTCGACCCCGGGGCCGACTGGATTCGTCGACCGCTGCCTGATCCCCGCGTAGATCTTCCGGTGCTTCTTGTTGACCGCGACCTTGTTCGGTCGCTGCGACAGCTTGATCTGCTCGACCAGCTCGAGCGTCTTCGTGTCGAACACGTCGACCGTATGGTCCTGCTCGTTCGCGCAGTAGTAGTAGAGCGCGTCGGGATGCATCGTCAGGTTGTGCGGATTCGGACAACCTCTGATCAGCCCTACGACCTCGTTCAGCTCGGGATCGATGACGTGCTGGATGGTGCCCGCGTTGTTGCTCTGCAGGATCCGCACGACCACCCCGTCGTAGGAATCGAGCTGGGGCACCGCCTGTGCCGCCGCGGACGAGGCGAAAAGCAGACTGGCGACGACGACCCAGAGTGCGCGGCCGAAGAGTGAACCTGTCATCTGAACCTCCGTGTCATGGCCCATGGCGCACCGGACTGCTGCGCCGCACGACCGACCTGATCCTGTCCGGACAGCCTATCACAGCGGAGACGGACGTCCGGCGTCCTGCCCGCACGAAATCCTGAAGCGGCTCCCGGATAGAGGAGCGCCGGCGCGGCTTCATCTATCGCTCGGGGGGCGCACGCCGGCCGAGGCCTACGGCGAGGAGCGGGCAGCGTGACCATGCGAGCAGCGGGAAGCAGCGAACTGGCGGTCATGCCGGCGTTCGGCTGGCATCCGCAGCGTTCCGCCAGTTGCCCGGCGTTGCGGAGCGGAGGATTCGCGCGCGGCCGAGCGTCAACGCCCACCCGGACGTGGTCCGCGCGCGCGATGGCGCCGCCTCCAGGCTCGCCTGGCGCAACTACGCGCCTGCGGCTGAGCACCGAGACGGCAGGCTCAGGCAACTGATCCGGCACGCCCGGGAATGCACCCCGGCGGTCTACGAGGGACCGGATGAGACGACCTGGATCTGGTCGGACCTCCACTTGGGCGACATCGGCACCATCATGGCCTTCGATCGGCCGTTCGAGACGCCGTTGTACGGAACAGCCGGCGCCGGCGCCGCGATCTGGCCAGATCGACGGCGATCAGGCTGGATCGAGCTCGTGGAAGTGCCGTTCTCGGCCATTTCGTCGCCTTCGCGCGGGCTCTGGCCCGCTTTCGAGGGCCTGAGCGGCCTCCGGTGGAAGTCAGGTGCCGAGCATGCGCAGGATGGCGACAGCGGCACCGATGACGGCGGCGAGAATCACACCGGTCTGCGCGAGCATGGCGCCAGCGAACCGCCATGTCAGGCGGGCCTCCAGCTCGGCGAGCCCGGCCTTGAAGTGGTCGGGCGTCACGTGGTCTCCATGGTCGGCTGCCTCTCGGACGGCGGCCGTGATGGCGTCGGCGAGCTTCGGGTCGCCGGCGTCGGTCAGGGTGCGGGCGATAGCATGGGTGTCGAGAGTGGCCATGCGTCGGAAATCTTCTCCTTCCAGTTTATCCCCCGGCGAACGCCGCCGCATAAAGGTTGGTCATCTCAGGCCTCACATTTACCAGATCGGGGCCGTTCCGACCGCCGGTGCCCGAGAACCGGGCCGCGAGGATGCCCCACAAGGGAGCGTCGAGCGACGTCGCCCGACGTCCAGAGGCGCCCGAAACGGGAATCCTCGCCTACAAGGCGGAGCTCGGCGCCTTCGAACTTGTTGTCGCCGATCGCGGCATCGGTATCCGGCGCAGCCTGCGGCGCTGCGCGGCCTATGCTGCGCTGCAGGACGAAGGTAGGGCGCTCGAAGCGGCTCTCACGGACGGTGTGTCGCGCCACGGGCCGGGGAGCAATCACGGCCACGGTTTCAGGCCGATCTTCACCGGATTGATGAACCTGCACGGCGAGCTCCGGTTCCGCTCCGGCGATCACGCCATCACCATGAATGGGACGAGTCCGACGTCCGCCACGTCGAAGATCACGCAGAAGGCCCCGATCGACGGCTTTTTCGGCAGCGTCAGGTGCCACGCGAAGCAACCGTAGACAACCCGACTATTCCGAACACGAGGTAGTCGTCGACGATGGTAACGATCCGTCCATCCCTGCCGTGCCGTGCCGGGATTCCTGGTCGGGGAACAACTCTACGAGCGTTTGAGACCCTGAGCGCGTTCAACGATGCCGTCCAACGCATCCTGAGTGGCGGGCGAGCCACGGGGGTCGTGCACTCCGCGCGGCGGCACCCGGTCGGGTCGCTCCCGGCGCACTACCTCTCCAGGAGGGGAGCACACAACGGCGGCCGTCGGATTGGGCCGCGTCCGGCGAGTTCGCTGGGCGCAACCGCCGGGTCGAGCGGTACAATCGGCCTGCCGACAGCGTGCCGGCACGCCGGCACGCGAGCAGTCGTTGGGAGGCTCCCGAAGGCCGCCAGGCAACGCATTGGTCGAGAGTGTGCCCTGCGCTGAACCGCGTGGAATCATGCGACTCGAGGATCTCCAGACCGCTGCCGCCCTCCGCGGCGTGCTCCCCGACGCGCTCGTCACCGTCGTCAGCGTGCAGTGGTTCGGCTCCGAGGCGGTCGAGTTGACCTACAAGACGGCGGCGGGCGCGGTCGCGAACGAGCTTTTGTTCCGCGACGACGAGGCTCGGCTCGAGATCGTCGAGCGCGGCCGCCCGTGGAGCTTCGACGGCGATGGCGCGTTGTTTCGCCTGGTGTCCGAGGCGCAGCGCATCCGGCTGGCGCATCTCTTCGATCCCGTGCTGGCGGTCCACACATCCGATCTCGAACCGCTGCCGCACCAGATCACCGCCGTCTACGAGGCGATGCTGCCGCGGCAGCCGCTACGGTTCCTCCTGGCCGACGATCCGGGCGCCGGCAAGACGATCATGGCGGGGCTGCTCATCAAGGAACTGATCGCCCGCGGGGACCTGGAACGCTGCCTTGTGGTCTGTCCGGGGAGCCTCGCCGAGCAGTGGCAGGACGAGCTGTACCGCCGGTTCCACCTGCCGTTCGAGATTCTGACCCGCGACAAGCTGGAAGCGGCACGCACCGGGAACTGGTTCCTGGAGACGCCGCTGGTCGTCGCGCGCCTGGACATGCTGTCGCGCAACGAGGACCTGCAGGCCAAGCTGGAAGCGCCGGACTGCGGGTGGGATCTCGTGGTTTGCGACGAGGCCCACAAGCTGTCGGCAACGTTCTTCGGGGGCGAGGTCAACTACACGAAGCGGTACCGGCTGGGCCAGTTGCTGTCGAGCCTCAGCCGCCACTTCCTGCTGATGACGGCGACGCCGCACAACGGGAAGGAGGAGGACTTCCAGCTCTTCATGGCGCTGCTCGACGGCGACCGGTTCGAGGGGCGGTTTCGCGACGGGGTCCACACGGCCGACGTGTCGGATCTGATGCGGCGGATGGTGAAGGAGCACCTGCTCACGTTCGAGGGCAAACCGCTGTTCCCGGAGCGGATCGCCTACACCGTCCCGTATGCGCTGTCCGAGGCGGAGGCCAGCCTCTACGCTGCCGTCACCGACTACGTGCGGCAGGAGTTCAATCGCGCCGAGGCGCTCGCCAACGCGAAACGGGCCGGCACCGTCGGCTTCGCCCTGACGATTCTGCAGCGGCGGCTGGCGTCGTCGCCCGAGGCGATCTACCGGTCGCTGCGCCGGAGGCGGGAGCGGTTGGAGAACCGGCGCCGGGAGCTCGAACGAGGTCGAGGCAACCGAGGCGCGCCTTCTGGACGAGGCGACCGCCGCCCGGTCGATTGCCGAGCTGAAGGCGGAAATCGAGACCCTCACGAAGTTGGAGGCCCTCGCGCTCGGTGTCCGGCAGCAAGGCGGCGACACGAAGTGGCGAGAGCTCGCGAGCCTGCTCGGCGGCGTGCTCGTGGTCCCGGCGGGGCTCGTCGCCGCGACGGCCGGGCGGCCGGCCGCGGTCAGCATACCGACCGTCGACCGCCAGGAACGCGCCGCACGCGTGCGGGCGGCGGTGATGGCGATCGAGCGCGCCCTCGGCTTCGAGCCGACGGATCGTGAGTTGGAGAGGCTGGGCTACGACATCGAGAGCCACGTCCCGAACAGCGGCAGGTTGCGGTTCATCGAGGTCAAGGGACGCGATGCGGGGGCCGAGACGGTCACCGTGACACGGAACGAGATCCTCTACTCGCTCAACAAGCCCCGAGGACTTCATCCTCGCCATCGTCCAGTTCCACGGCGACGGCCACCGCGTGCGCTACGTCCGAGACCCGTTCAGTCGGGAGCCGGACTTCGACGTGACCAGCGTCAATTACGATCTCGGCAAGCTCTTGGCGGGTGCGGAGGAGCCGCGGTGAGGAAAAAGAAACGCCCCTTGCGGGGCGTCGGGCCAGCGATGCTATCGCTCGCGGGGCGAACATGAACGTAGTGCTCGACGCGGTTGAAGTCAACGGCGGCGGTCATTTCCTGATTCGCCGACAGGAGTGGAGGTGAGGGCCGTGCCCGAGGTGCGAGCTCGCAAGAAACTCATCGAGGTCGCCCTTACGCTCGACGCCGTCAACGAGGCGTCGGCGCGCGAGAAGTTCCATCCGCCACGGGCATTCCAGCACGCTGCATCTGTGGTGGGCGCGCCGGCCGCTCGCGGCGGCACGTGCGGAGATCTTCGCGCAGATGGTCGACGACCCGTCCGAGTACGTCGATCTGCTGCTGTCAGACCCGAAGATTCGACGGGCCGCCCCACGGCGGCTCCGACAGCGTCAGGCGGAGTTCGAGAGCCGACCTGCCGCAGCGGAAGAGGCGGGTTGGGATTCGGCGCCGATGCTGGCGGCGGCGGCCGAGCCGCAGCGCGAGCGCCCGTACAGGCTCATCGAAGACTCGTGCAGTGGGAGAAACCACCAACGAGGATGTGCTGGAGCGGGCCCGAACCGATCGACGAGTTCCAGGAAGGACTCGCCGAGTGGGCCGCCCGGGAGGCTGACGAGGTTTACCCGTTCGAACCCGACGGACGAGTTCTTGTATTATATAGTCCCTGAAGCCGGCTGAACGGACCGTGGTCGAAGTGGAGGGTTGGATTCTGAGTGTACGGTAATGGTTGCGCCAAAACGGAGATGATGTCGAGGGAATGCCTGCATCCTTTCCTTTTCTCACTACCTACGATCCGCCGGGCACGAGCGAAGGATCACTCGATCCCCTCGGTCTGTACCGGATCGCTGATCAGCTAGCCGTCCAGTTGGTGCCGGCTGTCCGCGAGCGCATGCAGCGGATCCGATTCTTGACTGCGATGGTGGTGGGCTCTTTCCTGCTCGAGGATCTGGAGGGCAACCCCCGCCATCGCGATGCCTCACCGTATCTCGTGTGGGAGTGGCTCGTCGTCGAGGCGCTGATGCGAGAGACTTCGGACGACGCGTCGATTCGGGGTGTGCCGGGATCCGGTGTGACTCGGACCGCGCTGGCGCAGCACGGGTACGTCGACGCCCGGAGCTACCTTAAGACCCCTCGTATCTTCGGCTTCCATGGGGTCTACAAACCCCTCGCGGTTCACCTCGGGTTGCTGGACGTCCATTTGGGTCCGGGGCCGAATGCGGAGCGCTTGGCTGATGCGTGGGCCCGGGGGCGAGGACTGGCTGGCATAGTAGGCGCCAAGACGCTCTGGGCGCGTTGGAAGGCGACAGTCAAGCGGGGTCTGAACCACGCTCCGCCGCGTACGAGTGCCAATTGGAACAGGTCGGAGTGGCGTGAGCTCGCTGAGGCGTTTGCTCCGGAGGCGGCAGGAGCTGAAGAAAAGCAACTGCTGGGCGAGTTGCTGTTGTCCTCGGGCGAACGGCAACTGGGCGCACTTCCGGAGCTCTGGCGACTTCAGGAGAACTACGAAAACGACGCGCTTCAGGAGGAGGCACTGCACACGGACTTGGAGCAACACGCTCCGGCGTACGGCGTGCTCGTGGAGGCGATCCGCACCTACGAAGCGTTCGCACGGGGCCTTCAGGACGGGTTCGACGTCCTTCGGGCGGAAGCAGCGGGACCGGATGCCCGCGGATATGCGGTTCCTCACATTGCTCGAAATGAGGCCTTCCGGACCAGCGTCGACAGGCTCGACGAACGCTTCGCCGCAGCACGTCGGGCGCTGGGGGAGATTACGGCTACCACGATTTCTCTCCAGAATCTGTTCGACGAGCGCTTTGGCAAGCTCGCGGAGCCGATGAACGCGCAGACCTGCGCGCTCGCGCTATGTGAGCATCACGAGACCGTTCAACGGGCGAAGTCGGCGGAGGGCAAGCGCCCTTGGTTCGATCGCATCGGCGGCGATCGCATCTACATCCGTCAGGCATATCGCATCCCGCAGCGCGAGATTGTCCCCGAACGATACCTGCACGGCTATCGCGGCTGGCCAATCCGCCGGTTTTGGGACGACTTGGCATGAGCAGGCGCACGCGAAGAACCAGAAGCGGCGCGATGCTCGAGTTGTGGAGGCCACCTGAGAATGCCGGGGATCCCATCGGCTGCCTCGCGACGACCTACACGTTCGACCCTGGCCTCTTCGACGAGCCGTGTCTCGGTCGCTACCTGGAGATCGAGTCTGAACCCGACCGCGAGGACTTGGCATTCCTGCTTGAGCGCGAGAATCTTCTCGGGAGCGTCTACGCGGGCGTCTTGGTCGACCACACCCAGGCCGGTGTGGCGCGCTCGCTCCGATGGGATGTCCTGCCGGTGCGGGTCCGGGCAGGAAAGCAGCACGCCAAGCTGAGTCTTCTCGCCTGGACTCATCACATCCGGATCATCGTGGCCTCCGCGAACCTCACTGAACAAGGCTACCGGTTGAGCCGCGAGGTTGCCGCAACCGTCGATCTCTCGCCCAAAGAAGCCGACAAGGCTCTGCTGATGCAGGCGACAATCTTCCTCCGCGACCTGCTTGCCCTCGTGCCGGGTGCAGAGAACGGCACGCCTGAGGTGCAGAGAGCGTCGGCCTATCTCTCGCAAGTGGAACGACAGGCAGAGACCTGGGAACGCCCTCGGCATGAGACCGTGGTACGGCAGCAACTCGCGTGCACGCTGCCTGCGGTCCGCTCGGGGAGCCGGCCGCGGAGCAGCCTCGACGAAGCGGTCGAAGCGTGCCGCCGCAGTGGCAGATCGCCGCACGAGGCCTGGGTCGCCTCACCTTTTTTCGATGTGGGTGACGAAAGTGGTCACGTGGCCGCCGCGCTTTGCAAGTCGATGGCAAGAGGTCGTACTCGCAAGCTCCGCTTCTGCGTACCCGCCGCGCGTGATGAAGGGGAGACTACCGTTCCTCGTCTGGCGGCACCAATAGCGATCAAGAGAACTCCGCTTCAGTATCGGGGGCGTGTCAGTGTCGCAGTTCTCCCGGATTTCGACGATGACAAGAATCGTCGGTTCTGGCATGCCAAGATGCTTGCGTTGCGAGGAGACAGCTACACAGCTCTCATGACTGGCTCGTCCAACTTCACGTGCGCAGGGATGGGCGCCGCGCCATACCGGAACGCCGAGGTGAATCTCCTCACGGTTGTCGACCGGGTCGCGTACGGGCGAGAGACAAGCACACTTGAGACAATGTGGTCCGAGATGACCCCAGTCGTAGACCTGGATGCAGCCGAGTGGCTGGGCGCCCAGCCGGAAATCGACGAAGGGGAGGGGGCAGTCGTATCGTCGCTTCCCGTGGGATTCGTGTCGGGCACTTACCGAGCAGGTGACGACCGGAAGATTGTGCTGCGATTTGATCCCGCCCGCCTGCCGCCCCAGTGGCGTATCCACGCATGTGGTCGGGACGAAAGGGAGCTCCTGACAGAGTCGGGGTGGGCGGAGGACGGCTCTCGGTCAGTTGTAACACTACCGTGGCTACCGCTGCAGCCGCCGGACCGACTCTTGGTTTCTTGGGATGGCGAAGAAGCCTTCTTGCCGCTGAATGTGGAGGACGTACAACAACTACCGCCCCCGGCGCGGCTCGAACAGATGTCCGCGGACGACATGCTCTGGATCTTGGCGGCAGCGGACCCGAGCGCCGCTTTCCGCGCGTGGGCACGCGATCAGCAGCCATCAGATAGGTTCGATACCGACGTCGATTCAGCAACTCCAGTCGACCTCAATCCTCTCCGTCGCCACAACTTGCAGGTTACCTTCCTGTATCGCATTCGGCGGCGGGCCCGCATCCTAACGCAACTTCGGGCGAACCTTCAGCGCCCAGTCTGGAGTCAGCGGGCGCTTGATTGGCGACTACGGGGAATGATTGGCATTGAGGTGCTTGCCCAGCGTTTGGTCCGAGACATAGCGACTTCCTCCGGCGCGGGGGACGAGGCGCTACTTACTCTTGCGGATTTCATCATCGTGCTACACGATGTAGACTATGTACCAAGCGACGGTTCCTTATCCAAGCAGGAGTTCGACGCGGTGTTTCGACTGTTCCTCCGCGAACTAGCCAACAAGCTCCAGGAGCAGGTTGCCGGCCAACAATCGACTATCTCACCGGAGCCCATGGGTTTCTGGCTGCGGGTTCTTGACCAATGCCGATAAAGAGCGATCAATACTCCGCTCCACCCGAGTTGGTACTCGGCACCAGGATGAACGATCGCGTCCCCGAGGCGGATCAAACGCGTCAACGTTTGGAGGTCGACGCGATCCTGGCACGGCTGCGCGAACAGCCCGGCGTGATTCTTGCTGACGAGGTCGGCATGGGGAAGACCTTCGTCGCGCTCGCGATAGCGTACAGCATCGCCATCCGAAGCCCGCGAGGGCCCGTCATTGTGATGGTTCCGGCGAATCTGGTCGGAAAATGGGAGCAGGATCTCGCGACGTTCTGCGAGCTCTACCTCGAGAATCGCCGACCGGTTCGTCGCAAGGGCGGAATAGGTGAGGATCTGATCGCACCCGAGGCCGTGCGCTACGGGACGGCCCGGCACAGCGTCGATATGATGCGCCTTCTTGACGATCCGCCTCCTCGGCGCTGCCATCTCATCCTGCTGGCTCAGGGCGCCATGTCTCGTAGTCAGACGGACAAGTGGATTCGACTGGCGCTGATCTCCGAAGCACTGAGGCGGCATGGCCGCGGTCGTGCGAAAAGGCTTATCCAGGTGAAACAGCAGATTCACCGCTTTCTCGCCGAGCTCTTGTGGGCATTCGGTGAGCAGCGAGCACACGACTCGGGCGACAAAATGTGGGAAAGACTTCTCAAGGCAAAACCATCGGAGTGGAAGCGAATCTACAACGATGCTGTCCACGACAAACGGAGGCATCTCGATGATGACCCGGTGCCGGAGTCCGTCGCTCGCGCTCTCTCCCAAATCGACCTGTCGCCGCTGGCCGAGGCGCTAAAGCAGATGCCGCTACGCGCCCGAGGGAGCCAGGAGCGGGTCTCCGAACGCCTCAACATCGCGCGCGATGCCCTGAAGAAGGAAGAGCAACTCCTCTGGAAAGAGCTTCTTTCGCAATCACGCTGGCGGTCGCCCCTGCTGGTCATGGACGAAGCGCACCATCTCAAGAACCCGGGAACGTCGCTGGCGAGGCAGCTTCAGTCGCGGGACGTGAGCCGCGCTCTCCGAACCGGCGATGGCGCCATGGCGGCGGCGTTCGATCGAATGCTCTTCCTGACCGCAACGCCGTTCCAGCTCGGTCACCACGAGCTCGTGCGTGTCCTGGAGCGATTTGCCGACGTCAGATGGGAGGCGACGCAGCTCGGCGAACGGGAGGTGTTTGGTCAGCGTCTGCTAACGCTCGGGACACGCCTGGACGAGAGCCAGCGTGCCGCGGTGGCCTTCCAACGCTCCTGGAGTCGGCTGCGCCCCGAGGACTGCGAGGAGGATCTGGAGGCGTGGTGGAAAGCCGTGCGGAATTCGCCTCGGGACGACCTCACCACCCACCAGCGGGCAGTCGTCGAGAGCTTCAACAGGACGCGGCGTTGCCGAGAGTCGACTGAAGAGGCCCTGCGTCCCTGGATCGTCCGCCACAACAAGGGTACCCACTGGGCCGGGACCAAGATTGAACGACGACGACGCTTCCACGGGGCGCCGGTCGCCGACGGAGCCGGCACGGCCGGCATGCCAGTGCCGCGTGAGCAATTGCTGCCGTTCTTTCTCGCCGCCCGAAGCGCCGCCGATCCAGGGAAAGATCTGCTCGGCGAGGCCCTGTGCTCGTCGTATGAGGCCTTTCGCAACACACGGCAGCAACGTGTCCTTGAGCGCGATGAAAGCGGAGACGAACCGGATAGTGTCGATGTCATGCACTCCGCCTGGTACCTACAGGAATTTGATACCGCACTCAAGCAGTGTACCGGCAAGGGCCACCCCAAGATCGCGGCGACAGTGCGGAGGGTGGTCGATCTTTGGGAAGAAGGGGAGAAGGTCCTCGTGTTCGCCTTCTACCGGCAGACTTGCGCCGCGCTTCGCATCCACCTCAGCAAGGAAATCGAGCGGCGGACCGCGATCCTAGCGAAGCGACGCCTCACCGAGGCAGGGCACTCCATCCGACGGGGGAAAGTCGAGGACGTCCTGAAGAGAATCCAAGACCTGTACTTCGACGCTCCAGAGGCGCCGGGCCGCAGAGCGCTGGACGGCGCGCTTCAGTCCATTGTGGATCGTCGACGCGATGAGCTGTTTGACAAGGGAACATCACAGTTCGATCATGGGCGAATGGTCGATGTGATGCGTCGCTTTGTGCGAGTTCGGACCACCCTGGCCCGCTGTTTCCCGCTTGGTGAGTACGAGACGCTGGCGCCGGCTACTGTCGTGGAGCGTATGCTCGACAACGAGGATGCCTCAAGCGTAACGTGGCGAGCGAAGTTCAGGGCGTTTGTCGACTTTCTCACCGATGGATGCACGCCTGAGGAGCGAAGCGGCTATCTGGATGCCACGGCCGAAACGAGGACTGGCGGGATTCGCGTTGATGCCGACGATGGGCAGGGGGGCGACGAGAATAGGAAGGAATCCGTCGTCACCGTCGGGAACGTTCAGGTTGCGACCGGCGCAACGAAGCGCGACATTCGATTGCGGCTCATGCGCGCATTCAACACACCGTTCTTCCCCGACATCCTGGTCTGCAGCCAGGTCATGGGTGAAGGCGTGGACCTCCAACGCCATTGCCGCCACGTCATACACCATGACCTCGCGTGGAACCCCAGCGCCATCGAGCAACGAACGGGCCGTATCGACCGACTCGGGTGCAAGGCTGAGGGGCAGGAACCCATCCACGTCTATCTCCCGTACTTGGCGGGCGCTGCCGATGAGCGCCAGTACCGAGTGATGACCGAGCGGGATCAGTGGTTTCGCGTTGTGATGGGCCAGGACGAGGTTGCGCGCTTGATAACTCCCGATTCGAATGTGTCCGCGCCACTCCCTCGTAGCATCGCAGACGAATTGAGCTTCAATCTGGCACTGGATGAGGAATCCGTCAGAAGTCCCTGAACGCGGCTTGGACGTGGGCGCGGAGCTTCACGGTCTGCTTCGGTTCGTGGTCGGCAGGTGGCCCGCGTTGCGACGTCGCAGTGCGAACCTCGGTCTTCGGCTGTCGACGGCGTGACCGTTGACGACTGCCTGTGTCCACGACATGACACCCGTCACGCTGAGTGCGTCGGACGGAACCGTCCCACCGATCGCTTCGCGTCAAGCATCCGAAGCGCCTCGTAGGCGCTATGCCCGACTACAATAGGCCGCCGTGGACCCCAACTCGACGGCGGCGAGTTCAGGCACGAGCATCCCGCGGGCCGGCATGCTCGCCACCGTCCGCAACCGGCGCGGCGTGGTCGCGGCGGTCGAGCCCTTCGACGGCGAGACGGGGCGCCTCCACCTCGTACATCTCGAGTACACCGACGATCACGCGCCGGCGGAGGAGCGCCTCCTGTGGGAGCTCGAGCCGAGTCGCCATCTGGTCCCACCGAACGCCTTGCCGGATCCGGCGCACGCGGGCGGTCCGATGCCGGCAGACGACTTCGACGCGCTGCTGCGGGCGGCGCGGTGGACGGCGCTGTCGCCCTACCTCGACCCCGGGGACAACGACGGGCGCACTCGGCGAGAGCCGCTCGCGAGCCCGTTCCACGGCGGCGTACGCATCGAGAGCTACCAGCTCGTACCGCTCCTCAAGGCGTTGCGCATGCCGCGGGTCAACCTGCTCATCGCCGACGACGTCGGCCTCGGCAAGACCGTCGAAGCGGGCCTGATCCTCACCGAGCTGCTGTTACGGCGCCGTATCCAGCGGGTCCTGGTCCTGACGCCGGCCTCGTTGCGCCAGCAATGGCGGGAAGAGCTGTGGGAGAAGTTCTCACTGCGGTTCGAGGTGGTCGACCGGCAGGGGACGGAGCGCCTGCGCCGCGGGCTTGGCATGGACGCCACGCCCTGGCGCTCGTTCAGCCGCATCGTCGCCTCGTATCACTACCTGCGGCAGCCCGACGTGCTCGAGCAGTTCCTGGCCGCCTGCCGTACGCCGGAAGGCTCCCCGCATCTTCCCTGGGATCTGCTGATCGTCGACGAATGCCACAACCTGATGCCCTCGCCCTTCGGCGAGGACAGCGAGCTGTGCCGGATGCTGCGGCTGGTGGCCCCGCAGTTCGAGCACCGCCTCTTCCTCTCCGCCACTCCCCACAACGGACACACGCGCTCGTTCACGGGGCTCCTGGAGATGCTCGACCCGGTGCGCTTCTCCCGCACCAGCGAGATGGGTCCCGCCATGCGGGGGCGGATAGAGGACGTGGTGGTCCGCCGGCTGAAGCGCGACATCAACGCCCGGAGCACGGCGCCGCGCTTCTGCACCCGGCTTCCCCCGAAGGCGCTCCCTCTCGATACCGACCCGCGCGAAACCGGACTCTCGACCGCCTTCGACGCTTTCCGCACCGCCATCCGCACCCTCGTGTCCAGGGGTCCGGCTCCCAGACGCCGGACCGGCGCGTTCGCGGTCGAGATCCTCGGCAAGCGGCTGCTCTCCTGTCCCACGGCGTTTGCGGACTCCTGGAGTCGGGCGCGGCAGGGACTGTCCGGTGCAGAAACGGCTACCGAGAAGGACGTGGCGACGGCGGAACGCACCCTGCGCCAGGAGACCGGTGACGACCGCGAGGCCCAGCAGCGCGAAGCCACCGCGGCGACGGTTGCCGGCGCCTGGCTCCGCAACTTCGCCGACGAGCTGGACGCACAGATTCGCGACATCGAGCGCGCGCTCGAACGCCTCGGATTCGAACTGGACGATGCCGCGACTACGGAGCAGACGCCCGTGGCCGATGCGCGGTTCGACGCGCTCTTGACGCTCGTCGAACGATTGCTGATCCAGTCCCCGGGTCGCGCCCGCGGCGGTGCGGGGGACGAACCCGCGTTCCGGGCCGACGAACGCCTGATCGTCTTCACGGAATACAAGACCACCCTCGACTACCTGACCCGCCGCCTCCGGGAACGCTACCCCGATGATCGCGTCCTCACGCTGTTCGGCAGCGGAGGCCCCGGCGGCATGGACCAGAGCGACCGGGAGCACGTCAAGGCCGCGTTCAACGATCCGGCGTCGCCGGTGCGGGTGCTCGTGGCCACGGACGCCGCGTCCGAAGGGCTCAACCTACACCGCACCGCCCGCTACCTGCTGCACTACGACTGCCCCTGGAATCCGTCGCGGCTGGAGCAGCGCAACGGCCGCATCGACCGCTACGGGCAGGCCCGCGACGTGACGGTGCATCACTTCGCGAGCACGGCCGATCCGGATCTGGACTTTCTCGATCACGTGATACGCAAGGCGAACGAGATACGCGAGGATCTCGGTTCGCTCAACGAGGTCTTCGACCGCGCGGTGCACCGCCGCCTGGTTCGTAGCGAGGACGCGGCAGCGGTGTGGGCGGATCTTGATCGGGACACCGTGAGCACCCGCGGCAGCGCCGACTTCGCGGCGGACGGGACGGTTACCGCGGCGGATCAGGAGGCGCGCGAGGCAGCGGTGATAGAGGCCATGGCCGGCGAAATCGATCTCGACCCCGACGCCCTGCGCGATGCACTCGAAGCCGCCCTCGCCGTTCCCGCCGGCCGCCCCCAGCTTCGGGCCGATGCGGAGTCCGGCTTCTCTCGCGTGCTGCACCCCGATCTCGCGGGTTGGCGAGACGTCATCGACGAGGCCGTGCGCCGCCCGTCGTCTGCCGGCGGATACGGGCCGATTCCGCGGCTCGCCTTCAGTACGGAGCCGTTCATCGAGCGGCTCGGCCCGTTGAGCGTGTTTCGTCCCCGGCAGGATGCGCTGCTCGTGCATCTGGCCCACCCCCTGATGCAACGGGCGCTCGGCGTCCTCACGCGGAGCCGCTATCCCGGCGCCAACGAGACGTCGCGCTGGACGGTG
Source organism: Acidobacteriota bacterium (assembly GCA_011523845.1). Taxonomy (GTDB): domain Bacteria; phylum Acidobacteriota; class Vicinamibacteria; order Vicinamibacterales; family UBA8438; genus WTFV01. The sequence goes on along the minus strand of WTFV01000187.1, from coordinate 5,924 downwards.
CGTTCGGGCCCGGTTCCCGCCGGCGCCGATGCCGTCATCCTGCTCAGCATCGAGGAGCTCGGCGTCAACGAGCTGCGCGAGACGTTCCACCGTTGGGTGCGGACCCTGGCCCTGCCTGTTCGCGACGGTCTTGCCGGCGACCCGTTGCCGCACGTTCCGGCTCTGGCCCTGCGCGGCGCCCGCTACACGGACGATCCGCGTGAACGGGAACGCGCGGGCTACATCTTCGACGACGCCCGAGCCGACCTGCAGGCATGGCTGCGCCGCTACCGGAACGAACTCACGGAGCGTTTGCGCCGCCAGCTTCGCGCGGACGGCGAAGCCGCGCGCGGTCGCGAGGAGGAACGCTACCGGCAACGTCAGGGCGAGGTGTCGGCGCTGATCGAGCAATCGACGGTGGCGCGGCTCGCGCGCGAAATCGAGGACCTCACCCGGAAGACGAGCCAGCGTCGACTCTTCGACGAGGACGAGCGCCTCGCGGCACTCGAACATTCCATCGAGGAGAAGCAGGACGAGCTCGTGCGCCGCCGCCGGCACTACGAGGAGATCCGCGACCAGTTGCAGCGGGAGCGCAAGCGCATGCTCGACCACCTGCTGCCGGCCCGCTTCGCCCTGGCCGGTCAGGCACAGGTGTTTCCGGTCGCGGTGGAGATCCGCCTGCCGGCGCCGTCACACTGAGCGAACCGATGCCGGGGACGAAGTCGGACCGAACGGGAGAAGGGGCCGCCCTGACGAGCCTGCCTGGCTGGGATCGCCTGCGGCACGGCGGGCTGCTGCTGGACGGCATGCGCCTCGCCACCCTCGCCCGGCAGGCACCCGCCCCGCTCGACGCCTGGACCGAGCGACAGCTTCGACAGCGCGCCGGTGCGATGCTGGACGGCGACGGCGAGGCGTCGTCCTTCGTCGCCTTCGTGCTGGAGCAGGTGTGCGGCCTGGATGCATCGACCGGCGCCTGGACGCGGGGCAGCCGCGTGGCTTCGGACTGGGGACGGCGCGCGGTCACCGGGGAGACCGTGAAGCCCCGCCACCTGTGGCAGGGCCGGGACGGCGGGCGGCTGCCCGTGTTCATCGACGACGGCGGCCGCCTCGGCATCGGCAGAAGCCGCCGCGCCGTGAGCCGGGTGGTCGGCTGGCTGCGCGCCGGCGGCGAGCATCTGGCCCTGGTGACGAACGGCCGGCAGTGGCGTCTGCTGTTCGCCGGACTCGACTACGACGCCTGGTGCGAGTGGGATCTCGACCTCTGGTTCGAGGAGGGCGAGCTGTCGCCGCAGGTGACCGCGCTCCGCACCCTGCTGCGGGCGGAACTCTGGACGCCGGAGACCGAGGGAGCCGAACCGCCGCTGCTGCAGGCGGTCCGCGACACTCGCAAGGGGCAGGCCGAGCTGTCCGAGGTGCTCGGCGAGCGTGTCCGCGAAGCGGTCGAGATTCTGATCCGCGCCCACGGGGACGCCCTGTCGTCCCTCGGGGAAACGGACGACATTCGGGAGTACGTCGAGTACCTGGCCGAGGATGCCGGCGCCCCCGCGCCCGATGCCGACGAGGTCAGGGAGATGTTCGGGGCCAGCCCCGCCGAGATCTACCGCGCCGCCTGCCGGGTGGCGATGCGATTGGTGGTGATCCTGTTCGCGGAGTCGCGCGACCTGTTGCCGCGTGACAACCCCCTCTATCACCAGAGCTACGGCCTGCACGGCCTGCTGGAGAGGCTCGAACGCGCGGCGGCGCGCGGTGGCAGCCTCGCGGGCAGCTTCGGCGCATGGCCCCGCATCCTGGCCCTCTTCGCTCTCGTCCGGGAGGGCTCCCATCATCCCGATCTGCCGGTGACCGCGTACGGCGGCGACCTGTTCGCACCCGGCGCTGTGGACGCGGAGGACGGCGTGTCCCGAGCGCTCTGCGTGTACGAACAGGCCTGCTTCCGGCACGAGGTGATGCCGGACCGCGACGTCCACGAGATGCTGAAGCTCCTGACCCGGACGACGATCCGAATCCGGCAGGGCAGGTCCAGCATCGCGGCCGTCGTTCCCGTGGACTTCTCCGATCTCTCGTCCGAGTACATCGGCATCCTGTACGAGGGACTGCTCGACTACGAGCTGAAGGTCGCGCCCGCGGGCGACCCGGTGATCTTCCTGTCGGTGGGCGACCAGCCGGCGCTGCCTCTCTCGCGCCTGGAGGCCATGGACGACGGGGCGCTGCGGACCCTGTTCGAGAGACTCAAGGAGAAGTCGGGCGGGGCGGACGATCTGCCAGAGGAGGAGGCAGCGGAGGACGGCGCCTCGAACATCGATGAGAACACCCGGGAAGAGGAAGAGTCGCTGCTTTCCGACGCCGCGGAGGCGGTGCCGTCCCCGGACGGCGCGCCGGAACACGCCGCGGGTGCGGCGGACGAGCGCCAGCGGAACCGAACGCGCGCCGAGGCGTGGGCGCGCAGCGCGGTGCAGGCGGCCCGTCTGCTCAAGAAGCCCGGCGGACGGGATACGCCCGAGCGCCGACTCGCGTTCGAGCAACGCCTCGCCGCCAAGGCGCGGCAACTCGTCGCCCGCGTGGTCCTCCCCGGTGAGTGGTATCTCGTCCGCTGGGGCGGCACGCGCAAGGGCTCGGGCAGCTTCTACACGCGACCCGGCCTCGCGGTACCGACCGTGCAGCGGACGTTGCGGCCGCTCGCCTACGACCCGCCGGCCGGTACCGACGGCAAGCCCGATGTCGACGCGCCCGCGGCCCGCTGGACACCGAAGCCGCCGGAACGCATCCTCGACCTGACCGTCTGCGACCCCGCCTGCGGGTCCGGCACCTTCCCGCTGGCCGCGCTGCGCTTCCTCACCGACGCCCTGTACGCCGCGCTCCAGCATCACGGCCGCCTCGAACCCGACGGCGACCGGGTGCTGGTGCGCCTGCTCGGCATCCGGGACGCGAACGGGACGTCGGACCGGGACGAGGCGGCCGAGCGGGGATCGCCACGCGGCGCCGCCCGCGGCGAACCCCGCCTCGCCGACGAGCTGATCCCCTGCCGCCCGGACGACGACCGCTTCGAGCCGCGTCTCCGGGCGGTGCTGCGGCGCCACGTCGTCGAACGCTGCATCTACGCCGTCGATCTCGACCCCCTGGCGGTGGGGCTGTGCCGCCTGTCGCTGTGGATCGAGACCATGGATCGCACCCTGCCGTTCGGCTTCCTCGACCACAAGATCAAGTGCGGCAACGCCCTGATCGGCGCCTGGTTCGATCAGTTCCGCCACTACCCGGCGATGGCCTGGAAGAACCGGGAGGGCGGCGACCGGAACCACGCGAACGGCGTCCACTTCGAGCAGAACGCCCGCACGAAGGCAATCAAGGCGTTCGTCAAGGAGAGGCTGACGCCGAACCTGAAGCGCTTTCTCGGCGGGGCGACGCTGTTTCAGGCGGACCTGCTGGAGCAGGCCGCCGCCGCCCACGACGACGCCCTCGCGGTGCTGGAGCGCATGCACGCGATGCCGGTGCACGACGCGGCCGAACGGGGGCGTCTGTACCGCGACGAGCTGGTCGGGTCCGCCGCGTGGCGCGCACTGAAGGAGGCGATGGACCTGTGGTGCGCCTGCTGGTTCTGGCCGGCCGACCAGATCGAGCACGCCCCGCTGCCGAGCTCCTTCGCGGAGCCGCCGGCAGAGACGCGGGCGGTCGCCCGGCGGGTCGCCGCCGAGATGCGGTTCTTCCACTGGGAGCTGGAGTTTCCCGACGTGTTCCGGGAGGCGGGATCCGGGTTCGATGCGCTGCTCGGGAACCCGCCGTGGGAAACGCTTCAACCGAGCTCGGTGGAGTACTTTTCCAACATCGATCCGCTGTACCGCTCCTATGGAAAGCAGGAGGCGCTACGAAGACAGCAAGCATGTTTCGAGGACGCTTCAACGGAACCAGCCTGGCTCGACTACAACTGCCGCTTCGCGAATGCCGCGAACTGGATGAAGCACGCCTCCAATCCGTTCGGTGACCCGCGCGAAGCGAAAGTGAGCCAGCGTCGTTTCACGATCGCTCGGGGCCGCAAGAACGGTGAGCTTCACGATAGGTGGCGCGCCGCAAGATCGCGTTTGCGAGGGTTCTGCGACCCTGTGCACCCGTTCGTTCACCGTGGCGAGGGCAAGGCGTACACTTACAAACTGTTCCTGGAGCAGGCATACGCTTGTTGTCGTGAGGGCGGCCGAATCGGCTTCGTCGTTCCCTCCGGCCTGTACTCCGACGACGGCACGAGCATGTTGCGGGATCTGCTTCTGGAGCAATGCCGATGGGAGTGGCTGTTCAGCTTCGAGAACCGCGACGGCGTGTTCCCAATCCACAGAAGCTACAAGTTCAATCCGGTCATCGTCGAGAAGGGCGGGTCCACCGAGTCGATTCGTACCGCCTTCATGCGCCGCAACCTGGACGACTGGGAACGCGCCGGTGACTTCGCCACGCCCTACACCCTGGCACAGATCAAACGGTTCAGTCCCAAGAGCCGAGCCCTGCTCGAAATCCAGTCACGGCGAGACCTGGAGATTCTCGAAAAGGTCTACGTTAACAGCGTCCTCCTCGGGGACGATGGCTCGGACGGATGGAGTATTCGCTACCGTCAGTCCGATTTCAACATGACCAGCGACTCCAGCCTCTTCCCACCCCGTCCGCGGTGGGAGGCGAAGGGTTACCGGCCCGACGAGTACAGCCGCTGGCTGCTGGGCAACTGGCGGCCCATCGAGGAATTGTGGGAGGAGATGGGCATCGATCCGTCGCGGCCCGTGCCCGCGGAGATCGAGCTCGAAGAGTGGCTGTTCGACACGACCGCCGGTCCTGAACGCCGGGACACCGAGGCGCGGTTCGTGCACGGGCACTGGCTGAAGCCGGGCGACGTCACCCGCACCGAGTGGCGCGCGCGTTGCGCGCAGCCGCCGTACGACGGGCTGCCGATTCCTCGGGCCTGGATTCCGTCGGGAGTGGCCCTGTCACGGGGAGGCGATGCCTGGATTCGAGATCCGGACGTTCAGGACGTGGCGTTGCCGTTCATGCAGGGCGCGATGTTGAACCAGTTCGACTTCTGCCAGAAACGCTGGTTGTCGGGAACCGGACTCCAGGCACGGTGGGTGCCTGTCGGTTGGAATCCCAAGACGGTCGATCCGCAGTTCCTCATGTCAACCGCCGATGCTGGTCCCGAAATCAGCACGTCCTCGAAGATTGCGTTTCGGCGAATCGCGGGTGCAACCGACGCGCGCACCATGATCGCCTCCGTCGTGACGAGAATGCCCTGCGGGGACACTGCGTCAGTCCTGAACTTGCCGACAGGTTCGTCGACGAATCTCGGATTCATCGCGGCGGCGCTCAACTCTCTCGCCGTCGACATCATCGTCCGACTCCGCATCGTCAGAACGCATGTCGACTATCACTTCGCGAGGGAGGTGCCGCTTCCAGCGCCGAACAACGCGTCGTCAACACGCCGATGCGCTCGACTGGGGATCGGACTGAACCTGCCTGTGCAACTCGCCGGCCCGGAGTGGATCACGACGCCGCACACGCGAGAGCGCGCCGCATGGCGAACGCACTGGTTCTTGACCGACCACGCCCGAGTCCGCGCCGCGGCCACCGTGGACGCGGTCATCGCGTGCCTGCTGGGACTGAATCCTGGGGATTTCGATTCCATTCTCCAGTCGTGTGACCGCCCTGATCCTTCCGGGGATCCCAAGGGGTTCTGGCGCGTAGACAGGAACAAGGCCCGGAACTGCGCCGCACCGTTCTGGCCGCCGTCGCGCTTCACGACCTCCAAGCAAGGGTCGACGCGGCTGACGGCGATCGAGAACGCGGCATCGACGCGTTCCTCGCCCAGGACGACGGCGAAGGTTGGATGCTTCCGGAGACCCTACGCCTCGCCGACTACGGCCTTGGCCACGACGAGCGCGCCCGTCAGCCCCAACCGGTCGCCAGCCGTCTCGGCCCGC
>WTFV01000051.1:8583-29479 GCA_011523845.1 Acidobacteriota bacterium | reverse complement strand
CAGAAAAGAAACACTGTGTATTGGGATACATCTGCGGGAACCCGACCCACCCAATGTCAATGCCAACAGGTACAGGGAAAGCGTCTGGAAGGAGACCTATAGGCTCCTCTGGAAACTCAAGCTTATCGGGGGGTATTACTAGAAGCGACGAATCCAGACCGTTATTGTCATGCAGCACGACCCTGTCAGAGTCGCGTAACAGTATCGGCCCCTCGCTCTCACGATGGTAGACCTTGATGGGTTGCTGCCAGTAGTCCGCATCTTGCACTACGTGGCGTGCCGTTGCTATGCCGAGGAAGCTGTTGTTTTCCGGCCGTGGGCATAAGAAGCCGGTGCCGTAAGTGCCGTTTGGCGTCTCTATGCGCACCACGTATTCTTCCAAGAGAGACACAGCGTCCTTCCAATTTTTCTTCTTGCTCGCTGCCTTCGCCAATCTTGTTCCCCTTTCCGCAGCCGATATTCAGCAATGGGAGACGCTAGCAGATGCGAAGGTCGCGTGTCAATCCTTCCTATCCGCATTATGAGCCGCCAGCCACATCAACACAACGAGACCATCCTCACAAGGAGCTGGTCGAAACGCTGCGGGCTTTCGTCACCGAGTCCCAACGCCTCGTGGGCCGTCGCGCTCATCGACCGTCTGACCCACCACGTCAAGATTCTTCTCATTGAAGGCCAGAGCTAAGCTATCGGCGACGAAAGGCCGAGAGCAGCCAGCAGGAACGCAACCGTCGGCCAGGGCGAAGCCTTCAACTTGGTCAACGCCCGGCACGGGCCGAGCGGGTCCCGGCCACCGTCCACGCGGGGCTCCCTACATCAAACGGGCGACTTCCACCGACCACGTCTTCGCCGCGTGCTCGATCCTCGGCTACGCCTTCGTCCCGCGCATCCGGGACTGAAGTGGTCCCGCCTATGCAGAGCTCCGCATAGGCAGGACCACCTCACTATTCCGAAGGCCCGGCTCGCTGCATCCCGGCCTGACCGCCACCGCCGAAGTAGTATCCGAAGACGTACCCGAGCATCGGACCGATGAACGCCCACACCGACTCAATGAGTGAGCGGACTTCGCCGATGTCTACAGCACCGAGTACAGCGCCAAGGAGAACGATGCCGAGAATACCGATGCTGCCGTACACGACTACCAGCGCGAGCTGCCGACGAACACCCTGATCGCTGCCACCGCCGCCACCGCCACCTTCCGCCATCAGTGCGGCACCCCATTGACAGGCGTGCCGATCTCCGGCAGCACGGCCCCTGTCTCCTCGTCCAGAGCGATCTCGCGCCACCGGCCCAAAGGAGCCTTTGACAAGACCTTCCGATCGACCGCGGCCACGAAGAACCGGTCGCTGTCCAGCGGGCGTAGTTCCAGACTGGTGATCCGCCGCATCTGCCACTCCAGGCTGAGAAGTCCGCGTTCGACAGTGTCGACCTGCTCTGCGGACACGAGCACGACGGGATGCTCTTCCGCGTCAATCCTGACGGTCCCCAGCTCTTCGAGGACAGTCATCAAGTCCGCCCACTCGACCGGTTCCTGCTGTGCCGTGGACGGCAAAGCCATCAGCGCCAGCGCAGCAGCCAAGCCGACACTGTTTCGCAAGGTAGTCATTCGCTCTCTCCTTTCCAAAGGTTACTCTCGACGCAGCACGTCGGAGCCCCGGCGCCGCTCGCGTCCGCTGTCGTCAGTGTACTCGTGCTCGTGCAGCGCGCGCATCTCCTCTCCGCTCGCCAGCCGGCGATGCGTCGCCGTCACGTCGACGGTCTTGAACTCCAGGACGTAGCGGGCCGTGAGCGTCTCGGCGTCGAACACCGCGGGCTCGTCGACCACGCAGTACGAGATGCACGACGGGCAGCCCGGCGGCGCGGGATGTCTTCGGGACACAGCCGGAGCGTCATCCGCTCGGCCCCGCCCGACTGGTAGACGTTCGCCGTCAGGATCTCGGCGACGGACGGCCGCGGGTGCCGCCACGCCCCAAGGCAGTCGGCGAGCGTTAGCACGGGCGGTTGCGACGGGCCGGTGGGGCTGCAGGCGCAGAGTCGCCTCCGCAACCGGAGAGCAAACGGCGGCGAGGAGCACGGCACGGGAGATCATCGCTCGCTGCCTTCCGTATCAGCACCGGTCGTCGGCCGCGCGCCGATCATGGCCCCGACGATCTCCCAGTCCGCGGTGGTCTCGTCGATCACGATCGGCTCGTGCTGGGGGTTCGAGCTCCGCGGCTGGAGATCGATCCGGTCGGTGTCCGGCCGGTGGAAGCACTTCAGGGTGATCTCGTGCCCGATGCGGGCGATCACGACGCCCCCTCGACCACCGAACCACGCCCGGCGCCCCGGCGCCCCGGGGTAAGCGTTCGGTGAACCCGGTATGGACGTGGGAGCGGGCCAACCGGACGCTGCCGTTGTCGACGGCATACCGGGATGACCGAACGGTTACCCCCGGTACCCCGGTACCTGACGTGGACCTCAGCTCGGCGATCCTGACATCGTGGTAACGTGAGTGGTAAACGTCGATCCTGTATTCCCGTAACCAATTGATATTTTTGCCTGTTAGGTCAACTTCAGTTCTGTAGCGCGAACACGAACAGGTTGTTGCCGGAGCTCGGCCGCAACTCGGGGGTCAGATCGAGAAAGCGCGGCGTCCCCGTGCTCACCGCGACGTACTGGCGACCGTCGACCGCATAGGTGATCGGGAAGCCCGACACCGGCGAGCCGAGGTTGACCTCCCACAGCACGTCACCCGTCTCGTGGTCGAAGGCCCGGAACCGCCCGTTGACGTCGCCGCCGAACACGAGCCCGCCCCCGGTGGCGACGAGCGACATGGTGGCGGCCCGTTGCTCGTACGTCCAGGCGGTCTCGCCGGTCTCCGCGGAGATCGCGTGCACCGCGCCGACCTGATCGGTCCCCGGCGCTATCTGGCCCCGCCAGACGAGGGCGTAGATGTTGGTGTCCTCGCCCTCGGTCGTCGCCAGCATCCGTGCGCAGACGTTCCGCAGCGGCATGTACATCGTGTTGGTCAGGGGACTGTAGGCGCCGGCCTCCCAGTCCTTGCCGCCGGTGGCGTGCGGGCAGGCCAGCACCTCCTGGCCTTCCGCCGTGAAGACCAGCTCCGCGCTCTCGGTCACCGCCCCGGTGGCGCCGTCGATGCCCGCTATCACGTTCTGCGTGATGGTCGGCGTCGCCCAGAGGAACTCGCCGGTTTCCCGGTCCAGCGTGTAGACCACGCCGGTCTTGCCCGGGATACCGGTGACGACCTTGCGCACCTCGCCTGGTTGCAGGCGGGGGTTGATCCAGCGCACTGCGGCCGGATTCGGCGCGACCGCCGTGTCCACCAGCAGGCGCTCGAAGGGATGGTCGAGATCCCAGTGGTCGTTCATGTGCTGGTAGTACCAGACGATCTCGCCGGTGTCGGCGTCGAGCGCCAGGGTCGAGTTGTGGTAGAGGTGCTGCAGGTCGGTGCCGCCCAGCAGGAACTTCGGCGCGGGAGAGGTGACCGACGTCCCGATGTAGACGAGGTTCAGCTCGGGGTCGTAACTCGGCACCATCCAGGCGCCGACGTGCCGGCGCTCCTCGAACGGAACGTCGCCCCACGTGTCGTCGCCCGGCTCGCCCGGTGCGGGAATGGTGCGGCGGCGCCACAGCTCGGCCCCGGTCCGCGCGTCGTGGGCCGTGATGACGCACGCGTCCGGCCCTCCCCTCGGCACGCAGCTTCGCCCGGAGATCACCTTGCCGTCGGCGATGATCGGACCCGAGCCCTGCATGGCCGGGTTGACCCGATAGTCGAGGACCTGGGTCTCCCAGGCCAGCCGGCCCGTGGCGGCGTCGAGCGCGAAGATATGGTCGTCGACGCTGGTGTCGATGATGAACGTGCCGTGGATCGCGATGTTCCGGTTGTTCTGCGACAGACCCGGAAAGATGTAGTCGCCCACGTCCTCCGGCTTCTCCCGCACGTGCTCACAGAGGAGATCACCCGAGACGGCGTCGATGGCCTGGATGACGTCGTTCGGGTTCGGCATGTACAGGACCCCGTCGTGCACCAGCGGGGTGCCCTGCTGGCGCCCGGCGGTCATGGCGCGCGACCAGACCATGCGGAGCGCGTCCACGTTGTCCCGGTCGATCCGATCGAGCGGGCTGTAGCCCCAGCCGTCCAGTGTCCGGCGCCACATCAGCCAGTCGTCCGGGTCGGGGTTCCGCAGCTCCGCGTCGGTGACCGGCTCGATACCCTCGACCTGCGCCCGGCCGGGGAACGGGCCGGCAATGGTGACGGCGACGCACGCGAACGCCGCCAGCCAGGTCCGGAACGACGGCGAGCCGGTTGCGAGCATGACGCCTCCTCCGGGTTGAGTTCTGGCCGATTATGTCACCGGGCGGGCGGTTCGGAGCGTGGAATCCAGAGCGGGGAACGCTCAGGACCCCCGCAGAACGGTCGTGATCGGCAAACGCGCGGCGCGCATCGCGGGCGCCGTGCCGCCGATGACGCCGACTGCGATGGCCCACCCGAGACCGAGCCGTATCGACTCCGGCGTCACCCGGAACGCAAAGGCCAACTGGGACCCGGCGGCCGGGTTGAGCGTCGATGCGGTATAGCCGTCGAGCACTGCGTACGCGACGGCGGCGCCCACCATCCCCCCGGCGAGCGCCAGCACCGTCGCCTCGACCAGAACCGACACGACGACCGGAACGGCGTGGAAACCGAGCGCGCGGAGGGTCGCGATCTCGACCGCGCGCCGGCTGACGGCGGTGAACATCGTGGCCAGCGCGCCGAACACCGACCCGAGCGCCATGATGCCGCCGATCAGGTAGGCGAACGCGTCGATCAGCGCGGCGCGTGACGCGGACTGCGCGGCGAAGAACTCCGGCTCGGGAATCAGCGTGCCGGTCAGACGCGGATCGGCGGCCAGGTGCCGGTTCAGTGCCTGCACGTCGACGTCCGGCGCCAGCTTCACGCGGGCGACGCTGACCGTGGAGGGGCGACGGAAAACGCTCTGCGCGATGGCGCGATCCATCCAGATTTCCGACTCCGCCACGGCGCCCTCGGCGACGAAGTGACCGACGACTTCGAGCGTCGCGGTGCGCGCCTGCACCGTGTCGCCGACGTCGAGTCCGGCGTACTGCCGCGCCGCGGAAGCGCCCACGATGATCTCGTTTCTTCCCGGCACGAGCGTGCGTCCGCTGACGATCCGCACCTCGGGGCGCAGCGCGAACGCCGCGGCGGTGACGCCGCGGCAGACGACGTCGACCGCGGTGCCGGCCCCACGCTTCGGCACGGTGAGCGTCGTGTAGACCTCCCCGCTGGTTACGTCGAAGCCGTCGTACGCCTCGAGGATCGCGAGTTCCTGAAGACCGATCCAGCCGTCCATCTCGTTGTTGCTGCCGTTCCTGAGGATCAGCCCGCGGTCGGGCTTCGCCGTCTCGGCGAGCGCCGAGCGGAAGCCGGCGGACATCGCGAGCAGGCCGAGCAGCACGGCGACCACGGCCGCCGAACCGACGACGGTCGTGCTCGAGCCGGCGCGCGAGCCGAGGTTCTCCAGATTCATGCGGGTGACGGCGGCTGTCTGCTTCAACATCTAGCTGATCTCCCTGAGGGCGCGCACGATCGACAGGCGTCTTGCGGCGATCGCCGGCGGCAAGCCGATGGCCAATCCCAGCCCTCCCGCGATCCCGAGGGCGAGGCCGGCGTCAATCCAGCTCATCCGGAAGCGGCCGACGACAGGTGCGAGCTGTGCATTCAGCGGCGACTGAAGGGCGAGCCCGATCGCGATACCGCTCACGGCGCCCATCAGGCAGAGCGCCAGCGCCTCGGCAAGCACCACGACCGCGGCGGCGCCGTCCTTGAATCCAAGGGCCTTCATGACGGCCAGCTCCGGCACGCGCTCGCGAAACGCCAGCGCGGCGACGTTCGCCGTCAACAGGAGCATGGCGAAGAAGACGGCGGCGAGGATCAGGGTCGCGATGAGGCCGATGTCTCCGAGCTGGTTCGCGAACTGCCGGCTCCATTCATCCTCGGACAGCGAACGGGTCGGGTCGGACGAATTCTCGAAGCGGCGATCGATGGCGTCGGCGACCGCCTTCGGATCGACCCTGTCGTCCAGGCGAGCGACGACCCAGCCGACCTCGTTCTTCGCCCAGTCTGCGACCGACTCGTTGAAGTAGTCGTAGCGGAGCAGGAACCACGGCTGGAGACCGCTTTCGGGAGGCACGTCGTAGGTCCCCGCGACCTCGAACTCCCAGTCCCACGATCCGTCCGACTTCGGCCAGATGTCGCCGACGATCGGAACGAGGTCGCCGGCTCGCCAACCGTACTCCTCCGCCATGGTGCCGGGAACGACCACGGCCCGGCGCGACGCCTGGAACCGGGCGAGAACGTCGTCGGCAATGACCAGTTCGGGAAAAATCCGGAAGTACCGCGCGGGGTCGACCGGGGCTTTCGCGAAGGCGTGCGCCGGATCCTGGTAGTAGCCGCCGAACCAGCTCATCTGCGTTGCTTCGGCCACACCGGGTATCTCTCGCACGGTGTGCACCGCGGCGAGCGGCAGGTTGTCGGTCATCGCGTACCGGGCATCGACGAGCAGTCGTTGTACGCCCGGAACGCTGACGCCGCCCGTGAATGCTGCGCCGAGAGCGCGCAGGAGCATGAACAGGACGAACGCCACCGACAGCGACAGCGCCGTCAGCACCGTCCGCGTCGGTCTGCGCCACAACCCGATCCGCACCAGGCTCAGCCAGGTCATGCCGCCGCTCCGATCAGAGCGCCCTTGTCCAGCCGAACGACGGAGTCGGCATACTCCGCGGCCTGGGGATCGTGCGTGACCATGACGATGGTCTTCCCCATCTCGCGATTCAGCGACTGGAGGAGCGACAGCACGCCGGTCGCGGTCTCCCGGTCGAGGTCCCCGGTCGGCTCGTCGCACACCAGCAGCGTCGGGTCGGTGACGATCGCGCGGGCAATCGCGACCCGCTGTTGCTGGCCGCCCGAGAGGGCCGACGGCTTGTGCGCGGCCCGATCCTCGATCCCGACGATCCGAAGCGCGGTCTCCGCATGCTGCCGCCGCCGGCGTCTCGTGAGCGGTGTCAGGAGCAGCGGCAACTCGACGTTGGCGACCGCGGACAGCCCCGGCAACAGGTTGTAGAACTGAAAGACGAACCCGACGTGGCGCGCCCGCCACGCGGCCAGCGCCGTCGAGCTCAACGTGCCAAGCGGCACCCCGAGGACTCGCACGTCCCCCGACGCCGGTCGGTCCAGGCCGGCGATCAGGTTCAGCAGCGTCGTCTTCCCGGAGCCGGACGGCCCCATCAACGCCGTGAAATCGCCCTTCCGAATCGTGAGATCGAGACGATCCAGCACGACGAGCGTCCGGCCGCCTCGCGCGTAGGCGTACGTCAGGTTTCGGCACTCGACCAACGCTTCACTCATCGCAACACCTCCGCTTCACTCATCGCGACACCTCCCGGCGAAACCGTTGCGCGAATCTACGGTTCGACGGACCAGGCGGTCTCGGCGAATCGTTGAAGCGGTGGTCGTTTTCGGGAATCGCCCGGACTTTTCAGGAATCCGCCGGCTTCTGCCGACTGCGGGCTCGAAACCGGGTCGGCGTCATCCCTTTGAGCGCCCGGAACGCCCGGTTGAACGGCGTGATCGATTGGTAGCCGGCCGACAGGGCCAGCGTGAGCACCGGCGTGTCGTCGTGGGCGGGGTCGGCCAGCGCTTCGCTGATCTCCGCCACCCGGTAGTGGTGCAGCAGCGTGTTGAAGTTGCGATGGCCCAGATCACCGTGGATCAGGGAGCGGAGGCGATACTCCGGTATCTTGAGGTGCTCGGCGAGCGCGCCGACGGTGAGCCCCATGCGCCGGTAGATTCGCTCGGATTCGAACGCGGCCCGAATCCGCGCCACGTCGGACGCGTGCCGGCTGACGTCGGCCGCGGTGGCGACGGGCGGCGGTCGCAGCGGATCGACGAATCGCGCGGCGTCGGGTCGGAGCAGCAGCAGGACGATGGCGCCGGACAGCAGCAGGCCGAGGGCGGTGATGCCGGCATGCACGGGAAAGTAGACGTCGATGGGCAGCGCCCAGATCTGCAGGGCAAGGCGCTCGACGAGCAGGGCCAGCACGATGTGGGCCACCGACACCGCGACCAGCACGGCCCGGGTCTTCCGACGCGCCTCCACCAGGTCGGCGGCGGATTCGCGCAGCGCCCAGACGAGCGCGAACCCGAGCATGACGATCTGCAGCGCTGAGGGGACGACCTCGTAGAGCACGAACGTCGCGTGCGGCTGTGCCAGCTCCCACGCGGACGGCGCCATCCATTCGAGCGGCTCCTCGAGCGACATCTGCACGGCCCAGACCGCCAGCAGCGGCGGAGGCAGCCGTCTTCGGTCCCGAAAGATCGAATGGCAGAGGACCATCAGCAGGCCCGACGTGAGGTTCCGGGCGAGGTTCATGGGGATGATCAACGGTCCGAGGTCCACCGCGAACTCGGCAGGGAGCACGGCCATGTAGGAGTGCCGCGCGGACACGACCGCGCAGACCGCGCCGAAGGCGAGCAGGACGATCAACTGCACGTTGCGGTTTCGCGGCGCCAACGCCAGCAGGCGGATCGCGAGCACCGACAGGAAGGCGATGTGGGCGCCGTCGATAGCGGCGTAGAGAAGGTGCAGGTTCATTGCCGGGACAGGCCGACGCCGCAGCAACGGTGCCTGTAGCCAAACGGCGCGAGCCTATACCTCCGCGCCTCGATGGTCGACGCTGGTGGCGCCGACGACGGTCGTGTCCGCCTGCCGGCGTCGTCGATTCGGTCCCTTGTCGGGCCGTAGTGGTCCGTCACGCCCTAATCTTCGGACACACGGTACCCTTTTCCGCGCGTCGATGTCGCCGGACGGTCAAGTCGAAGCGGCGCACCAGCCGTGCAACGCCGAGCCCTCATGCCCCAGGACGGATGCCGGGCGGCGCCCCGCTCCGGCGTGCGCGCGGCCGGAAGGTCGATCGCTTGTTACAATGCGGGATGGTCGCTCGCGACATGTCCGGTTGCCCGGAACGCGGCGTGTTGAGCGCCGATTCGTCCCCGACGGTCGAACGATTTCAGATCGACGCCTGGCGTCGAATGTCCCCCGTCCACAAGGTCCGCACCGTCGATGGGCTGACGCGAACCGTCCAGGTACTCGCCCTTGCCGGCATCCGCCAGCGGTATCCGGGCGCTTCCGAGCGCGAGTGTTTCCTACGCCTCTCCGTCCTCAAGCTGGGCAGTGAAGCCACGAGGCGCTTGTACCCGGATGCCGCGGCGCTGCTCGAGTGCTCGGCGTGATTCTCGAGCCGTTCCAGGTCGCGCTGTCGGTGGCGGACGCCCTCGAACGATGCGGCGTGCCCTACGTTGTGGGGGGCTCGCTCGCCAGCTCCGTGAGCGGGGAGCCCCGCTCGACGCTGGACATCGATCTCGTCGTGGCCATGACGGAGGCGGACGTGGAGCCGTTCATTGCCACGCTTGGAGGAAGGTTCCACGCGGAGGACCATGCTCTGCGACGGGCCGTCCGTCAGCGGTCGAGCGTCAACCTGTTCCACCGCGCGACATCCACCAAGGTGGACCTGTTCATTGCGGGAGGTTCGCCGCTCGACCGGCAGGCGATGCGGCGACGAGTGCGACTGCAGGTCGCCTCGGGTCCGGACCGCTTCCTCTACGTCTATACGCCCGAGGACATACTCTTGCAGAAGCTACGGTGGTACCGCCTGGGCGGGGAGGTGTCCGATCGTCAGTGGCGAGACATCCTCGGGATCGTGTTGGTACAGGGGCATCGTCTGGACGAAGAGTACTTGCGGGACGGCGCACACCTGTTGGACGTCACGGAACTGCTCGACCGCGCGCTCCAGGCCAGGTCGTGAGCGGAAGAACGACCGGTCCGTTCACTGCTACTCGCCCTCCGGCAGCGTGAGCTTCCCAATGTTCGTAAGCAACTGACAATACATGGCTTACGACATGTTCTCCCGTGCTCGTTCCCCGTTGATTGCCACTTCCTGGACCGGAATCCACCGGACGATCCTCCAGCGCTCGGACGGACTCGACGTCGAGCGAATACGTCGACCTTGATGGTAGTGGTGGCCATACTGCATTGTGGCCATGCTTTTCCTCTCTCCTTCACGGCCCTTCATCGACGGGGACTCACGCTGGTGCGCGTCTGCCCTGACGGATACGCGCCGGGACGCTCGGGACCTCCGCAGAACGGTCGTGATCGGCAAACGCGCGGCGCGCATCGCCGGCGCCATGCCGCCGACTGCGATGGCCCACCCGAGACCGAGCCCGATCGACTCCGGCCTCACCCGGAACGCAAAGGCCAACGTCGCACCCCGGTGATCGCGACGAGTCCCTCCTCGAGCCGCTGCCCGTCATCGAACCCGCGGGCGATCTTTGCCTCTACCCCCTCGTCGGCGAGCAGACGCACCACATCCGGCGCGTGGACCAGGACGTTGACATGACGCTCGTCGTCGCGCTGCCACGCGCCGGACGCACTGCGCACGAACGTCGTGATGTCGCGGGCGTAGGTCTCGGGATCCGGCGAGTCGAACGCGATGAGAACCGCCCACTCCTCTCTGACCATCGCCACGGGCGCCTTCCCGGCCCGCGCTGAGCGGTAGGTCCGATGGAGCAGGTCGACGGCCAGCACGCCGCCAGGCCGCAGCGCTGCCGCGACGGCCCGGAAGGCGCGCTCGACGGCCAGTGCGTTCGGCAGATAGCTCAGCACGTGCCCCACCGACACGACCGCGTCGGCCGGCGGGAGCTGGTCGTCGGGCAGGACGAGCCGCCGGAACGCCTCCACGCCCGGCACCGCCTCGCGCGCGACCGCCAGCATGGCCGGCGATGCATCGGTCGCGACGACGCGGTGACCGGCGGCCACCAGATGCCGGGTCAGTGCCCCGGACCCGCAGCCGAGCTCCAGTACCACCCCGCCCCGCTCGCCCACCGGCCGCAGCTTGGCCAGGATCCCCGGTGCGCAAGCGTCGCCGTGGCCACCGGACCCTTCGTGGTGAACCCGCGCCAGCGCCGGCCGGTAGTAGGGCATGGCCGTCATATGGCCGACGTTATCCGATCCGGTCTCCTGTGGTCGCGACTCGAGTCCTGGGTGCCGGCTGTCCAGATAGTCCACTAGAATCGAATCATGACTCTCCCGACGGGAGGGCGCTCATCGCCATCAGTCTGCCCATGCACGGTACGTCGGGCTTCTATCCGGCCGGATCACCAGCCCGGGTCTCAGGCGAGATCGCGTGCACGGAGCCCAGACTGGAGGCTGCCCGGCAGGAACTCCTGGCTCGATCCGCTTGTCGCTCCCCGTGCCGATGGCGATCCGCCGCGGCTTGGCCGCCCCGGGCCCTCGATGACGCGGTCCAGCCGGCTGGGGCTTCCGACGCCGAAGTTGAACAAATCATTTTTGGCCAGCATGTTACGGCGTCCGCAGAGGTCTGTTTCCCTCGTTGCCCCACCCTGTAGTGCCGGATGTCCGCGGATGCTGGTCCCACCAACGGGACGGACGCGGACCCGTGTACCGTTGCCGATTGCCGACCGTGGGTCGGCATGGGCTCGATGCTTGCGGGTCTCGGGGATTCACGAGAGAATGAACGGCTTGTGCGCCCGGATCCAGACCGAACCGGACGGGTTGTCTCGCGGATCGGAACGGTCATGAATCGAGGCGCGGAGTGCTGCTTTGTGCGCCGGACTTGCCAACGCAGGCGGGACGTGTTGCGCTCCAGAGCGCAAAGCCAGTCGTCCGCCCGCCCTCCTGCGATGCGCGATCCTGACACATCCGGCGCTCGACCGCCATCACCCTGCCCGGGAAGGGTGACGGCGTCGCCTTCCGCACGGTGCCTTCGTGGGTGACTGCGCCGCGGCAACCGCGGTGTCGGGCGAGAACGGTGCGCGGCGAGCAGCGGAGGCCGGATCCGGTTCTCCGAGCGGCGCGCACGTCGGGACGGAGGATGGGAATGCGGTACAAGCTGCTGGGCAGGAGCGGCCTGCGCGTGTCGGAGGTCTGCCTCGGCACGATGATGATGTCGACGGAAACCCCCAGCTCCGCCGGCCCCGAGGAGAGCCGCCGGATCCTGGAGGCGTTTGCGGAGAAGGGCGGCAACTACTTCGACACGTCCAACGAAGTGTACAGCGGCGGTCTCAGCGAGCGGATCCTCGGGGAGTTCGTCGCGTCCGACCGCCATCGCTACGTCGTGACGACGAAGTACACCAACACCCTGTACAGCGGAATCGACCCGAGCATACGCGACCATCCCAACGCCGGCGGCAACCACAAGAAGAGCATGGTGCATTCGGTCGAGGGGAGCCTGAAGCGCCTCGGCGTGGACTACATCGACCTCCTCTGGATTCACTTCTGGGAATACAGCACCGACATCGCGGACGTGATGCGCAACGTGAACGACCTCGTGCAGCAGGGCAAGATTCTGCACTTCGGCCTGTGCAACACGCCGGCCTGGGTGGTGGCGCGCGGCCAGACCGTGGCCGACCAGCGAGGTTGGGAGCCGATCTCGGCTCTGCAGTACCAGTACAACCTGGTCTCGCGGGATCTGGAATTCGAGATCATCCCGTGCGCCCGCGCCCTCGGCATCAGCGTGAACGCGTACTCGCCGCTGGCCGGCGGCTTCCTGACCGGCAAGTACACGCGGGGCGACAGTACGGAGAGTCGGCGCTACGACAGCGAGTTCTGGAAGCAGGTCGCCTTCCAGTTCGACGAGAAGGCGTACGAGATCGCCCGCAAGGTGGACGAGGTCGCCGACCGCCTCGGAACCACCTCGGCCGCGGTGGCCCTGGCGTGGGTGCGAGACCGCGGCGTGCTACCGATGGTCGGGGCCCGCAAGGTCTCCCAGATCGAGGACAGCCTGCAGTACCTGTCGGTCACCCTGCCGGAAGAGGACATGCGGGCACTGAACGATCTGAGCGCCCCCCCGCTGCCCTGGACCTACCAACTGCTCCACGGCGAGAAGAGCCGTATACGCCAACTGGCCACCGGAGGCATGCTGAACGCAATCGACAACGAGCACTTCCCTGCCTGACGAGCGCGACGCGGTAGGAGTCTGCCCCTGGAACGGAAGGATTGCTGCGGCGGCATCGAATTGGCGCCACCCCTACCCACACGTGTTTGAGGAGATTCGATAAAGGTGTCGTCACGGAAGGGACCCTACGGGACCATGGAGCTCGATCTGCTGCTGCATCGCGCTGAGTTGGAGGTGGTTCCTCTCACCTTCGACCAGCTTCGGCTCGCGCGCGACGCGTACGAACGTTACGGCAAGGATCACCACCCCGCCGGCCTGAACCTGGGCGACTGCTGCGCATCCGCGCTCGCCCGCCACACCGGAGAGCCGCTGCTGTTCAAGGGGGACGATTTCCCGCGCACCGATGTCGTACCGGTCCTCTGAGAGCGCTGTTCCGGTGTGCAAGCCTGTGGCAGGGCGGTTGGCATCATGACCAGCGGCTACAAGACGCAGTGCGACGCCATCGCGGCCGGCGACCTGACGGCCCTCGAAACCGCCATCGAGCGCCACCCGGACGCCGTCAGCCACTGGAAACCCCTCGTCGACGCGGCCCACGCCGGTCGCGCCGACATGGTGCGGGCGCTGATTGCAGCCGGCGCCGACCCGAATGTCATCTCCGGCACAGGTGCGCGCCATACACCGCTCACCCGGCTCACCGAGCACCACGCGACCATTCCCAGGCACGACGGCCACCGCGAGGCGCTCGTCGCGTTGCTCGAGGGCGGCGCCAATCCGAACCTGCGCGCCGGTCCCTACCACTTCGAGCCGCTGGCGTACGCCGCCATGGCGCCGGCGCAGGACTTCATCGATCTGCTGCGGAGCGGCGGCGCGAGAATCGGCGTCCACCTGGCCGCCGGCCTGCTCGACAGCGGTCGCCTCGGGCGAGCGTTGCGCAACCCGGATCGCGCGCGCGAGATCGATCCGCGCGGCAGGACGCCGTTGCACTACGTCGCACTGTCAGGGCTGTGGAAGGTGCACGGCAGCGACCGCGCGTTGCGATGCGCGTCGCTGCTGCTGGACACCGGGGCCGACGTGGACGCCGCCGAGGAGATCGTGGACGGCGACGAGTTGTTCCGAGCCACGCCGCTGTGGCGCGCCCTGGCCTGGCAGCAGCATCTTGCGCTGGCCGCGTTCCTGCTCGAACGGGGCGCCGATCCGGATCCGGCCGTGTTCGCCGTCACCTATCAGGGGGACGAGGATGCGTGCGCGCTGCTCGACCGATATGGCGCCGACTGGGAGCAGGTCTTCAACGGCCGCACGCCGCTCATGGACCTGATGTACTTCAGGCGCCCCCGCGCCAGCCGCTGGCTGATTGCGCGCGGCGTCGACGTAAACGCCGCGGATCGAACAGGCAAGACCGCCCTGCACTTCGCCGCCCTGCGGGGCGTGCGGGCCGACTACGTCGAGAGCCTCGTCGACGCCGGCGCCGACGTCGGCGCGCAGGACGCAAGCGGACGGACGCCGCTCGACTGCGCCGTGTTGAAGAAGCGGACCAGGCTCTTCGAGGTGTTGAGGCGAAGGTGATGGGAGCACGCGGCAGGTGGAGGCGTCCAACCGCGATGTCGGGATCCGTCATCGCCGTCGGTCGGAATCGACCAGGCAAAGTAGTTGCGACAGGCGGTCGGAGAGGTCAGAATCCGGGAGAAGGATGCGAATGGGAGAGATTCGAGTCAACGTGAAGCTGGAGAACAGCGTCGACCGGGCATTGGTGCACCGGGGAGACGGCCTCGAGAGCGAGGTCCGGCACACGAGCATCGAAGGGATCGTCGATACCGGAGCGGTGAGTCTCGTCATCCCGGAAGAGGTCGTGACGCAGCTCGGCCTGCAGCAGACCGGGACAAGAACCGTCGTCTACGCGGACGAACGACGGGAGGAGCGCCCGATCGCCGGACCGGTGACAATCGAGATCAGCAACCTCGCGATGCGGACCGATTGCATCGTGGGAGCTCCCGAGAGCGAGCTGCTGATCGGGCAGATCGTGCTCGAAGCGCTCGATCTGGTCGCCGACTGCACGAACCAGACGGTAGCGCCACGCCATCCGGAGGGACCAGTCTTGGCCCTACGCCGACTCGCTGAAGGGAGACCTCGACGCCGACGGCAACACGAGGGCTTGAGCGCCCGCGATCAGGTCTTCAATCGCCCCTCGTCCGACGGATGAAATCACCCCATCGGCGGCCGCGTCGTCATATGCTCGACGGCTTTCAATCGAAAACGAATGGCTCCGAGACTAGCGCAGAGTCCTGGTGACCCGGACCGGATCAGCAGGCTCGGCGTCGAGCCGTTCGACGCGGCTTACGGCGCCGGATTCCAGGCGGACGACGATTCACCGCACGCCGTCGAGTGCGAGCTCGTCGAGGACACCAGGGCGTTCGAGGCGCACCGCCCGCCTGCCGGGCAGCGCCCGCATCGGCTCGCGTTCGTGGACGGCACGATGCGCACCGAGGCGCGGTTGACCCATACCGGCGCGGAGGGCGACCTGCGTATCGGGCTCGCGGGAAGCTGGGCCGCCGGCGCGGTGCTCGTCACCGCGGACGCGCCGGCCCGCTTCGACCGGGTAGCGGTCGGACGCACGGCCATCTTCACGGGCGGATACGTGGTCGCGCTGCCCGACCACCGGGACGGCTGGCGGTGGGAGCCGTACGCGGTCGACGGCGCCGACATCGAGGCCGCCCGGCAACAGCTCCAGCGGCTGATGCGCGACGCCGAGTCCGACATCGCCGAGCAACTCTGCGCCGACGGGTGGCTGACGGTGCTCGACGGCCCGCTGCACGGCATCCGCCATCGGCGCGGCCTGCCCGTCGTCGGCTACGTCAAGACGCATCATCGCCGTATGCTTGCGCACGAACACTGGACCCGGGTGCCGAGCCTCGCCGTGCGCGAGCGTTCGGGCCTCTTCGCGATGGGTGACGACCTGTACGGCTGCTATCTGCGGGTCGGTGATCCCGGGCCGTGGGCGGGTCCCTGGGCGGGGATCGCCCGCATCGAGATGCCGGCCGGGGTCGGCCTGACCGCCGCGATCGAGGCGGCGGATCGGGCGGTGGGCTGGCTGCCGGACTTCGCATCGGCGCTCCACCGGGACGCGCGGGCGCCGGTCAACCTGACCCCGATAGCGGGTCTGGAGCGGCACTTGCACCATCTACAGGGCGATGCGCGCCTGGTGCTGCGCGCAGTGCGCGAAGCCGTTCTGCAACGCAACCGCGAGGGATGAGGCGAATGAGCATGCCGCTGTTGCCAGCGGACGGTCCGTCGCACGACGATGGACGCATAGGACTGGTCGATGGATCGGTCGAGAGCGACTCGCGCACCTTCCACGTGGTGCTGGACCCGGAGGTGTTGATCCAGCTCGACGAGCTGGTCGCCGTCGCCACCGACCTGCCCGGCGGCAGGCAGGTGACGCACTACGGCATCGTCACCGAGCTGCGATCCCGGTTCGAGGGCGCCGACCTGCCGTCGGACACCGGCCGGGTGGTCGACCGGACGCTGCCGGCGGAGCACGTCCGGCGGGCCGAGGTTCGCGTCCTGCGGGTGGTCCCGGAGCTCTTCGTCGCCCCGCACGCCGGCGCCCCCGCGACAAGGGCCGTCGGAGCGCACCGCACGGCCGCCCTGTTCGAGGACGACATGACGCGCGGCAAGCTGCCCGCCGGCCTCGATCTCGGCGGCGCGCCGGTCTACGCGGACATGCGCTTCGTCGACGGCCGCTCCGGCGGCCACGTCTCGATCTCCGGCATCTCCGGCGTCGCCACCAAGACGTCCTATGCGCTCTTCCTCCTCTACCAGCTCCTCGAGACCGGGCAGGGCATGGATCTGCTGGGCGGGCGGGCCGGACGGGAGAGCGTGCGGGCGCTGGTCTTCAACACAAAGGGCGAGGACCTGCTGCACGTCGACCGCCCCAACGCGGAGTTCGCCGGCAAGCCGGAGGCGATCGAGCAATGGCGGGCGCTCGGCATCGACGATCCGGGACCGTTCCGCTCCGTGCGGCTCTACGCGCCGCGCCGGTCCGGCGTGCAGACCACCGTGGCCGACGTGAAGACCCGCCCGACCGCCGACGTGAACGCCTACGGCTGGACCCCGGAGCAGTTCATCCGCGAACAGCTCCTGCAGTTCTGCTTCACGTCCGACGACGAGCGCTTGACCCAGGTCGGCTTCGTGGAGCAGCAGGTCCGCATCCAGCTCCTGCGGCGCCTGCGCCGGCTGGAGGGAGACCCGACCGGCGCCGTGGTGATCGTCGAGATGGTTCCTCCCAACACCGGCTTCAACCCGGACCGACTGGCCGAGCGCGAGCCCGACGAGGCATCGGCAGGCGCGGGGCATGTGATGCGCGATTTCGGCGATCTCATCGACCTGCTCGAAGGCATCGTGTCCACGGACGACGACAACCTGATGAACGAGTGGTTCGGCCGGGCGCAGTCCGGCACGCGGCAGGCGTTCCTCCGGCGGCTGTTGAAGCTTCGCCGCCACATCGGTCCGTTGATTGGCTGCGGCCTCGAGCCGGTCTCCGCCGAGAACGCCAAGCTCCATGTCGTGGACATCTCCACGCTGCACGACGACGCCCAGCGCTTCGTCGTCGGCGCCCTGCTCGACCGCGTGTGGCGCGAGAAGCAGGGGACGGGCCGCACACCGCTGCGCTTCGTCGTCCTCGACGAGCTGAACAAGTACGCCCCGGCCCACGGCTTCTCGCCGCTCAAGGACCTGCTGGTGGACATCGCCGAGCGGGGCCGGTCGCTCGGCGTGCTGCTCATCGGCGCGCAGCAGGCCGCGTCCGCGGTGGCGCAGGCCCTGCCGCGCAACGCCTCGCTCAAGGTGGCCGGGCGGCTCGACGCCAGCGAGTCCGACGCCTACCGTTTCCTGACGCCGGCGCTCCGGGACCGCGCGACCCGTTTCATGCCGGGAACGATGGTCGTCTCCCAACCGATCGTGCCCGAGCCCATTCCCATCCGCTTCCCGTTCCCGCCGTTTGCGACCAACCCGGACGAGGCGGCGGCGGACGAGGCCGCGGACAAGCGGAAGACCGACCGGATCCTGAGCACCATGGGCGCCCTGGCCGGACCCGAGGTCGACCTGTGAAGCTGCTTCACACCTCCGACTGGCACCTGGGAGCGAAGCTCGGCCGGCACGACCGCGCATCGGACCATCTGGAGGCGCTCAAGGGGCTGCTGGAGGTCGCCGAGTCGGCCCGCCCCGATCTGATCCTGCACACGGGAGATCTCTTCGACGCGTTCCGGCCGGCGTACGAGGCGCTGCAGCTCGGCGTGCGCGCCCTGGGGAGACTGGCGAAGGTGGCGCCGACCGTTGTGATCGCCGGGAACCACGACTCTTCGATGCTGTTCCGCGTGATCGACGACCTGGCGGGCGCCGCGACGCCGCGACGGCTGTGGCTGGTGGCCACGCCGCAGGTACTGTCGTTTCCAGCGATCTCGGACACCCCGGTCAGCGTGGCGTGCGTGCCGTTCATTCCGCCGGGTGCGATCGCGCAGTTCGCGACGGACGATCCGGCGCGGTTCGAGGGCAACTACGCTGACGGCGTCAAGACCCTGAACCAGCGCCTGCTAGACGAGGCACACGAGCAGGCGGGAGCCCGCGGCATCGTGCTGTACGCCGCGCACCTGCACGTGCAGGGCGCCCGTCCGGGCAAGTCGGAGCGACGGATCACGGTCGGCGAGGACTACGCCACCCACGTCGAGGGACTCCAGCGCGCCCTGTACTGCGCCTTCGGCCACATACACGACCCGCAGCTCCTGCCGGGGGGCACGGCGCGGGGACGCTACGCAGGGTCGCTCATCCCGCTGGACTTCGGGGAGCGCCGGCAGGCGAAGCAGGCGGTACTGGTCACGATCGGGGACGGCGTCGAGGCAGAAACACGGGACCTGCCGGCCGGGCGGCCTCTCACCGAGTTCGCCGGCACGCTGGCCGAGCTTGAGATCCGTGCCGCGAACGGCGGTCTTGACGGCTGCATACTGAAGGCGCGGGTGGTCTCCGACGATCCCATCCCCGACCTCGCGGACCGGCTGGCCGAATGGTCGCCGCGGTGCGCCGTGTTCGAGCTGATCAACACCATAAGAAACCAGCAGGTGAAGCCGATAGACCCGGACCCCAACGGAGACGTGGAGCCGGCTCTCGACGAGCTGTTCATGGAATGGCGCACGACGGCAGCGAAAGCGCCCAAGGCGCCGCACGAAGCGGTCGTCGCGCTCTTCGCCCAAGCCCTGGGCAGCGCCGGGCAGGAAGCAACGGCCGATTTCGGTCTGACCCCGCTGAAGTTCGGCGCGCAGGAGACGCTCGACCTGCTCGCGTCGAAGCGCAACGGTAGGCGGGCCTGACATGCGCCCCATCCATCTCACCATCGAAGGGCTGCGGTCGTTCCGGACACCTGCCGGGCAGGACGGCAGCGACGGCGCCTCCCGCAAGCCGACCATCGACTTCACCGGCCGCGACCACATCGCCATCGTCGGCGATACCGGGGCGGGCAAGTCGTCCATCCTGGAGGCGATCACCTACGCC
This sequence comes from Acidobacteriota bacterium, assembly GCA_011523845.1. Classification (GTDB taxonomy): domain Bacteria; phylum Acidobacteriota; class Vicinamibacteria; order Vicinamibacterales; family UBA8438; genus WTFV01. The sequence goes on along the minus strand of WTFV01000051.1, from coordinate 9,976 downwards.
CTGTACGGCCAGACGACATTCTCGGCCCAGGCGAACCAGGAGCTGATGAACGACACTTCCCTGCAGTTGCGGGTCGTGCTCCGGTTCCACGTGTCCGGCGAAACCTGGGAGGTTGCCCGCACCCTGCGCCGCGGCGGGCACGGCAAGGTCGGGCCGGCGACCGCACAGCTTCGCCGCGTCGACGCCGACGGCGAGGTGATCGAGCAGGTCGACCTGGTCAAGCCCGTCAACGAGCGCATCAAGAGACTAATCGGACTCGACAGCGATGCGTTTCTGCGTACCGTCGTCCTGCCGCAGGGGCGTTTCGCTCGCCTGTTGGTGGAAGACAAACCGAGCGAACGAAGCAGCATCCTGCGGCAGGTATGGCGCACCGACGAGCTGGAGGAGGCGGGAGAACTGGCCGGCAAGGCCCGCCAGGAGATCAAGGAGCTGGGGGTTCGTCTGGAACAGGCTGCCCAGGAGTACCCGGAGGATCCAACGGCGCACCTGGAGCAGCTCCAGGAGGCCCTCGCCAAGGCGAGCCGGCACGCAACTGCGACATCCGAGGACGAACGCACGGCGTCCGCGGCCCGCGAGCAGATGCTCGCTGCGGAGAAGGCGCAGCAGGCGGCATCCAGGGTCATCGAACGGCTCCGTACCGTGGATATGGAACGGGCCGTTGGTCGGCTGGCGCCCATCGCGGCGATCGAGCGACAGCTCCGCAAGGAGGACGCGGCCCTGCAGGAGCGGCAGGCGCACCTGGAGGATGAGCTGGCGCGCATCCCGAGCGACGACGGCCCCACGAGCGAGGAGGTCACGGCAGCCCTGACGACCCTGAGAGGCCTCGGCGAACTCGCGACCGCCGGTGAGAAAGCGGCCGCTGCGCTCCGCGCTGCCGTCCAGGCTGCATCGACGAAGCGCACGGAAGCCGAGGGCTTGGCGGAATGCGCCGCGACCGCCGCGAAGCAGGCCGCAGACCACGCGGGGAGGCGCCCGCTGCTGGAGGAGGCGGCACGGACGGCACAAGCGCGCCGGGACCGGGTCGAGCAGCAGCACTCCCGCTGTGCGGAGCGTGCAACCGAGCGCGACGAGACCCGCAATCAGCTCGAAGCGCTTCGGACGGAGGAGGCGCAGTGCGCGCAACGCTTGGAATCCGCACTGGATGTAGAGCGCCGGGCGGCCCGCGAGGCGGCCGGCGCCGACGAGCACCTTACCGCCGCGCAGCGCGCCGAGTCGGCGGCGACCGCCGCCCACGACCTGCACCCCGGAGACGCCTGCCCCATCTGCCGCCGCGATCTGCCCGCCGACTGGGAAGCCCCTGACGGTGCCGGACTCGCCGACGCGAAGCGGATCGCCGACGCGGCCCGCGACGCCGCGAAGAAAGCGGCCAGCGAGCTCACGGCGGTCGAGACGG
>WTFV01000051.1:0-8483 GCA_011523845.1 Acidobacteriota bacterium | reverse complement strand
GCGGCCCGCGACGCCGCGAAGAAAGCGGCCAGCGAGCTCACGGCGGTCGAGACGGAGCGGAAGGCCATCCGCCGCCACGCCGCCGAAGGCGAGGCACGTCTTGTTGCGTCGAAGACGAGGCTTCGAGAGGCGCAGCAGCAGCTCTCACAGGAGGTCGAGCTCGACACCGACACACCGCTTCCCCAGCGAGACACGCTGCTCGCCCCCCTGGAAGCGACCTGCACGGAGACGGCGGCGCGCCTTGCCGAGCACGATCGCATCGCAGAAGGACTGCGAGACGACGCGGCCCGGCAGGACAAGGCGGCGGGCGTGGCCCGGGAGGCTGCCGCCAACGCCGACCGACTGACCGACCAGTCGCGCAGGAATGCCGGCGACGCGCTGCAACGCCTGACGGCCGCGATCCGTTCTATTCCGGAACCGTTTCGGCCGAACCTGGATCTGCCGGCCGCCGCCGCCGAGCTGCACGAGATAGATGCCCGCCCGGTCGACGAGCAAACCCGGTCCGCGCTGGAGCGCGCCAAGCTGCTGGAGACGCGAGCCGCGGAACGAGACCGTCTTCGGAGCGCGATCGATGACGCGCGAACCGCTCGATCGACCCTGGCGCAGCGCCGGGCCGAGAAGATCGACGTGCCTGTCGAAGCGCTGGTCGGTGACCTCAACGCCCAGCGCGACATCCTCGTCGAGTCGGTCGGCCAACTGGGACTCGACACGAATATTCCCGCCGCCGTCTCCGCGCGGGGGACGGCGGCGCTGGAGTCGCACATCCGCGAGCTCCGAACCGCCGCCGCGGAGGTCTCACGCGCAGCGACCGAGCGCTCGCGTGCGGCGTCCGGCAACGCGGCCGGCGCCCGTACGGAGCTTGCGGCAATCGGAGAGAGGCTGGACGCCGACATCGACGTCACCGACCTCGACCTGGTCGTGAGCACCGCCCGCGCGCAGGCCAACGACGCCCGCTTCGAGGAACGCCGGGCTCGCGAGTCGACGGAGCGCTTCGCGGGTATCGTCGACGACGTCCGACGCCTCACGGCGCTGCTGCAGGACGTGCAGGACAAGGAACGCGCGCTCGGAGATCTCGAAGACGCCCTGAAGCCCGGGGCCTTCCTGAAATGGCTCACCCTCCGCCGATCCAGACGCCTGTTGGTTCACGCCTCACGGATGCTCGGCGAGATGAGCGGCGGCAAGTACGCGTTCGTGGACCCCGGAGACGCCGACGAGCAGTGGCTCGTGCTGGATGCCGATTCCGGCCAGGCCCGCTCCCCCGCCAGCCTCTCGGGCGGCGAGCAGTTCATCGCGTCCCTGTCGCTCGCGCTCGGGATGGTCGAGATGATGGCCCGCAGCGGCGGCCGGCTCGAATCCCTCTTTCTCGACGAGGGCTTCGGCTCGCTCGACCGGAACAACCTCGACGCCGCGGTCCAGGCGCTGGGAACCGTTGCGGCCAGGGGCCGCATGGTCGGGGTGATCTCTCACGTCCGCGCGGTGGCGGAACAGATCGACCACGTGCTCGCAGTAACTCGCAGCGCCACGGGAAGCAAGGCCGAATGGCTCACGAGTCGGCAACGCCAGCGACTCTCCGAGTCGGACACCGGCCTGGAAGCGGCAGCCGCGCTGGCCGGGTTGCTGGAGTGACGCACCGACGCCACACTCGGCTCATTCTTGAGGTTTCGTCTTCCGTCAGTCCTCTATACGACCATCCGTGGTCATTCATCGGCAAAGTAGTCCGCATCGATTCGCTTCAGCTCGTACGTGGCTTCGGTCGTGACGCCGACCCCATAGTCGATCATCAACTCGGCGAGCTGTGCCCCTGCGATGAGGATTACCTTGGTCTCAATGCTGGCCGCATAAGCTACCGCCTCGCCGGAGAACGAGGACGTTGTGATGAAAACGCCCTTGCGAGCTCGTTTTCCTGCCAAGGCGCCGGCAAACCTCTGCACCTCAGGACGCCCCACGGTATTCGCCCAACGCTTGGCTTGAATGTAGATAATGTCCAGACCCAGACGATCCTCCTTGATGATGCCGTCGATGCCTTCGTCTCCGGCTTGCCCGATGGCTTCCCCTGCTTCCTGCCGCGAACCTCCGTAGCCGATGTGGACCAGAACATCTACGACAAGCTGCTCGAAGAAGGCAGGAGACGCCTGTTTCACTTGATCGAGAAGGTCTGCTGCGAGACTCTTTCGCAGCGTCGTGTGAGCGGCCTGTATAGCCTCCTCCGGCGTCAACTCGGGGTCTGTACCCCCCTGCATTGACGACTGGTCCTTGCCGATGAAGTCCTTGAACTCCTTGAACTTCTGAAGGAGCTTGGTGTCGATTCTAGCGGGTTTGCCAGCAAGAACCTTACGACCTCGTTGGGTGATCCGGAATTCTCCGCGCCGGGGATTCTCCAGCAGGCCAGCCTTCTTCAGGTAGGTTCGGGACCAGGCGACGTTGTACTTGAATCTGGCCCGCCGGCCATCAGGCATCAGTTGCTGTCTCTCCTCCTCGGTGAGCCTGAAGCGCTCGGCAAGATCCTCCACCGCATCCCGAACCCGATGAACCTCGTCGTCCCCAGCCACTTCAAGCAAGGGCAACATGATGGTCTGGTAGTCCGGAATCGCCATGTTGTCTCCTGAGGTCCGAGTCACCCTCTCCAGGGGCGCTTGGTCAACACGCCCTCAGCCGGCCCTGTACACTGGATGGGCAGTGTTTCGTCTCCAACGTCGAAAGATCGAGGCGCTTCGAGGCATGGTCGATGTCGAATCCCACGACGTCTCCATTGGGATCGAGGTCGACGTTGAGCCCATGCGCAACCTCGCGTGTCTCCGCCCCGCGTGATGGCTTGAACTCCACATGGAGGCTATCGGTATCGGCGTAGTAGTGCAGCTTCATGACGGTCCGATCAACGGGCTCGCGTGGGCTGTGACGAGCCGCTCTGCCATTCGACGATCGCCTCGGCGTCTTCGCGGACCGTGTCCGAAGTGCCGCCAACGACAGGAATCCCGAGCCGAGACACGTGCTGGATGAACTCGGCGACGCTGAGGCCCGAGAACCGCGCAGCCTGACCCAGCGACAGGCTGCGATCGCGATACAGCACCGTGGCGAGCGCGCGCCGGATCCCCGGCTCGGCGAGCAGCGAATCGTCATCGTTATGCACGAGCAACCCTCAATCATCCTAGCGCAAGCACGTACCGCGCGAGCGGGCCAAGCCGTTTGCGCGTCTCCGGTTGCATACGGGCCGCGAAGTCGGTCGCGGCGTACCCGTCCCGTGGGATGAACGCGCCCTGGAGCGATCGCCGCGGCTCGCTCGACACGTTCGCCGTGTGGCCGTGCCAGGTCGACCCGTCGAAGACCAGCAGCGACCCGGCAGAGCCGCAGGCCAATACCTGCCTGTCGTGTTCGGCCACCACATCCGTCATCGAGTCCCGGGGAGCCCGTGGCCACCGATGCGAACCAGGTACGAAGCGCGTCGCGCCGTTGTCAGGCCGAAAATCATCGACCATCAGGATGAAGCCCACGAGCGGACACTCGGCCGCGTGTCGTCCTACGTCGACGTGCCAGGCCTGGTAGGCCGCGCCCGGCGGCAGCGTCCGTGCATGCAGAGTGCTGAGCTTGAACGGTCTTGCGATGACGCGGCAGCACGCCTCGAGCAGCGGCGGCAACACGTACAGTCGATCGAACTCGGCCCCGCGATTGACGAAGTCGGTCACCCTCGTCGAAGTGCTCCCGATACTGACGTCGTCACCCGTCGCCGAAGCCACCGCCGCGTCGTAGGCGGCAGTCAACTGTTCCATCTCGCCGGACGGCACCGCGTCGGGAAGGATCGCAAAGCCACGTTCCCGCAACTCCGAGACGGCATCCGAACCGAGAAGGCTCCATTCGGCCAACGTACCGAACCAATCTCGTCCCGGCACGGGTCCCGACACAAGTTCGGCGTCACCGCGGCCGCGATTCCCTCCACCCTCATGACAGCTCCCGACACACGCCCCGTGCTATCGTCCCGCCCGATGCGCCACGCCGACGGCCGACTCCTGTTCTCCGCCACCGACCTCAGCCGCCACCTCTCCTGCGCGCACCTGACGAGCCTGCGCCGCGCCGCCGCGCTCGGGGAGATCGAGCGGCCGACGCCGTACGACGACCCCCGCGCGGAGGTCCTGAAGCAGCGCGGGATCGAGCACGAGCGGTTTCTTCTGGAACGGTTCGCGGCAGAAGGCCGCGCCGTGGAGATCGTCACCCCACCCGAGTCGCCGTTCCCGGAGCGCGACCCGGAGGAAGCCGCGGTGCGCACCCGGGACGCGATGCGGCGCGGGGTCGACGTCGTCTACCAGGGGCGCCTGCAGGACGACGACGGCCGCTGGAGCGGCTATCCCGACTTCCTGCTCCGGCTGGATGAACCGAGCGCGCCGGGCGGCTGGTCGTACGAGGTGCTCGACGCCAAGCTGGCCCGCGTCGCGAAGGGCGAGGCGCTGCTTCAGCTCCTGCTGTATTCGGACCTGCTGGCCCAGGTGCAGGGCACCGGGCCGGAGTGGATGCATCTGGCGCTCGGCGGCAGCGACGGGCCGCACGAAGCGAGCTTCCGGGTCGTGGAGTACTCCGCGTACTACCGCGCCGTCCGCCGGCGTTTCGAGGCGCACGCGGCGGAGCCGCCGGACACCTATCCGGAGCCGGTCGAGCATTGTGCGCTCTGCGACTGGAAGCAGGGCTGCGCGGATCGCCGACGCGCCGACGATCACCTGTCGCTGGTCGCCGGGATCACGCGCAGCCAGCGGCGGAGGCTGGTCGACCGGGGCGTGACGACGATGGCAGGTCTCGGGGGGCTCGACCTGACCGCGTTTCCGCCGCTGGACGGCGTGAGCCACGACGCGCTGGTTCGGATCCGGGAGCAGGCGCGCATCCAGGATCGGGGGCGGCGGGAAGGCCGGCGCATTCACGAACCGATCACGCCGGTCGAGGAAGACAAGGGACTCGCCGCGCTGCCGGAACCCTCGCCGGGCGACCTGTTCTTCGATCTCGAAGGCGATGCCTTCGCAATGAACGGCGGGTTCGAGTACCTCTTCGGGGCCGCGGATCGGCACGGCGGATACGACGGCTGCTGGGCGCTCGACCAACCGGCCGAGAAGCGTGCGTTCGAGCGCTTCATCGACCGCGTCACGGCGCGCTGGCGGGAGTATCCGGGCTTCCACATCTACCACTACGGCGCCTACGAGACGACCGCGGTCAAGCGCCTGATGAGCCGCTACGCCACCCGCGAGGAGGAGGTCGACCGGCTGCTGCGCGGGCGCGTCTTCGTCGACCTGCACCGGGTGGTCCGGCAGGGGCTGCGCGCCTCGGTCGAGGGGTACTCGATCAAGAGGCTGGAGCCGTTCTACGGCTTCGCGCGCCGGATCGACCTGACGACAGCGACGCGGGCGCTGGTCCGTTTCGAGGCGGCGCTGGAATCGGGCGAGGCGCACGGCACGGCCAACGCCCTCCGCACCGAGATAGAGGGCTACAACCGGGACGACTGCCTCTCCACGCTGCGGCTCGCCGAGTGGCTGGAAGGATGCCGGCGCGAACTCGAGACCCGCACCGGGCTGCCGGTACCGCGGCCGGCGGTACGGGACGAGGAACGCGACCAGGAGCGGGAATCGGCGGCCGAGATCGCGGCGCTGTTCGAGGCGCTTACCGCGGAGCTGCCGGAGGAGGACGACCGCCTCGACGACGAGCAGCGGGCGCGGCGGCTGCTGGCCCACCTGCTGGAGTTTCACCGTCGCGAGGAGAAGTCCATGTGGTGGGAATTCTTCGACCGCTGCGGCTTCAGCGCGGAGGAGCACGTGGCGAGCCGGGCGACGCTCGGCGCGCTCGGCTACGTGGGCGAAGTGGGGCAGGTCAAGAGGTCGATCGTCCATCGATACCGCTTCCCGGAGCAGACGCACGAGATCGAGGTGGGTGACTCGCCGAAGAACCCCGACACCGCCGAGTCCGACGAGCTCAAGCGGGGCTTCTGCGGGACGGTGGTTGCGCTCGACGAAGCGGAGCGCACTATCGATCTGAAGCGCGGGCGCAACTCACCCGCCCCCCATCCGAGCGCACTGGTTCCGCTCGACGCCGTCAACAGCCAGGTGCTGCGGGACAGCCTGCTCCGCCTCGGCCGGGAGGTCGCGTCCGACGGCTTCACCCCGGACAGCCCCCGTCGCGCGGCGTTCGACCTGCTGCGGCGCGTGCCGCCACGTCTTGAGACCGCGGCGTCTCGACCCGAGATCCCGCGCCTCTTCCCGCAGGAAGACGGTGCCGCTCCCGAAGACCCCGTCGCTCCCGAAGACCTCGTGGCTCCCGACGAGACGCCGCTGGAAGCCGTGCGGCGGATCGCCATGCGGCTCGACCGTTCGGTCCTGCCCGTCCAGGGACCGCCCGGGAGCGGCAAGACCTACACCGGCGCACGGATGATCCTCGACCTGCTGGCCGGCGGAAAGCGCGTCGGCGTGACCGCCAACAGCCACAAGGTGATCTCCAACCTGCTCGGCGCGGTGCTGGAGGCGGCCGACGAGCGCCCCACCGAACGCACGCGGACCGGGCATGGACACGCGGACCCGGCGGCCAATCTCGCCGAGCACGAGCGCCTGCACCCGGAAGGCGGGCCGGACGTCCCGCGGCCCGGGAACCGGCCGGTTCGCGTTGGCGGAATCCAGAAGGCCAACGACGGCGACGGCTGCCCGGACGAACGCATCGTCCAGACGGACTCGAACGAAGCGGTGGCCGAGGCGCTCTCCAATGGCGACGCCAACCTCGCCGGCGGCACGGCGTGGCTGTGGGCCCGCCCGGAGATGGCCGACGCGGTGGACGTGCTCGTCATCGACGAAGCGGGCCAGATGAGCCTCGCCAACACCCTCGCCGTCTGCCAGGCGGCGCGGAGCCTCGTGCTGCTGGGCGATCCGCGCCAGCTCGATCAGCCGATCCAGGGCGTCCACCCGCCCGGCGCCGACGTCTCGGCGCTCGGCCACCTGCTCAGCGAATCGGCGACGGTCGACCGCGCCAGCGGCGTCTTCCTGGAGCACACCTGGCGCATGCACCCCGACGTCTGTGCGTTCACGACGGAACAGTTCTACGAGGGGCGGCTCGGCACGCGCCCGGAGCTGGCTCGGCAGACGGTGATCGGACGGGGCCCGCTGGCGGGACACGGCCTGCGTTTCGTACCGGTGGAGCACGCCGGCAACACGAACGCCTCGACGGAGGAAGCCGACCGCGTCGCGGCCCTGATTCGCGAGCTGCTCGACGCCGGCGCAACCTGGATCGACAAGGAAGGTGGACGGAAGCCGCTGACGCTGGCCGACGTCCTGGTCGTGGCGCCCTACAACGCGCATGTCGCGACACTGCGGACGGCGCTGCCGGACGGCGCACGGGTCGGCACCGTGGACAAGTTCCAGGGTCAGGAGGCGCCGATCGCAATCTACTCGATGGCCACCTCCACCGCCGACGAGGCGCCGCGCGGGATGGCGTTCCTCTACAGCCTGCACCGCCTCAACGTCGCCACCTCCCGCGCCCGCTGCGTGGCGGCCATCGTCGCCAGTCCCGCCCTCCTCACGCCGGACTGCCGCACCCCTGAGCAGATGCGCCTCGCCAACCCCTTCTGCCGCTTCCTGGAACTGGCGAAGGCCACACCCTCGGCACCCTGATCGGCGCGCACAGATCTGTTTCCTCACCTTCTAAGAGCCAGATAAACACCTGATTCCATTGAGGTTCCATTCATCATGAGACTAAGAAAAGCAGGCTTTCTCTAGTTGATCCCGCCGGACCGTGCTGGTAGCCTTGGTGCATGCGCCGAGTCCCCGAAGAACAGGTGCGCAACCGCATGCGGGCCGAGAATCCATGGTGGGACGGCGTCGGGATTCGCGGCGACTACGCGCGCATGAAGCGGCGTGCGTACTTTGAACGCTTCGAGCGGTTGGTGGCGCAGACCGACGTCCGACGCGCCGTGGTCCTCATGGGGCCGCGCCGCGTCGGCAAGACGGTGCTACTGCACCATCTGATCCAGCATCTGCTCGACGGCGGCCGGTGCGACCCGCGAGACATCGGTTACGTCTCGCTCGACCAACCGCTCTACACGCGCCTGTCGATCGAGGAGGTTGCCGAGGAGCTTCGCGAAGCGAGCCGCGGCACTCACTTGCCGCGGATGCTGTTCATCGACGAAATCCAGTATCTCGCCGATTGGGAACGCCATCTCAAGGTGTTCGTCGACACGCATCCCGATGTCCGCTGCGTGGCGTCCGGCTCGGCGGCTGCCGCGCTACGGCTCAAGAGCGCTGAATCGGGAGCCGGCCGCTTCACCGATTTCCTGCTGCCGCCGCTGACGTTCTACGAGTACCTGGACCTGCAGGACGAGAGCGAGCTCGTAGAGTACGGCACCGGAGGGAGTGTCGAGATAGACCACGAGAACATGACGGAATTGAACGCGCATTTCATCGACTACATCAACTTCAGCGGCTATCCTGAGGCGGCGCTGTCGCGCACAGTGCGGGCCGACATCGATCGCTAGA
>WTFV01000028.1 GCA_011523845.1 Acidobacteriota bacterium | reverse complement strand
ATCGCAGCCGCTGTGTGTACGAGGTTGTCTTGTGCCGCCGTCCACCGTCGGTGGATTTCCGATGTCGGTACGTCGTGTCCAGTTCGCGCCGCCACCCGCTCAGCCACCCGTTCGATGTTGATCTCGGCTCGTCGCGTGCCGATGAATACCGCTGTCGTGTCGTACCCGAGTGCTTTGGCGCGCCGGATGATCTCTGGACGTGAGCGGCCTGAGTAGGTGCTCTCGAAGCCGAAGTCCTCCTTGCTGCGGAGATGTCCTTCGATCTTGGCGTCGACTAGTTCCCGTGCTGCGCGTTGGTTCGACGGGCTGTTCCAGTCGCCAAGGCCCTCAGCGATGGAGTCGGCATTGTAGAAGTGCTCTGGCAGATCTTCTCGGTGGTGTTTGCACCACGTGGACTTGCCGGCCCCGTTCGCTCCGATCACGATGGTCAGCTTCGGCACTTGGTCCTTCCTGGTACCGGTCAAGGTATCGTCTATGCCGTAGCCCGTGGCCAGTGCGGGAAGCTCGGCGGCACGTCTCCGGGCGTCGTCTCTTTCGTCCCGTCCGGCCAATGCCGTGTGCGCGTGTTCGCTTTCAGACACTTCCGGTCGATCACGCCGTTCGGCCATTCCGTCACGATCGTTCCCGGTTCTTCGTCCGGTTCGTACACGCACGCCTTGCCCTGCTGGAAGCACATTTCACGGTTGTCCTCCACTGCCGGTACCAGCTCCCGGCTTGCGGCTCCTGGTGGTATTAGGTGGTATTGCTCTCTTCATTGCGCGCTCCTCGTTGGTCCGTGCCGTCATTCTACGGGTGTTTTTCGATCCGTGTGGCGGGATCGACGACTACCAGCCCGCCGAAACGCCTCGCTGACTCGGTGTTTCGGCCCATCCCCCCCGCAGGCCGCCGAGCGCATCTACGGTCTGGTCAAGGCGTTCGCCGGGTGTCTGTTCGACAAGCGAGCGCCGGACAAGACCCGTCACTCGCTCGCGGCCCTGGTCGGCCAGCGCATCTTCGGTATCGCCTGCGGCCATCCCGACTGCAACGACGGCGACCGTCTCGCCGACGACCCATCCACAAGCTGCTGCTCGACCGAGACCCGGTTTCGGGCGAACGGCTGGCGTCGCAGCCGACCCTGTCGCGGTTGGAGAACGCGGTCGACCACTGCGCGCTCTACCGCATGGCGGACGAGTTGGCCACACGGGTCATCGAGCCGCATCGCCGCCGCTTGGACGGGCGGGCGCGGTGCATCACGATCTGACTTGGACCCGACGGACGGACCCGACCCATGGGGCGCAGCATTACACGCTCTTCAACGGGTACTTCAGGGCGTCGTCACCGCGCTGCAAGGTCCGGCTTGGCGACGGCGTGACGCCGAGTCAAGAGAATCGTGCGGGTCGTGGAGGTACGAGCGCGTCCGCGCGCAACGCACCTTCAACGTCGTCGCCGGCAGCGTGGCGGTGCTGTCGCTGCTGCTGGTCGGCGGCATCGGGATCATGAACACCACGCTGACGTCTGTCCTGGAACGGATCGGGAGATCGGCCTGCGGCGCGTCGTCGGGGCGACGGCGCGCAATATCGTCGTGCAGTTTCTCACCGAGGGCCTGCTGGTGACGATGACCGGGGGCGTTGTCGGGATCGTCGCGGGCGTCGCCACGGCGCATGCGATCACGGCGCCTGCGGCGTGGAGCACCAGCGCTTCGCTCATCGCCGTCGTGCTCGCCTTCAGCGTCTCGGCGGTAGTGGGGCTCGTGTTCGGGCCGACCGAGGCCGAGCTGCGGTCGGAGATGACCGGGCGCGTCGACATCCCGGGTGGGCGAGCGGCGGGACGGCGTGCGGCTGCCGGTGAGCGCGGTCGCGCGCCCGCTCGTCGCTTCCGTTCAAAGGTTTCCTCCTCGCGCGGGAACGGACGATCGGTCCCTGAGGCAACCGACCTGGGCCCGGAAGACATGCAAACGACACCATAACTACATGCCATCGACATGATTTATGCAAGAGAATCGACATGGCTGATCCGGTGCCCTGCGACAGCGTCGAGGCGTTGGGCCGATATCGGCTCCGCACGGGGCCGAGCATGCTCAGCATCGTGCTTCGCCGGTGCCGGCGGCCTCGGGTGACGCCTGTTCGGTTTTCGTCGGCGTGACGTTTCATGCGGGCAATGGAGGAGCGTTGCGCGGCCGAGAGAGCCTGATCTCATCAAGGGCTACGGTGGCGACGACACGCTCAAGGGCCTCGCCGGCGACGACACCATGGCGCGACTTCGTGACGGGCACACGACAACCGGACGAAGGGAGGCGCAGATGACGGTTTCTCCGGTGACCTTGCGATGCCGAGTCGAGCGAGATGGTTGGCGCGGTCTGCTGGCGGGCGTCATCGCGGGGCTTCTGCTGGCGCTGGTCGCCGTCGACGACGTCCGAGCGCAGGAGCGGAACCGAGCGCGGGATTTCGACTTCACGCTCGAGGCGATGGACCGGGGACGGTTCTTTGGTTCCTTCTGGACCGACGGCACGACGACGTGGACACTCGAGGGGTCGTTGGAATCGCTGGTCGCTTACGACATGACGACTGGGCGCCGGGACCCTGCCAGGAGCATCCCTGCCTCCTTGTTGCAGGATCTCGGGAACCTTGGGGACCTCTGGTCTGACGGTACCACGATGTGGATTCTCGGCGACGGCGGTGATCTCGGTGACTACAAGTTGTTTGCCTTCTCAATGGCAACCGGGGAGCGCGATGGGGCCAAGGATGTCGTCGAATTCCAGGACCGGTTTTGGCCAGGGAGCATATGGTCGGATGGCGCGACGTTATGGGTATCCGGTCGCCACGCGGTGCTCGCTTATGATTGGGCGACCGGCCGGCGTGAGCCCGCGAAGGAGTTCCGGTGGGACGACTATTTTGCGGTCCACGATATCTGGTCCGACGGCGCGACGATGTGGATGGCCGGCACGCCGGACCGGTATGAGCCGCAGCAGCCCAAGGTGCGTGCCTACGACCTCGCGACGGGGCAACGCGAGCCCGCCAAGGAGATCGATACCGGGGACGTCGTGCCCGCAGCCCTTGGCTCGGATGGCCGGACAATGTGGATACGCGACCGCGAAGACAATCTGTACGCCTATCGCCTGAGCACCGGGAACCGGGAGCCCGCAAAGGACGTCAGTCTATTGAGCAGACCCGTGCTCGAGCCCAACGGCCTCTGGTCCAACGGCAGGAAGGCGTGGGTGCTGACTGATGAGGTTTGGGTCTATGACCTGGCGACCGGGCACCGCGATCTGGTCATCCGGCCGGAACGCGTGCTGGGAAGAAGGCAACTGGTCAGTTACCCTACCGACATCTGGTCCGACGGCACGACGATGTGGATTGCGTATCGACAGGTGCGCCTCCCCGAAGAACGCCGACTGTACGCGTACGACTTGCCGACTGGACGGCGCGACCCGGTCAAGGACGTTGAGCTGGACCGCCTGGACCCGGGCCCGAAGTTCGATCTGATACGGAAGATCTGGTTCGATGGCCGGACGCTCTGGGTGGTGAACGCGGGGGCTCTCGAGCAGGGCGAGGTCACTTATGCGTACGCCTATGATTGGCCGAGCGGAAGGCGGGTTCCCGCCAAGGATTTGGAGCTGGACAACTCCAATCGCCGGCCCGAAGACGTGTGGACAGACGGCACGACGATGTGGGTGTTGGATGGCCGTGACGGGATGGTGGCTTACGACTTGTCGACTGGAAACCTCGATCCCGGCAGGAGTTTCGATCTTCCTGATGCCGGGCGTAGCATCTGGTCCGACGGCACGACGATGTGGGTGGCGTTCTACCACGACGACACCACCGTGTATGCCTATGATCTGGCGACCGGGAACCGCAATCCGGCGCGGGACCACCCGTCGTTGCTGGGCCCGTTATGGCCTTCCGGGGCTGCCGGTTCTTCGTCGGATGGCACGACGCTGTGGGTGATGGATGACGCGGTATATGCCCTTGAACTGGCCCGGAACCGGGAGCCGGCCAAGGACCGTTTTTTTCTGAAGGACCGTTTTATTCTGGGTGCGGTGCGGGGGCGCGACGGCCTCTGGTCCAGCGACGGGCGGACGCTGTGGGCGTTGGACGATGGCAGATTGCGTGCTTATGATCTGGATTCCGATCAGGGGCCGCGGCCGCGAACCCTTCTTCCCAGGGAGACTCGCCGGATTGCGCTTCCGGGCGAGGGTGGCGACTTGTGGTCGGACGGTGCAACGATGTGGATCCCGGCGG
>WTFV01000106.1 GCA_011523845.1 Acidobacteriota bacterium | reverse complement strand
TCCAGACCCTCAGCCACGACTGCACCATCGGAGCCGAAGCGTTCGACGATCTCCAATGTGTCCGTGGAGGCTTCTTCTCCGGCCGCTAGCTGCTAGCCTAAAGGGTGGGCTAAGGGTGTATCCCTGTTGTCGTTTTCGGCAGTAACGTCTGCTCCACCATCAATTAGAGCTTGACTCACATCAGAAGAAACCTGAGCACCAAGTAGTAATGCTTGATGCAAGGACGATTCTCAAGTTGATTACAGAGTCCATCCGCGTCCGCCCCCTGACTGACCAATCGCTGCACTTCGGCTCCGGTGGCCCCCTCGAGAAAGCGCGTGTCGCAGAGCCGGTTCTGGGCAAGAGCCGTTGAACTGAACAGGACCATGCAGACAAACCCGACGATACCTTGTATCGCGCTCCCGATCATCGCTCCACTCATTCTTCATCGCCGCCTGACCACCCCCAAGCTCGTCCTCACCGGCAACCGGGGTATTCCGAACCGTAGTCACTCCGGACGCCCCCGCCAGCGCAGCGTGTCGACTTTCTCAACCATAGTCCACACGGTAGACGCCGGTCAACCGCGAACGACGTGCACCTAAGGACGCCCGCCAGAATAACTTGCCCGTTACGCTGGCTGCTCTGCCATGCTCGGTGCGATGAACGCCGCAACGCAAGCGGTGCAAGGGAAGTTCAACATGCTGGAGCCGCTGTTGGACGAGCGGACGCGACGCCTCTGGGCCGCGGCGGGAGCTCGCGCCATTGGAGTGATCGTCGGGGTGGCGGCGGTGCAGCTCGCCCGAATGCCCAGTTCGGTGTCGCAACGCCAGATCAGGCCCGTCCGCGCGGCGAGCTCGTCGAGCACCGGGAGCTAGCGCTGATTCAGGAGCATGTTGAGCGCGCCTTCTATGCGGTCCTGGCCCGCCAGCAGCTTCTTGACGTCCGATGCGACCGTCTTGACGTCTCCCGTGAGCGCCCGGTGCGCCGCATCGTTGCTCTTGAGCTCGCGACGCAGGAAGTACGCCACGACTCCCGACAGAACGCCGATCGCGGCGAGCAGGACGGTGGTGACCCAGGCAGCGGCTGAAACCGCGGTGGGCAACTCGATCGTGATGAGGGGCGCGGCCTGGGCCGCGATGAGCAGGTCGGTCACTGTTTCGGTCTCCGGGTCGCCAAGTCGTTGGATCGCATGCGTCCGGGGCCGCGCCCGCAGCGCCCGCGATCACATCCTTATCGTAGCAAGAACGGTGCCGAATCGCGCTGGTGGCGCTGTGCCCGGACCGCCCCGGCGAGGAGGCGGACCATGTCCGTTCGTTCAGGCCCCGCGAAGGACCGGTGCGCGTCGGCCCTACGGCGCCTCGCCGGCGAACCCCTCGTAGATCTCCCGCGCCTCGTCGAACTGCGCGAACACGTGCCGGCGCTCGCGGTCGGAGCGCCAGCCGGGCCATTCGTCCGCCATCGCCCGCAGCCGGTCGATCCAGCGCATGCCGTACTCGGCGGAGTTCGCGTCGCGGATCGGCTCGTCCCCCACCATGATCCAGATCGGATTGGTGAACGCCTGCGCGTAGCGCACGTCGAGCGGCGCTCGCTCGCTCGGATGACCTTCGGCGCGGAGGTGGCACCAGCCGCTCCGGTCGATCTCCAGGTCGATCTCGAACGCGACGCTGCGCCGGTCGCCGCGCAGCGGAACGTCCGCCCGCTCCTCGCCGCGGCAGACGACGAACACCCGCTCCAGCGGCGTGATGGACTCGACGCGGCCGGCCAGCGCGACGGCGCCGCCGCTCGCGGGAAGCGCGACCGTCTCGCCCGCCATGCGCCCGTCGGCGGTCAGCTCGACGAGGGGGCCCGACGAGACGAACGCGCGCCCCTCGCGCAGTCCCGTGAACCAGGCGTCCATGTCCAGCCCGCGGCTGCCGGTGTGCACGTAGGTGCGCACCGAGCCGACGATCTTCGTCCGGTGCAGGTTGCTGATGGAGTCCTCTCCGCCCGTGGCGGTCACGCGCAGCCCGTTGTTCCAGGCGGCGTAGACCGGGAAGAAGCCGGCCCGCGCGGCGTCGGACCACTCGACGCCGTCGGTCGTGCCGAGCGCGGCGTCCACCAGGAAGCCCTTGCCGCCGCCCAGGTTGCCGTCGAGCGGATCCGCCTCGCCGCCGAAGGCGTGCACGTAGCCGACGGTGGCGCCCTGCGCCTTCGCCTTCCGGAACATGTCGGTGTTGCTCGGATAGAGGCTCTCGATGGCGGTCCCCTCGTAGCCCATCGTGAAGGGGGAGATGAGGTGGTCGCGCATCCCGAACATGAAGACGTGGCCGTAGAACGGGGGCCGGTACTCCTGGCCGACCACGACCAGGTGTTCCGGCGTCGACGCCGGATGCGGGCCGCCGCCGGGCACGAAGAACTGGTGGTCGAGTATCCGGTTGTCCTTGTTGGCGACCTGCTCGTTGACCACGTCCTGATCCTCGGCCGCGGACATCATCACGAGGTTCTCGAGCGTGTTGTGCAGGTTGCCGCCGTAGTTCATGTGGACGTGGGTGGAGCCGCTGTACCAGCCCCTGGCCGCCATGTCGGTCAGGCGGCGCAGATCGATCGTGAGCTCGGCCACCTCTCCCGCGCCGACCTCCACGGAAACCTCCTCCGGCCAGTACTCGAAGCCCTTGACGACGGTCAGCTCCGTACGCCCCGCGGGCACTTCCACCGTGAAGCGCCCGGTGTGGTGGAACACGTGATCGCCCTGGCCGCCGACGCGCGCGTAGGCATCGGAGGGGGCATAGAACTTGCCGTCGGACGCCGTCAGGTGGATGCGGGAGCCGGTCGGTGCGCCGGTCGCCGCGTCGCGGGTGGTGACCGACAGCACCCCCATCGGCCGCTTCCAGCGCCGGCGCTCGATGGTCACGGTGCGCAGGGCGCCGCCGTGGGTCTCGAGCAGCGCGAGCTGCGGCAGGCCGCCCTCGTTGGTGATGAACGCGATCCACTCGTCGTCCGGCGACCACCGCGGATGGAACGCGTCGTGCTGGAAGAAGGTGATCTTGTAGGGCTCGCCGCCGGCCGTCGGCTGCACGTAGAGGTTGTTGAACTGGTCGGCGGCGCCGCTGGTCGAGGAGTAGACGAAGCGCCGGCCGTCGCTCGCGACGTCCGGCCGCGTGCGATAGAGCGTTTGTTCCCGAAGCACCGCGGTGGCGTCGTCGATGCCGCCGGCGCGGGCCGTCAGGCGCAGCACGTGGCCCGAGCCGAGCGGAATGTCGCGGTTCGAGACCAGCAGCAACTCGTTGCCGTCCGGCAGCCAGGCCGGCGTCAGGTGCATGTCCCACGGGCCGAAGTAGAGCCGGTTGCGGCCGAAGTCGTTGTCGCGCGTGACCGCGACCGCCTCTCCGGTCCAGCGACCGTCGGCTATCGAGCGGATGTAGACGTTGAAGTAGCCGCTCGGAGTCGTCGCCACGTAGGCGAGGCGGCTCCCGTCGGGCGAGAAGACGGGATCGGCGTAGATCTGATCGTCGTCGGTGAGCGCGTGGGACTCGCCGGACGAGACGTCGAGGATCTCGAGCTGCACGGCCTCCCCGTCGTGGTCCGCCGTGTAGACGATCCAGCGCCCGTCCGGCGACCAGTCCGGAGAGGAGTGATAGGACGTCCCGTAGGTCAGCTCGTCCGCGGCGCCGCTCGCGAGATCGACGCGCCAGATGGAGCCGGCCATCGCCACCGCGACCGACTGCCCGTCGGGCGCCCACGACGGCGCCCACGGCGTCGAGCTCGGCGACGGCGGGAAGTAGAAGTTGAACATGTAGTTCCCGCCGTGCCGCGACGCCGGATAGCGCCCGGCCTGCGCCCCCGCCGGCGCCGTCGAGAGCGTCAGCAGGAGGGCCGGGAGGAGGAAGCCGGTCGACATGCGGATGAGTGCCTTGCGCATGCCCGCATTGTAGCCGCGCGGGCTCCGCGGATCGCCGGCGTCGGACGAGGGGTACAGAGATTGCTCCCGTGTGCCGATACATGCCATGTCACCCCGCGGTGCGAAGGTCGGGACGACCGCGCACCGGGACGGGGCGACGAGAGGCTCGCGTGGACGTTGACGGGAGGCTCGCATGACGTGGTTGTACGCGGTGGTGGCCGGTACGTTGGTGGCGCGCTGGGGCCTGTGGTATCTGCGCGACGTCGTCGAGTGGATCGAGACGCCGCGCCGGGATCACGTATCGGCGGCGATGCTGGCGCGCCTGCGCCTGCAGGGCGGTCGGACGACGTACCCCGTGGACCGCATGCCGCGTCTGTCGCAGGAGACCGCCGGTGCCCAGCACGGTGCGTAGTCGGCGATCCTCGACGGAAGATCCGGACACGCGGCAGTGCATGGGCACCCTCGTGCTCGACGATCTGGTCGACGACCCCCGTGTCGGAGGTGGGCGCGAGGCCCCCGGCGACTCCGGCGGTGACCGGGAGGACGCGAGGAAGCCGCCGCCGGGCGGGGCGGGCCCCCGAGACAGTCAGCAAGCGGAGCGCAGGGACGATCGCCGGCGGGCCCGGTGAGGTATCGTTGCCAGCGTGCTCAGGGAACAACGCGGGTTTCCCGATCTCCGTGCCTTTCTCGACCAACTGAGACGCGACGGCGACCTTGCGGTCGTCGAGGCGCCGGTCGACCCGGCCCTCGAAGCCGCCGAGATACACCGGCGAGTCATTGCCGCCGGCGGCCCGGCGCTGCTCTTCACCAACGTAACCGGCGCCTCCTTTCCGCTCGTCACCAACCTGTTCGGCACCGCGCGCCGGGCGGAGCTCGCCTTCGGAACGCGCCCGCTGCAGCTCATCCGGCGCCTTGTCGAGCTGGCCGAGACGCTGCTGCCGCCGACACCGGCCAAGCTGTGGGGCGCGCGCGACATGGCCGGTGCGCTGCTCGGCATCGGCATGCGACCCCGGACACGCGCGCCGCTGACCGAGGTCGTCACCGGCGACGTGCGACTCGACCGCCTGCCGGCGCTCACCTGCTGGCCCGAGGACGGCGGGCCGTTCATCACGCTGCCGCTCGTCTACACCGAGCACCCGGAGCGGCCGGGGCACAACCTCGGGATGTACCGGCTGCACGTGCACGATGCCCGGTCGACGGGCATGCACTGGCAGATCGGGAAGGGGGGCGGCTTCCACTACGCGGCAGCCGAGGCGTGCGGGGAGGCCCTGCCCGCCACCGTCTTTCTCGGTGGTCCGCCGGCCCTGATGCTGGCCGCCATCGCGCCGCTTCCGGAGAACGTGCCCGAGCTGATGCTGGCCTCGCTCATCGCCGGCCACCGGCTTCCGATGGTCGACGGGTTCGGTCCCCATCGCCTGATCGGCAGCGCCGAGTTCGCGTTGATGGGCTCGGTGGCGCCGCACGCGCGGCGGCCCGAGGGGCCGTTCGGTGACCACTACGGTTACTACTCGCTGGCTCACGACTATCCGGTGTTCACGGTCGACCGCGTGGCGCGCCGGCGGGACGCCATCTATCCGGCGACGGTCGTCGGCAAGCCGCGGCAGGAGGATTTCTTCATCGGCGATCTGCTGCAGGAGCTGCTGTCGCCGCTGTTTCCGCTGGTCATGCCCGGCGTAACGGACCTCTGGTCCTACGGCGAGACCGGATACCACTCGCTGGGGGCGGCAGTCGTGCGCCAGCGCTACGCCCGCGAGGCGATGGCCAGCGCGTTCCGCATCCTCGGCGAGGGGCAACTCTCGTTGACGAAATTCCTGCTCGTGACCGACGAACGGGTAGACCTGAAGGACTTCCGCCGCACGCTGGTCCATCTGCTCGAGCGGACGAACCCCGAGACCGACCTCTACGTTTTCTCGAACCTGTCGATGGACACGCTCGACTACACCGGGCCGGAGGTGAACAGGGGTTCCAAGGGGGTCTGGCTCGGTCTCGGACCCCCGGTGCGGGAGCTGCCGGCGGAGTTCCGCGCGGCGGAGCTGCCCCGGGGCGTCGGCACCGTGCGGGTCTTCTGTCCCGGCTGCCTCGTGGTGGACGCGCCCGCGTACACGGACGAGCCGGGCGCCGCCGGGCGGCTGGCGACCCACCCCGCGTTCGGCAAGTGGCCGCTGGTCGTCGTGTCGGACGAGCCGGACCGCGCGGTGGCGTCGGTGATGAACTTCCTCTGGACGACGTTCACCCGGTTCGAGCCGGCCGCCGACATCCATGCCGCGGCGACGCGGCTCGTGCGCCACCACCCTTCCTACACGGCGCCCGTCGTCGTCGACGCCCGCATGAAGCCTTCGTATCCGAAGGAGCTGACCTGCCGGCCGGACATCGCGCGGCGGGTGACGGAGCGGTGGCGGGAGTACTTCCCCGGCGGCGGCGTAGAGATGGGCGACTCGGAGCGGGCGTCGCTGACCTGACCACGGTGCTATGGTGAGCACCATGGGAAGGGACATGGAACGCAAGCCGGGGGATGCTCCCGATCGGGATGCGGTGTGCGATACGGTCGATGCCCACCGTTGCCGGGGCCGTCTTCACCTGGCAGCCGGAGCGATCCGCGACGTCCGGCATGACTGGGACGAGGATGCTGCCGCCTGGGTGCAACGGCAGCGAATGGGTGACCCGGGACGGGTGGGATAGTGCGGCGCTTCCTGGACGTTGGTTCGAGTATCGCGCTGGTCGGCTGCGCGGTCGCTTCTTGCGCCGGCGTGGCGGGTGAAGCGCAGACCGGACCTGCTGCAGCCGGCGCCGGCGGAGTCCACACGATTACCGTGGTGCTGCCGGCCGGAGCCGTGGACCTGGCCGAAGCGGCAGCGTTCGAGTCGCTGGTCGAGTCGCTCTCGATGAGCCGAATCGCCGTCGAGATCGATGCCGGCGGCCGCCGCTGCGACGAGCCGGCAGCGTGCCTCGCGGAACTGCAGGCAGGGACCATCGACATCTACCGATCGACCGTGCCCGCTATCGGCCGCCTCATGCCGGAGCTCCATGTCCTCGACGTGCCCTACCTGCTCGAAACGGACGAGGTCGTCGAGCGGGTGTTCCGCGGCGCGTTCTTCGCGCGGATGCGCGACGCGCTCCTGCACCGGACCGGCTTCCGTCTGATGGCGCTCGGGAGCGCCGGCGGGTGGCGCGCCATAGCAACCGCCTCCCGGGTGGTCCGAACGCCCGCCGACGTGCAGGGCCTCGCGCTGCGGACTGCCGACTCCCCGGTCGAAATCGCCTGGGCCCGGGCGATCGGAGCCTTGCCCGAACCCGTCCTGCGGCCGGCACTCTCCGCCCATCTCGCGTCAGGACGGATCGGCGGGACAGCGGACGGCGTCGTCGACGTGGTCGAGGCCGGGCTCCAGGATAATCTGCCGTATCTGACGCAGGATCGCCACGGCTACCGCGCGGGATTGTGGTTGATGAACGAGGAGGCCCATCAGGGGTTGCCGTCGGATCTGCAGCAGTTGTTGAGTGCCGGCTTCGACGAGCTGGCGCGCTTGTCGCTGGCGCGGGCGCGGGAACGCGCGGCCGAGGCGAGCGCGGCGTTCGAGGCGGCGGGCGGCCGGGTGCATGTGCCGTCCGCGGCGGAGCGCCGAGCATTCGTCATGGCGGCCGGTCGGGTCTCCACCTGGTACATGGACGAGTACGGCTACGAGTGGCTCGTCTGGCTGGAAGGTGCGATTGCGGAGGCTGAGCGGGAGATCGCTCTCGCGAACGTCGGCCGGAACCGGGCCAGGCCGTAGGAACCGGCCAAGCCGTACTGGGAAGGAGCAACGGGGCCGTCGTCCGCGGCAGGTCAGATGGTCAGGCGCCTGATGCCGGGCGCCTCGTCGAATCCACGGTCGAACGAGAAGATCTCCTCTATTCCGTGTTGCTGCATGACGGCAACATGAATGGCGTCGCGGGCCGAGAGTGTCGCTGAGCCGAGCACGACGTCACGCGCCCGCGTCAACGTTTCCACCGTAACCGGGAGTACCTCGTCCACGGTGGAAAGCAGGGCCTCGAAGGCCGGCTGAATCGCGTCTCGCCGGCCGATTGCGACGTAGCGGTGCAGGATCTCCTGCAAGACCTCCGCGTCGCTGACCAATCGTCTATTGGCCATCGCGAATCGCTCGAGGAGCCGTTGCGCGTCGGTCTTGTGCGGATGCGGTGCGCCGACGAGGTACATCGGCACGTTCGAGTCGACCAGAATCACGCCTGGTAGCCCGACTCGATCTCGCGCAGCATCTGCTCGATGTCCGCGGTGGGGAAGTCGTGACGCGCGGCGGCGCGGATCGCGGCGAGCTTCCGATCCACGCTGCCCGACGTCTTGTGACGTCCCGCGTGGCGCAGCGTCTGGCGGACCCACTCCGACAGAGTCAGCCCGTCGCGCGCCGCGAGGCGGCGGTACTCGCCAACGTCCGCTTCATCCATGACGACCTGCAGTCGGGTACTCATGCAGGTAGTATAACAGGAGGCTGCAAGTGTGCTATATCACGGTTGCGCGCCGGACTCGCTGCGGTCCCGCCGTCGGTCCAGGTCGTTGTAGTGCAGGATGGTGTTGAACAGCATGCCGAACTCGCCGTGGTTCTGCCACCGGTAGCACGGGTTGGTGGCGAAGAGCACGACGCGGCCCTCCCCGCGCGGCACGTCGACGATGGCGGGGCGGCCGTCGACCTGATCGGCGCCGCGCAAGTGGCCGCTGAGCACCTCGTCGGTGAACGACATCACCACCCAGTCGTCGCGGAAACGACGCGGCACGTCGAGCAGCGGCCCGTTGGCGTAGCGCACGGGCGTCTTCGCCGTCTCGTAGCCGTAGAAGATCGGATGTCCGGGCGCCTTGATCTCGGCCTCGACGAGCGGACCGGGGGCGTAGAAGCCCGCGCCGGGCCGCCGGGCGTCGATCTCCCGCGTGAGCCCGTACTCCGGCGGGACGTAGCTCGCCGCCCCGAGCGTGACCAGCAGACCGCCGCCGGCGACGAAGCGCTGCAGCTCCAGGACGCCCTCGATTCCCATGCCGCCGGTGATGTCCTCGGACGAGCCGTAGTCGCCCAGGAACCGGTAGCGGTCCGTCCTGGTGTAGGCCCGCGGTCCGCCGCGCGGCTCGATGTCGAACACCAGGCCCTTGGCGGTGCGGCCCTGGTTGGGGATCAGGACGACGTCGTAGTCCGCCCGCAGGTCGCCCTCCCGGACCCGCTCCTTGAAGATCAGATCGAACGGGATCTCGAACTCGTCGAACGCGTGGCGGACCCAGCCCACCTCCTGGGTGTTGCCCCAGGTGCTGTAGATCGCCAGCCGGGGCAGGTCGACCGGATGCGTCGGCACCGTCGGCCGCTCGTCGAGCGCGGCGGCGGTCAGGCCCAGCTCGGCAATCCACTCCCGGAGGCTCGCGGCGCGTTCGCTGTCGGGCGGGGCCTCGACGATGAAGGATCCGGGCGGGAACTCGACTCCCCCCGCCTCGAAGCCCTCTTCGGCCGCCTCGACCGGAGCGGCGCCGAGCCGGTAGCGCAGCGTCGTCAGGTGATTCGAACCGTAGTGCGCGACGGCGTAGCCGAAACGCGCCCCGCCGTCTCCCGCGACCGTTCCGGTGACCCGCGCCTCGTCGATCGGCTCGACCGGCGCGTCCAGCACCGCGGGATCCTCGATGGCGACGACCTCCGTCCGATGCATCGGGCCCATCGTCCAGCCGGTGTCGTCGTAGGTCCGCAGGCCGTCGTCGGGGAACTCCTGGTTGCCCAGCAGGATCTTCGCCAGCCGGAAGTACGGCTGGCCGCCCTTGACGACGTAGGACCCGGCCGGGTATGCCTCGTCGCCCAGCCGCAGCGTGCCGTCCGCGCGTCCGATCTCGACGCCCTGGATGCGCAGCAGGTCGACGAGCGTCGCTACCCGCGTGACGTCGCGTTGACCGCCCGGAATGACGAAGCCGTGCGGCGGGTTGCGCTCGCCGTCCAGCACCGCGTTCCGCGACTTGCGGTAGAAGTTTCGCAGGATGACCTCGGGATTCGACGACGCGAGCTGCAGCGCGGTGAGGGCGGCGGTCTGGCTGTAGTTGGTGTTGTTGCGCATCGACCACTCGACTTCCTCGTAGGGAGGCGAGGGCCGGTACCACTCGCGGCTGGTGCGCGCCTGCTCGGGCGTGTTGTCCTCGGTCTTCAGGTGGCGCTTCATGGTCGTGGCGCCGCCGTTGCCGAACGTCTCGTAGAAGCGGATCAGCCCGTTGTGGTTCGAGGCCATGAACGCGAGGTAGCCGGGCGACCACATGTCGACGAAGCCGTGCGTCCAGACGCCCGGCATGCCGAAGCTGGTCAACTGCGCCATCTCGAAGTTGGCGAACCACGGCAGCTCGCCGTAGACGATCGGGTCGAGCAGCGGGTTCTGCGGCGCCTGCCCGCTGAAGGTGTAGAGGAAGGGCACCGACTCGTGCAGGTCGTGCATCACCGGCGGATGCCACGCCAGGTACCAGTCGAGCACGTTGCGCATGCTCCGCTGCGAGTAGTTGATGTCGCGGTTGTTGTCGTGGAAGATGTACTTCCCCCAGTACGGCGGGCCGCCGATCCGGTCGCGGTCG
The DNA here is from genome assembly GCA_011523845.1 of Acidobacteriota bacterium. Taxonomy (GTDB): domain Bacteria; phylum Acidobacteriota; class Vicinamibacteria; order Vicinamibacterales; family UBA8438; genus WTFV01. Next base: position 19,066 of record WTFV01000106.1, on the reverse strand, counting down.
TCGGTGATGTCTATCAGGTGCCGGTAGTACCAGTCGACGTAGCGGTCGCGGCCGTCGGGCTCCGCGGCGGGGATCAGGGCCACGATCAGCTCGTCGCGGATGCGATCGAAGAGCGGCCCCTCCTCGACCGCGAGCCGGTAGGCGAGCTCCATCAGCATCTCCGGCGGACCGGTTTCGCCGCTGTGGAGGCCGGCCATGAGGAGATAGATGGGTTTCGCGCGCGCGATGACGGTCTCCGCTTCCGCCTCGGCGAGGCCGCGTGGATCGGCCAGCCGGGCGAGGTCGCGGCGATGGCGCTGCAGTTCGCCGAGCGTCGCTTCGTTCGCGATGGTGACCACCACCATCTCGCGATCCTCGTCCGTGCGGCCGATCGGGCTGATGGACACGCGCGGCGACGCGGCGGCCAGCGCCCGGTAGTAGTCCAGCATCTCCGCGTAGTAGGTCAGCTCCCGCGGCGCGCCGACGTGGTGGCCGAGGACCTCGCCGGGCGACGGGACGCGACTGCTTGCCGGCAGGTGATCGACCAGCGGGCTGAGGAACTCCGGCCGCGTGGTCCACTCCGCGACCCGGGCCGCGAAGTCGGCGTCCATCGCCTGTCCGTCGCCGGTCTGGGCGATGGCGGCGGCGTCGAGCAGGAGGAACGCGAGGACGGCGGTGGCGAAATGCTTCATGGTGTCCGACTCCCCGGGGACCGGTGGTGCAGTGTAGGCGGTGGTGCAGTGTAGCGGTACCGCGTGACGCGACGGCGTGTCGGGCGTGTGCGCCCCGGGGAGCGGCGCCGTCTTGGCGGGATGGGTCGCCGTTCAAGTGCCGCGTGGCGCTCTGTCCGGGGCTGACCGGCTCGCGGCTGATGGTGCATTATTGCGAGGGGGGCGAACGATGCGGATCGATCTGAACTGCGACCTCGGAGAGGCGACCGGCGCCGGTGCAATCGAGCACGACCGCCGGATGATGGACTACGTGACCTCGGTCAACGTCGCCTGCGGCGCCCACGCCGGGGACCCCGACACGATGCGCGCGACGGTCCGCTCGGCCCGCGATGCGGGGGTTTCTGTCGGCGCCCATCCGGGCTTCGCCGACCGGGAGGGATTCGGGCGGCGCGACATGGAGTTGACCTCGGACGGGATCGAGAACCTGGTGCTCACGCAGATCGGGGCGCTGGCGGCCGTGGCCGGGGCCGAGGGCATGCGGCTCAGCCACGTCAAGCCGCACGGAGCGCTCTACAACATGGCGGTGCGCGAGCGGCGCGTCGCGGATGCGATTGCACGGGCTGTCGCCGCGTTCGATCCGGCGCTGCCGCTGGTCGTGCTGTCCGGCTCGCCGATGGCGGACGCCGGCCGCGACGCCGGCCTCGACGTCGTGCCGGAGGTGTTCGCGGATCGCGCGTTCGATGCGGATGGCACCCTCGTCTCGCGCCAGCGGCCCGGCGCGGTGATCCACGAGCCGGAGCGGATGATCGAGCGCGCCGTGCGAATGGTCCGCGACGGGAGCGTCGCCGCTATAGACGGCACGCCGCTGGAGCTGGACGGCGAGACGATCTGCGTCCACGGCGACACGCCCGGCGCGGCCAACCTCGCGATGACGCTGCGCGAGGGGCTGGAAGCCGCCGGGGTCACGGTGGCGCCGATGCGGCCGGCGCAGTGACGCCGAGTCAGCGAGGCGTTTTCGGGACGCTAGTGCAGCGTATACGGTCCGGACAGCGCGAAAGGCGCGATCTCGGCGTCGAAGCGCTGTCCTCCGGCGGTGGCCATCTGGTACGTGCCCTGCATGGAGCCGAACGGCGTTCCCAGCGGGCAGCCGGAAGTGTACGTGAACGACTCGCCGGGCGCGAGCGTCGGCTGGCGTCCGACGACCCCGAGTCCCTTGACCTCCTGGACCTGATCGGACGCATCGGTGATGAGCCAGTGGCGGCTGATCAACTGAACGGTCTCCGCGCCCTCGTTGGATATCGTGATGGTGTAGAGGAACATCCACCGTTGATGCAGCGGCTCGGAGTGGTCCGGCGCATACCGCGCGCGGACCTGGACGCGGACGCCGTTGGTGACCGCCTCCGACGTGAATTCGCTGGGTGAAGTCTGGTCGGTCTGCACGCACCATATATACACGACATTTCGAATGATTCCCTCCGGCACGCTGCTCGCCGCGTATCGCCAGGGCTTCTTCCCGATGGCGATCGACGGCGAAATCCGCTGGTTTTCGCCGCGCGAACGCGGCATCATTCCGCTCGACGGCTTCCACGTGTCGAGACGGCTCCGAAGGGTGCTGCGCCAGGGCCGGTTCGAGGTCGCCGTCGACCGGACGTTCGACGGCGTGGTCGCCGCGTGCGCCTCGCGTCCGGATCCGGAGGGAACCTGGATCGACGCGGAGATCGCCGAGAGCTACGCGGCGCTGTACCGCGCCGGTTTCGCCCATTCGGTCGAGACGTGGCAGAACGGCGAGCTGGTCGGCGGTCTGTACGGGGTCACGTTGCACGGAGCGTTCTTCGGCGAATCGATGTTCCATCGCGTGACCGACGCGTCGAAGGTCGCGCTGGCGTGGCTGGTGGGTCGGTTGCGGGCGCGCGGGTACACGCTGCTCGACATCCAGTGGGTGACTCCCCACCTGGCCAGTCTCGGGGCAGTGGCGGTGCGCCGGACGCGTTATCGGGCGCTGCTCGCCGCGGCCATGCAGCGGAATTGCCGGTTCGTCTGACGGTCGGCGACAACGCAGGATCTGGAGGTTGACGGTGTCACAGCACGCAAGGCGAGCGGGGACGGTTCTGGCGGTTCTGTCCGGCCTGGCGATCGGTTGCGGCGCGCCTCCCGCGGGCGGGCCGGCCGGCGGCGCGCAGGCCGATTTCGACGTCGCGGAGAAGTCGGTCCGCGAGCTGGGCGCGGCGCTGGCCGACGGGACGGTCACCGCGGTCGGCCTGGTCGCGGCCTATCTCGACCGAATCGAGGCCTTCGACCAGCGGGGCCCCGCGCTCAACGCGATGATCGCCGTCAACCCGCGCGCCGCCGAGGTCGCGGCCGAGCTCGACGCCGAACGCGCGGCAGGGAACGTGCGCGGGCCGCTGCACGGGATCCCCGTGGTCGTCAAGGACAACTACGACACCGCCGACATGCCGACGACCGCCGGCACGCTCGGGCTGGCGACCTCCGTCCCGCCGGACGATTCGACGCAGGTGCGGCGGCTGCGCGAGGCGGGCGCCATCATCCTGGGCAAGACCAACATGCACGAGCTGGCCCGCGGCATCACGACCGTGGCGTCGTTCGGCGGCCAGACGCGCAATCCCTACGATCCGACCCGCAATCCCGGCGGGTCGAGCGGCGGCACGGGGGCCGCGGTGGGGGCCAGCTTCGGGGCCTTCGGGATGGGCAGCGACACGTGCGGCTCCATCCGCATCCCGTCGGCGCACCACGCGCTGGCCGGCCTGCGCGGGACGCGGGGCCTGGCGAGCGGCGACGGCATCGTGCCGCTGTCGCTGACCCAGGACATCGGCGGCCCGCTGGCGCGAACGGTCCGGGATCTCGCCTACGCGCTCGATGCGACGGTGGGGCCCGACCCGGCCGACGAGACCACCCGGCTCAGCGAGGGCAACGTGCCCGACACGTACCTCACGGCCCTGAACCGGGAGGGGCTCTCCGGGGCGCGGCTCGGCCTCGTGCCCGCCATGTTCGACGAGGGCGACGCCGGCCGGCCCGTGCGCGAGGTCATCGAGCGGGCGGCGGAGGACATGGAGCGGCTGGGCGCGACGGTCGTCGAGCTCGAGGACCTCGATCCGTCCGAGCTCACCGGGGATGCTTCGGTCATCGGGCAGGAGTTCCCGTTCCATCTCGACGCCTATCTCGAGGCGACTCCCGGCGCCCACGTGCGCTCGCTGGCGGACTTCGTCTCGGCGGGGCTCTACCACGGCATCCTGGAGGGCGGGCTCGCCCGGTCGCTCGAGGTGGAAGAGCTCGACACCGAGGACTATCGCGCGCGCCTCGCCAGGCGGGACGAGATTCGCGCCGCGGTCACCGCGCTGCTCGACGACCAGGAGCTCGACGCGTTGCTGTACCCGACCATCCGGCGGACCGCGCGCCCCATCGGGCAGCCGCAGCCGGGAAGCAACTGCGCGCTGAGCGCCACGTCGGGCCTGCCCGCGGTCACCGTGCCCGCCGGTTTCGCCGACGACGACATGCCTGTGGGCTTGGAGCTGCTCGGCCGGGCCTGGGCCGAGCCGCGGCTGCTCGAGCTGGCCTACGCCTACGAACAGGGTACGCGGCACCGCCGGGCGCCCGACTTCACCCCCGGCCTCGTGACGCCGCCGGCCCCGGTGCCGCTAGTGGCCAGCGTGCAGGCGGACCCGGGGCTCAGGGTCGACGCCAGCTTCGTGCTCAGCCCGGCCACCCGCACGGTGCGCTACCAGATCATGGGGACGGAGGCCATCGCCGACCAGGTGCTGCTGGTCGCACTCCACCGTCGCGGCCCGGAGGACGACGCAGAGAACGGCCCGGTGCTCAGGTACCTGTCGCGGCGAGCGCCGAGCGTCAACGGGAGCATCGACCTCACCGGCCCGGAGATGCACGCGCTGCGGCAGGGGCGGCTCTATGTGGCCGTGCACACGACGGAGAATCTGGCCGGCGCCGTACGCATCGACCTGGCGCTGCCGTAGGGCGCTACTCCAGGTACAGCCCGGCGCCCGGTCCGACCGGCAGGCCGAGCAGCATCCAGACCACCAGCATCAGCGACCAGCAGGCGAGGAAGACGACCGTGTAGGGCAGCATGGTCGCGACCACGGTGCCGATGCCGGAGGTCTTGTCGTAACGCTCGAAGAAGGCGACGATGAGCGCGAAGTAGGACATCATCGGGGCGATGACGTTCGACGTGGAGTCGCCGATCCGGTAGGCCGTCTGGGTCAGCTCGGGCGAGTAGCCGAGCAGCATGAACATCGGCACGAACACCGGCGCCATGACCGCCCACTTCGCCGAGGCGCTCCCCATCAGCAGGTTGAGCACGGACGACAGCACGACGAAGCTGAGCATCAGCGGCACGCCTCCCAGGCCCGAGGCGCGCAACGTCTCCGCTCCCTTGACCGCCATGATCAGGCCCAGGTTCGTCCAGTTGAAGTAGGCCACGAACTGCGCCGCGAAGAAGACGAGCACCAGGTACGTCCCGAGCGTGCCGATCGTCTTCCCCATGCCGTTCATCACGTCGGTGTCGTTCCTGAACCGCCCGGCCCCGACGCCGTAGGCGATGCCGACCCAGGTGCCGCCGAGGAAGATGAACGCGACGATGCCGGAGAGAAACGGCGAGCGGAGCAGGCTGCCGGTCTCCGGGTTGCGCAGGAAGCCGTCGACGGGCACCGTGCCCCAGAGCAGGACGGCGCCGAACACCGCCGTCGCGACGGCGGCGAAGCGGAGGCCGCGCCGTTCCTGGTCCGACAGCTCGTCGATGGCGGTCGACTGCTCCTCGCCCTTGTAGTCGCCGAGCCGCGGGATGACGATGCGCTCGGTCACCCAGGTGCCGGCGGCCGAGATGACGAACGTCGACACCACCATGAAGAAGTAGTTGGCGGCGGGGTTGACGACGTACCCGGGCTGGACGATCTGGGCCGCCTCCTCGGACAGGCCGGCGAGCAGCGGGTCGATGGTGCCGAGCAGCAGGTTGGCGCTGTAGCCGCCGGAAACGCCGGCGAAGGCGGCGGCCAGACCCGCGATGGGGTGCCGTCCGGCGCCGAGGAAGATGATGCCGCCGAGCGGCACCAGCAGCACGTAGCCGATCTCGCTGGCCGTGTTGGAGAGCACGCCGGAGAGGACGATCACGAACGTCAACAGCCGCTTGGGCGCCGAGAGGACCAGCAGGCGCAGGACGGCGGCGATCAGGCCGCTGGCCTCCATCACGCCGATGCCGAGCATCGAGACCAGCACCGTGCCGAGCGGCGCGAAGCTGGTGAAGTTGGTCACCATCTCGACCAGGATGCGGTGCAGGCCGGCGACGTTGAGCAGGCTGACCGGCTGGATGGTTTCGCCCGTGCCCGGATGGATCGCCTCGAGCCCGGTACGCGCCGCGATGCCGGAGACGACGACGATGACCCCCGCCAGGATGGCGAACAGCGTGCCCGGATGCGGCAGGGCGTTGCCGCCGCGCTCGACCGCGGTCAGGAAGACCGACGTCCAGTTGTTCAGCACCGACAGGCGGAATCGTATGGGCATGGCTGCGGTCCAGGTGTCGCCGAATCGCGACCGCCGGCGCGCCTCCGGGGCGACGCGGACGGCCGGACCCTGCGTGCTATCCTACGGCAACTTGAAGCCTTCCCGCCCGTCGACCCCCACCAGCGGCCAGCCCGCGGCCGAGGCGGGCAGCCTCCTGGAGTCTTCCCGTCCGTCGACCCCTGCCGCCGGCCGTCCCGCGCCCGAACCGGGCAGTCTCGAGAGCCAGCAGCGGGTGGCCGCCGCGATCGGCGTCGACGCCGCCCGCCGGCACATCTTCCTCTGCTGCGATCAGACCGTCCCGAAGTGCTGCGACAAGGAGCGGAGCCTTGCCGCCTGGGGTTTCCTGAAACGCCGCCTCAGGGAGCTCGGCCTCTCCGAGCGGGGCGGCGTGCTGCGCACGAAGGCCAACTGCCTGCGCGTCTGCGAGGGCGGGCCGATCGCCGTGGTCTACCCGGAGGGCACCTGGTACCGGGCATGCGACCCCGACGTGCTCGACCGCATCATCCGGGAGCACGTCGTCGGCGGCCGGCCGGTGGCCGACTTCGTGATCGAGCAGAACCCGCTCGCGCGTTCGTAAACGGTCCGGCCCCGCCGCGCGTCGAAGAACGCTAGAATCTACGTTTCGTCGAAAGCAGCAACTCATGGCCAATGCCCAGATCCGCCGTCGCATCGGTCCCTTCATCGCCCTGGTGATTCTGGCCGCCGGGTGGCCCGCCGGAGCCATGGCCCAGTCCCGGTCCGACGGCAACGGTGACGGGGATGGCAACGGGAACGGCGGGTTTTCCGCGCTCGAGGCCCGCGAGCTCACACAGGCCGGCTTTCCGATAGCCCTCGCGCAGCGCGTGGCGCAGGGGCCGCTGGTCGACGGCGACGTGCTGGCGGACGCGGCCTACGAGGACGCCCGGATGGCGACCGGCTTCGTCCAGAGCCGGCCCTTCGAGGGACGGCCCGCCTCGGAGCGGACCGAGGTGCGCATCGTCTACACGGAGGACACGCTGTACTTCGGCATCGTCTGCTACACGGACGATCCGTCGACGATCATCGCGGCCGACAGCCGGCGCGACTCGGACCTGACCGAGACCGACAGCTTCCGCATCATCCTCGACACCTACCACGACGGCCTCAACGGCTTCGTCTTCGGGACCAACCCGGCCGGCGTCGAGTACGACGGGCAGGTGACGAACGAGGGACAGGGAAGCGGCCGCTTCGGCGGCGGCGGAAGCGGCCGGCCGAGCAACAGCCGGCAGCAACGCGGGTCGGGCGGCGGCCTGAACGTGAACTGGGACGGCGCCTGGCAGGTGGCCGCCAGCGTCACCGACATCGGCTGGACGGCCGAGATCGCGATCCCGTTCCGCACCCTGCGCTATCCCGCCGCCGAGGTCCAGACCTGGGGGATGAACTTCCAGCGCAACATCCGCTACAACAACGAGCAGGCCTACTGGTCGCCGCTGCCGCGGCAGTTCAGCCTGAACCGCCTGTCGCTGGCGGGCGAGCTGCAGGGGCTGCGGGTTCCGGCCCAGCGCAACCTGCAGCTCATGCCCTACGTGCTGGGGGACGCCGCGTACCGCACCGCCGAGGCGCGGACCGTGGGCAACGGCGACTGGGGCGCCGACCTGAAGTACAGCATCACGCCGAGCCTGACGCTGGACGCGACGTACCAGACCGACTTCGCGCAGGTCGAGGTGGACGACGAGCAGATCAACCTCGACCGGTTCACCCTGTTCTTTCCGGAGAAGCGGCCCTTCTTCCTCGAGAACGCCGGCCTGTTCTCGGTGGGGCAGTCCGGGGCGGTCGACGTGTTCTTCAGCCGCCGGATCGGGCTCGGCGAGCGGGGCGAGCAGATTCCGATAGTCGGCGGCGGCCGCCTGTCCGGCAAGGTGGGGAACAACACGAACGTCGGGTTCCTGAACATGCAGACGGCGGCGGTCGACGCCACCGGGATGCCGCAGCAGAACTTCACGGTCGGCCGCATACGGCAGGACCTGGCGAACCGTTCCAACGTCGGCGTCATGTTCGTCAACCGGGAGGCGGCCGGGAGCCTCGCCGGCGACGACGACTTCAACCGCTCCTACGCGGTCGACGGCCGCTGGGGGATCGGGCAGGGAGGCACGATCTCCGGCTTCGCCGCCAACACGCAGACGCCGGCGTACACGCTGGCCGGACTTCGCGAGCGCTGGGGCCTCGCCGACGCCGGCGACGGCACGCACGCCTACGGGTTGAGCGCGCAGCACCAGTCGGAGGTCGCCCGCCTCAGTGTCGGCTATACCGAGGTGGCGCCGAACTTCAACCCGGAGGTGGGCTTCCTCGCGCGCCGGAGCTACCGGCGTGCGAACGCCAGCGTGTTCACCACCCTGCGGCCCGACGACTTCTGGGGGGTCCACGAGTTCCGGCCGCACGTCTCCCACTACACGATCTTCGACTTCCAGACCGGCTTGCACGAGACCCAGTTCACGCACATCGACAACCACATCGAGTGGCGCAACGGGTACGAGATTCACACCGGCGTGAACGTTCACCGCGAGGGGGTCTTCCGGCCGTTCGAGATCTTCCCCGGCGTCGTCGTGCCGCTCGGGCAGTACGACCACGCCGAAGCGCAGATCGCCGGCAACACGAACCTGGGCGCGCCGGTCAGCGGCAACTTCAACGCCATCGTCGGGGGGCTGTTCGGCGGCCACCGCGTGACCGTCACGCCTTCCATCGCGGCGCGGATGGGCGAGACGTTCAACGCGCTGCTCGAATGGAGCTACAACGACCTGGATCTGCCGGGGGGCCACTTCACGACGAACCTGATCCGCTTCCGGACGTCCTACTCGTTCACGACCCGCATGTTCTTCCAGGCCCTCGTGCAGTACAACGACCGCGCCGACCTGTGGTCGTCCAACCTGCGCTTCGGTCTGCTGTCGGACGCCAACACCGGCCTGTTCGTCGTCTACAACGACATTCAGCCGCTCGGCCTCGACCGGCACGACTTCACCGTGGCCTCCGGCCGCTCGCTGACCGTCAAGTACAGCTACCTGTTCGACATCCTGCGCTGAGCGCCGACGCGTCCCGACACGCCGAGCGCACCGGCGCCCGTCCGGCCCTTGACACCGGCGGGCCGCGCGGCTACAAACCACCCGTGCATATCGATGGCGTGTTTCCGCCCATTCCCACTCCCTTCCGGGACGGCCGGGTCGACACTGCGGCGATGGCGTCCAACGTCGAGCGCTGGATGGCGACCCGCATCCGCGGCGTCGTCGTGCTCGGCTCGAACGGCGAGGCCCCGCTGATCGACGAGGCGGAGTCGGACGCGGCCATCGCGGCGGCGCGCGACGCGGTGCCCGGGGACCGGCTCTGCCTCGCCGGCACCGGCCGCGAGTCCACCGCCGCGGCCATCGCCGCCTCGAAGCGGGCGGCCGACCTGGGCGCCGACGCGGTGCTGGTCCGGACCCCTTCGTACTTCAAGCCGCTGCTGACGTCCGATGCGTTCGTGGCGCACTACACCGCTGTCGCCGACGCGTCGCCGGCGCCGGTCGTGCTCTACAACTACACGGCGCTCACAGGCGTCACGCTGGGAGTGGACGCCGTCGCCCGGCTGGCCGAGCATCCGAACATCATCGGCCTGAAGGAGTCGGGGAGCGATCTGAGGTTCCTGACCGCGCTGATCGACGCCACGCCCGACGACTTCGCGGTCATGGCCGGGTCGGCTCCGGTCTTCTACGCGAGCCTGCTGGTGGGCGCGGCGGGCGGCATCCTGGCCCTGGCCTCGGCCGCCCCCGATCCGTGCGTCGAGCTGTACGACCTGGTCCGCGCCGGCCGTCTCGACGAGGCCCGCGATCTGCAACGGCGGCTGACGCCGCTCGCGGCGCTGGTGACGTCGAAGCACGGCGTGCCCGGCCTCAAGGCGGCCGTCTCGCTGCTCGGATTCACCGGCGGCGATCCCTGCCCTCCGCTCCGCCCCGCGAGCGCACCGGCGATCGAAGAGATCCGCGAGGCGCTGGACGCACTGCGCGTGCCGGTGGCCTGATCCGCCGCCACGCGGGGAGCGTCACCACCTCCCCCGCGCGTGGTACGCTGTGAAGATGCTCGTTCCGGCGACCGCGGGTTGCTCGCGGCGCCGGACGTCTCGCAGAGGTGGACCGCATGCCTCATCGACAGCGCAGCACACCCCACGTCCCTGCCGGCCGCCGCTCGGGGAATCGCCGCCGGTGGCTCGCCGCCCGGCTGCCCGCCGCGCTCCTGCTTGCGGCGCTGGCCTCGGCATGCGCCACCAACCCGGTCACCGGAAGCCGCGAGCTCGTCTTCATGAGCGAGTCGCAGGAGGCCGAGCTGGGCCGGGAGGCCGACGCGCAGATCCGGAGCGAGATGGGCGTCTACGACGATGCCGCGCTCCTGGAGTACATCACGGCGGTGGGCAACTCGCTGGCTGCCGTATCGCACCGCCCGGACCTGCCGTGGCAGTTCGCCGTCATCGATTCGCCGGTCGTGAACGCGTTCGCCGTGCCGGGAGGATACATCTACCTCACGCGCGGCCTGCTGGCGTACCTGAACGACGAGGCGGAGCTGGCCGGCGTCCTCGGGCATGAGATCGGCCACGTGACCGCCCGGCACTCGGTCCAGGCTTACAGCCGTGCCGCCGGCGCCCAGATGGGACTTCTGCTCGGCCAGATCTTCGTTCCGGTCATGCGCCCGCGCTACGGAACCCCCGGCCTGGGCGACGCCGCCGGCCAGGGACTCGGGCTGCTGTTCCTGAAGTTCGGGCGCGACGACGAGCGGCAGGCGGACCGTCTGGGCGCCGAGTACGCCGTCGCTTCCGGCTGGGATCCGCACGGCGTCGGCGACATGCTGACGACCCTGGGACGCATCGCCGACACGACCGACCGCCGCGGGACGCCCAACTGGCTCGCCACGCATCCGGAGCCGGGCGACCGGGTGGCCGGCGTCGCGAATACCGTCCAGACGCTCCTCGCGGAGACTCCCGATCTCTCGGCCCTGCGGGTCGACCGTGCGGGCTACCTGGCTCGCGTCGACGGCATCGTCTACGGCGACAATCCCGAGCAGGGCGTGGTACGCGGCGGGGAGTTCCTGCACCCGGCCCTCCGCTTTGCGCTCGAGTTTCCGGCGGGCTGGGAGGTGCACAACGGGGCCGAGGTCGTGGTGGCGCGCGAGCCGGGGCAGGATCGCTACATGCTGCTGCAGATTGCCGGGGAGTCGACCTACGACCTGCAGCGCATCGCCGAGCGCGAGATGAACGGAGCCGGTTTCCGGGAGGTGCAGGGCGCGCCGAGCGAGATCAACGGCCTCGACGCCTACATCGGCATGTACACCCAGGACGTCAGTGGAGTGGGACCGATGATCGCGCGCGTGGCCTTCATCCGGTCCGGTTCTTCCGTCTATCTGTTCGGCGCCTTCGCCGACGCGGAGGGGTACCGACTGGTCGAGCGCGACGTCCACGAGAGCATCCACTCGTTCCGGCAGTTGAGTCGCGACGAGGCGGACCGGATCCGGCCCAACCGGGTAGCCATCCATCGGGTCGAGCGCGGTGACACCTGGCAGGGGATCGCGCAGCGGATCGGAGCCGGGATCGTGCCGGCGGCCACGCTGGCCATCATGAACGGCTTCCCGGTGAACGAGCAGCCGTTGCCCGGCGACGTCGTCAAGGTCGTCCAGCCCGGTTAGTCGGGTGGTCAGCTCGCGTCAGGTCCTTCGTCGTCAGGAAGCGACGCGCCGGGCGCCGGGTGGCGGCGCTGCCGGTAGCGGGCGTGCAGGCGCCGTGGTTCAGTCACGGCGTATCGGCTCGACCCGACCGAACCGACACCGGGCCCGCCCCGGGCGCTGGCGGAGCGCGGTCCGCGCGCTTTGCGGCGAGATGTAACCCCCGTGTGCGCAATGCGTTACACCGTCGCTGCGGTTGACAGGACGTCGGGCGTCGGCGAGAATGGCGCAGCATTTCGGGGGGGCCGTGGAGCAGACCTTGCTGCTGAACGCGACGTACGAGCCGCTCAAGGTGGTCGACTGGCGCAAGGCGATGACCCTGCTGTGCCAGGGCAAGGTGGAGGTCGTCTCGGAGTACGACCGCGAGATCCGCTCGGTGTCGGTCACGTTCAGACTGCCGTCGGTGATTCGCCTGCTGCGCTACATCACGATCGCCCGGCGCATGGACGACGTGCCCTTCTCGCGCGCCAACATCTACGCGCGGGACGGGCACCGGTGCCAGTATTGCGGAAGCGGGTTCCCCGTCGGAGAGCTGACCTTCGATCACGTCGTGCCGGTCTCGCAGGGCGGACGCAAGGACTGGGAGAACATCGTCACCGCATGCATTCGCTGCAACCGGAGGAAGGGCGGTCGCACCCCGGCCCAGGCCGGAATGCAGGTCATCCGGCAGCCGTGCCGTCCCACCCGATCGCCCGTCCTCCGCATCACTTTCGGCCTGCGGGACGCGCCCGAGAGCTGGCGCGACTACCTGTACTGGAACGTCGAGCTCGACCAGACGTGACGTCCCAGGACATTCCCGCCGCGTCCACGGCCCTGTGCCGCAGGAACTGAACGGTTGCCCCATCCCCGCATCACGTCCATCCAGCCGTCGTGGGCGGTCGAGGGCGGGCGTGTGACCATCGAGGGGCGCGATCTCGTCGACGGGGACGGAAAGGGTCCTCCTCCCGAGGTGCACGTCGGGCCGCTGCCCGCGCGGGTCGTTGCCGCCTCGCCACGGTCCGTATCGGTCACCGTGCCGGCGGGTCTCGACGGCGGCAGGACGGCCGTGCGGATCGGCGCCGCGGCGGGGGATGAAGCATTCATCGACGTCGGGCGGCCGGTGGCCACCGGCGTGCACCAGGTGGACAATCCCGTCATCGACGGCAACGGAACCCTGTTCGTCACCTACAGCGGATCGCGCGGCGAACGCACGCCGGTGTCGGTCTTCCGCATTCGCTCGGACGGCTATCGCGAGCCCTTCGTGACCGGGATCGTCAACGCGACGTCGATGGCTCTGTCCCCGGACGGCCGGCTGCACGTGTCGAGCCGCTTCGAGGGCACCGTCTATCGCATCGCCGGCGACGGTTCGTACGAATCACTGGCGAGCGACCTCGGCGTGACCTGCGGGCTGGCGTTCAGCCCGGATGGTACGCTCTACGTCGGCGATCGCACGGGGACGGTCTTCAGGGTCGCGACCTCCGGTCGGGCGACCCCGTTCGCCACGCTTCCCGCCAGCGTCGCCGCCTTCCACCTGGCCTGGGGACCGGACGACGGACTCTACGTGTCCGCGCCGACGCTCGCAACCTGCGATCGCGTGTATCGCATCGATCGGACCGGCGCCGTGACCACGGCCTCCTCCGTCTTCGGGCGGCCGCAGGGACTCGCATTCGATGCGCGGGGCGCGCTCCACGTCGTCGAGGCGCTGGCCGGCGCCAGCGGTCTCTACCGGATCGAGGCCGACGGCGCGCGCACGCGGGTGCTGGCCGCGGCGAGCCTACTCGGCGTGGCGTTCGATCCGGCCGGCGGTGTCGTGGTGGCGTCGGGCGATACGGCGTACCGCCTCGATCCCGGCGCCGTGGCCATCGGGCAGCCGGGGCTCCCGTGACGTGCCGGCATGCTAGCATGATGGGTTCGGCGTCCGGCCGAAGGGGCTCGACGATGCCATGCCGCACGACTGGATCGACATCCGCGGAGCGCGTGTCCACAATCTGAAGAACGTAGACGTCCGCATTCCGCGCAACCGGCTGGTGGTCGTGACCGGCCTTTCCGGTTCCGGCAAGTCGTCGCTGGCGTTCGACACGCTGTACGCGGAAGGTCAGCGGCGCTACGTCGAGTCGCTGTCCGCCTACGCCCGGCAGTTCCTCGAGCAGGTCGAAAAGCCGGACGTCGATCAGATCGACGGCCTCTCGCCCGCCATCTCCATCGAGCAGCGCACTACCGGCTCGAATCCGCGCTCGACGGTGGGGACCGTCACCGAGATCTACGATTATCTCCGCCTGCTGTTCGCCAACATCGGCGCTCCGCACTGTCCGTCCTGCGGGCGCGAGATCACGTCGCAGTCGGTCGAGCGCATCGTCGAGACCATCATGGCCGAGCCGGCGGTCGAGCGGGTCAACGTGCTCGCACCGGTCGTGCGCGGCCGCAAGGGCGAGTTCAAGAAGGAGCTGGCCGCCATCCGGGCGCGCGGACTGACTCGCATCCGGATCGACGGCGAGGTGCGCGGCCTCGATGAAGAACCGCGGCTGGACCGGCGGCGGAACCACTGGATCGAAGTGGTGGTGGACCGACTGGTCGTTCGCCGCGGCGCCGAGCGCCGTCTCACCGAATCCATCGAGTACGCCCTGGCGCTGGCGGACGACGTCGTCATCGTCAACACGCTGGACGGCGGCGATCGGCTGTTCTCGCGGCGCATGGCCTGCGTCGACTGCGGGATCAACGTGCCCGAGATGACGCCGCGCGCCTTCTCCTTCAACTCGCCGCACGGTGCGTGCCCCGCCTGCCACGGGCTCGGCGCCGTGGAGGACTTCGATCCCGTGCGGATCGTGCCCGACGGTTCCCTCACCCTGTCCGCCGGGGCCATCCATGCCTGGGCAGGCGGCGACCGCCAGCTCGTGAAGCGGGCATTGTCGCGGCTGTCGAAGTGTTTCGGCATCGACCTCGACGTGCCGTTCCGCAAGCTGCCGCGCCGCCACCGCGATCTGCTGCTGTTGGGTCCGGACGGTGGCGAGGGGCTGCGCGGCGCGCCGGCCGCCGCCCGCGGCGGGCGCAGGAAACCGAGCCGGCCGGATCCGTTCGGGAAGGACTTCGAGGGCGTCATTCCCAACCTCCGGCGCCGTTACGGCGAGGGCGGCTGGGCGCAGCAGGAAGCGCTGGACGGCTACCGGACGCTGCAGCCGTGCGCCGCGTGCGCCGGCCGGCGCCTGCGCCCCGAGAGCTGCGCGGTGCGGGTCAAGGGACGCACGATGGCGGAATACGTGGACGTGTCGGTGGCGGACGCGCTGGCGACGATCGAGGGGATCGAGCTCAGTGACCGCGAGTCGCGGGTGGCCGAACGCGTCCTGCGCGAGATCCGCGATCGGATGCGGTTCCTGTGCGACGTGGGCGTCGGCTACCTGTCGCTGGCCCGTGGCTCGACGACCCTGTCGGGAGGAGAAGCGCAGCGCATCCGGCTGGCCACGCAGGTGGGAGCCCATCTGACGGGCGTTCTCTACGTGCTGGACGAGCCGTCCATCGGTCTGCACCAACGCGACAACCAGTTGCTGCTGGCGACCCTGCGGCGGCTGCGCGACCTGGGCAACACGGTCGTGGTGGTCGAGCACGACGAGGAGACCGTTCGCGCGGCGGACTACGTGGTGGACCTGGGACCCGGCGCCGGAGAGCGCGGGGGACGGGTGGTCTTCCAGGGGCCGTCGAAAGCGCTGGAGGGGGACGAATCGCTGACCGGGCTGTACCTGAAGGGCGAGCGCAGGATCCCGGTGCCTGCGTCGCGACGTCCCGCGCGGAACGGCGAGATCGTGATTCGCGGCGCCCGCGCGAACAACCTGAAGAACATCGACGCCCGGTTGCCGTTGGGATTGCTGATCGCCGTCACCGGCGTCAGCGGGTCCGGCAAGTCGACGCTGATCAACGACATTCTGTATCGCGCGCTGGCGCGGGCGCTGTACCGCGCGAGCGACGATCCGGGTGCGCACTCGCTGATCGAGGGAATCGAGCTGATCGACAAGGTCATCCAGATCGACCAGTCGCCGATTGGGCGGACGCCGCGATCCAACCCGGCCACCTACACGGGGCTCTTCACCTTCATCCGCGAGCTCTACGCGATGCTGCCCGAGTCGCGGGCTCGCGGCTATCGACCGGGCCGCTTCTCCTTCAACGTCAAGGGCGGGCGGTGCGAGGCGTGCCAGGGCGACGGCCTCATCGCCATCGAGATGCACTTTCTGCCGGACGTCTACGTGACGTGCGAGCAGTGCAAGGGGCGCCGCTACAACCGCGACACGCTCGGCGTGACCTATCGCGGCGTGTCCATCGCCGACATGCTGGCGATGACGGTGGATCAGGCGCTGCCGCTGCTGGAGAACGTGCCGTCCGTCGCCACGAAGCTGCGCACGCTGCAGGACGTCGGCCTCGGCTACCTGAAGCTGGGGCAGTCGGCCACGACACTGAGCGGCGGCGAGGCGCAGCGGGTCAAGCTCGCCAAGGAGCTGTCGCGTCGAAGCACCGGTCGGACGCTGTACATCCTGGACGAGCCGACGACGGGACTGCACCTCGAAGACACGCGCCGCCTGCTGGACGTGCTCAACCTCCTCGTGGCCCACGGCAACACGGTGGTCGTCATCGAGCATCACCTCGACGTGATCAAGACGGCCGACCATGTTCTGGACCTGGGGCCGGGAGGCGGCGATGCCGGAGGCCGGATCGTGGCGCAAGGGACGCCCGAGGACGTCGCATCTCACGGCGGGTCCGAGACGGGGGCGTTCCTGCAGCGGATGCTGGTGCACTGAAACATGGGCGTTCCGCGCCGAGAAGCCGTCACGCGGACCCGGAGAGCCGCTGGTGGGAACCGGCAGGCCCGCGGGTGGTTCCGGGCGGCGAATTCCGGTACAGTTGTGCCCGGGATGCTCGCCTGGTCGCAAAGATGCTGGCCGCTGGGGGCCAAGTGTGGTATAAGGACCCCACTGTGAGGCGACCGACGGTCGTCGGGCGGGCGGGCGCAGCCTGACAAGACGAAGGACGTTCTACGTGCCCCACCGTACCGATGCGCTGCGGGAGGCTCACAGTCGCCCGGAATGACGACCCAGCGGACACTCAGGCGGTCGGTTTCGTGCTCCGGCATCGGGCTCCATTCGGGGCGGAAGGTTACCCTTCGACTCAAGCCCGCCCCCGCCGATCACGGCATCCGTTTCAAGCGGCTCGACCTCGACGGTCTGGAAGTACCCGCGGTGGTGGACCGGATAGCCGCCATCAGCTATGCCACCGGTCTGGCGCAGGATGCGGCGTCGGTCGGCACGGTCGAACACCTGCTGGCGGCGCTCGTCGGTCTCGGCATCGACAACGTCAGCGTCGAGTTGAACCAGGCCGAAGTGCCGATCATGGACGGCAGCGCCGCCTCCTTCGTCTATCTGGTGCACGAGGCCGGTGTCAGGACGCTCCACGTGCCGCGGCGATTCCTGAAGGTGGTGCGGCCGATCGCGCTCTCGAACGGCAACAAGCGGATCGCCGTCTACGCGTCCGATCACTTCAAGGTGACGTACAGCATCAGCTTCGATCATCCGCTGCTGCGCCACCAGTCGCGGACCCAGCACGTCACGGAGGAGACGTTCGTCGAAGAGATCGCGCCCGCGCGGACCTTCGGCTTCCTCAAGGAGGTCGAGCAGCTCCGGAAGAAGGGGCTCGCGCTCGGTGGCTCCCTCGAGAACGCCATCGTCCTGGGCGAGACCGGCTTTCTCAACAACACCTTGCGATTCGAGGACGAGTTCGTGCGTCACAAGATCCTCGACGTGATCGGCGATCTGGCCCTCGTCGGGCACCCCATCATCGGGCACGTCGTCGCCCATCGAGGCGGCCATGCCCTGCACGCCGGCTTCGCCCGCAAGATTCTCGAGGAGTCGGACGCATGGCGCCTCGTCGAGTCCCCGTCCGGGCCGTCCGAGGAAGCCGCTCCGGCAGTCAGTCCGGGAACCGTCCCGGCCAGGTAGGGACCTTTCGACAGCGGACCGGGAGCGTGCTCATCCGTGCGCGGCCGGCGGATTGGATTCCGACGTGAGCCTCCGGACGTACGCGCCGAGCTTCTCGTTCTCGTAGGTCACGGAGTTGAGGAAAAGACTCTCGAGCAGGTACGTCTCACGGTCCGCCGGCGACATCTGGCCTATCAGGTGGCGGATCTCGCGCATCGTGTCTTCGAAGCTGTAATCCAGCCCGTGGCGGGAATGGAGCTCGCGGTAGAGGGTTTCCAGAACCGCCAGCAGGTCGCCGTCGAGAACGACCTCGGTCCCCGACGTGGTCTTGATGGTGCGCATGGTCATTCCCCAAAGCTGCCGGCGGCGCCTGCTTCGTCGGCGTGCAGCTCGATGAAATTGTGCGCGCCCGTCATGGTCAGCATCGTCTCGACGCGCTTCTGCACGCCGGCGAGCTTGATGGCTCCCCCCAGTCTGTCGGTCTGGCGGTACAGGTCCATCAGGCAGCCGATCGTCGCGCTGTCGACGTACGCCACCCGCGACAGGTCTATGATCACGCGTTTCTCGCCGGCCGCGAGCAACTGCGTCACGGAGTCGGCGAAGGTGGAGAGAACCTGGTAGGTCAGCCTGGTCTCGCCCACCCGGACGACCACCGCTTTGCCGACACGATCGGTTGACAAGTTCATTCCCGTGCTCCGCTCATGGGATGGCGGCGGCGTCTCCCGTCCGCGCGGGGGAGCTCGCGCCCCGGGCCTGCTCGATGCGGAGAACCTGACGCGCCAGCTCGTGGCGACCCCGGTTGATCCGCGACTTCACCGTGCCGTCGGGAAGATCGAGCCGTCTGGCGATTTCCTGATACGACAGTTCCTGCAGGTCGCGCATGGCGACCGCCGTCCGGAGCGTCTCCGGAAGCGCCGCGAGCGCCTCTCTCAGCAGTGCCCGCCGGTCGAAACGGTCGAGACGTGCGAACGCGTCGACCCCCCCGGCGACCGGAGAGAGCTCGCTCGCGTCCACGCGCCGATCCACCACCTCGCGTTCCTTCCGCACTCGCCGGTAGTGGTCGATGCACAGATTGCGGCTGATGCTGATGATCCAGGTGGTGAAGTTGGCCCGGCGGTCGAACGTGCCGAGCGCCTTGAAGATCTTGAGAAAGATGTCCTGCGTCAGGTCCTCGGCCTCGTCGTGGCGCCCGACGAAGGTGTACGCGACGTTGAACACGCGCCGCCGGTAGCGTCTCACGATGGTGTCCCACGCGGCCTGGTC
>WTFV01000115.1 GCA_011523845.1 Acidobacteriota bacterium | reverse complement strand
GGGTCAGCATGCCGCCGGCCGTCGACATGTAGGCGGCGCCGGTCGACTGCATGGCGGCCAGCGCGCACACCGAGAGCAGCGCCAGCAGCCACGGGGCGGTGCCTTCCAGCAGGTTGATGAGCTGTGGCACCAGCATCCCCTGCTTGCCGGCCTCGGTCATGAGGTCGCCGGTGGCGAGGCCGGGGCCGATGACGTTGGTCACGGCCTCCGGGGCCGCCGCCAGGAATGGCGCATCGGCGCCCAGGAGGTGTCCACCCATGCCCTGGATGGCGGTGAACGAGAACAGGATGAACCCGATTCCGAAGGACGAAGCCCAAACCTGCTGCGGCGCGAACGGCTTCGGATCGCGGTTCGAGTACGCCCACATCGTGAAGGCGGGCGCCGCCTGGATGCCCATCAGCGCGAACATGTAGGTGAGCACCATGATGCCGGTCCAGGCGCCACCGACCGCGGATGGACCGGCCTCCACGAACTGGATCACCCCCGGAATCGCGACATAGTGGCTGTAGCCGTCGGGGGTGAGGTTGGTGTCATGCTCGGCGAGCACCTTGATGCCGTCCACCAGGTTGCCGATGCCGCCGACGTAGGCAAGTGTCACGATCCCGATGATCACGATCCCGCCCGCCAGCAGGATGCACTGGAGCGTGTCGACGTACGCAACGGCGCGCAGCCCGCCCGACGCCACGTAGATCAGCACCACCAGCGACAGCAGCCACATGCCGACCTCGACGTTGAGCAGGCCGTCGGTCAGCACGTTGAACAGGAAACCTGACGCGCGCAGCTGCACGCCCAGGTACGGAATCGAGAACACCAGCGCCACGATGACCACGAGGACGCGGATCGCGTCCGAGCGGAAGTACGTGGACAGCATCTCGCCGGGCGTCACGAACCCGAAACGCTTGCCGATCATCCACTGCCGTTTGAGGAACAGCACGCCGGTGAACGGGATCGTGATGGCGTAGAACGACGCGTACGCGTAGGGAAATCCGTCCCGATAGATCAGGCCGGGATGCCCCATGAACGTCCAGCCCGAGAAGGAAGTCGCGGTGGCGGCGAGCACAAAGACCAGGATCGAGATCCGCCGACCGGCGATGAAGTAGTCCGACGCGGTACGGGACGCTATCGCGCCCTTGACCCCCCAGAAGATGCAGTATCCCCAGTACAGAACGACGAAAATGGCAAGCCAAATCATCTTTGGGCTTGCCAGCGCCTGTGCAATGGAGTCCATGGCTGAGCCTCCCAGCGGTGCGATCCCGTTCCGGATCAACTCGGACTCTTCCATAACCGGCACGGCGCCGCAAACCGCATGGGGGCGATTTCCGGGCCGCCCGGTGATTGACGAAACGGGAACGGGGGGCAAGGATGGTGGACAAGGAGACCGCTATGGCCGTTGCATACTTCGCCGCTGGATGTTTTTGGGGTGTCGAAACCGCCTTCCGGAAAGTCGACGGCGTGCGTTCAACCTCCGTGGGGTACATGGGCGGCACGCAGGCCGACCCCACGTACGAAGATGTCTGCACCGGCACGACCGGGCACGCCGAAACCGTGCGGGTCGAGTTTGATCCGGCCGCCGTCGGCTACGAGGACCTGCTGGAAATGTTCTGGAAGATCCATGACCCGACGCAGGGCGACCGGCAGGGCCCGGACGTCGGCACGCAGTACCGTTCGATGCTCTTTCCCGTCGACTTCGGCCAGACGATGCTCGCCAGCGCGTCTCGCGAGCGGGTCACCCGGGAAGCTCGATTTGCCCGGCCGGTGACCACCGACATCGTCGATGCGGGACATTTCTGGCTGGCCGAGGACTACCACCAGCAGTACGAGGAAAAACGGCGCGGAACGAGAGGCTGATGGCTCTCTTCGCGGCCGCCGACGTCCTCCCGGAGGACTTCGGCCAGGGGACGTTCGCAGGCCGCGTCTGGCGACCCGATGTCGCGGGACCGAGCGTGGTCCGCCTGGACCCCGGCGGCGTGGTCGACGTGACCGGCAGCTGGGCCACCATGCGCGACCTGATCGAGGAGCCGGATCCGGCGGCGGCGCTGCGCGCCGCGTCGGGCGAGCGCATCGCCGACCTCGAGGACTGCCTCGCCGCGACCGCGGCCGGCAGCGATGACCAGCCCAGACTGCTGGCGCCGGTCGACCTCCAGGCGATCAAGGCCTCCGGCGTGACCTTCGTCCGGAGCATGCTGGAACGCGTGATCGAGGAGCACGCCCGGGGCGATCCTGCCCGGGCCGAGACCGCGCGGGCCGAGATGACCGGAATCCTCGGATCGAGCATCGCCGAGGTCCGCCCCGGCAGCCCGGAAGCCGCCGAGCTCAAGCAGCATCTGAGCGCCCGCGATCTCTGGTCGCCGTATCTCGAGGTCGGACTGGGCCCGGACGCGGAACTGTTCACGAAGGCGCAGCCTATGGCCGCAGTGGGCACCGGCGCGGACATCGGCGTGCATCCGGATTCCGCATGGAACAACCCCGAGCCGGAAGTGGTCCTGGTCATCGCCTCCGACGGCAGGGTGCAGGGCGCCACGCTCGGCAACGACGTCAACCTCCGGGACTTCGAGGGTCGTTCCGCGCTGCTGCTCGGGCGCGCCAAGGACAACAACGCGAGCTGCGCGATCGGGCCGTTCATCCGGCTCTTCGACGAGAGCTTCGGGCTCGACGACGCGGGCGCGGTGGAAGTCCGGCTTGAAGTCGACGGCACCGACGGCTTCCGGCTGGACGACACCATCTCCATGACGCTGATATCGCGGACTCCCGCTGATCTCGCCGGGCAGCTGGTGAACCGTCACCACCCGTTTCCGGACGGTGCAGTGCTGTTTCTCGGCACCATGTTTGCCCCGACGCAGGATCGCGGCACGCCCGGCTCCGGCTTCACGCACCATGCGCACGATGTCGTCAGGATCCGTTCCCCGCAGTTCGGCGGCCTGATCAACCGGGTCCTCCCGACCGACCAGTGCCCGCCATGGGAGTTCGGCAGCCGGGCGCTGATGGCGAACCTCGCGGCCCGGGGTCTCCTGCAGTCCTAGGCGCCCGCCGGGAAGCCGGCAGCGGCGCTGCGATCAGCGCGCCGAGACCTTGAGTTCGGCCAGTACGGCGAAGGGCCGGTCCGCGGGCGGCCTGGCGGGTTGCCCCTTCCGGCTCCGCTTGCCGTTGCGCCGCCGGACCCAGAGCGTCTGCCCTTCCTGAACGCCGGTCCGCTGGTACCCCAGGCTACCCATCAGCCGGGCGGCCGGGTCCGCGGGCAGCCCGGTCTCGGCCAGCGGATCGAAGGCGAACGGACCGCTCCTGGCGCGGCGCGCCAGTCGACCCGAGAGCTTCTCCACGACCTCCACGCGCCCCGCCACCCGGCCGATCGCCACGAACCCGGCGGCGGTCCACAGCGCGGGCGGGCAGGTGGTGGCATCGCACCACGGCACGTCCGGCGGCGCCCCGGCCTCGCCGACGCTCAGGGCCTTGAGCATCCACACTAGCGCACCGCGCTCTCCCTGCCGGAGGGCGGGAAGATCGAGGCTTTCCCGGCCCACCCGGACGCCCAGCCGGCGGAGGCGAGCGCGATCCGCGCGCGTCAGCGTGGTGAGCACGGCCTGCACCTCGCGCCGGGCCAGCACCCCGGCCTCCTCCCGGAGCCGCCAGGCGAGGCCCCGCACCGAAGCCGGCAGCGAGCGGTCCGCGAGCGCCACCAGCGGCGACAGGACCCGGTCGACATGTCCCCTGAGCCACGCCCGCAGCCGCTGCTCGACCTGCCGCCGCACGGTCCCGTCGAGCAGGTCGTCGGCGTCCAGCTTCACGTCGGGGCGCCACCACGACTGGCCACGGAGAAGTTTCGCGACCGGCGCCTCCTCCCAGCACAGCTGCCCGTCCGCCGTGAGCCGGACATCGTCGTCCGCCGCGGCCACCAGCCGCTCCGCGCGGATTCTCACCTCCTGCGCGATCGCCTTTCGCGCGGCCGTCCGGACGGCCCGGGCGTCCCATTCGTCCCGGGCGGCATCGGGCGTGAACCGGAAGCCGGCGAGGGTTCCGACGTATTGTCCTTCAACCACCACCTCGCCGTCCTGGCGGACCGCTCCCACGAGTTCGCCCGAGTCCTGCAGGCGCCGCATCAGGGTGGCCATCCGGCGGTCCACGAAGCGGCGGGTCAGCGCCGCGTGCAGCGCGTCGGACAACCGGTCCTCGACGTCGCGGGTGTGGTCCCGCAGGCCGCCGGCATCCTCGACCCAGTGCACGCGG
>WTFV01000267.1 GCA_011523845.1 Acidobacteriota bacterium | reverse complement strand
CAATAGCCCTGCCCGCACGGCGTTGTCTCCAGTGGCGATCATCCACCTTCCCTGCGCAGGCCGGCCTTCGTCGTTGCGGTCCATGCGCCGTTGAGGCGCACAATCGCCACCCGAGGTGGGCGTCGCTGAAAAAAAACTGTGGGCGGCGACCCACATTTCCGCAGGCCGGGTCCGGCCCGGCGCCGCTGGCCGTCGCGACATCGCCGGACGCGGCGGTGAGACGACAGGGCGCTGCGCGGTTGCGCCGCGGCGACACCGGCCGCAAGATGACCGAGGCGCCGGACCACTTCGTCGCTCCGCGCGCGGCGCTGGCTGCCGGGCCGGCCCCGGGCACGCCTCCGAAAACGCGGTCTTGCAAGATCGACAACACGCAGGCGGCAGCGACTGCCCGCCGCCGGCAGCGCCTCGCCGAGCCCACGCTGCGCGGGTCCAACCTGCAGGCATCGAGAGCCGGCGCCCGCGACTCGAGTCACGACCACAGGACACCGGATTCGGATAACGTCAACGGCCATGACCCAGACAGAAATACTCGGCCGCAGCCCGTCAGCCCGGAGGCTTGCGAAGAGGCCGCGACTCGCGCCATGCCGCCCCGGCGCGGCGCGCGGCGGGATCGGCCGCCGCCAGGCCCCGCGGCCGTGGGAAAGGAGACGCCATGACGCAGACCGGCCCGCGCGAAGAGGAAGTGCGACCAGCGAACGAGATCTTCACCCTGCTGTCCGAGGGGCACGGCCTGGCCGTGATACTCGATGCGCTCGCCAGCCGGGAGGAGGTGGGCGACGAGACCCGCAACGAACTGTCCGCCCGCATCCGCAAGCTGCGCATCAAGGGGTTCCGCGACGCCAACCGCGCACCGCACGACCGGCTGGTCGAGACGATCCTCGACGCGATCGGCGAAGGCGACCACCGGCTCGCCGCGGCCATCCTCGCCACCTGGATGCAGACCCATTCGGTCCTGCGGGAACGGGCCGCCGCGCACCTGCGGGGACGAGGCATCGAGGTCGTCGACGCGCCGCCGGTGCGGTTCACCAGTTGCTGGGACACCGACGAGTGGCTGCTCGAACGCAACCGGATGCTTCGGGACAGCGACGGCGCCCCTGCGCACCGCGACGATGCCGCGCTGATGCTGAGCCTTCTGTCCGGCCGGTTTCCCGGCCCCCCGCCGGTCGAATCCGAGCTCTTCAGGACCTGGATCGACACGCTGTGGGAGCTGCCCGCGTCAGCGCCGGAATGGCCCGACGACGCGGCCAACCTGGGCAAGTGGATCCGCTACATCCTGCGGGAGAAGGAACGCGAGCTCATCGAAGGCGTCGTCGGCAAGATCGCCGGCCAGTGGAACGGGATCCAGAACGAGTTCCACGACGACCTGCACTACCTGGGGATCGGCCAGCTGACGTTGCAGGCCCGGCCCGTCGGACCGGAGCTTCTGATCGGCACGCTCGAGTTCCTGACCGCGCTGCGGGCGCAGCTGGAGGCGTACCGGCCCTTGCGGCCGCAGGCGGCCTCCCGGCAGGAGGAGCTCGAACGGTCGGAAGCGCGCCGGGCGGCGGAGGACGGGATCCTGAAGCTGACGGCCGAGTGGCGGGAGCGAATGGCGCGGGCCAGACAGGCGCAGGAGGCGGCGCCGGCGGCACCCGGAGCCGAGCCCGCTGTCGACGAGGAAGAACCGCCGGCCGGGACGCTGGCCGCCGCAGACCCTGCGGCCGTCGAGGCGCTGACGGCCGAACGCGATCGTCTGCAGGCCGAACTGCACACGCTGCGCGAGGAGAACGGCCGGCTCCGCGACAGCAACGCGGAGCTGCGCGCCGAGAGCGGGCGGCGGGACGAACAGACCAGGGAGCTGAACGAGCTGATCGCCCGCAGCCGGAGGACCGAAGAGCAGTGGCGGCAGGCCTATGTCGAGAGCAGGAAGGCCGCCGGCCCGACGACACGCCGGTGTGCATCGACAGCGTCGGCGAGGCGGTGGCGCTGGCGCGCGAGGCCTTCGGCGACCGGTTGCTGATCAAGCTCAACTCGCGCTCGAACGAGAACACGCCGTTCACGAATCCGGCCGAGGTGTACGACGCGCTGGCCTGGCTGGCCACCGCGCACTGCGACGGAAACGACCATCGCATAGGCGAAGCCTGCTCCGGGTGGACGTACAAGACGAGCCAGCGGGAGGAATCGATCGCGAAGTATCGCGAATGGTACGAGACGGTGGCCGACGGGAAGACGTGGTTCCTCGGCGCGCACATCGGGAAGGGAACCAGCCGCGACCCGCGGCACACCATCCGGATCGGATTCGCGCGCGACGAGGAAGGCGACCGCGTGATCGTGGGGTTCATCGGCCTGCACCAGCGAAACCGGCAGTCATGAAGAACAGGAAGCTGCGGGACCGGAGTTGGACCGCCCGGGAGCGGCCCGGATGGGTGAACGGCGCGCGTCGGGCGCGATTGCCGCCGCGGCGGTGGCCCGCCGGGTGGTGGTGCGGATCGCGCTGGATGCTCGGCCGCGAACCCCGCCCGCCGGGCCGGCGGCGCCGCGGCGTCACCCGCAGGCGCGACGTGTTCTCGCACGGCTGGATCGAGGACGGTGCCCCAGGATGGCCTCCGGGTCCGGTTACGATGGTCTCGGGAGGGGACGGCCGCCGGGACACGCAACGCAGCGGCGGCGCGGCGCCGGGGCCGGCGAGGGGTCGCCTGTCGGCGATCCAGCCGGATGGCCGGATGGGGGACAGCCATGGGCGTGCGAACCGGGCGGTGGCCGGCGAGGCGGCACTGGACTGGGCCACCCGCCGCTCGCTGGTGGTGCGGCTGCGGCCTCGCGGGCGGCGGAGCCTGCCGACGCCAGGCAGGGCCCAGGCGAGAGCCTCGCGGCCTGACTCGAGCGCAGGGGCCGGCCCTGCAAGGCCGGGACGCTGATGCAGGCTGACCAGCCGGACACCGGCATGCGACAAGACGACACGCTGCCATCCGTCGAGACGACGATGCTTTTCCTCGCCCTGTGCGAGCGGTACGGTTCGGAAGCGTCGGCGGTGGCCGCGGTGGTGCGGGGCCGGCGCGCGCGCGTAGCGGGGTTGCCCTGCCGCAACGACTGGCCGGCGTGGAACGCGGCCGAGATGCGTGCGGCGGTCGACTACCTCGAGCAGACCGGCGCCGCGGCGAGCGAATCCGGCGCGCCGGGTCGGTAGCGGCCCCGTCGGTCTCGGCGCCGCCCGGCGGCGGACGTTCGTGCATGTCGGCGGCCGGCGCGATGCGGCGGCGGGTCGCCCTGGAGGGAGCAGGTCACGATGTCGAGGAGCGGAATCCTGGACGCGCTGCGCAACGAGGAGGGCTCGCTCAAGAGCCAGCTCGTGGCCATCCAGCGCGCCATCGAGGCGATCGAAGGAGCTGCCGCGCCGGCCGCCCGGCGCGGCAGGAAGAAGGCGGTCAAGACGGTCGGCAGACGCAAGCGCACGATGACCGCGGAGCAGCGCCGGGCCGTGGCCGAGCGGATGCGGCAGTACTGGGCCGGACGACGGGCGGAGAAGGCCGCGGGGGACTGAGTGCACCAGTGACGCGAACTGTACGCCTCGGTTCTCCACGCCGGGGCGTCGCCGGGCTGGACGGGACCCCACCGAGCGCTGCGAGCCGGCCCCGCGTCGTCCTTTGCGCAACGGCGGCGCGCCGAGCTACGCCCCGACGGCCTCGCGGTCCGTCCGGGTCACGGGAGGCGCTCGCGCAACACGCGCGCCGCCCGCCGGCAGATCTCGTTGATGCGCGCGTCCAGATGACGTGGTAGACGAGTCGGCGCAGCGCGGCGGCCGCGTCGTTGTGGGCGAAGCGACCGAAGCTTGACCTGGCGGGCGAACACGTCGGGCCGGACAGCGTCGCGCGGACGCTGGACAAGCTCGCCCGCGTCGGCCGGGAGCCGGACGGTGCACGTTGCGTTCATCGCCCGCGGAACCGGCTCGGCCAGCGGCGGCCGACCACCTGCTCCGCGAGAGCGACGCGGCCAGGGAAGCTGCGACGGCATTGAGGTCTGCCGCGCAGATCCCGACCCGGTGGCCGCTGTCGCCGACGTGCTCGAGTTCGAGCACAAGTACACCGCCGGCCATGATCGCCTGGGCGCCGTAGCGACCGACCGACCGACGCGCAGATTCCAGGTGCCGGCCGACGGTATGCGCCCAGGCGATGGTTCGCCGTCGAGCGGTTAGGATCGGCGCAAAAATAACTTCCTAGAAGTGCCTGTAGTCTCGCTATAGAGC
>WTFV01000057.1 GCA_011523845.1 Acidobacteriota bacterium | reverse complement strand
CGCCGACGTAGAAGGCGCAGTCCGGCTCCATGCCCGTGCCCGGCGGATCCGCCGGCCCGCGAAGACGGGTAGAGCGAAGCCCCGTCGAAGCGCCGGTGACGGCGGAACCGGCCGCGTCCACGACCTGCGCGACGATTTCGGTCAGGCGCTCGTGGAGTCGCGACGGAGCCATCAGCGTGACGAGCCCCAGGACGGGATCGAGACAGACCCTGCGAAAGGAACGGTTCCAGTCGATCGCGGCCAGCGCCTTCACCGTCTCCGCGTCCGCCCGCAGGCAGTGAATCGTAGAGCCGAGCGGCCCCGTGTGGGTCGTGGTGGCGTGGTTCATGATCCCGCTGCTCTACGAGCGGCCCGTGTGCCACGGACTGCGAGGCGCTGCCGGTGGGAACCGAACGTGAACGACGCCGCCGGGCCGGAACTACCGGCCGGCGGCCAGGAGCTTGCGCCGGAGAACGTAACGGAGTGAGTTCTGCGGCGCAAGGTCATGGAGCGGGATGGGCCGAAACGCCGAGCCGAGGCGTTTCGGGGCGCTACGGTTCGAGCGCTTCGGCCTTGAGACGGAACCCGCCCTCCGGGTCCGGCTCGCGGTAGACGGCGTGGCAGGCGTTGCAGGTCGCCTGCACGTCGGCGGCGAAGGCCGACGCGACCTCGGCGTCGACATCATCCACGGACATCGCCGCGTCGAGGTCGTCCATCGCCCGCACGGCGGTCCGGACGAACCCGATGCCGTCGTCCCGCTCGCGCTGCCGCCAGAAGGTGATGGTGGTGGCGAGTTGCTCGCGGGCGCGGGCGAGGCGCTCCTTCGCCGCGGGGTAGTCGCCCGCCTCGAGGGCGCGCACCGCCGCGGCGAAGTTCGGGCCGAGCGTCTCCATGGTGCCGGCCAGGTGGTCGGCAGTGTAGATGGGGTACGGCTTCGGGCCGTCCTGCGCGCGCAGGACGACGCCGGCCAGCCCCGTGGCCGCGGCAACCAGAACCAGTGCGATGCCGCCCGCGCGACAGCTCCTCACGTTCGACTCTCCTCGACCCCGGGCCCGGCACCGCCTGCGCCCGCACCGTGCCCGTCCGGCGCAGACTCCTGGCGCCCCGAAACGCCTCGCAAGCTCGGAGTTTCGGCCCAGCCTCTCCACTCCATGACCTTGCGTCCCGGAACTCCGCTTCGCTGCGGTCGGTGGCGCAAGCTCCTAGACGCCCGTCAGCCGGTCCACCTTCCCCGTGCTGTCCCCGAGCGCATCCATCCGCACCCCCAGCTTCTCCAGGATCGTGATGTGCATGTTGGCCAGCGGCGTGTCGTCCGCGTAGCGGATGTAGCGCCCGCCCTCGATCCCGGCCGCCTTGCCGCCGACGAGCGCAATCGGCAGGTCGTCGTGGAAGTGGGTGTTGCTGTCGCTGATGCCGGTCCCGTAGAGGAACAGCGTCGAGTCGAGCATGGTGCCGTCGCCCTCGGGCAGGCCGGCGAGCTTGTCGACCAGGTAGGCGAACTGCCGGAAGTGGTACTCGTTGATCTTGTGCAGCCGCTCCAGCTTCGCCGGCTCGTCCTGGTGGTGCGACAGCGGGTGGTGCGAATCCGGCACCCCGATCTCCGGATACGCGCGCCCGCTCACCTCGCGCGCCAGCATGAACGTGCTGATGCGCGTCAGGTCGGTCTGGTAGGCCAGCGCCAGCAGGTCCATCATCAGCCGGGCGTGCTCCTGGTAGTCGTTGGGCACGCCGACCGGCTGATCGACCACCGGCAGTTCGCGCGCGCTCTGCTCTTCCGCCATCCGGATGCGGCGCTCGACGTCGCGCAACGCGTCGAGGTACTCGTCCAGCTTCACCTGGTCGCCCGGTCCGATGACCCGGCCGAGGTCCGCCAGCTCCGCGCCGACCGCGTCCAGGATGCTGCGGTCGCGGCGCAGGCGCTCGCGACGCGCCTCGGGATCGGTGCTGCCGCTCGTGCCGAACAGGCGCTCGAACACCGCGCGCGGATCGTTCTCGATCGGCAACGGCGTGGTCGGCGTCCGCCAGGCGATGGTGTTGGTGTACGCGCAACTCGCGCCGCCGTCGCAGTTGCCCACCATCGCGTTCGACTCGATGCCGAGCTCCAGCGAGGCGATCTGGGTCTCCTTGGAGAGCTCCCGCGCCGCCATCTGGTCCATCGACACCGCGGCGTAGACGTCGGCGCCGTTGGTGATCTTGAACGGCACCCCGGTCAGGAAGGTGCCCGCCGACCGGGCGTGGTCGCCGCCCCCCTTGACTAGGTTCGCCGGCTCGTCGTCGAGCCCGCCGCACAGCAGCACCCGCTCCTTCATGTGGTTGAGCGACTGGAGCGTCGGCGGCAGGTACTCCATCGGCCCCGCCGTCCTGGGGAACCAGTAGGGCATCGACATCCCGTTGGGGACGTAGAAGACGCCCAGCCGCTTGATGGGGGCCGCCGCCGTGCGGCCGATGGCGGTCAGGGCCGGGACCATCCCGTCGAGCAGCGGCAGCGCGATGGTCGCGCCGAGGCCGTGCAGTACCGTCCGCCGAGGCAGGTGTTTCTTCGTGATGAACATGCCGGAACTCCCTTCGGCAAACCGCGCCCCGAAACGCCGCGCTAGCTCGGCGTTTCGGCCCATCCCCTCCGCTCCATGGCCTTGCGTCTCAGAACACCGCTTCGCTGCGTTCTGCGCCGCAAGCCCCCAGCCCGGAAATCGTCGCCTGCGGCTCCGATTGCCGCCCAGCCAATCCTGTCAGGAGTCTACACCGTTGCTGCGCCACAGACTCCCCGCGTGCTGTCCGGTCGATGCGTTGCCCTCGATCCGCCGCAAGCTACTGCTGATTCGCCGCGACGCTCTCCTCCGGACGCGGCGCCCGCCGCATCTGGAACTGGTCGCTCGCCACCACCGCCTCGACGAGCGACGACCAACGGTACTCGACGTCCGCGAGTTCGCGCGCGATGCGGCGCATCGCCGGCGCGTCGTAGTAGTCGACGCCGCGACCGAGCGCGTAGATCAGCATCTTCTCCACCACCGCCTTGATGAACTCGTTGTCGCCCTCGGCCAGCAGCGCCTCGCGGAAGGCGCGCGGGCTGTCGATGGTGCGGCCCGACAGCTCGATGGTCGAGTTTATCTCCGCCCCGCCGTCGTCCTCCCGCCAGCGCCCGATCGCGTCGAAGTTCTCCATCGCGAAGCCGAGCGGGTCCATCCGGCGGTGACAGCTCGCACAGACCGGACTGCTGCGGTGCAGCTCCATGCGCTCGCGCAGCGACGTCGGGTTGCCCCGGTCGTTCTCCGCCAGCGGCGGCACGTTGGCCGGCGGCGGCGGCGGCGGCGACCCGAGCAGGGTCTCCAGCACCCACTTCCCGCGGAGCACCACCGAGGTCCGGTTGGCGTAGGACGTCACCGTCAGCAGGCTCGCGTGGCCCAGCAGCCCGTGCCGGCGGTCGTCGTTCCACGTATGGCGCCGGAACCGGCTGCCGTAGACGTCGTCCACCCCGTAGTGGCGGGCGAGCTGCTCGTTCAGGAACGTGTAGTCCGCCTGGAGCAGCTCGGGGATCGGGCGGTCCTGGCGCACCTGGCTCTCGAAGAACATCTCCGTCTCGCGCACCATCGCCGTGCGCAGCGAGTCGTTGAAGCCGGCGAACAGCGCGCCGTCCGGATCCTGCGAGTGGATGTTGCGGACCGCCAGCCACTGCCCCACGAAGTCGTTCAGGAACCGCGTGGCGCGGCGGTCGGCCAGCATGCGGCGCACCTGGCCGGCGAGCACGTCCGGATCGCTCAACCGATCCGCGGCTGCAAGCTCGAGCAGCTCGTCGTCCGGGATGCTCTTCCAGAGGAAGAAGGAGAGGCGCGAGGCCAGCTCCAGATCGGTCAGGCGGTAGATCGCCCCGGGCTGCGTATCGACCGGCTGCCGCTCGACCCGCAGGAGGAAGCTCGGCATCGAGAGCAGCGCTTCGAGAGCGCGCTCGATGCCCGCCTCGAAGTCGCGGGCGGCGCGGCCCTCGCGGTACACGGCGAGCAGGGGTTCGACGTCAGTCTCGTTCACCGGCCGGCGGTAGGCGCGCCGCGCCAGCGACCCGATGATCTCGCGGGCGCACGCCTCCTCCGCCACCGTGCTCTGGTCGGCCGGCCGGCAGGTGAAGATGCGCTGCCGGCTCGGCGTGTTCTCCGGAACCGTTCCATCGAACGGGCCGGAGATGTACAGCATGTCGATGCCCGGCAGGTCGGCGGGCACGTTCGGCGAGGGCGCCGAGTCGGTGAAGCCCGCCGACACCAGACGCGTGCCCGCGTTCACCTGTACCCGGATCTCGAGCTCGTGGTCGGCCGTCATGCGGTACTCGTGCAGCCGCTGGCCCTCGACGTCGTCCTCCGGCACCGCGATCAGCATGCCCGGATCCGGCCCCGGGAACCTGCCGCCGATATCGAACCGGCGGACCAGCGCGTGGTCGATCCGCAACTCGATCTGGTGCTCGTCCTCGGCGATGCCGTCGATCGTCTCGATGGTCTCGTTGCGCTTGAGCCGAATCGCGAACAGGTACTCGCCGTCGAGCGGGAACGTGTGGCGCACCGCCAGCCCGCCGTGGGTGGCGAACGGCATGTCCTCGCTGCGCCGGACGTCGCGCCGCTCGTAGCCGACCTTGTAGACCTGCATCACGGGCCGGTTGTCGGGGCTGCCCACCGCTACGCGGCTGATCCTGGTGGCGGCGGCGATGTAGCGGGACATCAGGGCCGGCGTGATCGACAGCACGTCGGCGTTGTTGTCGAACCCGAAGCCGGCCATGTCGCTCGGCAGCAGCGCCTCGCCGTCTATTTCGAGATCCAGCAGGTCCCGGACCGCGTTGACGTACTCCAGCCGGTTGAGCCGGCGGGAGGCAACGCGACCCGGATTCGGATCGGCCGCCGCCGCGTGGTCGAGCGCCGTCTCGAGCGCCGTGGCGAAGGCGTCGATGGTCTCCGCGTCGGGCCGGGGCCGCCCTTCCGGCGGCATCTGGCCGCTGCGCAGCTTGCGGACCACCTTCTCCAGCGTCTCGGCGTTGCCGTGGACGTCGCCTGCGTCGAGCCGGTCGAGCATCAGCCCGGCGGTCTGCAGCCGCTCGTTGTGACACGTGACGCAGTAGCGGTCGAACAGCTCCCGCGACGGCGGCTCGGGTGCCGCTGCCTGGGACTCCGCGACGGACGATCCGGCGCGAGTCTCCGGCGAAACAGCGCGCACCGGCAACTGGACGCTCAGGGCCACGGCCAATCCGACCAGAACCCCCAGACGCGCGACTGGCATCTTCGACATGGTCGCTAGCTCCTCACATACGTCGAGCGGAACGCCGCTGACGACCGAGCCCGGAAACCGTGCCGGCGGGCGGCTCCGCTGCCGCCCAACCAACCGTCTCCATCGAGTCACGAAGGCTCCTGGTGCAGCCGGTGCCATCAGTATAACGGCGGAAGACTGCATTCTGGATCACAATCGCGCGCACCGCCAGCCCCTTCGCCAGGCGCTGCCGGACATGCCGGGTCGTGTAGGGTCTTGTGGCCATGCCCGACCTCGTAGCGGTCTCCGAGCGGCTGCGCGAGCAGACCCGTTCCCTGCGCTTCGGAGCGCCGGTGACGCACGTCTACGCGCCGCTGGACTATGCCTGGGTCCCGCACCGCCTCTACCTGGAACGCTACGGAGGCGAACCGCGAGAGATTCTCTTCGTCGGCATGAATCCCGGCCCCTTCGGGATGGCGCAGACCGGGGTGCCGTTCGGCGACGTGACGATGGTGCGCGACTGGCTCGGCATCGAGGCGCCGGTCGCGCGGCCGGCGCACGAGCATCCGCGGCGTCCCGTGCTCGGCTTCGGGATCGGCCGCGGCGAGGTGAGCGGGGCGCGCCTGTGGGGCTGGGCGAAGGAGCGCTGCGGGACCCCGGAGCGGTTCTTCCGCCGCGCCTTCGTGTGGAACTACTGTCCCTTGTGCTTCCTCGACGACGGCGGCCGCAACGTCACCCCGGACAAGCTCCGTCCCCGCGAGACCCGCGAGCGGCTGTTCTCCATTTGCGACGAGGCGCTGGCGGCGAGCGTCGCGCACCTCCGGTCCGCCGTGGTGGTCGGCATCGGCCGGTTCGCCGCCGACCGCGCCCGTCCGGTCGCGCAAGCGGCCGGTGCGCGGTGCGGCGCCGCGCCCCATCCGAGCCCGGCAAGCCCGCTGGCGAACCGCGGCTGGCCCGCCATCTTCGACGCCGCGCTGCGCGATCTGGGCATCGCGGTGCAGCCGCCACCGGCTTCGGACGCGGCGACCGGCGGACGCGGCGCCTGAACGGTAGACGAGCATCCGCCGCGTGCTTATAGTGGGGCCATGACCATGAGGGCTCGCACCATGTACCGTTGCCTCGGGATGCTGCTCGCGATCGCGACGGCCGCGGCGGCCGCCGAGGGGCAGGACCTGCGGCTCGTGACCGCGGCCGCGAACCAGGATCGCGCGGCCGTGGACGCGCTCCTCGCCGAGGGCGTCGACGTCAACGCGGCGCGGGCGGACGGGGCGACCGCCCTTCTCTGGGCGGCCCACTGGGACGACGTGAAGCTGGTGGAGCGGTTGCTGGCCGCCGGCGCGGACGTGCATCTCGCCGACGATCACGGCGTGACGGCGCTCGAGCGGGCGGCCGAGAACGCGAGCCCCGCCATGGTGGAGACGCTGCTCGCCGCCGGCGCGAACGCGAACGCGGCGCAGGAGAGCGGCCTCGTCCCGCTGATGACGGCCGCCCGCACCGGCAACGCCGACGTGGTGCGGGCGCTGATCGCGCACGGGGCGGACGTCGACGCGGCCGCGACCGAGACCGGCAGCACGGCGCTGATGTGGGCGGTGTCGGAGCCCCACCACGAGATCGTCCGGCTGCTGCTGGACGCCGGCGCGGACCCGGCGGCGTCGACGTTCAAGGGCTTCACGCCGCTCATGTTCGCGGCGCGCAACGGGGACGTCGAGACGGCCCGGGCGCTGATCGCCGCCGGCGTGGACGTCAACGCGCCGAGCGCCGACGGCACGCACGTACTGCCGTTCTCCATCGTCAGCGGCCAGGATGCGTTCGCGCTGTTCCTGCTGGACGAGGGCGCCGACCCCGAGGGCGAGATGAACGGCGTGCGCGCGCTGCACGCGGCCGCGGGCGGGGTCGGCACCTGGCTGCGCGAATGGTACGCCCGGCACGGGGGGAACCGGCTCTATTCCCGGCGCAGCCGCTCCCGGCTGAGCGCCGATCGCCGGCTGCCGCTCGTCGAGTCGCTGCTCGCCCGGGGCGCCGATCCGAACGCACGGATCACGGCGTCGGCCATGCTCATGAGCTACATCGGCTATCCGCGGAAGGGCGCCTTCGAACCGTTCGCCTGCGGCACCGGCGATCTGCGCGGCGCCACGCCGCTGTGGGTGGCGGCGTTCGACATGAACGGCGCGAGCCGGACGTTCGGCGTCGGCGAGAGCCGCACGTCGAGCAACGCCGGGATACTGCGCGCGTTGCTGGCGGCGGGCGCCGACCAGCATCTGACCACCGACGACGGAACCACCCCGTTCATGGCCGCCGCCGGTCTCGGGCGCTCCACGTACACGCCGCGTCAGCCGCGCGGAGTCCGCTCGCCGAGCGCCGAAGAGGCAGTGCGGGTGCTTCTGGAGGCGGGCGCCGACATCAACGCGGTCAACGAAGCCGACTTCACCGCGCTGCACGGCGCCGCCTTCCGCGGCCTGAACGAGGTGGTGGAGCAGCTCGTAGCGAACGGCGCCGACATCGACGCGCGCGACTTCCGCGGCCGGACCGCCTACCGGATGGCGGAGGGCTCGAAGCAGTCGTTCCAGTTCCAGAGCTGGCCGGAAACGGCGACGCTGCTGGCGGAGCTCGGCGCCAATACGCAGCTCGGCATCCCGGGCACCGTCCAGGAGCGACTGCGCGACGTGCCGGCCGCGGCGGCGACCGACGATCAGCCCTGACCGGCGGAATGCGCCGCTACGGGACGCCACCTTCGCGCGTCCCGTCTGCGAACGGATTCGACGGCGGTTCTGCACGGCGTTCCGGCATTGAGAGGAGACCAGCCCCATGCGATTCACTACCGACACTCGCGCCTCCTTCGGGCAGTCGTGTTGCGCCCTCGCGGTGGCCGGAACGTTGCTCATGGCCCTTGGCCCGGCACCGGCCGCGGCGCAGGAATCCGGGCGGAGCGCCGCCGCGGACTGGCCGACCTACAACCGCGACCTGGCCGGAACGCGCTATTCGCCGCTGGACCAGATCGACACGTCCAACGTCGCCTCGCTCGAGGAGGTCTGGTCGTACCGGTTCCATCCCGAGGACGGATTCATCGAGGGGCCGAGCCCGGCCGAGCTCTTCCAGCAGGTGACGCCGATCGTCGTCGACGGCGTGATGTATCTCGCGTCGGGCAACCGCGTGGTGGCGCTGCAACCCGAGACCGGCGAGGAGATCTGGCGGCACGAGCTCAGCGAGGGGCTGGCGTCGTTCCGCGGCGTCGCCTACGGGCCGGCCACCGACGCCCACGAGGCCCGCATCTACTTCACCAGCCTGCGGAAGGTCATCGCCCTGAAGGCCGCGACGGGCGAGCTCGATACCGCGTTCGGCGACGGGGGCGAGGCGGCAGTGCGCATCCCCTACACCGGCGTGCCGGTGGTCTACGACGACACCCTGATCCTGGGTTCGAGCGCCTTCGGGCCGGGACAGCGGCACATCGCGCCCCACCTGAACCAGCCGCGCGGCGGGGGGGAGCCGACCCGGGCCTGGCCGCGGGCCCTGGACGCGACGACCGGCGCCCTGCGCTGGGAATTCCCGACCCTGCCCACCGAGAGCGACTTCGGCAGCGAGACCTGGGGGAACCAGAGCTGGCGCGACCGCATCGGGAACAACGTGTGGGCGTTCACGCTCACCGTCGACGAGGAGCGAGGCATGGTCTACATGCCGGTCAGCAGCCCGGGGTCGAACTTCTACGGCGGCGACCGTCCCGGCGACAACCTCTTCGCGAACTCGACCATCGCCATCGACATCCGCAGCGGCGAGCTCGCCTGGTACTTCCAGAACATCCACCGCGAACTGTGGGACTACAACCTGCCGCCGTCGCCCGGCCTGATGGACATCGAGCGCGACGGCGAGGTCATTCCCGCCCTCGCGCAGGTCGGCAAGTCGGGCTGGATGTTCATCCTGAACCGCGTCACCGGCGAGCCCGTCCACGGGGTCGAGGAGCGGCCGGTGCCCGTCGGCGACGTGCCCGGCGAGCAGTACTCGCCGACCCAGCCGTTTCCGCTCGCGCCGCCCCCGCTGTCGAGGGTGAGCATCGGTCCCGACGACATCGTCACCGCCGACGACACCACGCCCGAGCACGCGGCCGCCTGCCGCGCGCTGTGGGACACGGTCGGCTACTACAACGACGGGCCCTACACGCCCATCCGCTACCTGCAGGAGGGCACCCCGCCGTCGCTCGTGTTCCCCGGCACCGGCGGCGGCGTGAACTGGAACGGCACGGCCTACGATCCCGAGCTCGGCTACATCTTCGTCAACTCCAAGGATCAGCCCATCAGCGGCTGGATAACGGAGAACGAGCTGTACCCCTCGGACACCGACGACCAGGTGGCCTTCGTCCGCGAGGCCGGACCGCCGTTCGAGGCCCCGATCTTCGACGCCGACGGCGAGCGGCTCGGGGCGCTGCCCTGCTTCAAGCCGCCCTGGGCGCGCCTGGTTGCGGTGGAGGCCGCCACCGGCGAGATCGCGTGGGAAGTGCCCCTGGGCATCGACGAGCTGCTGCCCGAGGGCAGGCAGCGCGTCGGCAGCCGCAACGTCGGCGGCCCCATCGTCACCGCCGGCGGCCTCGTCTTCATCGGGGCCACCGTCGACCGCCGCTTCCGGGCGTTCGACTCGCGGACGGGCGAGGAACTGTGGTCGGTCGCGTTCGACTACAACGTCGAGGCGGTGCCCATCACCTACGCGGGCAACGACGGCCGGCAGTACGTCGCGGCCAACGTCTCGGCCCCGGCCACGGGGGAGCCGCGGGGGAACGAGCGGCTGGTGGTGTTCGCCCTGACTGCGCAGTAGCGTCGTGCCACTGCTCAGGGCCGCGCCCCGAAGCCCTCTCGGTCCAGGGAGCCTACGCGCACTCACGTTGCGATATCCCTGGTCGGCCTGATAGAATCGGGTGCCGGTTGGATCCGGCTTAGCGTTCGCACGAAATGGAGGTGCTATACATGAAGCCCCACCCACGATCGTCCATTCCGCTGGTACTGCTGCTCGCCACTGCCGTGCTGGCGCCCGCCACGGCGGATGCTCAAGACCCCGGATCCATCAGCGGCACGGTGCGGGATGCGACCGGTCTGATCCTGCCGGGCGTCACCGTCGAAGCACGGGACGCGGCGGGAGTGGGCCAGGTGACGTTCACCGACGGTACGGGCCAGTTCACGTTCAGCGGGCTCGCGCCGGGGAGCTACGAGCTGACGTTCACTCTGCCCGGCTTCAACGCACCCGCGCAGGTCGTGGAGGTGGGGGCGGGCGCCACCGCCACCGTGGACGTGGAGATGGAGATCGGCCTCGAGGAGCGGGTGGTCGTCGTCGGGACCCGCGCGCAGCCGCGCTCGGTGACCGAATCGCCCGTGCCCGTCGACGTCATCCGGACGGAGGACTTCATCGCGCAGGGCAGCACCGACCTGGCGAACCAGTTGCGGACCGTCGTCCCGTCGTTCAACGTCAACATCCAGCCGATCAGCGACGCGGCGACCATCGTCCGCCCGGCCAACCTGCGCAACCTGGCCCCCGACCACACGCTGATCCTGGTCAACGGCAAGCGCCGCCACCGCGCGGCGGTCATCACCTGGCTCGGCAACGGCATCGCGGACGGCTCGCAGGGGCCCGACATCTCCGTCATCCCCTCGATCGCCATTCGGCAGGCCGAGGTGCTGCGCGACGGCGCGGCGGCGCAATACGGCTCGGACGCCATCGCCGGCGTCATGAACTTCCAGCTCAAGGACGCCCGCGAGGGCGGCAGCTTCGAGTTCCGCACCGGCGCCTACCGCGACGCGAACCCGGGCGACGCGTCGAGTTGCGGGGCGGGCATCATCGGCGACATCAAGCACTCCTGCAACGGCATCGGCGGCCACGGGCAGGCGTACTCGGTGGCCGGCAACGCCGGGCTGCCGCTCGGCCCGAACGGTTTCCTGAACCTCAGCCTGGAGTACGGGAACGCCAACCCGACGAACCGCAGCATCCAGCGCAACGACGCGCAGGGCATCATCGACGCCGGCAACGGCAACATCCGCAACCCGGCGCAGGTCTGGGGCTCGCCGCTGATCGAGGACGACCTGAAGCTGTTCGGCAACTTCGGCAGCCTGTTCGACAACGGACTGCAGTTCTACGGCCACACCAACTACGCGAGCCGCACGGTGACCGGAGGCTTCTACTTCCGGAATCCCCATACCCGCGGCGGCGTGTTCCGGGGTCCGGCGGTGGACGGCACGCCGACCCTGCTCGTCGGCGACCGGATCTGGGCCGAGACCGCTCCCACCAGCCGGTTTGCTCCTCCCGGCCGTGAGCCCGGGGCAGGCGGCTGTCCGATCATCCCGATCGTCAACAACGTCCCGGACACCGCCGCCCTTGCGGCGGTGGAGGCCGACCCGAACTGCTTCACGCTCCACAGTCGGTTCCCCGGCGGCTTCACGCCGCAGTTCGGCGGCGACATGCACGACTACTCGCTGGTCACCGGGCTGCGCGGGTTCACGAGCGGCGGCCTCAACTGGGACGCGAGCGTGAACATCGGCAGCACGGAGGTCGACCAGTTCATCTTCGACACCGTCAACGCGTCGCTCGGCTACGACACGCCCACCTCGTTCCACCCCGGCGTCTACGCGCAGGACGACGTGAACCTCAACTTCGACGTGTCGATGCCGGTCAATGACGTGGTGAACTTCGCGGCCGGCACCGAGTGGCGCCGGGAGCAGTTCACCATCGGCGCCGGCGACCGGGCGTCGTGGGAGATCGGCCCGTACGCCGCGCAGGGCTTCAGCTCGGGCTCGAACGGCTTCAACGGCTACCGGGCCGACACGACGGCCGGCCAGTGGGACCGCAGCAACATCGCCGTCTACGGCGACCTCGAGTTCACCGACCCGGCCGGCATGTGGAACTTCGGCACGGCGCTGCGCCTGGAGAACTTCGAGGACTTCGGCACGACGACGAACGGCAAGGTCTCGACCCGCGTTGCGCTGAACGACGCCTTCTCGCTGCGCGCGGCGGTCAGCACGGGGTTCCGGGCGCCCACCCCCGGCCAGCAGAACGCGTTCAACGTGACGACGGCATTCATCGCCGGCGAGCTGACCAACCAGGGCGTCGTCCCGTCCACCTCCGCCGTCGCGGTGGCGCGGGGCGGCGGGCAGCTCCAGCCCGAGCGGTCACGCAACTACAGCGCGGGAGCGGTGGTGGAGCAGGGGCCGTTCACCCTCACCGCCGACTTCTTCCGCATCGACATCAGCGACCGGGTCGCCTTGGCGCAGGAGATCAGACTGACGGAGAGCGAGATCGAGGTCCTGCTCGCGGAGGGCATTCCCGAGGCGCGCAACTTCCCGGTGTTCCGCTTCTTCCTGAACGACTTCTCGACCACCACCCAGGGACTCGACCTGATCTCGACCCTGGCGGTCGGGCGGACGACGTTGAGCGCCGTCTACAACTACACCGACACCACGCTCAAGGACATCCAGAGCTCGGTGATCGATCGCTTCCGCATCGCGACGCTGGAACAGGGCCTGCCGAACACGCGCTGGAACTTCGCCGTCAACCACGCCGCCGACCGCTGGCGGCTGACGACCCGCGTGAGCTATTTCGGCGCGTACTGGGACAGCGAGGACGGGCGGAACGCGGCCGACGCGGGTGACGTGGCGTTTCCGTGGCTGTATGCGCCCTATTCCGGCAAGGCGCTGCTGGACGTCGAGCTCGGCATCCCGTTCGGCCCCGGCGTCGAGCTGGCGATCGGCGCCGAGAACCTGCTGAACACCTACCCCGACATCAACCCGTACGGCGCCGGCACCGTCGGGAACCGCTACGGGCAGTTCTCGCCGTTCGGTTTCAACGGCGCGTACTACTACACGCGCGTCAGCTACGGGTGGGGCGGCTAGGAGTTTGCGCCGCAGAACGCCGCGAAGCGAAGTGCTGCGGCGCAAGGTCATGGAGCGGAGGGGATGGGCCGAAACGCCGAGCCCGCGAGGCGTTTCGGGGCGCTAGTCCGAGAATCGTCGCCTCGCGGCTCCGATTGCCGCCCAACCGAGCCTGGCTGGGAGTCTGCGCCATAGACGCGCAGACTCCCAGCCAGGCAACTTGCGGTCCATCGCCCCTCGTTTCGACGTCAACATCCAGCCGATCAACGACGCGGCGACGGGTGGGGCAGCCAACCTGTACAAAGAGCAATCCGGTCAACTTCAGAGTGGCATTCTCATACTCGTCCGGGTCGGCTGGCGGGACATCGACCGGACATCGACCCTTGGCGGCTGGTGCGACGAGTGTGGCGGGCTTTTGGAGGCGGTGACTCACCGCAGGAGTGATGACATGGCGACACGAGGAGAACGGGGAGCGCAGCGAGTGCAGCCAATGGACTGCTCACTGGCATCGCTCTTGGTCATCCTCGGGGCTATCGCTACACCCGTTTCCGCCGTTGCCCAGGAAGCGGCTCTCTCCGGCACGGTCACGGACACTACCGGACTCGTCCTGCCCGGCGTCACGGTGGAGGCGCGCGACGCCGGCGGCGATCCGGCGGGAGCCGCTGTCACCGACGGTACCGGCCTGTTCACGATCGCCTTGCCGCCCGGCGCCTACGACGTGACGTTCACGCTGCCCGGCTTCCAGCAGACGGTGCGCGACGCGGTGGAGGTCGGCGCCGGGGCCGCGGTCACCCTCGACGTCGAGCTGGCGGTGGAGCTCGAGGAACTCGTGGTCGTGGTCGGCAGCCGGGCGCAGCCGCGGTCGGTGACCGAGTCGCCGGTGCCGATCGACGCCATCCCGTTCCAGGACGTCGTCAGCCAGGGCGCCACCACGCTCGACTACCAGTTGCGCACCCTGATTCCCTCGTTCAACGTCGCCACGCATCCCATCAGCGACGCGGCCACG
This sequence comes from Acidobacteriota bacterium, assembly GCA_011523845.1. Classification (GTDB taxonomy): domain Bacteria; phylum Acidobacteriota; class Vicinamibacteria; order Vicinamibacterales; family UBA8438; genus WTFV01. The sequence continues at coordinate 15,843 of WTFV01000057.1, read as the reverse complement.
CTCGTCCGGCCTGCCACCCTGCGGAACCTGGCCCACGACCACACGCTCGTCCTGGTGAACGGCAAGCGCCGCCACCGCTCGTCGGTCGTCGCCTGGTTCGCGGGCGTTACCGACGGCGCGCAGGGACCGGACATCTCGACCATTCCGTCGATCGCCCTGCGGCAGGTCGAGGTGCTGCGCGACGGCGCGTCGGCGCAGTACGGCTCGGACGCCATCGCCGGCGTGCTGAACTTCCTGCTCAAGGACGACCGCGCCGGCGGCAGCCTGGAAGTCAACTCCGGCGCCTACCGGGCGGGCGACGGTGACGCGTACAGCGTCGCCGGCAATGCCGGGCTGCCGCTCGGCGACACCGGGTTCGCCAACCTCAGCTTCGAGTACGGCAACGCCGACCCGACCGACCGCAGCGTGCAGCGCGCGGACGCCGCCGCGCTCATCGCGGCCGGCAACACGGCCGTGGCGGACCCGGCGCAGATCTGGGGCAACCCGACGATCGAGGACGATCTGAAGCTGTTCGCCAACTTCGGCAACCTGTTCGCCAACGGCCTGCAGCTCTACGGCCACGCCAACTACGCCGACAAGAAGGTGACCGAGGGCTTCTATTTCCGGAATCCCAACACCCGGCAGAACATCTACACGCTCGACGGCGGGCAGACCCTGTTGATCGGCGACGTGCTCGCCGCCGGGGGCATGGGCTCGGCCAACTGCCCCACCGTGCGGGTCACCGACCACGTGCCGGATCAGGCGGCGCTGGCGCAGGTGTTCACCGACCCCAACTGCTTCTCGTTCCAGGAGATCGCGCCGGGCGGCTTCACCCCGCGGTTCGGGGGCAACGTGTCCGACATGTCGGCGGTCGCCGGGCTCCGCCGGGTGGCGGCCAGCGGCCTGACCTGGGACGCCAGCGCGAGCTACGGCGCGCACGAATCGGACTTCTTCTTCCAGAACACCGTCAACGCGTCGCTCGGCCCGGACACGCCGCGCGACTTCGACCCCGGTCTCTACCGGCAGGAGGACGTCAACCTCAATCTCGACGTCTCCTATGCCGCCTCCGACATCGTGAACGTCGCGGCCGGCGCCGAGTGGCGCAACGAGGGCTTCACGGTGGGCGCGGGCGGGCGGCCGTCGTGGGAGGTGGGACCGTTCGCATCACAGGGGTTCGTCCCCGCTTCGAACGGCTTCCCCGGGTTCGCCGACTACACGGCCGGCACCTGGAACCGCAGCAACGTCGCGTTCTACGGCGACGTGGAGCTGCGCGGGCGCGACGACCGGTGGTCACTCGGCGGCGCCGTCCGGGTGGAGCGCTTCGACCTCTTCGGCGCGACGGCGAACGGCAAGCTGTCGGCCCGGATCGGGCTGAGCGACTTCGTCTCGCTGCGCGGCGGCGTGAGCACCGGGTTCCGCGCGCCGACCCCCGGCCAGCAGAACACGATCAACGTGCAGACGACGCTCAACGATCAACTCGAGCTCACCGACAGCGGCACGGTCCCGTCCACGTTCGCGGCGGCGCAGCGCCACGGCGGCGTCCCGCTCCGCCCCGAGACGTCGCGCAACTTCACGGCCGGGCTGGTGGTCGACAACGGTCCGTTCACGCTGACCGCCGACTACTTCCGCGTCGCCATCGCGGATCGTCTGGCCCTGTCGGGTCTCATCGGCACCGACGCCGAGGATCGCGCGCTCCTGCTGGCCGACGGCATCACCGCCGCCGAATCGCTGACCCTGTTCCGGTTCTTCATCAACGACTTCTCCACCCGGACCCAGGGCATCGACATCGTCTCCACCTGGACGCCGCCGGCTGCGTCCGGCGCCACGGTGGTCAGCTTCACCCTGAACCACACCGACACGAAGATGACGGAGGAGTCGGACCTGCTCGGCGCCGGCGACGTGCTCGCCCTGGAGCGGGGCGTGCCCAGGACCCGCTGGAACGTGGCCCTCAACCAGCGCGTGGGGCGGGTGGGCGTGCTCGGCCGCTTGAACTACTACGGCGACTGGGTGGATCTGTTCGACGCGCGGTTCGTCCGCGGCGCCGAGGCGCCGATCCTGAACGGGCGGCCCATCATCGACCTGGAGGTCAGCGTGCCGATCTTCTCCGAGGACGTAACGCTGGCCGTCGGCGGCCAGAACGTCTTCGACACGTTCTCGGACCGCAGCGACCTGCTGGCCGGCGCGCTCGGCGTGCCCTACAGCCAGTTCACCCCGTGGGGCTTCAGCGGCGGGTACTACTACGCCCGCATGAACTACCGCTGGGGGCGGTAGGCTCAGTCGATCAGCTCGGTGTCGGGAAACTGCGCATACCAGCCGAACCAGAAGGCGCGCTGGGCCGGGACCCGAGCCAGACGCACATCCGCGTCGTCCTCCGGAACGAGGCCGTCCTCGGAGACCCGCCAGGCCCTGCCGTCCTCGGAGACCACTCGCTCGTCGTCGATGCGCCGCTCCAGGCGAACCGCTCCAGCGTCGTACACCCGGTTGGCTCCCTGCCCGCTGGTGACGATCACGAGGTTGCGGCCCGCGAAGTCGTGGTGGTAGAGGCGGTTGCGCGACAGGAATCGCGCGGTGACCGCCAGCGGAAGCAGCTCGCCCGGGCGTTCCGGATCGGGCAGGCGCAGCACGACCACCTCCTCCTTGTTCGGCAGGCGGGCGTCGCGGCGCGAGACTGCGAACATCAGCTCGTCGCTGCCGAAGTAGGCCCGGTAGGCGGCGCCCTCCGCGTAGTTGCGCCGGTGTCCCGTGTCGAGCGACAGCACGGTGGTCTCCGGATGCCGGCGCCGCCACTCGCCCCACGTGGTCGTCACCACCGCGCGCGGGGTCAGCCGCAGGCCGCTCCCGACCAGCTCGCCGACCACCGGGACGCCTTCGAACGTGTTCCAGAGGCTCTTCGTCTCGTGGTCGAACATCAGCTTGTTCGATCGATAGAGGAGTCCGCTGGTTCCGAACGTCAGGTGCCGGCCGTCCGCCACGCTCCCGAACGGGATCACCGTCCCGCACAGCGTGCAGTAGACGATGGTCAGCTCGACCCCGCCGAGCCGGTCGAGGGCCATCTCGTGCCAGGCGAGGATGCGCTTCGGGTAGGCGCGCGCCTCGCCGTCGAGCGCGATGCCGAAGACGATGTGGTCGTCGGCCAGGTAGCCGGCGTCATCGGCCTCCAGCGTCGCCGGGTATTCCAGCGGCGGGATCCCGTTGACCGCCACCCCGCCCCATTCGATCTCGTCGAGCCGAATCCGCGACGTCACCCCGCGCGGGAAGAACTCCGCGAAGCGCGGGTCGATCCGGCTGTACCACTGTCCCTTGAAATAGCCGTGGTCGGGATGCGGATCGTAGGGCTGCGACCAGATCCACTGCTGCCAGCCCGCCAGATCGGCGCCGAAGCGCTGCCCGGTCTGCTCCTGGAGGAACCCGATCAGCGTGAAGAAGTGGACGAACCCCTGGCCGGGTGGGCGGAGCAGCCACGCCAGGTCCCAGACGATGCCGGCGTAGGCGTCTCGCCACTGCGCGCCGAGTTGCTCGAACGCGTCCCGGGACCGCGGCCCGCCCGGCGCCCCCGCGTCCAGGAAGAGCTGGATGTCCGGATGCGCGCCCGACGCGGCCGGCTGGGCGGCGGCGGGAGAGGCCAGCGCCACGACCAGGTATCCGGCGGCCACCGCACGCAGGGCTCGTCGATGCTTCATGCACATTGGAACGCCCCGAATCAACAAGCTCGAACGCCAGCATACGGCGTCAGGGACCGCCGCCAGCTTCGGAGAACGGATCCAGGAAACCGACACCCAGATCGGCGAAGTCCCGCACGTTGCGCGTCACGACGGTCAACCGGTGCACCACGGCCGTCGCCGCGATCATCGCATCCTCGAACAGCGTGGCCGACTGGCGGTGCTTGATCCGCGCCCACTCTCTGAAGGCGGCCGCGTCCATCGGCAGCACACGGTAGCTGGCGAGCACCTGATCGAGCCAGCCCTCGATCTCTCGAGCCTTCGCCACGTCCTGCTCCCGCATGATCTTGATGCCTTGCTGGATCTCGCCGACCGTGACCGCGGACAGGAACAACGTGTCCGCCGACACGTCCGCGATCCACATCACGACGGCCCGGTGCGGGCGTTTGCGGCGCAACTCCGAAACGACGTTCGTGTCGAGAAGATACACGGTACTAGTCGAGAGCCGGGACGGCGCGATGACGATGTGTCGTCCGTGGCGGCGTCAGCGTATCGGTTCGGGCATCGGCCGCGAGCAGCAACTCCTTCAGGTTCGGCCTCTGCATCCGCTCCAACTGCCGCCACTGCTCGATCGGCACCAGCACGGCCGCCTCGATACCGCGCCGCGTCACGATCTGCGGGCCCTCGGCGAGGCTCGTGTCGAGCAGCTCGCTGAACCGCGCCTTCGCTTCCTGAACCTGCCATACCTTGCCCATCGAGATCTCCTGGCAGACAACGCCTGCGCTGCGCACTGACTAGACATCAGACTAGCCCGTTATCGCAGCAACGGCAAGCACGGGGCAGGTCACCGAACGCGCGGGCGGTCGTCCGGGTCGCACAGATCACCGAGCTTCCCGGAGCCGCCGCAGTAGCTCACGTCCTGGATCTGCACCGGGATGCCGTCCGGGTCGTTGAACATCAGCTCTTCCGCGGGCGGATCGGAATCGGCGCGCATGCGGACCCGCGCCTCGATGCCGTGCTCGGCCAGCCGCGCGACGATCTCCGCGGCGTCGAACCCCTCCATGCCGAGGCAGTAGTGGTTGATGTGGGGCCGATCGCCCCGTGCGAGCGCGATGAACTGCGGGCCGTCGCCGATCCCGAGCACCGGCACGGCGGGGGCGTCCCAGTCGCGCTCGGTCCCCTGCGTGGTGACCAGCGGCAGTCCGAGCACCCGCTGGTAGAACTCCACCGACCGCTGCACGTCCGAGACGGTGAGCGTGACGTGGTTCATGGTGCGTACGCGGATCGGCGCGGGAGCCGCGCCCTGCTGCGCCGCCGCGCCGCCCGCCGGACGGGCCACGACCAGCGCGGAAAGCGCGAGCACGAGCTCGCGACGCGTCATTCCACCGCCTTCGTAGCGCTTGACGAGCTGTTCGATGGCTGCACTCATGATCTCCTCCTTGGATATGGCGGCCGCGGGCGACGATCGCCCTCGCAGGGTCAGTCCAGCGCCCGAAACGCCTCGCGGGCTCGGCGTTTCGGCCCATCTTCCCGCTCCATGACCTTTCGCCGCAGCACTTCGCTCGGCTGCGTTTCTACGGTGCAAGCCCCTGAACCGGCAGACGCCCGGAGAATCACCTCGGCAGCCTGGGAATCGACATCCGTTCGCCAGGACGAGACCACATCCCGGGCAGCCAGCGACGCCAGTGCGTGGCTGGCGCGACCGGAGGAACGCCGAACCCCTGCTACTCGCCGGCCCCCAGCCGGCGGAGCAGCTCGACCGTGCTGTGGTGCGGCGTCGAGTCTCGGCCGCGGACCCTTCCACGCTGCGCGAGGGACAGCGGAGTCCGACCGTCCTCGTTCCTGACATCGAGGCGGGCGCCCTCGGCGACGAGGTACTCGACCACGCTGTCGTACCCTCGGCCCGCGGCGGCGTGGAGCGCGGTGTTGCCCTCCGCGTTGGCGACGTTGACGTCTGTTCCCTGCTCGGCGGCGATCGTGACCGCCTCGAGCATCATCCGCTCGCGCAGCGCGGGATCCGGTTCGCGGCGCGTGCTCCGGACCGGCGCGCTCTCGGCGATGCGGCCGAGGCGATCCACCGAGAACAACGGATCCCTGCCGCCCAGACCGGCGGCCGCCATCAGCGCGGTCGTGTCGCCTTCCTCCGCCTGCACCCGCTCGTCCCGGATCGACAGCGAGCCGGGCCAGTACTTCGGGTAATGCACTGCGAGGGGATCGGCGCCGCGCTCGAGGAGCAGACGCATGATGTCCGGGGCGTTGAAGCGCGCCGCCAACCAGAACGGCGTGGCGCCCACGTAGGACGGGTGCAGGTAGAAGTCGACCGCGTCGCGCCGCACCGGGGTGGAGCTCTGCACGACGGCGTGCGGATCCGCGCCGTGGTCGAGAAGCGCACGCACCAGCTTCGCGTCCTTGTGGAGGATCGCCGCGTGGAGCGCCGTGTAGCCGGCATCGGCCCCATTCGGATCGGCGCCCTGCTCCAGCAGGAACGCCGCGACGTCGCCGTGCCCGCTGTGCGCCGCGACGACGGTCGCGCTCGTGCCGTACGGCGGCTGGTCGTTCACGTCGGCGCCGGCCGCGACGAGCAGCTTCGCCGAGGGGAGATCGCCCACCCGCGCCGCGAACAGCAACGGGGTGTAGCCGCCCTGGGGAATCTCGGCGACGTACTCCGGATTCCACGGCTCGGGCGTCGTCTTCACCACCTCGGTCCAGACGTCCGACCGCGCGTCGATGGCCGCGCCATGCTCCAGCAGTGTCTCGACCACCGTGGGGTGCCGCTGGGCGACCGCCCACATCAGCGCGGTCTGGCTGCGGGCGCCGGCTGCTGCCGTATCGGCCCCGGCCTCCAGAAGCTCGCGGGCGACGTCCGCCGCGCCGACCCGGGCCGCGGTCATCAGCGGCGTCTCCCCGGAAAGCAGCGCCGCGTCCGGATTCGCCCCCGCGTCGAGCAGGCGCTCGACCATCGCGGCGCTGCGGTTCTCGGCCGCCGCCCAGAGCGGCGTCACCCCGAGATCGTTCGCCGCGTTCACGTCCGCGCCGGCGCGGATCAGCAGGTCCGCCAGCTCGACCTCGTCCCAGTAGGCGGCCCAGTGCAGCGCCGTCGCGCCGTCGCCCTGACGGGCCGTGACGTCGGCACCCTGATCCGCCAGCGCGCGCACCACGCCCCAGTCGGCGCGCTGCGCCGCGTCGGCGAGCGGCTGGTCCGCGGCGGACGCGCCCGTCGGACCCGCGGCCAGACTCGCGGCGACCAGCCCCGACAAGATCGCACACCGTCGAACGATCGTGCGGCTCCCCGTCGTCTCCATTGTCATGCAGGTCAGTGTAGAACACTTGCGCGCCGCGTGACGCCGGCGGCGCAACCGGTCGAAAACCGTTTCGAGGTCGCCCCGGACAGCCCCGATCCCGCCCCCATGAGCGATAATGCCGTGGCCGCGGGCCGCGACCGGCGCCGCCCGTTGCGACAGACCTGAGCATGCGCTTCTTCAACACCGAGGGACCCGTCCGTCCCGACGACCACTACCACGTTCCGCCGCTCGACCGCGTGAATCTCGACGCGCTGCTCGGTCTCGTCCGCGACAAGCGGTACTTCGTGCTCCACGCCCCGCGGCAGACGGGCAAGACGTCGGCGCTGCTGGCGCTCCGGGACCTGCTGAACAGCGGCGCCGCCGGCGACTTCCGTTGCGTATATGCCGACGTGGAGGCCGCCCAGGCAATGCGGGAGAACGTGGCGGAGGGCATGCGCGCCGTCCTGTCCGAGGTGGCGCTCGAGGCGAGCGTGACGCTGGGCGACGACACGCTGGAGGAAATCTGGCCCGGCGTGCTGGAGCGGGCAGGTCCGGGTCAGGCGCTGCGTCAGGCCCTGCTCCGCTGGTGCATGGCGGATCCGCGGCCGCTGGTGCTGCTGATCGACGAGATCGACACGCTGGTGGGCGACACCCTGCTGTCCGTGCTGCGCCAGTTGCGCGCCGGTTACCCGCACCGCCCCGAACGCTTCCCGCACAGCATCGTCCTGTGCGGCGTGCGGGACGTGCGCGACTACCGCGTCTATTCCACCGCGCGGGACGCCCTGGTCCTCGGCGGCAGCGCGTTCAACATCAAGTCGAAGTCGCTGCGGCTGGGCGACTTCACGCCGGAGGAGATGCGAACGCTGCTTGCCCAACACACCGACGAGACCGGACAGACGTTCACCGAGCGAGCGCTACAGGCGGTCTGGAGCCGCTCGGCGGGGCAGCCGTGGCTGGTCAACGCGCTGGGCCGGGAGGCCTGCTTCGAGAACGAGACGGGTCGCGACCGCACCCGCGCGATTACGGCGGAGGACATCCTGGACGCGCAGGAGCGGCTGATCCTGCGCCGCGACACCCACATCGACGATCTGGCGAACAAGCTGCGAGAGGACCGGGTGCGACGGGTGGTGGAGCCGATCCTGGCCGGCACGTCCGAGTCCGCCTGGTCGACGGAGGACGTGGCCTACATCCACGATCTGGGGCTGGTGGCCCTGGACGCCGACGGCACGCCGCGCATCGCCAACCCGATCTACGCGGAAGTCGTGCCCCGGCATCTGAACCACGCGGTGCAGATGGGGCTGCCGCACCGGATGGCGTGGTTCGTCGACGCGCAGGGCGGCCTGGACGTGCCGGGGCTGATCGAGGCGTTCCAGACGTTCTTCCGCGAGCACTCCGAGCACTGGGTGCAGCGTTTCGACCAGTACCACGAGGCGGGCCCGCAGTTGCTCCTGCAGGCGTACCTGCAGCGGGTCGTGAACGGCGGCGGCCGCATCGAGCGCGAGTACGCCCTGGGCAGCGGGCGCGTGGACCTGCTGATCCTGTGGTCGCAGGGAGGGCGCACCCGCCGGTTCGTCATCGAGTGCAAGGTGCTGCACAAGGATCCGGAGCGGACCATCGACGAGGGACTGGCGCAGACGCGCGGCTACATCGACCGTTGCGGCGCGGAGTCGGGCCACCTGATCGTCTTCGACCGCGCGCCGGACCGGACGTGGGAGGAGAAGATCTTCCGCCGCGACACGCCGGCCGGCGCGGGCGGCGCGCCGGTCACCGTCTGGGGCATGTGACGCCGGCGGCGGCGCGCTGATCCTGCGCGATCCGGGTATCCTGGTACGGGACGAATCACCATGGTTGCCGCGCCCCGGCTGGGATTGCGGATCCCGAGCGGGACACGCACATGAAGCGCCGCGACTACGCGGAGGCGCGCATTCCCGAATACTGGATCGTCAATCCCATGGACGAGACGATCACCGTCCTGACCCTGGCCGGGGATGCGTACGCCGAACACGGCGTATTCGGCAGAGGTCAGCAAGCCGATTCCGTGTGCCTTGACGGCTTCGCCGTGACCGTGGCGGACGTGTTCGACGCGGCGTGAGGTCGAGGAGACTTCGCCGATGAGTCAGCCTGCCCGCTACAAGTACCCGCTGCAGTTGCCGATCTCGCTGAAGGAGACGGCCGCACGTCTGGCCAGGGAGGACGGCGTGTCCCCCAACCAGTGGATTTCGTCGGCTGTCGCGCAGAAGATCGGCGCCGTCGAGGCGGCCGAGGAATTCCTGAAGCGGCGGGCGCTCGCTGCAAGGCCCGGCGATCTGACCCGCTATCTCGAACGGGCCCCCGACGTCGCGCCGGTGCCAGGAGACGAGCTACCGGAAACGTGAGCCCTCGTCCCGCCCCAGGAACGAAGCCTCGTCCATCCCGAAGCTGTCGCGCCGGTCGACGCTACTCGGCTACATGCTCCCGGATGGCGTCGCACACGTCCGCGACGATGTTGTGCCCTTGGAAGACACCACTGCGCTCACTCACGAGGTCGCCGTGAGCATCCCACAGCAGCATGGAGTGCGTGACGACTTCGTACTCGAACCAGACCGTGAAGTCGGCGAGATCCTCTCGCGAGGTCGGTGCGATCCCCGCGCACTCGTCGCGCTGCTCGAAGAGCATGACGTACTCGTGCCGGGTCGGGCCGTTGCCGCTCTGGCTGAGGGCGAGCGGCGCCACGAACACGCGGTGCTGGGTCTGCGCGGCCGGCGCCGCCGACGGCAGACCCAGCCACGCCAGCACGCCCAGGCTCGCAACCAGTCTGCTCATGCCACACCTCTGTCTTGCGTCACACCTCCGACAGCGTGTCAATCGGCAGCCTGGTAGTGCTGTCGCCCAGCCGGTCGAGCGGCATGTCGAGCTTGTCCATCAGCGTCATCAGCAGGTCGGCGTTCGAGGTGTCGCCGGGGTATCGCAGGTGCCGGCCGCCCTTCAGCTTGCCGGCGCCGCCGCCGAGGAGGACCAGCGGCAGGTTGACGCCCAGGTGCCGCGTGCTGTTGGAGATGCCGGCGCCGTAGAGGATGGTCATGTTGTCGAGCAGCGACCCGTCGGCGTCCTCGGCCGCGCGCAGCCGCGCCAGGTAGTCCGACGTCAGCTTCGCGTGGTACGCGTTGATCTTCGACATGACGGCGATCCGCTCCGGATCGTCCTCGTGGTGCGACAGCGGATGGTGCGCGTCCGGCACCCCGATCTGCGGATAGGAGCGGGTGCTCTGCTCGCGCCCCATCATGAACGTGACGACGCGGGTCAGGTCGGCCTGCAGCGCCAGGAACTGCAGGTCGAACATCAACCCCAGGTGCTCCTCGAAGACGCGCGGCGGCGCCGAGGGCTGCTCGGTGAACGACGGCTCGACGTCGCCCTGCTGCTCGGCGAGCCGGATACGCCGTTCGACGTCGCGGACCGCCTCGGTGTACTCGTCCAGCTTCACCCGGTCGCGCGGGCCGACCACCACCTTCAGGTCGGTCAGCTTGTCGGTCACCGAATCGAGAATGCTCTGCTTCTGCCGGCGCCGCGCCCGCCGGACCGCCGGATCGGCCGAGCCGCTGTCGCCGAACAGCCGCTCGAAGACCGCGCGGGGGTTGTTCTCCATCGGCAGCGGCATCGTCGGCGTGCGCCACGAGATGGTCTGCGTGTAGGCGCAGCTCAGCCCGGCGGTGCACTGGCCGGCGTTAGCGAACTTGTCCATCGACACCTCGAGCGAGCCGAGCTGCGTCGTCCTGCCGAGCTCGCGCGCGAGGATCTGGTCCATCGAGGTGCTGGCCAGCACGTCGGTCTCGTTCACCCCGCCGCGCGGCGTCCCGGTGAGGAACGACGCCGAGGCCCCCGCGTGGACGTAGGCCCACGACGCCCGCAGGCCCGAGACGACGAGAAGCTGGTCGCGGAACGGCTCGAACGGGGCCAGGATCGGCGTCAGCTCGAAGTGGCGGCCCTCCTTCTCCGGCGTCCAGTACTGCATCGCCATGCCGTTGGGCACGTAGATGGCCTGGAAGCGGTGGATCGGCTTCGCCGCGCTCTTCGCCAGCGCGGTGAGCGCGGGAGACATCGCATCGAGGAGCGGGAGGCTCAAGCTCACGCCGAGGCCCCGCAGCACGGTCCGGCGCGGCAGCGATTTCCTGCTGATGGTCATCGTCGTATCCTCACCTCATACTACGACAGGCTCCAATCCGAACCCGGTGGTCGACCGCCGGCTCCGAATTCGCGGCGTGCTCAACGCGATATCGCCGACCTCATAGCCGATCGTATTCCGCATCATCGGGATTGTCCCAGATCTGCATGAGCACGCGTGCGGAGACCGCCATGGCCTCCTTCGTCAGCCGCCGATCATCATTGCACTCGGCTGATCGCTCAACAGCATCCTGTGCCTTGCCCTCGTCTACCGCCGACTCTTGTCGGACTCGCATGCATCACTCCACCGCGGCGTTCCGCAGGAGGAACGCCGGGCTCTTCACGATGCCGGCGATAAGCGCCGACCAGCGGTAGTCGTCCGCGGCCGCGTCCCGCACGACGGCGCGCACGGTCGGCCTGTCGACGTGCTCCAGACCGCGCCCAAGGGCGTAGGAGAGGAGCTTCTCGGTCACCGTGCCGGCGAACTGCTCGGGCCGCTCCAGGAGCAGCGCGCGCAGGCCGGCCATCCCCGCCACCGTCCGGCCGTTCGGCATGGTCGCCGTCGCGTCGATCGGGTTGCCGAACTCGTCGGCGGTACGCCACGCGCCGAGGCCGTCGAACTGTTCGAGCGCGAAGCCGGGCGGATCGATGGAGGCGTGGCAGGTGGCGCAGGCCGGCGCCTGCCGGTGGCGCTCCAGCCGCTCCCGCACGGAGGTCGTGCGGCCACCCTCTCCCCGCTCCGGCAGGGCCGGGACGTCGGCCGGCGGCGACGGGGGCGGCGCCCCGAGAATGGTGTCGAGCAGCCACTTGCCGCGCAGCACCGGCGACGTGCGGGTCGGATACGAGGTCAGGGCCAGCAGGCCGCCGTGGCCGAGCAGGCCGCCCCGCTGCTCGCGGTCCGGCAGCGCGACGCGCCGGAAGCGCGACCCGTAGATCCCGGGAATGCCGTAGTGCCGCGCGAGCCGCTCGTTGACGAACGTGTAGTCGGCGTCGAGCAGGTCCATCACGCTGCGGTCCTCGCGCAGCGTGCTGGCGAGAAACAGCGTCGTCTCCTGCCGGAAGGCCTCGACCAGGTTGTCGTCGAAGTCGGGGAACGGCACGGGGTCGCCGGTCACGTCCTCCAGGTTGCGCAGGTGCAGCCACTGGATGGCGAAGTCGTCGACCAGCGAGCGGGCGCGCGGGTCGGCCAGCATGCGGCGGACCTGCGCCTCCAGCACCGCCGGCTCCGTGAGCGTGCCCTCCTCGGCCGCGTCGAGCAGCGGCTCGTCCGGGATGCTGCCCCAGAGGAAGAAGGACAGGCGCGAGGCGACCTCCACGTCGCTCAGGCGGTACGGCTCTCCGGGAACGACGCCCGCGGGATCCCGTTCCATGCGCAGGAGGAAGTCGGGATCGACGAGCATCCGCTCCAGCGCGAGCTGTACGCCGGCGTCGAAGCTGCCGCCGTCCTCGCGTCCGCTGTCGAAGAAGCCGAGCAGCGTATCCACGTCGGCGGCCGTCAGCGGCCGGCGGTAGGCGCTGCGCGCCAGCCGCGACACGATCTCGGCGGCGCACGCCCGCTCGTCCTCCGGCGCCGCGGTCTCCGGCCGGCAGGTGAAGATGGCGCGGCGGCTCGGCGTGTCGCCCGGCCCGGTCACGGCGTACGGGCCGCCGATGGCGACCGCATTGACGGCGGCGTTGCCGTTGTACGCCTCATCGTTCGACAGCACCTCGCCCGCCTGCCGCGGCTTCAGGATGCCCTCCGGCTCCCAGACGTTGCGCACGAACGACACGCTCACCGTGCGCGGGCCGGCCTCCACCGGCACCCGCACCTCGAGCCGCTCGTCCGCCGCCTGCAGGTACGCCTCCCACTCCGGGTCGCCCCGCTCGGCGATGGTGAACGTGACCGGCGCGGGCCGTCCGGGGGCGTCGCCGCCGACCGTCAACCGCTCGACCAGCTCGCCGTCGATGCGGACGTCGAGGAGGTGGGCGCTGCCCATGCCGAGGATGTAGTCCTGCCAGTTCGACCGCAGCTCGATCTTGATGAGGTAGTCGCCGTCGACCGGGAAGTGATACGGGATGGCGACCCCGCCCCGCGAGCCGAGCGGCATGCTTTCGCTCTGCCGCTCGTCCTGCAGCAGGAGCAACGGCACGTCGAAGGTCTCGAACCCGGGGCCGGTGGGCGTCAGTCCCGTGGCGAGCCGCGTGATGGTGCGCGCCGCCGAGAGGTAGCGCTCGAGCTGCGCGGTGGAGATGGAGAGGACGTCGGCGTTGTTGTCGAAGCCGGTATCCGACGTCTCGTCGCCCGGCAGCAGCGGCGTCACGTCGAGATCCAGCGCGAGCAGATCGCGAATCGCGTGGCGGTACTCGGTACGGTTCAGCCGGTGGACGGTGCTGGTCCGGCCGGGATTCGGGTTGCCCGCGGCGGCGCGGTCGATGCCCGCCTCGAGCCGGCTCGCGACCGCGTCGTAGGTCGCCTCGTCCGGACGCGGGCGCCCCGGCGGCGGCATCGCACCCGTCCGCAGCTTCTGGATCACCCGCTCCCAGACGTCCGCATGCCGGCTCGGGTCCGCGGCGTCGACGCTGGTCGCGTCCAGACTCAGCCCGCCGGTGCGCAGGCGATCGTTGTGGCAGGTGATGCAGTAGCGGTCCAGGACCGCGCGGGGCGCGACCGATGCGGCCTCGGCGGCCGGGGTGGGCGCCTGCGCGGCAGCCGGGCGCGCCGAGCGCGGTTCGGGCTCGAGCCGGGCGGAGGACGTCTCGACCGCCTGGCCGGCCGCGAGAACGATGGCGCCGGCCGTCATCATCGCGGCGCTCGACCAGCCGAAGGTCCCGCGCCGAGTGCCACCGTCCGGTCGCGTCATTCGATGCTCCTTGGGCTTGCGGGCGCTCCGGAATCGAGACACACGCCCACCGGTCGCATCGTACTCCGCGACGCAGGACCGGGCAACAGCGGATCCTCCTGAACGTCGCGGAGCTCAACAGCCCGCGGTGAGAGTCCCGACTGCCCTCGAGCGGCGATGCATCCCGCCTGACCGCGTTGTTCGTCGGTTGCATGTGCCCAACATGCGCCCTCCTCACGCCGGGTACCGGGTGTCGGGGCGCCTCGCCGCTCTCGGTGCGACGCGGCGTTCCGCCACGGGCTGTTGAAGCAGGATTACTCCGCCCGAGCAATTGTATATACTTTTGTATATTGCATCGTGCGGTTCGCTTGGGACGAGCGCAAGAGCGAAGCCAACCTGCGCGAGCGCGGATTCGACTTCGCCTTCGCGTCGCCGATCTTCGACGGCCCTACCGTCGAGGTCGAGGATCGGCAACGGGACTATGGAGAGAAGCGCATGGTGGCGATCGGACAGGCCGACGGGATTCCGCTCACCGTCGTCTACACCGATCGCCGTGACGACCGCCGCGTCACCCGGCGAATCATCTCGGCACGCAGGAGCAATCGCCGTGAACGCACAATCTACGCCGAAGCAGCGCAGGGCTGAACCGGCCCGATCCAGCCGTGGCCGGGCAGACATCGAACGCCTCCGGACGATGTCCGACGCCGAGGTCGATTCGGCCTCTCCGCCCGAGCTGGAGGACCTGCCGCCCGACTTCTGGAATGACGCGGTAGTGGTTCCTCCGCCGAAACGCGCGATCTCGTTGCGTGTCGACCAGGACGTGCTCGACTGGTTCCGGGCACGCGGTCCCCGGTACCAGAGCCGGATGAACGCGGTCCTGCGTGCGTACATGTCGCGGATGCAGGACACGTGAGATGGCGCCCGTCCCTTGTTCGAGCACTACCCGCCACTGGAACATCACGAGCCACCGAACTGCAGAGCGTGCGAGCGCCCGCCCGAGGAACTCTTCGCCGGCACTCGAATACCGGATGGAATCGGATGGACAAACGGATGATCACCGCGCAACGGGTGTAGGATTGCCGGCATCGGCTGAATTCGACAGCCCGGGCGTGCAAGCCCGGTTCCGCGACAACTCCTGCGGAGGTCATGTCATGCGCCAGTCGCTCTCGCTCACCCTGATGCTTGCGCTGCTCCTCGGCGGCTCGTCCATCGCAATGGCCCAGCAGGACGACGCCGGACCGTGGCAGACCTACGACACCTCCGACGGGGAGTGGATGAGCTACGCCGGCGACGTCCGCGGCACGAAGTACTCGCCGCTCGACCAGATCGACGCGAGCAACTTCGCCGACCTGGAGATCGCCTGGGAGTGGACCACCGTCGACCATTTCATCAGCCGATCGACGCCGGGCGGCGGCGAGTGGCTGGCCCCGCTCGACACCGTCATCGACACGCTGATCGAGGACACTCCCGACCTCTACCGCACCGGACACCGGCCGATCCTGTCGCGCCTGCAGGCCACGCCGCTGATGGTGGGCGGGGTCCTCTACTTCAACACCCCGCTGTCGCAGGGGGTCGCCGTCGACGCCCGGACCGGCGAGACGCTGTGGGTCTACAACCCGAAGGGCTACGAGGAAGGCACGCCGACGATGAGCAACCCCTGGTCGCAGCGGGGCGTCGCCTACTGGACCGACGGCGAGGGGGACGAGCGCATCTTCTGGGGCACCGGCAACGGCTACCTCATCTGCGTCGACGCGAAGACCGGGCAGCCGTGCCCCGACTTCGGCCCCGGCGGCGGCGGCCGGGTCGACGCGATGGTCGGCCTGCCGCGGCTCGACCGCGAGGAGCGGGACTACCTGAACGCGATTCTGTTCGGCATCCACTCGCCGCCGATCGTCGTCCGCGACAAGGTGATTCACGGCTCGCACGTCGCCGACCGGCGCATCACCAAGGAGGCGGTGCCAGGCTGGG
>WTFV01000015.1 GCA_011523845.1 Acidobacteriota bacterium | reverse complement strand
ACTACACCATCGAACCCATGTGACGAAAAACGGAAGTTATTTTTGCTCCGGCCCTAAGCCAGCCAACACAACAACGACGACTTGGCGGTTCATCACAGCCTCGCCTCAGCGTTCAAAGATGCCCAAGCCGCCGGCCTCGGAAGTGGATTCCTGCGCCCGGCGTCGCTTCGCACGTCGTAGGAGAATCATGGCGTCCCGTTTGGCGTCGAGCGCCAGTTCGCACCACCGCCACGCACGCGCAAGCGCATTGCGTGCCGCCGCCCTGATCGTGGCCATCGAGCCTTTTCCGGCTTCTTCATCGCTCAATCCGCCCCCGAAGGGCCGCGCGTTGGTCAGGTCGCTCGTATCGGGTAGTTGCGTTCTCGTTGACCCACGCGCAGTCGGCACGCATGCGCCGATCTCGATCATCACCACAGCCCTACGGGGTGGGACGTGTCGCAGCTCCAAATCAGCCCTGGCGCCTCCCAGCAGGCGAAGCAGGCCGGCCGTGCGTGTCGAACTGCCGCCGTCGACGCCAGCAAGAATGGTGCTGAGCGGCGCGAGGAGCGCAACGAGCAGTTGGGCTGTTGACCTGTTCTCCGAAACGCATCACAAGCTCCGGTTGAAGTGGAACGAGCCCGCCAGGAGGACCAGCCCGGCCGCCGCGCCAACCATCATGTCCGGTCCGTCGCCGACGGCGATGTGGGCGCTCGGCGCGAGCGACAGGTGGTAGAAGGACCCCGCGTAGGCGAGGTTCTTGAGGAACGGCGATGCCGCGGGTGACGACCGCGGCGACCCCCAGTAGCTTGGCGGCCGACAGTGGGTAGATGAGCCAGGCCGGGAACCCGAGGCGGGCGAACGACTCGACCGCCCAGCCGTGGTCGAGCACCTGCCGGCTGGCGCTGCCGGCCATCAGGGCGGCGAGCAGCCCGGTGAAGACCCAGTAGACCCGTCTCTGCTCTACCATGCCCGCCAGAACCGGCGGTCCAATGTCGGGGCCGGATCCCGAGAGTTGACGTCGTGGTCGTCGGGCTTCATTCAAGCGTTCCAATTCAGATTTCGGGCGCGGGGACCGCGGGTCGATGTTCCCGAGCCCCCGCAGCCCCTCGCCCCCGCTGCCGCAACTCCCGGTCCAGGGATCAGGGGGCGGCGCATTCACGGGTGCGCGCCGTCCCAGTACCGGCGCGTGCTCTTCAGGATGGCGTTGGTCACTTGAGCGGCGGTCGCGGCATACCGCCAGCCGCCGTCCCCCCGCCGCCGGCCGAATCGCCAGCGCGTGCGAGGCGAGTACCAAGCGCGTCGTTGGCCGGCAGGCGTGACCGGCGCTTGGACGTAGACGGACGTTCCCGGTCCGATTTCGAATCGGTACTCCCCGATGCGCGCTCCGGAGACAGTCCGATTGCCGAGACGGATCAGCGAGTTCGTCGCCTGAAGCTGGACGCGCAACCTCTCCAGGTCGTCGGCAGCAGCGCCGTAGTCGCTCACGCTGACGATCATGCCGCGTTCCCTTGGACCGTGATTCCGACGTTGCGACGCTCCGCGAGGACGACGAGCAGGAGGCCGCCCATGATGGCGAGGTTCTTCAGGAAGTCGATGAACGCACCGAAGTCGGCGTCCGCGCGCAGCGGGTTCTTCATGAGCACGGTGACGGGAACGAGAAACAGCAGCAGCCCTGCCGCGGCCCAGTCCGTCCATCTGCCCAAGGCGAGGAAGGCACCGCACACGATCTCCACGAGCCCGGCCGCGACCGCCAGCAGCGTCGGGAACGGCAGGCCGATCCCGGCGATGTCGCCCGCCGCGTCCTCGACGTCGACCAGCTTGTCGTAGCCGGTCAGCAGAAAGATCGCAGCCAGCATGACGCGGGCAGTGACGTAACCGTATCGCTGCAGGTGCCGGTCCATTCCTGTTCCCCCCGCCACCTCGTCCGTCGATGCACATCAACCTGCCGATGGTGGCAGCGGAGCGCGTCCGACCAACCATGCTCACCCGGCGCAACGGGTGGCATGCAGTCGCCGTGCCGTCCGGCGGCTCGCGCCCCCAGAGCCAACTCGTTCACCAAGTCCCGGCATGATACCGACTCGACATGACACTGACGTGACTTTTCGAGGTCGAAAGATGGTATTTTCGGGGACTGTTGCCGAAGGAACTCGTGCATCCGAGGCGTTGTCCTTTCGCTCTTGGCGGGGTCGAACCGCGGCTTCTCCATCCGGCGAAGCAAGGAAGCCGTCCGGCAAGAGGTGGCCACCTTGAAGAATCCCGATGAACTGCGGCGAGAGAACGAGGTGTTGCGGGACCGTCTCTCCCGGCTGAGCGCGGCCGTCCTGCGCGTCAGCGCGAGCCTCGACCTGAACACCGTCCTGCAAGAGGTCGTCGAGAGCGCCCGCGCGCTGACCGGCGCCCGCTACGGCGCGATCACGACCATCGACGCCCGTGGGCAGGCGCGCGAGTTCGTCTCCTCCGGCGTGACTTCCGAGGAGCACCGCCAGCTTGCCGAGTGGCCCGACGGGCCGAGGCTCTTCGAGCACCTCCGGGACCTGCCGGCGCCGCTGAGACTGCGCGATGCGCGTGCCTACGTGCGGTCGCTCGGCTTCTCCTCCGACCTGATCATGACAACGAGCATGCAGGGGACGCCGATGCGCCACCGGGGCACCCACGTCGGGAACTTCTTTCTCGGCGACAAGGAGGGCGGCGAGGAGTTCACCGGCGAGGACGAAGAGGTGCTGATGCTGTTCGCCGCGCAGGCGGCGACGGCGATCGCCAACGCCCGCACCTACCGCGACGAACAACGGGCCCGCGCAGACCTGGAGGCGCTGATCGATACCTCGCCGGTGGGCGTAGTGGTCTTGGACGCGAGGAGCGGTACGGTAGTCTCGATCAATCAGGAGGCCCGGCGTATCGTCGACGGCCTCCGCATGCCGGGCCGCTCTCCGGAGGAGCTACTGGAGGTGGTCACCTGCCAGCGTGCGGATGGACACGAAGTGTCCCTCGCCGAGTTCCCCCTGGCGCAGCAGTTAAGCAGCGCCAAGACCGTACGGGCCGAGGACATCGAGATCTCGGTCCCCGACGGCCGGCGCGTGAATGCGCTGATCAACGCCACGCCGACCCGTTCCGCGGACGGCGAGGTCGAGCCCGTGGTGGTCACGATGCAGGACTTGGCCCCGCTGGAGGATCTCGAGCGGATGCGGGCCGAATTCCTGAGCATGGTGAGCCACGAGCTGCGGGCCCCGCTGGCCGCGATAAAGGGTTCGGCCGCGACCGCGTTGGGCGCCTCACGGCGGCGGGGACGCGGCCGAGGTGCGCCAGTTCTTTCGAATCATCGAGGGGCCAGGCAGACCAGATGGACGGGCTGATCAGCGACCTGCTGGACGCGGGGCGCATCGAGACCGGCACGCTGTCGGTCGACCCGGAGCCGACGGACGTGACCGCGCTGGTGGACCAGGCGCGGAACACGTTCACCAGCGGCGGCGGCCGTCACGCCGTGCGCATCGACCTGCCGCCGGAGTTGCCGCGGGTGATGGCCGACCGGCAGCGCATCGTGCAGGTTCTGAACAACCTCTTGTCCAACGCGGCGAGACACTCTCCCGAGTCGTCTCCCATCCGGGTCGCCGCCATGGTCGATGGCGTCCATGTTGCGATCTCGGTATCCGACGAGGGTCGAGGTCGAGGCGTGCCGCCGGAGCAGTTGCCGCACCTGTTCCGCAAGCACGCCGGACTTGCCGGGGACGACCGTCAGCGCGGGGCCGGCGGCTACGGCCTGGGGTCTGGCCATCTGAAAGGGGCTGGTCGAAGCCCACGGGGGCCGCATCCGGGCCGACAGCGCCGGGGTGGGCCAGGGGACGCGGATCACCTTCACCATCCCTGTGGTCGACGACAGCCGCGCCAGCGCGGCGGCGGGACTCTCCGCGAGCGGCCCGCCGGGGGAAGGACGGAAGCAGCAAACATCCATCCTCGTGGTCGACGACGACCCGGCGATGCTGCACTACGTGCGCGACGCGCTCGTCTCGGCAGGCTATGCGCCGGTCGTGACCGGCGACCCGCGGGAGGTAGCCGACCTCGTCAGCACGCACAAGCCTCAACTGGTGTTGCTGGACCTGGTGCTGCCCGAAACCGACGGCATCGAGTTGATGCAGCGCATACCCGCGCTCGGGGAATCGGCCGGTCATCTTCATCTCCGGCTACGGCCGGGACGAGACGATCGCCAGGGCGCTGGAGCTCGGCGCCGCCGACTACATCGTCAAACCCTTCTCGCCGACGGAGTTGACGGCGAGAGTCCGGGC
>WTFV01000110.1 GCA_011523845.1 Acidobacteriota bacterium | reverse complement strand
CCGAGGGCGCGGAAGTGCGGATCGTCACCGATTCGACGGACGTCGTAAACCTCGTTCTGCCGCCGGCCGGCGAGACGCCGGCGCGATGATGGCCCGCTCCGGCGCGGGCGGGCCGCGGGCATGTTGACCGCAGCAGGCCGGCCGCCGGTGGTCGGGCCGCGTGCGGATGGTTGGCTATCGTTCGTCCCGGCTGGGCGGTTGTTCCGGCGTTCTGTTCTCTTCGGCCAGTGCCTCGGTGGCCGATTTCCTCGGTGCCGGGGCGCCCACTCTGGGGTCTCCGCCTCGCTGTGTCGGCTTCCGTTCGGCGGTCGCGACCTCCATCCGCTTCTCTCGTTCCAGCCACCGGGTGAACTCGGTCATCTTGAGCTTGATGAGCGCCCGGGCTCCGGGCTGCTCGTTCGCGTACACCTTCTGCATGAGCGCGTCGACCTTGTCGGGCTCCCGGATGCCGGTGATATTCATCAGTCGCCGGATGTCCTCGTGGTCCTTCGCGCGCATGGCCATCACCTTCATGGCCAGCATGCGTTCGGCCGACGCGCCGACGATGGTGAGCCGTCGGCCTTCGTACAGGGTTGTTTCTCCGGCGTCCGGGCCTGTCGGCAGCATCTTCACTGCGGCGGTGTTCAACCAGTCTCTGGCCAAATCGTTGCGTTCGGCGACGGTTTCCACCGCTTGGTTCACTGGGCCTTTCGCCTCGCGGAACGTCACGTCGACGTCGCGTGTCGTGCGTCCCTCTCGGAGCCCGAGTGTCATTCTCGCGCCGCCGACTACGTAGATCTGCGCCCTTGAGTCATTTCTCTCCAGCTCGGCGTCGAGCTGCTTGAAGAGCGCCTCGAGCAGCTCGCGGTCGAGCGTTACTTCGTCGCCTGGCGGCATGCCTGCTCCCATTGCGCCAGGATTCCCGGCGCCGTTCCTGAGACGGTCAGCGCCGGCCGGCTCCAGATTGTTCTCGGCGGTACCGTCTCGTGCCTGCCGGCCTTTGCGGCATTCTGCAGCCGCCGCTGCCACTCCTTCTCGCTGAGTTTCGCGCGCTTGAGCCCCTGGGTCAGCAGCGCGTGCGCCCTGCTCCGTTCCAGGGCGATGATCGGTCTGTCGACCCCGTTGATGCCCCGCAGTGCGAACGTCCTGGGCGGCTCGCCGCCGTGCGCGAGCGCCACGCGCAGCGCCCATCCGCTCCGGAGCGCTTCCTGCTCGATGCACTCGCATGCCTCGCGCAGGCCTTTCGGTTCCCCGGCCCGCGGGCGCTTGTCCTCGGGCAGTCCCGACGCCTTGGGCCACACCGGATCCGGATCGCCCACGTCGGGTCGCCACGGTTCGGGGTCGCCCCCGCGTGCATCGAGGTCCCGGGTGTCGAGCGCCACGCCGCGGCGCGCGAAGGGTGCCGGCAGGTGACACACCACGTTGTCCGAGAGCGGGTCGAGCAGCAGCTCTGGCCCGTGCCGGAAGCGTTCCGGTTGGTCCGTCCACGCTGGCGGACGGTAGCCGTGCGTCAGGCAGACGTGCTCGATGGTCGCGCCGACGGCCGCGTCCCAGACCGTTCCGGTCAGCCTCGGACCGCGCCGGATCAGGTGCCGGCGCCTTGCGTCGGAGACGCCGTGGAAGTGCCGGAGGTAGCCGACGATGCACAGCCGGAAGAGGTCGATCTCCGGCCACTGCTCCTCGACCGCGTCAGCCATCCCGGCAACCTCGGCCTTCCGTTCCGTGGCGAACCGAGCAGGGTCAGCTGTCGCGTCGGTGACCCCCCGTCCAGTCGGTTCCCGTTCGTCTTGCCGCATGCCAGGGCCAAGCTAACACATGGGGATTCCGGGTCGGTCCCCGCGCGCAGAGCTGTTGCTCCAGTGTCCCCCGACGCGCTACCGCGCGGGTCGATCCCCGCGCCCGGGGCGGGTCGCCTTGGTGGCCCCGGCGGAGGATTGGTGCGTCCGCAGGTGCCATGCGAGGGCCACTGTGCTTGCGCTGGCCGCCGCCGTGGCCGCGGGCGGCCGGGTCGCGTGCGCGACCACACCGGCCTCGCGGAGGATTCTGTGCAGCATGCGGTCGACTTCTTCTTCGAGTGTTGCTACCCGGTCGTTGTACGTTCCCATCGTCCAGTCGAGGACGAGGGCGGCTGCGAGCAGCGCCATCAGCCGCTTGAGGTCCCGGGTTGCCGCTCCGCGCTGTCCGGGCCGCCGGCCACCCACAAGGTGGTACCGTCCGAAGCCATGCCTCCCGATCCGTACGGAATAGCGGCAGCGTCCAACTCGTGTCCACTGATCGTTCTGGAGGGGTCCGAGTTGCCACGTCGTACGCGAGTATGCCGCCGCCATAGGGCGGAAACTGGACGCCATTGGCCATCCACATGGTGACGCCGTCCGACCAGAGACTGAGGGGAATAAAGGGCACATCGGAACCGTGGTAACGCAAGTCAACGAAATCCTTCGCAGGCTGGCGGGTCCGGGTGGCCAGGTCGTAGGCGTACAGGTCATCCGCGACGTCGTCGTCACCAGCCCCGGTCGCCCACAAGGTGACGCCGTCCGTCCAGAGAGCGTGCGGAAAGGTGGTCAGCAGGTTGTCGAGATCCCTCGACGGGTCGCGCGCGCCGGTGCCCACATCGAAAGCGGCCAGCTTGTTCTCGTAATAGGAGGATACCCACACGGTGGTGCCGTCCGACGCGATGTCGTTCCCGGCCGAGCAGCGTCCGTCCGCCGTCAGCAAGGGCTCGAATCTCTTGGTCAGGTCCACCGCGCGGGCGGTCAGGTCGTAGGAATACACCGGAGAGCAGTAGTGTCCCAGGAATTACTCCAATAGATTCAACAAGTTACGGGGACCTCCACTAAGAAAAGTGTAAACACCCAGATGGTTGTGCCGTCGGACCAGAGACCTTCTGCTCCTACTCCCGCATAGCCGGCAGCTATATCCCGGGCGGAGCGGCGGCTCCGGAGTCCAGGTCGTAGGCATGCAGCACGCCGACTGGGTTGCCCTGCTGCGTCGTCTCATTCGCCGTTAGCCATATGGTTGTGCCGTCCGACCAGATGTGCCCTGCCGCCATGGACTCCACCACCAGGATGTGTACCGACCTGCAGCAAAGGCACTCGCCTCCCTGTGCCAAGCGAGGCGTCATCGTCCATCGGTCAATGCCTCCGTGCTTGTGCCCGCCGGATCACGATCCACGAACAGCACCACAAGCGCAACGCCGCCATCGCCGGCCCGGACCTCGGCAAGCGGCTCACCCGCCAGAACCCGCTGACCGACCGTCGGGCCCGCCGGCGACAGCACGCCTGCGGTCGGGCTGACGAGCTCGGCGGCGGAGTCGAGCCGCGCGATCTCCGCCTCCGCCGCAGCAAGCGCGGCGTCGAGCCCGAGCTCGTCGGACCAGCGCGCCGCGGTTGCCGCCAACGCCCGCCGCGAACGCGCCGCGGCCATCAGCCAAGCGGCTTCGAGGCCATGCAGCCGGGCGATCACCTGGCCCACGCCGACCCGCTCGCCGGCGAGCACGAGCACCTCCGAGACCGTACCCGACAGCCAGCTCGGAAAACGAGGGCCGCGCGCCCGCGAGCGGTCGCGTGTCGCGGCAGCCCTCGATTCCCGGTTCCCCCGGCATTCGCGGCAGTCTACATGAAGATCCTCCGGTTTCCGATCCTGCGGTACGGCGCAGACATGGCGCAGACATGTCGTTCCAAGGATTTCGATGGCGGAAACGTTCTACTGGTATCAAATGCATGCGTCGTACAATGGCCGCTCACCGTATGAACACGAACGAGACCCTGGCCCGCCGAGCCGCGGCGGGCGATCCGGACGCGTTCGCCGAGTTGATCGAAAGGCACTACGCGCGCATCTATCGGTTCGGTCTGCGGGTGCTGGGCGATGCGGAGGAGGCGGCCGAGGTTGCGCAGGACGTCTGCGTGATGCTGCCCGCGAAGCTCGCCCGGTTTCGAGGCGATCGCGGATTCACGAGCTGGCTGTACCGGGTGGTCGTCAACGCCGCGCACGATGCGCGGCGGCGCATGTCTGCGCGGCGGCGCAACGAAGCGCTCCACGCCGAGCTGGAGGCGCTGAGGCGGGCCGGGGACACCGCCCGAGCCAGGCAGTTGGCGTGGTTGCGGCAGGCCCTCGATGCCGTGCCGGAGGATCTGCGGACCACGGCGATTCTCGTCTGCGACGAGGGGTTGAGGCACGCCGCCGCGGGCGAGATTCTCGGCGTGTCGGAGGCGACCGTGTCGTGGCGTATGCACGAGCTGCGAAAGCGCCTGCGCGCGATGGCCGCCGGTGAGCAGGAGGCCG
>WTFV01000098.1 GCA_011523845.1 Acidobacteriota bacterium | reverse complement strand
TCTCGCATTCGCAAGTTGCATCTCGGCGCCATCGACGAGCACGACCCAGGGCTTGGGCGTCTCGCCAAAATAAATCGTCTATGCAGGAGAGTCACACCCATCCACGACTACAGGCACGGGCTTGGCCGCCGACGCCGCAGCGCGGATCCCCTTCCCGGAGGGACAACTTTGAGGGGAGCGACCGCGACCCGGCAAGTGTGACGCACGCACACCTGCCGGGTCCGCGAATCGCCAGATTCGCCGTGGTCGCTCCCTCCTCTTGTCCGACCCCCCCATTGGTCTGGATCGTTGCACTCAGTCAGGTCAGTGTTTACGGGGCTGTTCCGACTCGACCAATGTGATCTGGCTGTGATCTGGGGATGGGGTCTTGATCCGGTTGCCGCCGGTGCCGTGCTGGTCGACGAAGACCAGATCGCGGGTCCGGCGCACCTCGGAGAAGAAACGCAGCATCGGACCCGCCAGCCCGGTGGCGGACTGCCCGGGGCCGCCAGCCAGGAAGACAGCGGATCGGGCTCGGGGTTGTCGGAGACGGCCGGGATCACGACGATCTTCAGGTCGATGGTCCTTCCATCGCCCGCCGCGCGGTCCTCGTAGACGGTCAGCGAGCCGCAGCGGGCCGGAACCGAGACGCCGTCCAGGCGACAGTCTTCGAGATTCGTCTCCGGTTGAGCGTCCGCGAACGGCGCGGCCACTGTCGCACCCAGCACGACCGTTGCGCCCGGCGCCAGAATGGCCAGCAGCGTCCGCCAGAATCTCGTCGGCCGCTTCGTGCGCCGCATGGTCGAGGAAGTATACGCATTTCCGCTGGCTTCAGTTCGCTCGCACCGCGCCCTGTACGGGCGACGAGGAGTGCCGTTGCGGTTGGCATCGCGGCCTTGATGATGCCCTGTTGCCGTTGGTACAGGAACCTGTGGCATTGGAACAGGCAGTACGGGAACAGATGACAATGGAACGGAGCAGGGCCTCGTAGCCTGCGGACGCAGTAGCGCGGCGCCCACTCGCGCGCGGAACGGGGACCCGATCCCGGCTGCCAGCCAGGCCGCGACCGCGGCGCCCACTCGCGCGCGGCGGAACGGGGGGCGGTCGGCGTCCCGACCTCCCTGATGCTCTATCCTTACGACGAATCCGGGGTCGCAGCGGACCGGACGTCGACCGACCAGCGGGTCGAGGCGGGGCTCCCGAGCAGGATGAGCCGCGACAGGCCGAAGCGTCGCCTGGCGGAGGAGGTCATGCGTTTGCAAGCACTCGTCGCGAGCTTGGCTGCGGTCCTGCTGCTGGCCGCTACAATCGCCGCCGGCGTCGCCCGGGCGGAGAACTGGCCCGCATGGCGCGGGCCGACCGGAGACGGCGTCAGCACCGAGACGGACCTGCCGGTCGAGTGGGACACCGAGCGGAACATCGCCTGGAAGCTCCCGATGCCCGCGTGGTCGGGCTCCACGCCCATCGTCTGGGGCGACCGCATCTTCCTGAACGTGGCGGTCGACGACGACGACATCGAGCTCTGGTGCCTCGACCGCGACACGGGACAACCGATTTGGCAGCGGCACCTGAGCGACGGGAACCGCCGACTCCGCAAGCAGAACATGTCGTCTCCGTCGCCGGTGACCGACGGGGAACGCGTCTGGGTGATGACCGGCACGGGCATCCTCAAGGCGTTCGATCTCGACGGCAACGAGCACTGGATGCGCGACATTCCGGCGTCGTACGGCCCGTTCGGGCTGAACTGGGGCTACGCCTCGTCGCCGCTCCTGCACGACGGGGCGCTCTTCGTACAGGTGCTGCACGGCATGCGGACGGACGACCCGTCCTACGTCCTGCGGATCGACGCGCTCACCGGCGAGACCGTCTGGCGGGTCGAGCGGCCGTCGCTCGCGGTGCGGGAGTCTCCGGACGCATACTCCACACCCGCGCTGCTGGAGTACGACGGGACGACGGAGATCGTCATCACCGGCGGGGACGCGGTGACCGGTCACGATCCGGAGACCGGGCAGGAGTTGTGGCGCGCCGACGGATTGAACCCCACGCGGCAGCGCGACTACCGCATCGTCGCTTCGCCGCTCGTGCACGACGGGTTGATCTACGCGCCGACGCGGGTCCGGCCCCTGCTGGCGCTGCGGCCCGGCGGGCGGGGCGACGTGCTCGACACGCACGTCGTCTGGTCCACCGACGACGGGCCCGACGTGCCGACGCCGGTGACCGACGGCGAGTACTTCTACGTCGTCAACGACCGCGGCATCGTCTATGTCACGGACGCCAAGAGCGGCGAGCCGGTCTACGGCCCCGAGCGCATTCGCCGGGGCACCTACAGCGCGTCGCCGGTGCTCGCCGACGGCAGGATCTACGTCACCAACGAGAACGGCATGACCACCGTCCTGCGGGCGGGACCCGAGTTCGAGGTGCTGGCGGAGAACGACTTCGACGACTACGTGCTCAGTTCGCCGGCCGTGTCCGACGGGCAGATCTTCATCCGGACCACCGGCCACCTCTACGCCATCGGGGAACGCCGGCCGGAGCCTGCCTCGACCGAACCGCTCGCGGCGGGTGTGGCCGCGGCGGCGGCGGAAGAGTCGGTCGCCGAGGTCGACGGCGCGGGGGGCCGCGATCCGGTCGAAGGGGAGGGGGAAGCGCCGCCCGCCCCCGGGGAGCAGGACTCGATTTCCTTGACCATCGTCGCGGGCGCCGCGGTCGTGCTGGCGGCTTTGGTGGTCGGAGGCTGGAGATGGCGCGCGCGGCGGCGTTGACAGCCCGTGGCAATAGCCCCGCTGCGTTCGAGCGGTGATGCGTCCCGCGTGGACTGCGTTGCTCCTCGGTCGAATATGCCGGGACGAGACGATTGACGGTACGATCAGGTGCCATACAGGCACGCGGGAGTCAGCGGAACGCACGTCAGGAGGTGCGCATCATGCAGGCAGCCAGGACAATGCGAACGGCGCGGATCGTGGCGGCGGCGGTCGTGTTCGGTCTCTTGGGCACGGCCGCCATCGAGACCTATCAGCACGCGCGGGCGGTGGACGAGATGACCGGGGCGGCCCGGGCGCTGCTCGCGTCGCTCTCCGACGAGCAGGCGGAGAAGGCGACTTTCGCCTTCGACTCCGAGGAGCGATCGCGGCACCATTTCATTCCGCCCGAGGTGTTCGAGCGTCACGGCATGGTCTACGCCGACATGGACTTCGAGCAGAAGGTGCGCGCCCTCGATCTGCTTCGCTCCGGGCTGAGCTACACCGGCTACCTGACCGCCCAGCAGATCATGGAGGTCGAGGGGATCCTGGGCGTCCTCGTGGAAGGCGAGGGACGCCGGTTCGCGCGCGACCAGGAAGCCTACTGGGTCTCGGTGTTCGGGACGCCGGAGGCCGGCGGCACGTGGGGCTGGCGCTGGGAAGGCCATCACCTCTCCCTGCACTACACGATCGTGGACGGGGAAATCACCGTGAGCACGCCCACCTTCCTGGGGGCCAATCCGGCGACCGTGCCGTCCGGGCCGCGCCGCGGCCTGCGGGCGATGAAGGAGCAGGAGGACACCGCCCGCGCGCTGCTCGCCTCGCTCAACGCGGATCAGCGCGAGGTCGCGATCTTCGACGACGTCGCGCCCACCAACGTGGTGACGGGCGCCGACCTGGTCGTCGACCCGCTCGACCCGATCGGGATTCCGGGTTCGGCCCTGACCGCCGGCCAGCAGGACATGCTGATGGCCGTGATCGAGTCGTACGTGGGCATCATGGCGGACGACATCGCCGCGCTGCGCCGCGCCTCGATCCTGGCCGGCGGGATCGACGACATCCGGTTCGCCTGGGCCGGGCCGACCGAGCGCGGCAAGGTGGCCTACTACCGTGTCCAGGGGCCGGAGTTCCTCATCGAGTTCGACAACACGCAGGAGGATCCGAACCACATCCACGCGGCGTACCGGGACTTCGACGGCGATCTCGGGCGGGACCTGCTGCGGGAGCACGTGGCGCGGATGCACTGACGAGACCGGGCGCGGGCCACGGCGCAGCGTTCGTGTGGTCGAGGCGGGGGCGGTCCGGCTGTCGGGTGCGGCCGGCCCGCTCGCTCCAGCCCGGGTTCGTTGCGCCACCCGGACCGGCCTGGCCGTCAGGCCACGTCGCGGTCGCGGCGGCCGGCGAGGAAGCCGTCGAGCGAACCTTCGAGCTTGGCCATGCGCTCGCGCAGGCCGGCCAGCTCGCGGCTGACCTCGTCGAAGCGCTTGGCCATGTCCCTGGCCAGGGCGGCGAGATCGCGGCGTTGCTCCCGCATGTCAGCCCGCAGCCACGTGAGCAGCGCCGGCGTGAGCCAGGGGGGCAACGCCTCCACGGATTCAGCGTAGCACGAATGCAGCGGGGGCCCTTGCGGACCGCTATACCACGCCGTCCGCCCGGAATTCGCGAATATCCGCGTCCGAATACCCCGCCTCGCGCAGCACCGCGTCGGTATGCTCGCCGAGCAGCGGGGGCGCCGTCTCGACACGGGCCGGCGTCTCGCTCAGCTCGATCGGCGGGCCGATCATCCGTACCGCGCCGGCGGTCGGATGCGGCAACTCCACCACCTTGCCCCGTTCCACGAGCTGCGGGTTCGTGCAGACCTCGGCCACGTTGCGGATGCGGCCACAGGGGACGCCGGCCACTCCGAGCAGAGCCATCCACTCCCGGACGGTCCGTGCCGCGGTCAGCTCCTCGATGATCGGGATCAGCGTCCGCCGGTGCTCGACGCGGGCCGGGGCGGTCGCGAAGCGCGGGTCGTCCCGCAGGTCGGATCGCTCGATGGCGTCGCAGTAGCGCTTCCAGAGCGAGTCGTTCGCGATTCCGAGGTTGATCCAGCCGTCCCTGGCGCGCAGCGTCTGGTACGGCGCCACCGACGGATGGTCGTTCCCGCGCCGGGTCGGGCTCTCGCCCGAGGCGAAGTAGATGCCGGTGTTGTAGGTCAGCAGGGACGCGACGGCGTCCAGCATCGCCACCCGCACGTGCTGGCCGCGGCCGGTCGTCCTGCGCGCGTACAGGGCGAGCAGGATGCCCTGGGCGGCCATCAGGCCGGAGGCGAGATCGGCGATGGACGTGCCGACCCGGGTAGGCGGCCCGTCCGCTGCGCCGGTGACGTCCATCAGTCCCGACTCGCCCTGCACGATCAGGTCGTAGCCCGGCCGTGTCGCGTCGGGCCCCTCGTCGCCGAACCCGGAGATCGAGCAGTAGACGAGGCCCGGATGGGCGGCCGACACCGAAGCGTAGCCGAAGCCGAGGCGCGCCAGGGCGCCGGGCCGGAAGTTCTCGATCAGCACGTCGGCCCCGTCCAGCAGCCGTCGCAGAATCGCCTTGCCCTGTTCGTGCTTGAGGTCGAGCGTGCAGCTTCGCTTGTTGCGATTGATCGACAGGAAGTAGGGCGATTCGCCGCCGTGGAAGGGCGGACCGAACGCGCGCGACTCGTCGCCGCGCCCCGGCTCCTCGATCTTGACGACGGCGGCGCCCATGTCGGCGAGGGTCATGGTGCAGAACGGGCCGGCGACGACCCGGCTGAGATCGATGACGCGAATACCGTCCAGCGGTGACATCGGCAGAGAGTATCTCCCGCCTGCCGCGCCGCGGGCGCCTGCCGGCCGGGTCATCCCGACTTTCTTGCGCGACTGAGTCGCATTCTCACCTCCCCGTTCGTCCGCGTAGTAGGTTGGAAACATGCGGTGATTGCCGCACGGACGTTTCCAGGAGGTGAATCGTGAAAGGCCAATCCGATATTCTCGCCGGACTCAACGGTGCCCTCACCGTCGAGCTCACCGCGATCAACCAGTACTTCTGCCAGTCGAAGATGTGCGCCGACTGGGGCTTTTACGACCTGGCGAAGAAGCACCGCGAGGAGTCGATCGGCGAGATGAAGCACGCCGAGAAGCTCATCGAGCGCATCCTGTTCCTGGAGGGGGTGCCGGAGATTGCGCGCTACGACGTCATCCGGGTCGGCACCGACGTGAAGGAGCAGTTCGAGAACGACCTGCAGCTCGAGATGAGGGGCGTCGCCCACTACAACTCCCTCATCGAGCTGAGCGTGCGGCTCGGGGACAACGGGACGCGCGAGCTGGTGGCGCCGATCCTCACCGAGTCGGAGGAGCACGTCGACTGGCTGGAGACGCAGCTCTACCGGATCGGGAAGGTCGGGATCGAGAACTACCTGTCGGAGCAGATGGGCGGACACGACGGCTGAGCGCCCGCTTCCAGGTACTGCCGGAGCAGGTCGTGACAGGCCGTGCAGCCGTCGCCGGCGCCGGTGGTGCGCCGCAGGTCGCGCAGTGAGCAGGCCGGCGTGCCGGCGAGCGTGTCCAGCAGTTGCCGCTCCGTGATCTGCAGGCACGCGCACACGATGCCGCCCGGTTCGCGGAACGTGCGCGACGGCGCGGCAAGCGTGGCGGACAGCATGCGCGGATCCTATCTCTTCTGCAACTGAGACGCAATCTCACGGGGGAGCCGGGCGCCGGCGGGTGCCGGCGGGTGAATGCAGGACGCCGCGGGAGCCGCTGCCTGGGAGGCAGGTCCGGGCCCGGACCGTTGACGCTTTTCTGCCTCGACTCGGTGTGCCGGGGCTACTGCTACACTGGGAATATATCAATCGCACACCCGGGCCCGCGGATGAGGAGGCACCTTCGATGCGACATCCAGCCACAATCGGCCTGATCCTGTTGCTCCTGGGGAGCCTTCCGGCCGAAGCGCAGTCCGGCAGGGTCGGCGGCAGCGTCATCGACGAGACCGCCGCGGTGCTGCCGGGCGCGACGGTCACGCTGAGCGGTCCCGAGGAGACCCGCGTCACGCAGTCCGACGGCGCCGGCGAGTACGTGTTCGCGGGCGTTGCCGCCGGCAATTACGTCGTGACGGTGGCGCTGGCCGGCTTTTCCGAGGCGACGGTGCCGGATGTCGCCGTGGCCGGCGTCCCCGTGGAGCTGCCCCCGGTCACGCTGGCGCTCGCGAGCTTCGGCGACACGGTGGTCGTCACCGCGTCGCGGACCGAGGTCCGGGTCGTCGATGCCCCGGTCACCACCTCCGTCGTCACCGGCGAATCGCTGGCGACGACGGCGAGCGCCAACGTCGGCGACGCCCTCCGCTCGGTGCCCGGCGTCAACGTGATTCAGCTCTCGGCGCGCGACGTCCAGGTCACCAGCCGGCAGTCCACCGGGACGGTGACCAACTCGCAGCTCGTGCTGATGGACGGCCGCAGCATCTACCTCGATTTCTTCGGCCTGGTCATGTGGGACCTGCTGCCGGCCAACCAGGGCGACATCGAACAGATCGAGGTGGTGCGCGGGCCCGCGTCGGCCACCTGGGGCGCGAACGCCATGACCGGGGCCGTCAACATCATCACCAGGCCGCCGCGGCAGTCGGTGGGGACGACGGTGACGATGAGCGGCGGCTGGATCGATCGGGACGCCGGCTCGACCGCGGGCCAGGGGGCCGGGACGATGTTCGGCACGAACGCGACGGTCGCGCGGGCGCCCAGCGACCGGTTGGCCTACCGCATCAGCGCCGGGTACTTCCGATCCGACGCTTTCGCCCGCCCGACGGGCCGGATTCCGGTCATCGACGATCCGAGAGTGCCCGGGGCCACGGTGGGCGGCGCGTACTATCCCCTGGACGGGCCCGGCGCGTTCGGCAGCGCATTCGCGAATCGGGGCACCAGCCAGCCGAAGTTCGACGCGCGGGTGGACCAGGAGCTGTCGAACGGCCGGCTGTCGTACTCCGGGGGAGTCGCCGGCACCGAGGGGCTCTCGCACTCCGGGGTCGGCCCGTTCGACATCCAGCGCGGGTCGTACATGGGCTACGCCAAGGTGGGCTATACGCGGGGCGACCTGCGGCTGCAGGTCTTCTCGAACTTTCTGGACGGCGATGCGCCGAACCTGCTGCTGCCGGATCCGAGCACCGGCCAGCCCGTGCATCTCGGGTTCAAGGCGCAGACGTTCGACGCCGAGATCGGTCACTCCACGTTCATCGGACAGCGGAACTTCCTGACCTACGGCGGCAACGTGCGCCGCAACAACTTCGACATCACCATCGCGCCGACGGCGGACGACCGCCTCGAGATCGGCGCCTACCTGCAGGACGAGATCTTCTTCGACCGGTTCCGCCTCGTCCTCGGTGGGCGGGTCGACAAGTTCGGCAACCTCGCCAAGCCGGTGTTCTCGCCCCGGCTGGCGTTCATGCTGAAGCCGGGAGTCGATCACTCCGTGACGCTCTCCTACAACCGCGCGTTCCGGTCGCCGTCGATCATCGACAACTTTCTGGACATGCGCATCGTCCAGCCGGTCGACCTGAGTCCGCTGGCCGCATTCCGGCCCTTCCTGCCGGTGCTGCTGCCCCCGGGTCTGCCTCCGGCCGTGGCCCAGGGGGCGCTGCAGCAACTCGAGCAGCAGCTCGATCGGACGACCGCACAGCCCTTTCCGCTGGTGGTTCGAGCCGCGGGCAGCGATTTGCCGGTCGGCGACGCGCCGCGCAGCGGGATCACGGAGGAGTCGCTCACTGCATACGAGGCGAGCTATTCGGGAACGTTCGGCGGAAGGACGACGGCCGGGGGGGCGGTCTACCTCAACCGCCAGGACAACCCCATCAGCTTCGTGCCGCTGCCGCCCGACGCCGATCCCTATACGGCGCAGGCCCCGCCGCCGGGGTGGCTGCTCCCGCCGCAGGCCCTGACGTTCATGGCGCTGGTCGGGGTCGTCCTGCCGCGCACGGCGCTCACCTACGTGAACCTGGGGCCGACGGAACAGGTAGGCGCGGAGTTGTGGGTGGACCATCGATTCTCGCGATCGATGTCGGCCTGGTTCAACTACTCGTGGCAGGACGAGCCGCGGATACTGGAGGCGGACAACCCGTTCCTGCCGACGGAGCTCAGCCTGCCGCCGACCCACCGGGTCAACGTCGGCGCCTCGCTGGACGGGTCGCGATTCCTCGGGAACGCGTCCGTGAGCGCGGCGACCGCCGCGTTCTGGTCCGACGTGCTCACGCCGGAGTTCCACGGCTACTCGGACGGCTACACCATGGTGAACGGCAGCTTCGGCGTGAAGTGGAACGATGGCGCGATCACGACGCTGGTCAAGGTGACGAACCTCTTCAACCAGAGCATCCAGCAGCACATCTTCGGCGACATACTGCGGCGCACCGTCGTCGGCGAGGTCCGGTTCAGCCTGTAGCCCGGCGCGGCCGCGATCACCAGTCGTAGCCGAGGGAGCCGATGAAGCTCAGCCCGGGGCTGGAGTAGCGATCGATCACCGGATCGTTCGCCTGCCGGCCCCGCACGTTCCACCACTCGAAGTACTTCGCGTCCGTCAGGTTGAGCAGGCCGAAGCGCACCGTGAGCGAATCGGCCAGCGCGAGGAAGCCCACCAGGTCGACCAGGGCGTAACCGTCCGGCTCGAACCAGTCCGGGTCGTGCCGGCCGGCGGCGGACTCGACCAGCCGCACCGAGAGCTCCTGGCCCCAGCGGCCCGACGGTCTCGCGTAGCGGAGGCCGACCACGCCCTGGTTCGGGGCGACCGACCCGAGGGGAGTCGACTCGGCGAGCGCCGGCGTCGCGGCGTCCTGCAGGATCTCCACGCCTTCGATGCGCGCGTAGCTGCCGCGCAGCGTGACGCTCGATCCCAGGTACGCCTCCGCACGCAGTTCCAGGCCGCTGATCCTCGCCGCTTCCAGGTTCTCGCTCCGGAACTCGAGCAGCCGGGTGGTCGGATTCTCCCCGAGCGTCTTGATCTCGATGAAGCCGTCGTACCAGTTCGAGAAGACGGTCGCGCCCACACTTGCCCGCGCGAGCCCCGCTCGCAGGCCCAGCTCCAGGTTGTCGCTCCGCTCGGCCCGCAGCTCCGGATTGGGCAGCGTCGTGTAGCCCCCGCGCAGGCTCGTGAAGCCGGTGTTGATGGCGCTGTAGGGCGGTGCCCGGAATCCGGCGGCGTACTGTCCGTGCAGGGTCAGGGTGTCGTTCAGGCGCACCGAGGCGCCCACCTTGGGGGAGAGCGCGGCGTCCCCGAAGTCGACCGCCTCCGGGTTGAGGCTGGCCACGTACACGGGATCCTGCTGGTTCGCATCCAGGGCGAACCAATCGAACCGCACCCCCGGCACGAGCGTGACGCGGCCGAGCAGGAACTCGGTCTGGACGTAGGCGCCGGCTTCGACGACTTTGCTCTCCGGGAAGTACTTGGTCGGAAAGATCAGGTCCGTCGGCACCGGTACGCTGCTGTCGGCAAGCGTCTCGGTCCGGTCGCGCAGGATGTCGAAGGTGTCCGCCGTGTAGCTTCCGCCGGCGGTGAGCAGCACGCCGCCGCGCGGGCCCGGCAACTGCTCCCGGACCTGCACGGACGTCCCGTAGCCGATCTGCTCGTAGTCGAGGGTGCCTCGACGCAGGGTGGGAACCAGCGCGCCGTCCACCAGCGTCAGGCGTTCCCGGTCGATGACCTGCGCCGTGTCGTTCGACTGGCCGTGAATCCGCCACGCAACGTGATCGAGGCCCCCGGGGGCCAGCGTGTGGTCGACGGATACCCGCAGTCGGTTCTGCGTGTCCAGCGCATCCGAATCCAGCGTGTCGTAGCGCAGGCTGCCGAACGCGATCCGCGCGCGGTCGGAGAACCACTCGGTCGCGACGCGGGTGTCGTAGACCTCGGCCGTCGTCCGCAGCACGTTGCCCGGGGAAGGCGTCACGACCAGCTTGGCCAGAAGCTGCGAGCCGGCGACGTCCTGCGGATTCGGCGCCGTGCGGGTGTTGTCGGTGGTGGCCACTGCACCCTGGTTACGGATCTCGTGGCCGCGGTTGACGCTGGCGAACAGCGATCCCTGGATTCGATCGACACCGCCGGCGAGCGAGACCTGACCGCCCAGCTCGTTGGCGCGGCCGTCCCAGGTGGTCTTCGCGCCGAGGTGGAAGCGCCGTCCCCGGAGGTAGTCCGCCGGGTCCTTCGTGAACAGCGACACGACGCCGCCGAGGGCGTCGCTGCCGTAGAGCGCCGAGTTGGCGCTGCGCACGATCTCCACCGACTTCAGTGCGTCGACGTCCAGCCCCGCCTGGTGAACGCTGAACGGGCCGAAGGCGAACTGCTCCGCGGTCTGCACTCCGTCCACCTGGGTCAGCACCCGGTTGCCGCCGATGCCGCGAATGTTGAATCCGTTCAGGCCGAGCCGGGTCACGTTGTTCTCGACGTAGACGCCCGGCTCGTACTTGACGAGGTCGGCGAAGTCGCGGACCAGGCGTTCCTGAATGGCGCCGGCGTCGATGACCGAGACCATGCCGGGGGTGTCCTGCACCGGCGCCGGCCGCAGGGTCGCGGTCACGGTCACCGCGTCGAGGAAGGTCAGCGGTTCGTCGCCGGGTTGCGCGGTCTCGGGGTCCTGTTCGGATGCCGGCCGGGTGGTCTGCGGCTGGCCGGTGGCGTCGTCCTGGGCCGCAGCGTCGCGGGAGCCGAACAGGAGCGTGAGGATCGCCGCCAGTGCCGCGAGGGTCTGCTTGTGGGCAATGAGTCGCATGGGACGTTGACGTTCCATTGTTCCACGGTTGTCCGCCGCCGCGCCACGCGACACGGCGTGGAAGACGCCCGTCGATTGCGCCAGCCGGGGGTGTCGAGCGCGAACGAACGCGGGCGCCGATGCGTCACGCCGCCCGGTCCGAATGCGCCGAGCCATGACGCGTCCCGTTGCACGTCACGACGGGCGTCGCCTACACTCGGACCGAGACGAGCGCCGTCAGGCGTGCTTCGTGTGATGGTCCGCACGGCGGACCCATGGGTCCGCGTCACGGACCGCGCGCTCATGCGGCTCGCCGGGTGCTGCACCACCCGGCGAGCGTTCCCGGGACTTGCCGAGTGCGGGCGCCCGCCGGCGGGCGCCGGATACCGATGCGAAACTGGCTGCTCGCCGCTGCCGTCGGGGCCCTCTACCTGCTCCACCAGGACTTCTGGTTCTGGGATGCGGCCCGGCCCTTGGTGTTCGGCTTTCTGCCGATCGGCCTCTTCTACCACGGCGCCTATTCGCTGGCCGTCGCCGGACTGATGTGGGTTCTGGTGCGGTACGCCTGGCCCACCCACCTCGAGGCCGACGCGGAATCGGCGCCGGCCTCCGAGCCTCCGGGTGAGGCGGGGGAGCGGTCGTGA
The DNA here is from genome assembly GCA_011523845.1 of Acidobacteriota bacterium. Classification (GTDB taxonomy): domain Bacteria; phylum Acidobacteriota; class Vicinamibacteria; order Vicinamibacterales; family UBA8438; genus WTFV01. The sequence continues at coordinate 17,805 of WTFV01000098.1, read as the reverse complement.
TCCCCGCGCTCGTCGTCTTCCTCTACCTCGGCGTCGTTCTCTACATCGGCATCTTCGCCTTCCGGCGCGCCGGGGGGCGCGAGGAGGCGGAGGGCTACTTCCTCGCCAACCGTTCGCTCGGCCAGTACGTCTTCCTGCTCTCGCTCTTCGGCACGAACATGACGGCGTTCACGATCCTCGGCTCGGCCGGCCACGCCTTCTCCAACGGAGTCGTGACCTACGGGCTGATGGGGTCGTCGTCGGCGCTCGTCATTCCGGTGACGCTCTACCTGTTCGGCACGCGGGTCTGGGCCCTCGGCAAGCGCTTCGGCTTCATGACCCCGGTGCAGATGTACCGCGACCGCTGGGAATGCGGGCACATCGGAACCGCCATCTTCGCGGTGCAGGCTACGCTGCTCGTGCCCTACATCGTCATCGCGGTGATGGGGGGCGGGACGACGCTGAGCGCGGTGAGCGGGGGAGCGGTGCCGTACTGGTTCGGCGGCCTCGTCGTGGCGGCCGTCGTCATGAGCTACGTCTTCTTCGGCGGCATGCAGGGGACGGCCTGGGTCAATACGTTCCAGACGGTGCTCTTCCTGACGTTCGGGGCGGCGGCGATCGTCTTCATCGGGGTGAGCATCGGCGGCTTTCCCCAGGCGCTGGAGCGGCTGGCCGACGCGCCCGAGACCGCGGCGCTTCTCACGCGCGAGCACGTGTCCCCGAGGTTCTTCTTCAGCTACATGCTGATTCCGTTGTCCTCGATCATGTTTCCGCACATCTCCATCTTCTGCCTCACCGCGCGGCGGATGGGGCAGTTCAGGAAGACCGTCATCTTCTATCCGCTCTGCATCCTGGCGATCTGGCTGCCGTGCACCTTCCTCGGCCTGACCGCCAATGCGATGACCGACGTGCCGGGCATCGAGTCGAAGATCGAGGCGCGGGCCGTGCTCGCCGCGGAGCGCGAGACGCTGTCGCCCGCGGAGACGGCGGAGCTGCAGCGCGCCGCGGCCGGCGACGACGTGATCATCCTGATGCTGGAGCACTACGCGCCGCTGTGGCTCGCCGGGCTGCTCGGTGCGGGCATCATGGCGGCGGTGATGGCCAGCGACTCGCAGATCCTGGCGCTCTCCACGATGTTCACCGAGGACGTGTTCGCCTACTACGGCGGGAAGTCGCGGTTCGGGTCGGCGGTGCAGGTGCAGACCGGAAGGGTCTTCGTCGTGCTGATTGCGCTAGTCGCCTACGTCATCGCGCTGCAGGCGCCGCCCGGGATCTTCGGCATCGCGGTCCAGTACGCGTTCTCGGGGTTCACGACGCTGCTGCCGCTGCTGGTCGCGGCGCTCTTCTGGCGCGGGAGCACGAAGTGGGGCGCGCTGGCGGTGGTCGTCTGGACGGCCGTCACCATGACCGCGATAGCCGTTCTGCAGGCGGCCGTCCCGCCGCCGCCGCCGGGAACCGTGGTTCCCGTCTGGACGGTGGCCGGGGTCGACGTCGTGACGCGCACCCCCGGGGGGACGGATGTCCTCGGCTACATGCCCGTGCTGCCGATGCTGTTGGGGTCGTCCCTCCTGATGGTCGTGGTGTCGCGGCTCACCCCCAAGCCGCCCGCCGCGACGCTGGCCCGCTACTTCCCGGTGGAGTCGCCGTTGCGGCCCGGGAGTCCGCGGTGAATTCGCCCGAGGAGCAACGCAGTCCACGCGGAGCGCATCGCCGCTCGAATGCAGCCTGGCTCTGGCCGCGGGCTCCCGGCTGACCCGCCCGAGAAACCGATGCGCCACGTGGATGCGGTCGGTCTCTGGTGCGCCCTGGGGTACGCCGCCCTCGCGGTGCTGGCGCGGCAACCCGGTGAACCCGAGCTGCCGGCGTTCTTTCTCCTCGTCGCCTGGACCGGCCTGCCGGTCTTCGGTCTCTACCTGTACTTCCGGCGTCGCGGCGATCCGTTCCCCGTGGGTCGTCTCATCCTGTGGACGGTGGTCTTCCGTCTGTGCGGCCTGGCCGGCGGGCCGTTCTACGAGGACGATTTCTACCGCTACCTCTGGGACGCCTTCCGCTTCGCGACATCCGGCACGCCCTACGGCGTTGCGCCCGAGGAGTTCTTCGTCGATCCGGGGGTTCCCGCGCCGTTCCAGCGTGTCCTCGACGGCATCAACTACCCGGAACTGCCGACCATCTACGGCCCGACCACGCAGCTCGTCTTCCTGGTCGGCTACTGGGTGCAGCCGGCCAGCGTCGCGGCGCTGCAGGCGATCCTGATCGCGGTCGATCTGGTCACGGTGGCGCTGCTGCTGCGTCTGACGTCGTCAGCCAACGTCCTGCTCTACGCCTGGTGTCCGCTGGTGGTCAAGGAGATCGCCTTCACCGCGCACCCGGACGGCGCAGGGGTCTGTCTGCTGCTGGCGGCCATCGTGTTGGCCCGAAACCGCCGTTGGCGGAACGCCGCGGTCTGCCTGGGGCTGGCCGCCGGGGCGAAGACGTTCGGACTGGTGCTGGCGCCGCTGGTGCTCGCCCGCGCGCGTCTCGGGCACTGGATCCTGTTCGGCGCCACGCTGGCCGCGCTGTACGGGCCGTTCGTGCTGCTCGGCGGCACCGACCTGACCTCGCTGCAGGTCTTCGCCCGGGAATGGGAGTTCAACTCGGCGCTGTTCGGGCTGGCGGCGGCCATTGTGCCCCGGTTCGAGGCCAGGCTCGCCCTGGGGATCTTGTTCGCGGCGTGGTGGGGATACTACAATTCTGTGTACGCCCGTAGCGGCGCCCATGAAATCCCACGCGGCGACTGGGTGTACGGGGCGCTGCTCGCGGCGTCGCCGGTAATCAACCCGTGGTACCTGCTCTGGCTGCTGCCGTTCGCGGCAATTCGTCCCAGCGTGTGGGCGTGGACGGCCTCCGGGGCCGTCCTCCTCAGCTACGTCACCGGCCTCAACCTGCAGGACTACGAGATGGACCCCTACGCGCAGCCGCTGTGGGTACGGTGGCTGGAGTTCGGCCTCATCGCCGCGGGGCTCGGCTGCGATCTCGTCAGGCGCCGGGGGCGCGGCCTCGGAGGCCGGTCCGACGCCGCGCGCGGGTGACCTCGACGATGTACGACGGGCTCAGCGTCGGCGCGGTCATCCCCGCACGCGACGAGGCGGACAACATCGGCGCCGTGGTGGCCGAGCTCCTCGACTTGCGCACGGACGACGGGCAGCGGGTCATCGACGATCTCGTGGTCTGCGACAATGGGTCGGCGGACGGGACGGCCGAGCGGGCGCGGGCGGCGGGGGCGCGCGTGGCCGTCGAGCGGACGCCCGGCTACGGGCGCGCGTGCCTCGCCGCCATCGCTGCGCTCCGGCCCGTCGACGTGGTGCTGTTCGTCGACGGGGATCAGTCGTGCGAGATCGGCCAGGCCCTCGATCTGCTGCGCGCCGTCGCGGCCGGCGCCGACCTGGCGATCGGGTCGCGCGCGTTGGGACGCAGGGAGCCGGGCGCCCTGACGCCGCCGCAGATTGCCGGCAACCGCGTGGCGTCGCTGCTGATCCGAATGCTCTGGGGCCGGAGGATCACCGACCTCGGCCCTTTCCGGGCCATCCGCTCGGACGCCCTGCGGCGGGTCGACATGCGCGATACCGCCTACGGCTGGACGGTGGAAATGCAGATCAAGGCGATTCAGAGCCGGTTGCGGCTCGTCGAGGTCCCGGTGAACTCGCGGCGGCGACGCTTCGGTCGTTCGAAGGTCGGAGGGACCGCCAGGGGGGTCATCGGGGCCAGCATCGGTATTCTCGGCATGATTCTGAAGCTCCGTCGTCGTGGCGCCGCGTCATGACGGAGGGATTACCGTCGTCACGGGAAGCCGGGAGACAACGAGGAAGAGCGACCATGAAGCCAGTTCGGAACGCGGAGACTCTCGACCTTGCGCCCCGGCGCCGCCGGCTCGTCGCGGGCGTGCTGGGCGCGGCCCTGCTTGCGGCGACCTGCGGCGCCCCGGAACCGGAAGAGATCGAGGGGTGGGACGCCAGCGACGAATCCAGCGTCGAGCGCATCGATCACGGCGCCTGGCAGGACATCCTCGACGGCCACGTCGCCCCGGATTCGTCGGGCGTCAATCTCGTCGACTACGAGGGTCTCGCCGCCAGCGCGGAGGATGCGGCCGGACTGGCCGGCTATCTCGACTATCTCCAGGGGCTCGATCCCCGCGACTACAGCCGCGCGGAGCAGATGGCGTACTGGATCAACTTCTACAACGCCCTGACGGTCCAGGTCGTGCTGGACGGCTATCCGGTGGACACCATCCGGGACATCCACGAGGGCGTGGTGCCGTACACCGGGCCGTGGGACGACGTGCATGCCCGGGTGGCCGGCGAGGACCTGACGCTGAACGACATGGAGCACGGCATCCTGCGCCCGATCTGGCAGGACCGGCGGATTCACTACGCGGTGAACTGCGCGGCCTACGGCTGCCCGCACCTGCTCGATACGGCCTTCACCGCCGACAACACCGAGGAGCTGCTCGAGACCGGCGCGCGGGACTACGTGAACAATCCGCGGGGCGTCGATGTCGTCGACGAGGACTTCATCGTCATCTCGAGCATCTACGACTGGTACACCGAGGACTTCGGAAACACCGAGGAATCGGTGAAGGCGCACCTGATCGAATACGCCGAACACGATCTGGCGGAGTTCCTGCGAGGCTTCGAGGGCTTCATCGAGTACGACTACGACTGGAGTCTGAACAGCCGGCAGCGCTGAACCGGGCCCGCCGCCCGGCGTGGCGGAGGGAGGTATCCGGCGCCGGCGACGACGGAGGAAGCGTCGTCGTCGTCGAACGCTCGCGCGGGCATGACCCGCACACCGGCTGAACCATAGACGACACCGCGATACGTTCAGAGGAGGAAACGATGCGATCCATGTTCCTGGCAGTGCTTCTCGCGGCCGGCATCGGAATGCTGCACGCTTCGGTGGAAGCGTCCGGCTCCATCGGCACCGGCGCCGGCAAGGTGAGCCCGCGCGCCGCGTATTCCCAAGGCAAGGCGCTGACGTTCGACACGCTCGTCTGCAACGGCTGTCCGGTGCAGCGGCTCGACCGCAACCGGGCCGAGACGTTGCGGGCCGACCTCGAAGCAGCGCATTCGGCCGGCGACGCCACCGCGGAAGTCACGGCGCTCTGCGGCGGCGCGGCCGTGCAGGGCGACGAGTGCACGCTCAGGCTGGAGCTGGTCTACTACTTCCTGACGCGCCGCTACAGGCTCGGCTAGCCGGCTGGCCGGGGCTCGTTCCGGCAACCATGACTCGACTCCGGCAAGAGGAGAATCGCAACCGATGTTCCACGACCTTCGTTCGTTCCTGACCGTCGTCGCCGGCGCGGCAATGGTCCTCAGCCTGTTTCCGCAGCCCGCGTTCGCCCAGGGCACGCCCTGGATCGCCGAGCCGGGGACGGGCACCATCAGCCTCACCTACGCGAACCAGAACGCCAGGGAGTTCTGGCGGCCGGTCGACGGCTCGATCACGAAGGTGACGGGACCGCTCGGGGAGACCGACGCCAACCTGGCGCAGAACACGATGTGGTTCGCCGCCAACTACGCGGTGAACGACTTCGTGGCCCTCGACATCCAGTCGGCGTTCGCGTCCAGCTTCGTCAAGGGAGGGGTCGGTCCTTCCGGCGGCCAGGAGAGCTACAGCGGCCTGTACGACTCGAACATCGCCTTGACCTTCCGGCTCGTCGACGAGCTGATCAGCAACGCGCCCAGCGTCGCCGTGCGGGTCGGCGGGATCCTGGCCGGCGCGTACGACACCGGGTACATCAACTCGCTGGGAGACGGCGGGCACGGGGTCGAGACCTCGCTCATCATCGGCCGGTTCGGGAGCGCGGCCGGGTTCTCGGCCGAGGTCGGGTTTCGGGTCCGCGGCGGTACCGAGGTCAACACACAGGCCGTGGGCGGCGCCGGCGCGGCGGGCGAAACGCTCGACGTCCCCAACGACCTGTTCGTGAACCTGGGCCTGTTCATCCCGGCCGGGAGCGCGGTCACGTTCGGCGTCGACTACAGAATGGTCAACGGTCTTTCGGGCATAGACATCGGCGGTACGGGCTTCTCCCCGAGCCGGTTCCCCGCGCTCGAGGAGGACGCGCACATCGTGGGCGGGCGTCTGCTGGCCAACGTCACCGACACCGTCAACCTGAACGTGTTCTTCGGACAGGTGATTGCGGGCAAGAACACGGCCGCGTCGCGAGTCTTCGGCGCCGGTATCGGCTTCGGCTTCGGCGGCGGCGACTTCGACTTCTAGGAGTCCGGGCCGCAGAACGCAGCGAAGCGAAGTGCTGCGGCCCAGGGTCATGGAGCGGGGGGGATGGGCCGAAACGCCGAGTCAGCGAGGCGTTTCGGGGCGCTAGGAGTCTGCGCCGCGGGAGTCTCGCGCCAGAGCCCGGAGAGGGCGTGGTTTCGAAGCTTCGAGGCCGCGCACCCTCTCCTCGTTCCGCTCCGTGGAGCCCGTGGCGAGAGCCCCGCTGCAATCGGGCGGGCGATGCATCCCGCCCGGACTGCGTTGCTCCTCGGTCGAATATGCCCAATATGCTCCCTCGTCGCGCCTTGCCGCGCGGGCGCCTCGCCGCTCTCGGTGCGACGCGGCGTTTCACCACGGGCTCCCTGCCCCGAACGCTCTCTATTCTCGTTCGGTCCTGAGCTGCCGCACCAGGCTGTGCAGGTCGCCCAGGATCCAGATGTCGGCGATCCGGCCGTCGCGCGTCTCGAAGCGGGCGGCTCCCTCGTAGGTGATCAGCCTGCCCGTGGCCGGTACGCCGAACAGCGCGCCCCGATGCGTTCCGCGGCAGCGCAGGCGGACGAACGCCGAGCCGCCGACGGTGTCCACGACTACCTCGTCCAGGGTCTGCTCGAAGTCGGGGAACGCGCCGTGCACCAGTTGCATGTAGTCGGCGAATGCGGCACGGCCCGCGGCGTGGCGTCCGAGCGCGCCGCGCAACGTCACGTCCTCGGTCAGGAGAACCGGGATGAGAGTCGTATCGAACCGGTTCCAGAGGTCGTCGTAGAAGCGCCGGACGAGCGTCTCGACCGTCACGGTCACCCCGTCGCCGCGGCGAGCAGAACCGTCACGGGGGGCTTCGCTGTCAATTCGGCAGCACGGATTGCCGGAAGCCGCCGAGTCCGGCGAACGTCGCCCGCTCGCCCAGCTCGTGCTCGATGCGCAGCAGGCGGTTGAACTTCGCCGTACGCTCGCCGCGGCAGCCGGAGCCGGTCTTGATGTGTCCGCAGCCGGTGGCGACCGCGAGGTCGGCGATGAACGTGTCCTCGGTCTCGCCGGAACGGTGCGACATGTAGGCGCCGTAACCGTTGCTCTGCGCCAGGCGCACCGTGTCCAGCGTTTCCGAGACGGTCCCGATCTGGTTCAGCTTGACGAGAATCGAGTTGGCTACGCCGTTGTCGATGCCCCGCTGCAGGATGGCGGGATTCGTGCAGAACAGGTCGTCGCCCACCAGTTCGATCCGCGTTCCGAGCGCCGCGGTGATCCGCGCCCAGCCGTCCCAGTCGTTCTCCGCCAGGGCGTCCTCGATGAGCACGATCGGGTAGCGGTCGATCCATCCGCTCCAGAGATCGATCATCTCGGCCGTGCTGCGCGCCGACTGGTCCGACTTGAACGCGACGTAGGAACCGTCCCGCCACATCTCGCTCGTGGCCGGATCGAGACAGACGGCGATGTCGTCCCCCGGGCGGTAGCCGGCCCGCTCGATGGCCTCGAGAATCAACTCGACCGCCTCCTCGTTGCCCGCCAGGTCGGGGGCGAAGCCTCCCTCGTCGCCGATGCCGGTCGACTTGCCCCGGCTCTTGAGGAGCGCCCTGAGGGCATGGAAGGCCTCGATGCCCATCCGCAACGCGTCGGCGAACGACGGCGCGTTGTGCGGGGCGATCTTGAACTCCTGGAAATCGATGGTGTTGTCCGCGTGCCGGCCGCCGTTGATGACGTTGAGGCAGGGCACGGGAAGGACCGTCGCGCCGGCGCCGCCGAGGTGGCGATACAGTGGAACGCCCGCCGCCGCCGCCGCGGCCCGCGCCGCCGCCATCGACACGCCGAGAATCGCATTGGCGCCGAGGCGGGATTTGCTCGGGGTGCCGTCGAGGTCGATCATCCGCCGGTCGAGTGCGCGCTGGTCGCTCGCGTCGCAGCCGGCCAGGGCGCGGTCGATCTCGCCGTTGACGTTGGCCACGGCCTGCCGGACGCCCTTGCCGCCGTAGCGCGCGCCGCCGTCCCGCAACTCCGTCGCCTCGCGCTCGCCCGTCGACGCCCCGGACGGCACGCGGGCCTCGGCCACGGTGCCGTCGTCGAGATGGACGCGCGCCTCCACCGTCGGGTTGCCGCGGGAGTCAATGACTTCGAGTGCATCGACCGCTCGGATCCTCATCGTGTCGCGTGCCTCCGCCGTCGTCTCAGGCGTGTTCCCGTGCCAGCGTGTCGTTCAGGGTGATGCCGAATCCCGGCCCGTCCGGCACTCCGATGATCCCGCCCGAGAAGCGCTCCGGGGGATCGATCAGGTCGCCGCGCCACGGCACCTCGTTCCACTGGTACTCCAGAATGTCGAAGTTCGAGAGGCCGGCGCAGACGCTGGCCGAGATCATCGTGCTGACCGGCCCGCTCGGGTTGTGCGGCGAGACGAGCACGTCGTGCAGTTCGGCGACGGTGGCGATGCGGCCCAGCTCGGCCACGCCGCCGCAGTGCTTGACGTCGGGCATGATGATGTCGACCGCGCGTTCGCGGCACAGCGGAGCGAAGCCCTCGACGCCGAACAGGAACTCGCCGCCCGCCATCGTCTGGCCGATGCCTTCCTTTATCGCCCTGGTGCTCTCGAGATCGGTCGGCGGCACCGGCTCCTCGTACCACGAGAGCATCTGCGGCTCGAGCCGCCCGGCGACCTCGATGGCCAGGGGCACGTCGAAGAAGCTGTGGACGTCGATCTTCAGGTCGACGTCCGGCCCGATGGCGTCGCGCATCGCCTCGATGCAGGCGATGCCCAGCTCGGTCGCCGCCTCGACCTCGGCGGCGGGACCGTCGAGCGGCGGGAACCCGTCGAACGGCGCCGCCTTGACGGCGCGGAAGCCGTCCTCCACTGCCTGCCGCGCGTTGGCGGCGAAACCCTCCGGCGTGCGAACCGCCGTGGCGCGGTTGATGTTGGCGTAGGCCGGCAGCTCGTGTCGGAGCGCCCCGCCCGTGAGGTCGTACGCCGGGGCCTGCAGGGCCTTGCCCACCAGGTCCCACTGCGCCTGCTCGACCGCGCTGAACGCAGTGGCCAGCCGGCGGTCTCCCGCCGCCGCCCGCGGGCGCCCCTGTTGCCGGTAACGCTGGATCTCGAAAGGGGAGCGGTCGCGGACGAGGTCGAAGAACCCGGCCAGCTCGGGCAGGTCGGTCAGCCGTCCCATCGACGCTTCGCCCAGGCCGGTCATGCCGTCGTTGGTCGCCAACCGCACGAAGATCCAGTTCGTGCGGGCCGTGGCGCGCACGACGATCAGCTCCATGCCCGTGATGCGGAGTCCGAGCTCCGCCTGACCGAGCGGCAGGCGCGCGGCCGGTGCGGCCGAAGCGGACAGCGACGGCAGCGCGGCAAGGGCCGGCGCGCTGCCGAGAAACGCGCGGCGCGAAAGACATCTGGTCATGAGTCGGTCTCCACCGGGATGAACTCCGAGAACGGTACGGCGGCTTCCGGGACCGTGCCTACCGGGACGTAGTCGCAGACCTGCGCGAACCGTTCCCACATCGCGAGCACCCGCGGATTGGCGTGAGCCGCCTGGATGGCCTCCGTCGAACGCCATTCGAACACTTCTATTACGGTGCCGTCACCGGCCTCCATCAGGATCGGCGCCCGGTCCGTGATCAGACCCTCGGCTCGCAACGTCGGGATGTGCGACTCCATGAGTTTGCGCAGCGCGTCGTCCCGGTCCGGCTTCGGCTTGTAACAGGCGATGACGATGCGGCCCATCCGTCGATGCTCCGATAATCGCGCGCCCCGATTCCAGCGGCGGGCGCGGGCCATTGTACGACGGACCGGTGACAGGTCGGGCTACCCCCGTCGTCGCGCGCCTGCGCCGCGGGAGCCGCGAGCCTGACGGACGTTTCCGGTTGGAGTCACCGCGGCGACGCTGCACCCCACGCGGCGACCAGGGCGGCGCCGAGCCCGGCGCCCACCGCGAGGCCGATGAGCGGCTGGTCCAGCGCGGCGCCCGTCGCGGCGCCGACCGCCGCCCCGACCGCTGCGCCGGTGCCGGCGCTCCCGCGGGGGCGGGGTTCGCTAGGTGTCGTCATGGGCTGCTCCCGATCACGGCGCTACCGCGGGCGGACCGTCAGCGGCTCATCGAGTAGAGGACCACATTGATGCCCAGACCGTAGCCGTCGGGCGAGAACTGCTGGAAGAAGCGCGGATCGTCGGCCTCGCGCTCCCACGCGTCGGCGACGTCGGTGTTGTGCGTCATCACCACCAGGAACCGGCCGTGCTCGTCGCTGATCGCCCGGAAATGGGCCACGTCGCTGTCGCGTCCGCGCTCGGACGTCGTCCGCCCGCGCGACCGGTACCAGAACTGGATCGACGTGATTTGCGGCACCTTCTCGACGTGGGTCAGGGCGCGGAACACCGGGTGGTCTATCGGCACGTCCCGGATGGGATACTGCGACGGCGGCAGCACGCGGGAAATCTCGCTCACCCAGTGGTCCCAGGCGCGCGATCCCCAGAAGTCGTCCACCCAGAGGAAGCCGCCCTTGAGCAGGTACTCGCGCAGCCGCGACGCCTCCGCCGCGCTCATCCCGATCGTGCCCACGTCGGCCGCCATCACGAACGGGCAGTTGAACAGCGCGTCGTCGGTCAGCCGCACGACCCAGTGGTTGGGATCGCCCAGGCGATCCTTGCTGATCTCGGTCGTCGTCAGGTCCTCGATCCGGTGCATCAGGTTGATGCCGGCGTAGGGATAGTCGGTCGACCAGCCCATGCCGAGCGCCTCGTACCGGACCTGGTCGTACATCAGCTTGCAGAAGGTGAAGCCGCGGTCCGGCATCGAGGCGGGCGGGAAGCGCACGGGCATGTTGCCCTCACCGACCCCCCAGCCCCACTGCGCCGCCGCGGCGGCCAGCATCCCGGACAGGAGGAGCGACGCGACGGCGAGCACACAGACCCTGCGCGTCATGGTGTCCTCAGCATACCGCACCCGTTGCGGCGCGTGCAGTTCGCGGTCCGGGCCGGGGTCGCCGCGCGCCGCCTGCTTGGCGAGGGGCCGAAGACCGCCGCGCCCCGCGGGCGTCCCACCACGGAGGCCGCGCGCCGCGGGGGGCGGCGTTATGATTGGAGGTTCAGCAAACCCTGACGAGAGGAATCAGAGCCCGATGACCAACCGCAAGCCGCGCTTCTTCCCGAGCATCCTGATCGCGATGGCGCTCGCGCTGATCGCCGCGCCCGCGCTCGCGCAGCACGACCACGGCGGCGGCCCCGACGACGCCTCGGCCGATCTGCCGGAGAGCTTCGCCGAGCCGATGCCGCTGTTCGAGACGGCGCTCGGCGATCACCATCACCCCATCTCGTCGGACAACGAGAAGGCCCAGGCCTACTTCGACCAGGGCTTCCGGCTGATGTACGCCTTCGGCAAGGAGGACGCGGTGCGCTCCTTCCGCGAGTCGTGGAAGCACGATCCGGGCTGCGCCATCTGCTACTGGGGCGAGGCGTGGGCCTGGGGGTCGTACCTGAACGGCCCGATGCGCCCGTTCGAGGCGCCGTTCGCCTACGCGGCGATGCAGGAGGCGGTGGCCCGCATCGACGGCGCGAGCCCCAAGGAACGGGCCTACATCGAGGCCATCACCACCCGCTACGTCGAGGACTTCGATCCGGCGCAGCGGCGCGATCAGGACGAGGCCTACGCCGAGGCGATGCGGAGGCTGGCCGAGGCGTACCCCGACGATCTCGACGCGGTGACCCTCTACGGCGACGCGCTGTTCCTGCTGGAGCCGCGCCGCGGCACCCGCGACCTGAACGACCCGAACGTGCAGCGGTTGCACGCGGTGCTCGAGAGCGTGCTAGACCGCGACATCACCCACCCGGGCGCCTGTCACCTGTACATCCACGCCACCGAGTCGACGGTCGATCCCGGCTTGGCGTCCGGGTGCGCGGAGCACCTGGGCAACGAGATTCCCGGGGCCAGCCACATCAACCACATGCCGTCGCACACCTGGAACGAGATCGGCCGCTGGGCCGACGGCGTGCGGGCCAACATCGACGCGTGGCACTCCGATCTGAAGGCCGAGGTGGGCGAGGGGGTGGCGATCTACCCGACCCACAACCTGCACATGCTGCTCTTCGCGGCGTCGATGGACGGGCAGGGCGCCATCGCCATCCAGGCGGGCAAGGACTACGCCAAGCTGACCGGCGACGGCGTGTTCCACGCGCTGACCCTGGTCCGCTTCGGGCGCTTCGACGAGGTGCTGGCGCTGACCGAGCGGCCGGAGCAGGACGGCTCGGCCGGCCTCTGGGACTTCGCGCAGGGCTACGCGCACCTGCGCAACGGCGACGCCGACTTCGCGCAGGTCTACCTGGACCGCGTGCTGAAGCTGGCCGACGAGACCAACGCGCGCTTCCGCTTCGACTCCGCAGAGCTGCTGCTGAAGACGGTCGGCGGCATCCTGGAGGGCGAGATCCGGCGGGCCGGCGGCCATTTGCACGCCGCCATCGAGTCGTTCGAGCGGGCCGTCGAGGTGGAGGACCGGCTCGAGTACTCGGAGCCGGAGCCGCTGCCGTTCGCCGCGCGGCACTGGCTGGGCGCGGCGCTGCTGGAGGCCGGGCGCTTCGCCGGCGCCGAGCGGGTCTACCGCGCCGAGCTCGAGGACCATCCGAACAACGGCTGGTCGCTCTTCGGGCTCCGGCAGGCGTTGGACGCGCAGGGCAAGGCGTCGGCGGACGTGGACGCGGAGTTCGAGAAGAGCTGGGCGCGGTCGGATACCTGGATGGCGGCGTCGCGGTTCTAGGAGCTTGCGCCGTAGAACGCAACGAAGCGAGTTCGAGGCGCAGGATCCGGAGCGTCCCCGGCAGGGTGTTAGCATGGCTGCAGGACTGCAATCCTGCGGAACCGTGGGCTGGCCGTCTCCGAACGATTGGCCGTACGGATCGCGGGCGAGGATCCCGATGTGCTCGCCGTCGCCGCGCTTGCATGTCGCGACATCATCCTGCCTCGGGTGGTCGACCGGCTCGCGCACGATGTGCTCGCCGCCGCCGCGCTTGCAGGTCGCGACGAGGCGGATCTGCTGGTCCGCGTGGAGCAGCGGCGGCGCGCCAATCGGCGCACCCGTACCCGTGACCGCTGAGCGCGAGATCTGAGAGGAGTCTCGGAAAGATGCACAAGACGACACGAGTCGTGATGACGATGGCGGTCGTGCTCGCGACGGCGCTGACTAGCGGCGCACCGGCCGCGGCGCAGGGGCCGGCCGGCGAGATGGTCGAATGGCCGTACGTGGGCGCCGATCAGGCGGCCTCGAAGTACTCGCCGCTGGCCGACATCGACGCCGCGAACGTCGACCGGCTCGAGGTCGCCTGGACGTGGGAGCCGAACGAGTTGCCGAACCAGGAGTTCCGGACGCGGCCGGGCAGCTTCGAGGTGATGCCGCTGATGATCGACAACGTCGTCTACGTGTCGACGATGTACACGCGGGTGGTCGCCCTGGACGCCGAGACGGGGGAGCAGCTCTGGACGTTCGATCCCGAGGCGTGGCGCACCGGCCCGGACGGCGGGCCGCCCGGCGGCTTCAAGCACCGCGGCGTCGCGGTGTGGCCGGCCAACGCCAACCGCGAGGCGGGCGCCGGCGACCAGATGCGGATCTTCATCAACAGCCGCGACAGCCTGTATGCGCTGAACGCGGCCGACGGGTCGCTCGTCCGCTCGTTCGGCGACGACGGTCGCGTGCTGCTGACCGAGAACTTCCCGAACCCGGTGACCCACGAGATGTTCGACCAGACCTCGCCGCCCGTCGTCTTCGAGGACCTGGTCATCGTCGGCAGCCGCGTACCTGATCGCATCCAGCAGCGGTTCGACACCCCCGGGTCGGTGCAGGCGTTCGACGTCCACACCGGCGAGCGGCGCTGGGTCTTCTACACCGTGCCGCAGTCGAACGACGCGTTCGGGGCCGACACCTGGGAGGGCGGGTCCTGGCGCTTCACCGGGCACGCCAACGTGTGGGGACTGATGTCGCTCGACGCCGAGCGCGGGCTGCTGTACGTCCCGACCAGCACGCCGAGCAGCGACTACTGGGGCGGACGGCGCCTCGGGGCCAACCTGTTCGCCGAGTCGCTGGTCTGCCTCGACGCGCGCACCGGCCAGCGCGAGTGGCACTTCCAGGCGGTGCACCACGGGTTGTGGGACTACGACTTCACGTCGGCGCCGAACCTGATGACCCTGGAGGTGGACGGGCGGACCATCGACGCGGTAGCCGAGGTCTCGAAGCAGGGCTTCACCTACGTCTTCGACCGGGTGACGGGGGAGCCGGTCTGGCCTATCGAGGAGCGGCCGGTGGATACCGAGACCGACGTGCCCGGGGAGGTGCCGTATCCGACCCAGCCGTTCCCCACGAAGCCGCCGCCGTTCGCCGCCCAGGGGGTATCGCTGGAGGACGCCAACGACCTGACGCCCGAGATCCACCGCCTGGCGGTCGAGGAGCTGCAGACCTACCGGCTCGGACCGCTCTTCACGCCGCCCAGCCTGCGGGGGACGCTGCAGCGCCCGCGCGTCGACGGCGGCGCCAACTGGGGCGGGGCGGCGTTCGACCCCACCACCGACCGGCTCTACGTGCGGACGTCGGAAGGCGTGTCGCCCAACCAGGTGTGCGCGACCGATCCCGACCTGCCGGACGTCGACGTCGCCTACACGAACAACTGTCCGCGCGGCGGCTCGGCCGGCATCTTCCGCGGACTGGGCGGGTACATCCCGGCGGAGCGGAGCCGGCTCGGGCCGATCCCGCTCGTCAAGCCGCCCTACGCGCGGCTCGTCTCCATCGACCTCGACGCGGGCGACATCGCCTGGAGCGTGCCGTTCGGCGAGGGTAGCCGGGTCATGCGCTCGCATCCGCTGTTGCGGGGCGTCGAGTTGCCGGAGCGGCTCGGCACGCCGGGCGCCCCGGGTCCGCTCGTCACCGGCGGCGGGCTCGTCTTTCTCGGCGGCGGTGACCCGTACCTGTACGCGTTCGACGCCGCGACCGGCCGGGAGATCGGCCGTGTGCCGACGGAGTTCCGCACGAGCGGCAACCCGATGACCTACCGCTCGCGGGCGGGCCGGCAGTTCGTCCTCATCGCCACCGGGGCCGGTCCCGACGCGCGGCTGGTGGCGTTTGCGCTGCCGGCGGAATAATCCGGCATCGATGCCGTCGCTCAGTCGTCTCGGCGGGCTCGTTGCGTGAACGCAGGCTGGTCGATGTGACTCCTGGGCCGCGGGGCGTGTTTCCTGGCGTGCTTCCCGCGCTTCTTGCAGTAAGATGTGCTCGGTTGAGCCGAGGACTGATGTTCGGAGCGGCCTCACGGACTCTTCACCGGAGGATTCGGTCACGCTGCGACTGAGGGATTCCATGGCCACGCAAACGGCCAATACGGACAATGGACGCATCGAGGGGCTGGAAGACGATCGACAACCGGCGCTCTGGCCGGCGGATTCAATCAATTCGCTGTTGATCCGTAACGAACCCAGGACGGTTCGTGAACCGATTCTGTGCCTTTCGGACAATCGACATCAAGGAGTACAAGGGAGACATGGATGACTTCCTCGCGGCGGCGCTGAAGCACATGAATAGCGGCTCCGCCGCGCTGGAGAGCCTGTCCCGCCAGTTGAGGACGACGCTGAGCAACAACCTTCACCTGTTCGGCAAGCATGCGTTCAGGAAACACAAGCGGGGTCAGGATGCGCGGTCGGTATTGAACGCGTCGCTCTGGGACGTCATATCGACAGGGTTGTCCCGCTATACGGAGCCGATCGTGAAGTATCATGCGGATGCACTGAGAGACAAGTTCTATGGACTCATGGATGATGAGGATTTCGTCACCGCCGTCACTTATGGACCCAACGATCCCAAAAAGGTTGCATATCGCTTTTCCGCCGTGAGGACCGCGCTGAGCGAGGTGTTCGATGCTGACGCGGCTTGATCTGCGGCTGTTCAAGTGTTTCGAGTTGTTGCGATTGCCCTTGGCGCCGCTTACGTTGCTGTCCGGGCCGAATTCCTCCGGTAAGTCATCCGTCCTTCAGGTGCTCGTGCTGCTGCATCAGACGATGCGCGAGCACGAGTGGTCGACGCGACTCTCGCTCAACGGTTCGGGTGTGCACCTGGGCACTGTCGTAGACGTGGTGGACGAAGTGCATGGCCGCAATGGATTCGAGGTCGGGGTAACGGCTGAAGAATCGTCGTGCCGGTGGGCGTTCGACGGCGACCGGCGCCAAGCGGACGGGTCGTGGAAGATGCATCGCACGATGACCATCAGCGACTCCGGCGGCGAGTAGGTGGAAATGGCTGCCGCGCTTGGATCGGAATCGAGAACGCCGGCGGGCAGCACTCCGAATTATCTCGTAGACGAAGTCATCGAAGCCGACGGTTGCGCCGATGGGCCTGGCGTGCGCGCTCGAAGAGCGCCGTTCCAAGTAGCCGTCGGCGGGCTGCGCACCGAGCAGCACGAAGAGACCGCCGGCGCCCAGGAAACCAGAAGCTCTTCGGCGCGCTGGCCGCGACCGTAGTACATGGACCTCGGAGCCGTATTGCCGGCGACGGCGCCGAACTCGGCCCAGTCCATCTTGTCATCCGCAGGGACCGGACAGATGAGCGACCTGAAGGGGTCGTCCGGGCCGCACCGCTGCCGCACCCACACCCGGTGAATCCGTCTCGGTCCTCGATGTGAGGCGGCGCCGGGAGAAACAGCCGACATCAGCCCACAAGCGCCGTGTTGAGCCGGATGTCAAGCGTCAGGATCAGGACCACGGCCCAGGCATGGCCGGGGGCTCTGCCGCGCTGGGGTGAAGGCGTTGTGACGCTGCTCGGGGACGCCGCGCATCCGCTGCTACCACACACCGGACCGGGATCTACTGGTATCTGTCGCTCGCCAGCGAGCTCGTGCCGTCGGACACGCGCGACCCCGCGGTGGCTCCGACGGATGGAGCGCGCGGCGAATGACGGACCCGACGCGATCTGCGCCGATGAGCAGGTCGCCTTCGGCCGTGTCGCCGGATGCAGTACGGACCACAACCCGGTCGCCGTCCGCCGTGAATCCGAGGACTTTGCTCCCGAACGTGATCGCGTCCAGGCCGATGGCTTCAAGCAACGCACACCGCAGAGCGATCGCGACGGCCAGTCCGCCGATGCCCGCGCCGACGATTGCATACGGAATTGCGCACGATGCATGCCGTCGTGAATGCAATCCATCAGCACCTGCGGACTTCATGCGAATGCGCGCGGATTCCGCACCGAACGTGGCGGCAGATCCGCAACCCATTTAATTTCAGTAGTTTATAGAACTACCGCGGCGGCCGTGTACAGTTTCGTGCACAATTCTCGACTGGATTGAACTGGACGAACCCAGCCGTACGTGGACCGTGGACCGTGGACCGTGGACCGTGGACCGTGGACGGGTGGACGGGTGGACGGGTGTGGACGGTGGACGGGTAGCCGTTCGGTGAACCCAGGTCCTCGATCCGGGGCGCCGCGGGCCCGCCGGATGAACGGCGGGGCGCCGCCGACGGCGGAGAAGGCGCGCACGGGGCTGTCGACCCCGCCGGGGAGAATCCCCTTGGCGCGGGCGAAGAGGCGGGCGGAACGGCTTCGGCCTGCAGTGCTCATCGGCGGGGAACGATATCACGG
>WTFV01000118.1 GCA_011523845.1 Acidobacteriota bacterium | reverse complement strand
GATCAGGCCGGCGTGGACACCCACGAGGCCCCCGACCGCATGCGTGCCCTCGACATCGGCCCCCACCACCCCGACGTGGCGTATCACGCCCGACGCCGCCGTCTCGCCGAACAGCCCCGCACCGGCGCCCCGCCGCACGTGCAACCCGCGGATGCGATGTCCGTTGCCCTCGAACGTCGCCGCAAACGGCTCGGCCGCCGTCCCCAGGGGCAACCATCCCGCCCCGCCATGCCAGTACACGTCCCCCGCGTCCGCGCCGCCGCTGCCGTTCGTGTCCAGATCCAGGTCCGCACGGAGCTCGTATCCGGCGCACGCCCCCGCCGCTGCACAAGACGGCATCCCGCCGTCCGGTAGACCGAACGCCCCCGCGTACAGCGCCGCCCCGGCCGGCGTCGAATCGCCGTCACCGTCCAGGTCGTGACGCACCGCATCGAGCTGGGCCGGCGTCCATATCCCGATCAGACCGTCCCCGTCGGCGTCGGCCGAAACCGTCACCGCGAACCGCTGCGTCGCCGATCGGTTCGAGCCGCCGGCGTCGGTCGCCGTCACCGTCACCTCCGCCTCGCCCGCGGAGACCGGCGTCACCGTCACGACGTTGTCTGCCGCCGACGCCGACGCCACGGCTGCCGCCGACGATTCGGCCGCATAGGTCAGCGGATCGCGGTCCCGATCCCTGAACGCAGGCGCGATGTCCACCGACAGCGGCGGCGCCCCGACCTCCAGCCCGCGGTCCGCCAGCGTCCCGACCGCCTGCGGGCCCCGATTGCGGCGGCCGCCACCCCCGCCGCCGCCACCCCCGCCGGGCGGCTCCGGGCCGCCCGTCACGCGCACCACGAAGCGGTGCGTCGCCGACGTGTTCGAACCCTCCACATCGGTCGCGGTCACCGTCACCGTGGACGTGCCTGGCGACAACGGCGTCACCGTCACTGTCGAACCCGTTGCCGTCGCCGCCGCAACCGTCACCGCTGAAGACGATGCCCCGTACGTCAGCGCGTCGTCGTCCGGATCCCGGAACGCACGCGACACCTCCACCGTCTGCGCGCCATCGGCCACGCGCACCGACCGCGCCGGCAGCGTGCCCACCACCTCCGGAGAGCGGTTGGATGGCGACGGTTCCAGTACGAAGAGGCCTTCCCCGATATTGCTGACGAGCAGCGTGCCGCTCGGAAGGAAGGGATACACGCCCCACGCGCCGGTGAAGTCCGGCCCGTTGGAGACAGGCGACGGAAGGGTGTCGAAGAACGCGATCTCCTCGGGATCGTCGGGATCGGCGATATCCAGCACGATCAATCCGCGCCGGTAGGCGGACATGTAGTATCTGTCGCCGACGGCATAGCCGTTGTGGTCCGTGCTCTGCTCGGATCCGGTCCAGACGCCCGCCAGGACCGGCGCGGTCAGATCGCCCATGTCGAAGATGCGCAGCGTCGTGTTCCGCTGCTGGTCCTGCTCGTCCTCCTCGTCGTGCACGAACACGAAGCGGGTGTCCGGGGACCACCAGCCCGAATGGGCATAGCCGATGTCCGCATACGTCGTCGAACTCAGCAGCATCGGGGCCGACCTGTCGGTCACGTCCCACAACAGCAGCCGGTCCTCGGCGAAATCGAGCAGCACCTCGCACGGCAGGTGCCCTCCGGCCGGCGGGTCGTCACCCGAGAGGCAGGCGGCGGCACGGCTGTCGTCGATCACCGCGGCGGCCGCGTCGTGGGTGTAGCGGGCGCCGGCGGCGTCGCCGTCCACCATCAGCGCCGGCACCACCTCCACCGGCGCGAGCGGGTCCTGCAGGCTCAGCGCATGCGGCGCGCCGTTGCCCTTGTCCGAACCCAGGATGAAGGCGAGCGGCTCCCTTCCCGGAAGGGCCACGCCCGTGGAGGGGTTCACGTTCGAGATCTGGAGATTGTGGGCGCGGGAGAATCCACGATAGGTCGCAGCGAGACTGATCGAATCCGGCAGGCCCGACAGGTCGATGATCTGCAGACCCTGTCGCTCGCCGGGAAAGTCGGCCGTCACGTACGCATACGCCTGCCAGTTGCCGTCTTCGCCGACCCGCTGGTAGACCTTGACGTCGCGCCAGGACGCATCGTGTCCACCGATGGTGCCGACTTCCCGCGGGTCGGACGGATCCGTCACGTCGACGACTGCCGTGCCGTTGGACAGCCCGATGACCGCGTACTCGCGGTTGTCTCTGCGGTCCGCGAAGCCCCAGACGTCGTTGGCCGAACCCGGCGCGCTGCTGAAAGCGCCCAACGGCATGTGCGCCAGCAGGTCGATGCCATTGCAGGGGAAGGTCCCGGCCAGTCCGGTCCCGGAGTCGCAGGGCGTGGGACCCTGGACGGTGTCGCCGCGCCGGGTCGGCCCGCCGGCATCGGTCAGCTCGCCGAAGGCCAGCGCCTTGCGGTCATGGACCAGCGTCAGCCCGCGGGCCGCGAGCGCCTTCCGGTGTTCGAAACCCGGACCGGTAACGTAGCTGGGCCGGACGGTCGGCGCTGCGGCCGCAAAGCCCCAGGCTTCCAGGTAGCCGCCGCGCACCATGATGTCCGCCCGCATCAGATCCGCCACGGCATCCGGCCCGATGCGATAGTCCCCGCCGGCGATCAGCACCGTATCGCCGGATTCCGCAGCGGCAAGGGCGGAATCCAGGGCGCAGGGCGCGTCGCGCGTGCAATCGTCGGCGTTCCGGCCGCCGGGGATCGCGTGGCGGACAGCGCCGGGAGAGGACGGCGACCGCCGCGTCGCCATCTGGGTCGCCACCCCCGGGGACGCCGGTCCGTCACGCGCCACGAGGAGGCCCCGCTGCTCCAACGCCGGGAGGTAGCTGGCGTGCGGTCCCCTGAGGATGGTCGGCGTGTCCGCGACGTTCTGCTCGACGAACCCCGCATCGAAGCTGCCGCGCACCGGGATGACGGGGCTCAGAAGCTGGATCGCCTCGGCCGGATCCTGCGGCCGGAAATCGAAGAAACCCCCGGCTACCCGGATCTCGTCACCCTTGTCGGCCTTCGCCAGTGCGTAGGGGATGGTGAGACACGGATACGACCCGTCGGCGCAATCGCCCTCGTCGCGCCCGCCGGACGCAACATGGTGAATGGGTGTCGAGTTCTCGTGAGCGAGGGGGTCGACCTGCCCGCCGACGGCGCCGAGGACAACCACGAGCGCGAGGCTCCGCTCCGCCGCCGCGCGGGCACGCCGGCCGCGCGGCTTCTTCATTCCGTCAGGTCGGAACTTCACTTCACAACCCCGGTGGCCATACTCCGGGAGCAGCACGTGCAGGACGACCGGCGGCAGGCGGGTCCTCGACCAGCCATCTCCACTCGGTCACGGTGCAGCGGAGGTGACGGCCGACGGCAGACGCCACGCTGCGGTCCTCGGGCGCGCGGCGGATGAAGAAAGCGTAGGGGGCACGCGGCGTGCCTGCCCCCAAGCGCAGCGGTCCTACGGAAGCGTGAGCGCCACCAGCTCCGCCGGCTCGCCGCGCGCGCTCATCGCCATCGCGATGTACTGCTTGCCGTCGATCATGTAGGTCATGGGCACGCCGCTCTGCCGCTTGGGCAGCTCCATCTCCCAGACGGTCTCGCCCGTCTGCTTGTCGTAGGCGTAGAACTTCTCGCCGCCCGCCCAGGTCGGAGTGGCGAAAAGCCCGCCGCCCTCGCCGGCGAAGACCAGCGTCTTCGTGACCAGGATGCCGCTCCGTTCCGGCTTGCCGGTGCGCGGGATGTCGACGCCGCTCACCGCCGGGTGGTTCGCGACGCAGTCCGGCGTGTCGCCGTTGGGAATCATCCAGACGTGCTCGCCGCTGTTCAGATCGATGGCCGTGATGCGGCCCCACGGCGGCTTGATGAGGGGCAGGCCCAGCGGCCCGATCTCGCCGCACCCCTGCCGCGCGGCGGCGCCGCGCCGCCTGCCGCCGCCGCCCACGAAGTCCATGGTCGAGCGGCCTGGATCGTTGATGAGTCCGGCGACGGTCGGGGCGGTGACCGAGGCCACGTAGAGGATGCCCGTCTCGGCGTCGACCGCACCGCCCTGCCAGTTCGCGCCCCCCGTCATCTGCGGCACCATCAGCAGGGCGCGCAGCCCGTCCTGACCCGCCAGGATCGGGGGCGTGTAGATGGGGCCGAGCTGATACTCCGACGCGATGCGCCGCGCCTCGGCGGCCAGCTCCGGCGTGAAGTCGATGAGGTCGTCGTTCGACACCCCCTGGCGGTCGAACGGGGCGGGCCGGGTGGGGAACGGCTGCGTCGGCGCGGCCCGCTCGCCGGGCACGGTCGAGGCGGGCACCGGGCGTTCCTCGATCGGCCAGACCG
>WTFV01000038.1 GCA_011523845.1 Acidobacteriota bacterium | reverse complement strand
ACTTGGCGACCTGCCCGAACCAGAACTCACCCACAGATTCTGCTGACGAGGCGAGAGCCACTTCTCCTCCAGCACCCGCCGTTGTTCCTCGCGCAGCTCGTCGAGTTGCCGGTCGATGCGTTCCGCCAGCTCGGCGTCGAGAACCGCCGACCGCGCCAGGCCCAGCAGGTAACCCAGGGTAGCGGCGCCGAGCAGAATGAGCGCCATGCCGAACTCGAACCACCAGAAACGGGCGAGGACGAATCCGGCCACCGTGAGACCCGCCCCGGCTGCCAGCCACCTGCCGTGCTCACGCAACCACATCTTCCACATGGCTCCGCCATCCGCACCGAATCGGCCTCTGCCATCCCGTCCGACCCTTCCGGACACCTGCCATCGGATCGGTTCGGCACGCCCCGCATTCCCCCACCAGTCGCTGACAGATTGTGACACCTGCGCGGACACGTGCGACAGCGCCGCCAGACCCGTCGCAAGGAGTCCGTGGCGAAAACCCTGCGTTGCACCGAGAGCGGCGAGGCGCCCACGTGGCAAGGCGCGACGAGGGAGCACATTTGCGACGCAGAACGCACGTCGTTGCGTTCTGCGTCGCAGGCTCCTAGACTGCCGATGGTCGATTCACTGTCGAGAGGCGGGAGGTTCACGATGAGAGACTCAGGAGTCCGGCAACGTCTGATCGGCGTCATTACCGGTGCCGTGATCTGCGCGTTGGGCGCCGCCGCACCGGGAGCCGCCCAGTCCGGCACGATGGACATCTACTGGGTCGACGTCGAGGGCGGCGGGGCCACGCTGATCGTCGCCCCGACCGGCGAGTCGATGCTCGTCGACACTGGCTGGCCGCGGCCCGAGGGACGGGATGCCGAGCGCATCGTCGCGGCGATGCAGGACGCCGGCCTCGAGAAGCTCGACTACATGCTGATCACGCACTTCCACACCGACCACGTCGGCAGCCTCCGGGAGCTGGCCGGGATGGTCCCGATCGAGCGCTTCCTCGATCACGGCGGAGAGACCGAAGAACGGAACCAGCAGTGGCGCGACATCTACCTGGAGGTCGCGGGCGACGCACGGATGGTCGCCAGCGCGGGCGACAGCCTGTCGCTGGGAGACGTCGAGGTGCGGATGATCTCCTCCAACATGGAGCTCATCTCCGAGACGCTCGCCGGCGGCGGACCCAACCCGCACTGCGCGGGGGCGGAGAACCGGGCGCCCGCCTCGGCGGAGAACCAGCGGACCCTGGGGGCGCTGTTCAGCTTCGGCGGCTTCTCGTTCCTGAACCTCGGCGATCTCGACTGGGACATGGAGATGAAGCTGTCATGCCCGGTCAACCGGCTGGGGACGGTCACGCTCTACCAGACCAGCCGCCACGGCGCTTTCGACGGCGCCGGCGCCCCGGCGCACCTGATGGCCATCGACCCGCAGGTGGTCGTGTACAACAACGGCCCCCGCAAGGGGATCACGGCACCGCACATGTACGACCGCGTCGCGGACATGCCGGACGTCGAAGGGATCTGGCAGGGGCATCTGGCCCTCACGGCCGAGGGGCACAACACGGCGGACGACATGATCGCCAACTTCGGGGAATCGGAGGAGTGCGAGGGCCACTGGCTCAAGGCCTCCGTGCAGGCGGACGGTACGTTCACGATGACGAACGGCCGCAACGGGTACAGCCGGACCTACACGGTCCGCTGACGCCGCGGATGGGTCTTCGGATGGGCATGCCGCGGAAAGAGATCAGCCACGAGCACCTTGAGAAGACTTGCGGGGACGGCGAACCACGCACGTTCAGGCGCTTGGCCGGTGCTGTGCGCGGCCCGCGGGATCCGTCGAGTCGAGAGGGCTTCTCCACGGATGATCCTTCGCCAGGCGAGGAGACCGATCCTCGCAGGTAGAATGGACGAATGGACGCCACCGCCTGGACGGTCGTCGGAGCCGCCATCGCGATCCTCGTCGCCATCGGTGCGTCGTTCCGGAGCCTCCGCGACGAGATGCGCGCCCAGGGAAAGGACCTGCGGGAACGGATCGACGCCCAAGGCAAGGAGCTCAGCCAGTTGCGCGAACGGATGGCGCACCTTGAAGGCCTGCTCGAAGGCCTTCGTGAGGCGATCACCGGAAGACGAGTGGCGTAGGGAAAAGCACGTATAATCCTCCACATATTTCGCTCGATCGTTCGCGCTCGCTTCGTTCGGTAGTGGCTCGCTCGTTCGGAGGCGCCGTCGGAAACGCGGAAGCCGGGACACGAGGGGGGAGCATGCGCACCGGAGCCGGGGCCCCGACCATCGGCCTGCTTGCAGTCGTCCTGCTGGCGGGCGCGAGCCTGCCCGCCGAATCCGCCGACCTGCTGCTCAAGGAAGCGATCCGGAGCGGAGACCACGCCGCGGTCCGCGCGCTGATCGACAGCGGCACCGACGTCAACGCACCCGAGGCCGACGGCGCGACTCTGCTGCACTGGGCAGTCCGGTGGGACGAACCGGAATCGGTCGACCTGCTGCTCGGCGCCGGTGCGGACGCCGACGCCGCGAACGCCTACGGCGTCACGCCCCTGTCGCTTGCCTGCATCAACCGCAGCGCCCCGCTCGTCGCGCGGCTGCTGGCCGCAGGAGCCGACCCGAACGCCGCCACGACGATGGGCGAGACGGCGCTGATGACCTGCGCGCGGACGGGGAACGCGGACGCGGTCGCCGCACTGCTCGAGCACGGGTCGAGCAACGTCAACGCGCGGGAAGCCTCGCGGGGCCAGACGGCGCTGATGTGGGCGGTGGCACAGGGCCATCCGGAGGTGGTGCGGCTCCTGATCGAGCACGGCGCCGACGTTCATGCGCGCACCGAGACACGCTCGCTGCTGGTGAGCGTGGGGGGCCGGGGCGACGAGCGCGCCCGCGAGTTGCCGCTGGGCGGGTTCACGCCGCTCCTGTTCGCGGCACGGCACGGCCGGATCGAGAGCGCCCGGCTGCTGCTCGACGCCGGCGCGAACGTGAACGAGACGGGGCCCGACGGCGCTTCCGTCCTGGTGACCGCGAGCTTCAGCGGGCACGGCGAACTGGCCGCGTTCCTGCTGGAGCGCGGCGCCGAGCCGAACGCGGCGGGGGCCGGCTACGCGGCGTTGCACACGGCGGTGCTGCGCGCCGACTCGACGCTGGTGAGGACGCTGGTCGAGCACGGCGCCGACCCCGACATCCGGCTCACCGGGGGCAGCCGCGTGCCGCGGGCGACCCACTGGTGGATCCTGCCGGGCTCGCTGGTCGGTGCGACGCCGTTCCTGCTGGCCGCCAAGTACGTCGACGTGGAGATCATGCACATCCTCGCCGAGCACGGCGCCGACCCGCACCTGCCGTTGCGGGACGGGACGACGCCGCTGATGATGGCGGCGGGCGCGGACTGGAGCAACGGCGAGATCGACCGCCACTACCGGCGCGTGCCTCCCGAGGTCGCCGAGGCGCTGCACGCGGACGAGCGGCCGAACCTGGAGGCGACGCGCTTCGCGCTGAGCCTGGGCACCGACGTCAACGCCCGCAACGATGCCGGCGACACCGCCCTGCACTCGGCCGTCTTCAAGGCGTGGCCGGGGGTCATCGACCTGCTAGTCGAGCACGGCGGCGACATGCAGGCGATGAACGAGCGCGAGCGCACGCCGCTGTCGATGATGTGCTACGAGGGCGACACGCTCGTGCGGTGTGCAGGCTAGGAGTCTGCGCCGTAGAACGGCGTAGACTCCTGGTCAGGCCCGGTTGGGCGGCACGCGGAGCCGCAGGCGGCGATTGTCGGGGCAGGAGCTTGCGCCGCAGAACGCAGCGAAGCGAGTGCCGAGGCGCAAGGTCATGGAGCGGGGGGATGGGCCGAAACGGCGAGCCAGCGAGGCGTTCCGGGCGCTGGGAAAGCTGTGCAGCAGAAGTGACGCACGCAGGCAACGTTGTCATGAGAGCCTCCGCCGCAGAGGCGGGCACCCGGGCGATCCAGTGATTCCGGCCGTGAAGGCGACCGGAGACCAAGAGGTAACGCGATGTCACACGCGAGAGCGAGCGGGATCGTGACGGCGCAACGGCGCACGACGGTTCGGCGGGCAGGGCGCTGGCTCGGGCTCATGACTGCCGGGCTCGTGTGCGTGTCGGCCGGAGTCGTCGGCGCGAGTCCCGAAGGCGGCAATCCGCAAGCCCCCGCCGTGCAGGCGGAGGCGGCGGAGACGGTACCGTCCGTCGATGCCCCGCAAGTGCGCGCGATGCTCAACCGCTACTGCGTCGGCTGCCACAGCGACCGGGGCGCCGCGGCGGGAAGCGTTCCCATCTCCCTCCAGGGGATCGACGCGGGCGACGTCGCCGCGCACGCCGCGGACTGGGAGACGGTGGCGCTGAAGCTCCGCGCCCGGATGATGCCCCCGGTCGGCCGGCCGCGCCCCGACGAAGCCACCTATGACGCGGTGGCGGACTGGCTGGAGGCCGAGTTGGACGGCGCCGCGGCCGACGACCTGAACCCCGGGCGCACCACGGTGCACCGCCTCAATCGCCTGGAGTACGGCAACGCCATCCGCGATCTGCTGGGGCTGGAGATCGACCCCGAGGCGCTGCTGCCCCCGGACGACGAGGACGAGGGCTTCGACAACATCGCCGACGTGCTGTCGGTATCCCCGACGCTGATGGAGCGCTACCTGTACGCGGCCCGGCAGGTGAGCCAGCTCGCCATCGGCGATGCCGGCCTGCGCGCCCGCTTCGACACCTACCGCGTCCCCGACCGGGAGATCCAGGACGAGCACAACAGCGACGACCTGCCGTTCGGCACCCGCGGCGGCATCGCGGTGCGCCACTACTTCCCGCTCGACGGCGAGTACAGCATCCGGGTCGGGCTGCGCCGCAACTTCTACAACTACATCCGCGGCATCGGCAACACCGCACATCAGCTCGACGTGCGCCTGGACGGTGCGCTGGTGACCACCTTCGTCGCCGGCGGCGGCCTGAGCGAGGATGCCGAGCGCTGCATCGCCAGCTTCTGCGGCAGCTCCGGCATGGGCGGGGCCGAGTGGGAGTGGTACGCGAATCACGCCGACGACGACTTCGAGGTGCGCGTCCAGGTGCAGGCCGGCCTGCGGACGGTGGGGGTTGCCTTCGTGCGCAATCCGGCTCTGGAAGAGGGCGTCCTGCAACCGCCCGTGGACATGTCGACCTTCGGCTACAGCACCGACGAGGAGATGGACGGGAATCCCGCGGTGGGCGACGTCGTCATCGGCGGCCCGTTCGACGGCATGACGCCGCAGCAGGTGACGAGCCGGCAGCGGCTCTTCGTCTGCAGTCCGGGAGGCGACGCCGCGGAAGCGGACTGCGCCCGGGAGATCATCCGCACCCTGGCCCGCCGCGCCTACCGGCGGCCGGTGAGCGAACCCGATGTCGAGCACCTCTACGGCTTCTTCGAGTCGGGCCGTGCACAGCGCGACTTCGACGCGGGCATCCAGACGGTGCTGGAACGCGTGCTCGTCGATCCGGAGTTCCTGTTCCGCGTCCCGCGCCCGCCGGCCGATCCGGACGTGACCGTCTACCGCATCGGCGACATCGAGCTGGCGTCGCGACTGTCGTTCTTCCTCTGGAACAGCATTCCCGACGACGAGCTGCTCGCGCTGGCGGAACGGGGCACGCTGTCGGAGCCGGCCGTCCTCGAGCGGCAGGTGCGCCGCATGCTCGCCGACCCGCGCTCGAACGGACTGGCGCGCAACTTCTTCGATCGCTGGCTCGAGCTGCACAAGATCCGCAACGTGGCGCCGGACCCGACCATCTTCCCGGCGTTCGACGAGAACCTGCGCCAGGCGATGCAGCGCGAGACCGAGCTGTTTCTCGCCAGCCAGCTCCGTGAAGACGCCAGCGCCATCGACCTGCTGCGGGCCGACTACACGTTCCTGAACGAGCGGCTGGCCCGCCATTATGGGATCCCGGGGGTGTACGGGAACCACTTCCGGCGCGTGGCGCTGCCGGACGAGCAGCGGGCGGGGATCATCGGCAAGGGGAGCATCCTGACGCTCACCTCGTACTCCACCCGCACGTCCGTGGTGAACCGCGGCAAGTGGCTGCTGGAGCGGGTGCTCGGCGCGCCGCCGCCGGCGCCGCCCGCCAACGTGCCGCCGCTGGAGGAGAACACCGCCGCCGGGGCGGCGCCGCGCTCTCAGCGCGAGCGGATGGAGGCGCACCGCGCCAACCCGAGCTGTGCGGTCTGCCATCGCCTGATGGACCCGCTCGGCTTCGCGCTCGACAACTTCGACGCGATCGGCCGCTGGCGGACCACCGACGACCCGCGGTTCCCGGGGCAGCCGGGTCCGCCCATCGACGCCTCCGGAATCACTCCGGACGGCCAGCGCTTCGAGGGGCCGGGCGGGCTGCGCCAGTTGCTGCTCGACCGGCGGCAGGAGTTCACCCGGACGGTTACGGAGAAACTGCTGACATACGGACTCGGCCGGCGGCTGGAGCACTATGACCGCCCGGTGGTCCGGCAGATCGTGCGCGACGCGGCGGCCAGCGACTACCGCTGGTCCGCCCTGATCATGGGTATCATCGAGAGCACGCCGTTTCAGTTGAGGAGGGTTGGATCATGATCGTCACGAAGAAAGCCATCCCGCGCCGCACGGTGCTGCGGGGCGTGGGCACGGCGCTGGCGTTGCCGCTCCTGGACAGCATGGTGCCGGCGTTCACGGCGCTGGCGAAGACGGCGGCGAACCCGACCAAGCGGCTGGGCGTGGTCTACGTGCCGAACGGGATCATCACGCAGGAGGGCGACTGGACCCCGACCACCGAGACCGCCGGCTTCGAGCTGCCGCGGCTCCTGCGGTCGATGGAGCCGGTGCGCGAGCATCTCACCATCCTCACGAACCTGGACAACCGCGCCGCCTTCGCCCGGCCCGGCGAGGCGCTCGGGTCGCATTCGCGTCCCGCCGCGGCGTTCCTGACCGGCCTGCACGCCGAGCAGACCCAGGGGTCGGAGCTCGACCTGGGCACCTCGATGGACCAGTTCGCGGCCCAGGTGCTGGGGCGGGAGACCCGCCTGCCGTCGCTGGAGCTGTCGCTGGAGGGCGCCGACACGTTCAACGGCGTCAGCACCTGCGACACCGGCTACAGTTGCGCGTATCTCAACATCTCGTGGCACGACCAGACGACGCCGATGCCGCGCGAGACCAACCCACGCATGGTGTTCGAGCGGCTGTTCGGCGACGCCGGCAGCACCGACACCGGCGTGCGGCGGGCCCGGGCGAAGCAGCAGCGCAGCATCCTCGACGCGGTGATGGACAAGGTGGCGAAGCTGCAGGGCGGGCTGGCCGGCGAGGACCAGCGCAAGCTGGACAACTACCTCGACGCCGTGCGCGAGATCGAGCGGCGCATCCAGATCGCCGAATCGCAGGCCGACCGCGAACTGCCGCTGCTGGAATCGCCCGCCGGCATCCCGGTCTCGTTCGAGGACCACGCCCGGTTGATGTACGACCTGCTCGTGCTCGCCTACCAGACCGACACCACGCGCGTCTTCACCTACATGATCGGCCGCGAGCAGAGCGGCACGACGTATCCGCAGATCGGCGTCGCCGACCCGCACCACCCGCTGACGCACCACCGCGGCGACCGCGAGAAGATCGAGAAGGTGAAGAAGATCAACGAGTACCACGTGTCGCTCTTCAGCGAGTTCGTGGCCAAGCTGGCCGGCACGCCGGACGGCGACGGCTCGCTCATCGACAACGTGATGCTGCTCTACGGCGCCCCGATTCGGGACGGCGACGCGCACCAGTACAACAACGTGCCGCTGCTGCTGCTGGGCCACGACGGCGGCGCCATCCGGGGCAACCGCCACATCGTCTATCCGGCGGACAAGAACCCGATGACCAACCTGCAGCTCACCATGCTGCACCGGCTCGGCGTCCGCGTGGAGAACTTCGGGGACAGCACCGGCCGGCTGAAGGAGCTGTCCGGCCTGTCGTAGCGCCTCGTTCCACGGCGACCGGGGTGATTCTTCGCCCCGGTCGCCGCGACCATCCCGTCCCCGTACCCCGGGCCGAGGAGGGTCAGCTCAAGCTCATCATCCCCCGGCGGCTGTGCGCGGATCGTCACAGCTTGAGCGCCCGCAACGTCTCACGCGCCCACTCCCTACCTTCCCGGAAGTCACGCTCGGTAATCCTGGGCAGATCGCGAAACCATATTTGCGACACCCGTCTCTTCGTGCCGGCCGGAGACCGTTCGTAGCCGATGACCCAACGAAAGATGCTGCCCACGGCCATCTTGGCGGCATCAGACTCCGAGACCTCGTCCAGAGGGATGACCGCTTCTTCCTCTTCGTGCGAGGAACCAGCAGTCAAGTCGACCAGTCGCGCTGCGAATTCACCGGAGCCCAGCTCGACGACATACCCCTCCCACTCCTGGAGCGCGTGCAACACGGCCAAAGCGTACCTCAAGCCCAGCGCTCGACGCACGAGATCTGGCGGGGTCGACACCGACTCTTGGCCTGCGCCCTACGAGGCCGGCGCCCGTCGCAGGCCCGACGCCTCACGGCTTCTGCTCGACGAGCCTCGCCCCGAGACTCCCCTCCAGCTCGTCGAGCGCCTTGCGGGCCGCCTTCGCCTCCAGCCCGTGCATCTCGGACAGGAGCTCCTTCAATCGCTCCGCTACCGCCTCGCGCTGCACAGTGTCGAGCTGTTCCAGGTCGACGGGAGGCGCCGACCGCCGGTCCGGCTCCCGGTCACCGGCCAGCGCCCGCAGCAGCGCCATCTTCGCGAACTCGTCCGGGATGCGCGCGCGCAGGATGCGGTCGAGCAGCAGCTTGCGGTTGTGGTCGACGCCGGGAATGCGGGCGTGGATGCGAAGCGCCTCGACCAGCGCCGCCCAGTCGGGTCCGCGGTGGACGCGCTGCGGGTCGTAGATGCGCGCGACGTGCAGGTAGACGAGCCCGACCGAGCCCTCCAGCAGCTCCTTGGCCCACACCTCGGCGCGCCGTTTGAAGAGCCGCCCACCGATGCGCTTGGCGCCCTCGGTGCCGATGAACCAGGCGGCGATGGAGAGCGGGCTCGCGCCGGCCGCGAAGCGCGCGGCGATCCACGCGGCGTTGATGTAGTGTTCGTAAGGTGAGATCTTCCGGTAGAGCGCCAGACCCTTCTCGGCCTGCTCCAGCCGCGTCACCACCGACTCCACCGACCACGCGGCCGGATCGACGTAGGGGATCCGGCTCACCAGGTGCAGCAGATCGCCGATGGCCGAGCGGACGGCAAGGGCGACGTCGCCGGTGCGCGCCTTGAGGACGGCGTTCTCGGACCCCGCGTGGTACACGCCCGCGACCTCCTGCACGATGTCGCGGATCTCGGTGAAGAGGGCCTCCCCGTCCAGGTCGATGATTCGCTCGCCGTCGCGCTTCACGTAGCGCCGCTCGCGGACGCCCTTCCACACGTGCTCGCACCGGGCACTGATCAGCTCCCCGAGGCGGCGCTCGTTCTCGTCGAGGTCACCCGCCGACAGCCGCGCCGGATCGTCGCCCTCGACGGTGCGCCCCACCCGGAGCGCATGGTAGGTCTGCTCCGCCGGCGACACCTCCAGATGGTCGAGCTCCGAGGCGGACGCGGCCCGGCGCAGCGCCGCCGCACCGGCTGCAAGTATGCCGGCGCCCAGAACGAAGAGTGCGATTCCGGCTTCCGGTGATACGGAGAGGGCGAGGATCACGCCGGTGCCTGCGCAACCGAGTCCTGCCAGGAGCCAGACGATGGGCGCGTCTCTCGACATCAAGAGATACAGGTCAGTGGCCTACCAGACGGTCGGCGGTACCATAGCCCGGAAATCGTCGACGGCAAGGGTCGTGCTGCGCCCTCCGCCTGCCGCCCAACCAGTCCCGTCCGGCAGTTCGCCCCGCTCTTGCGGCGCAGACTGCCAGCGGAAACGCCGCGCCCGTGAGGAGCGGAACCGATGCGGACTCCATGCATTCCTTCCGCGACCGTGCAGACCGGTGTCCTGGCGACCGGCCACGCTCGCCGACCTACGCCTCCCAATCGGGATCCGTCGAATTCCGCTACGATGGAGAGAGATGCCGCGCCTGCGTCGGGAGGTAACCCCATGCGTTCCCCGCTCATCGCAGCCGCCCTCGTGCTCACCGCCGTCCTGCTCGCCGCACCATCGCTCACGGCCGAACCGCCGGCGCCGGGGGCGGCGGTCGACGAACCCCATGAAATAAAGCGCCCGGGACGAGACATCGTCGAGTACACCAGCGACCGCCTGCAGGTCGTCGCGGTGCACTACTACTTCCCGGAGGGCCACGACCCCAAGTGGCTGCTCATCGACGTCGCGATGGACGTCAGGTCGGGCGATCCGATCAGGGTGGCGCGCCGCCACTTCTCCATCGAGGGTCCGGACGGTTTGCCCGTGCCGCTGAGCACCCTGCCGGCCTTCCGGCGTGCCTACCGGCAATTGAGACCCCTGATGCTTCAGCTCCACACGCGAGAGCGACCGATCGCGGGCTTCTTTCCGGTTCCCTGCGCAGACCACAACTTCCGGTTCTTCGTTCCCACCGGCGAAATTCGGCAGACGGAGGTCCACGCGAGCTGGCAGGGTTCGTGCGTCCGGGGCGACCTGTTCTTCGAGGCGCCCGACGGCGCGTGGGGCGGGGGCACGTACACGCTGGTCATCGACGGCGACACGGGCATACGCCTGCCGATCGAGATCGACTGAGGCCACCGTTCGGGAGCCCGCGGTGGAACCACGGGCTCTCGGTCGACGCCCGTGCCTTCGGAGCATGCACCCGAGGGTCGCCTCCGCGTCGCGTAACCCTGGTTCCCCGAAGTGCGGGTTGGCGGTAGACTGAACCTCCGTTCGCCGAAGGGAGGTCGAGATGCGTCACGTCGCAGCCCGAATCCGTCCGGCCGCCGCAGCGGCCCGTGTTCCGGTGCTGGCGTCGGCCCTGGTGTTCGGTCTCGCCGCACCGGGGCCGGCGCAGACCGTGGAATGGCCGTCCTACGCAGCCGACCGGGCCGGCACGAAGTACTCCGCGCTCGACCAGATCAACGCCGATAACGTCGGCGACGTGGAGATCGTCTGGCGGCAGCCGGTCATCCCCGACGCCATCCGCGACGGCGACACCACGCGCGGGCCGGTCGGCTCGCAGACCACGCCGCTGATGGCGGGCGGGATGCTCTATTTCAGCACCGGCCTGGGCACCGTCGCGGCGCTGGAGCCTACAACCGGCGAGGTGCTCTGGAACACCGGCCCGAGCGACGGCGTGCGGGTGCGCCAGACGCGCGGCGTCGCCTGGTGGACCGACGGCGAGGAGGCGCGGGTCGTCGCCACGCTCGGTCCGAAACTCGTCTCCCTCGATGCGCGCACGGGCGAACGGGACGCCGGGTTCGGCGAATCGGGCGAGGTGGACCTGCGGCTCGGCCTCATCCGCCCGTTCCCCAACTTCTACTGGAACTCGGCCCCGGTCATCGTCAACGACGTGGTGGTCATCGGCTCCTACGTCGAGGACATCACCACCAACCAGCGGGTCGCCAACAAGGAATCGCCGCGGGGCGACGTGCGCGGGTTCGACGTGCGGACCGGCGAGCACCTCTGGACGTTCCACACCATCCCCCTGGAGAACGAGTTCGGCGTCGAGACCTGGGGCGTCGATCCGGTGGACGACCGCGTGTCGTGGGAGTACAGCGGGAACACGAACATGTGGGCGCACCCGACCGGCGACCCGGAGCTGGGTTATGTCTATCTCCCGTTGTCGACGCCGACCAACGACTACTACGGCGGGCACCGGCCCGGCGACAACCTGTTCGCGGAGAGCCTGGTCGCCGTCGATGCACGAACCGGCGAGCGCATCTGGCACTTCCAGGCCATCCACCACGGCGTCTGGGACTACGACTTCGCCTCCTCGGCCGTGCTCGTGGACATCACCGTCGACGGCCGGCCCGTCAAGGCGGTCGCCCAGCCGAGCAAGCAGGCGTTCGTCTACGTCTTCGACCGCGCCACGGGCGAGCCGGTCTGGCCGATCGAGGAGCGGGCGGTCCCGGGATCCGACGTGCCGGGCGAGCAGCTCTCGCCCACGCAGCCCTTCCCCACCAAGCCGCCGCCGTTCGAGCTGCAGGGCGTGACGATCGACGACCTGATCGACTTCACGCCCGAGTTGCGGCAGGAGGCGATCGAGATCCTGGACCGGTACGTCTGGGGGCCGATGTTCACCGCGCCGATCGTGCTCGACACGAGCCCCGGCGCGAAGCAGGGGACCATCTTCAGCCCCGGCACGGCGGGCGGTGCGAGCTGGAGCGGGGCCGGGTTCGATCCCGAGACCGGCATGCTGTACGTGCCGTCGGCCTACAGCCAGAACGTGGTCGCGCTCACCCCGTCCGAGCACCCCCGCGCCGACGTGCGGCTCGTCCGTCAGCGGTACACGCCGCTGATCGGCCCGCGGGGACTCTCGATGTTCAAGCCACCCTACGGGCGTCTGACCGCCATCGATCTGAACGCCGGCGACATCGCCTGGCAGGTGCCCAACGGCGAGGGGCCGCGGGACCACCCGGCGTTGAGCGACCTCGACCTGCCGTGGCTCGGCCAAGGCGGCCGCGCGTCGGTGCTGGTTACGAAGTCGCTGGTCTTCCTCGGCGAGGGGGGCAACACCGGCGTGGCGACGCTGCCGCAGTGGTGGAACGGCCCTGGCGGCAAGATGTTCCGCGCCTACGACAAGGCGACCGGCGAGGTCGTCTGGGAGATCGAGCTGCCGGGCGGCACCACCGGCGCGCCGATGACCTACATGGTCGACGGCCGGCAGTACATCATCGCCACGGTCGGCTGGGACGACATGGGGAGCGAGCTGGTCGCGATGGCGCTGCCGGAGTGAACCAGGTGGCCTCAATCCAGCGGAGCAATCTTGCCGGGACTCTCGTGGCGTCTCACTCGCTCCCAGGCCCGCTGCAACTCCGCCTCATGCAGCGACGCCCACTCCACCACGAGGCTGCGGGCCCGCGCGGGCAAGGATCCCTTCAGTATCGCAAGATCCTGTAGCCGAACCAGAAACCTCCTGCGCCCCATACTCCGCGTGAAAGTGGGGTGGGCCATGCTCCCGAAAGTACATTCGGATTGTGATGCCATGGAACCTGCTGAGCTCAGGCATCCGTTGCGACAGGCCGGACACCCGTTTCCGAGGCGTCGATGGACTTGGTCAGGTCGACGTAGAGCGCATCCGGACAGATCTCGATGTCAGGGCTCCACGCGATGGATCCATGCGGCGCAACGTATACCTTGTCGAAGAAGGCGCGCTCGTTCCAGGCGCGAAAGACGCCTTGGCCGACCAGATCGGAAGATCGATCTCCCCGGACACGCCGTCCGAGTACCGGAGCCAGATCCGGTACCCGTCGCGTGGCTTCACCTCGATCGCTCGAACCATCATCCCGCTCCCCGACAACATCACGCGCCGGCCAAGCCGACCGCCGGCCAATGCGGCCGGCCGGATGGACCGACCCCCCAAGAATCCGCGCTCCGCTCAGAGCTGCGACACGGGTTCCCTACCGAGACGCGGCCATCTCCCGCTCGTCGGCCCGTGCCCCGGCGAGGATGCCCTCCATGCCGTAGTTGCCCTCGTGGCACGCGAACTCGTAGAGATCGCCCTCGATGGAGGTCATCGTGATCGACGCCGTCCACGGCCGCGTGTAGCTTGCCGGATCGGAGACGGTGTACTCGTACTCCAGCGTATCCGCTCCGGTGCGGGTGAACCGCTCGACCAGGTGCATGCGGTGGGTCGATCCCTGGTAGTAGGCCCTGCCGCTGAAGTTGGTCGTCTCGACCACCAGCGTGTCGCCCTCCCACCGGCCGCGCGAGTCGCCCATCCATTGCCGGATGGCCCCGGCGACCGGCGGACGGCCGTCCATGGGGATGATGCGCGCGTCGTGGTTCTGCTCGGTCCAGACCACGACGGTGCCGGGGGTCTGGAAGATCCGCAGGTGGTTGTTGTAGCCGCCGGCGGACATCGGCGGTCCCGCCTTGGTGTGGTGCGCGCAGCGCTCGCCGGGCGAACGGTCTTCCGGGCCATGCGCGGGACGGCCGAGGAGCCTGCGACGCTCGTCCAGCCGCTGGCGTCCGTCCCGCGTGAAGGGAATGCGCCCGTCCGGCGGATCGACGATCAGCGACGTGCGCCCGGTCGACTCGCCGCGGTCGAACCAGAACGCGTTGTAGGCGCCCGTGTCCCCCGGCGGCGGCGGCTGATCGCCGCGCGTCAGCGCCTCGGCGTTCAGCGCGACCACTTCCTCCTCGGTCAGGCGGTCGCGTCCTGCGTAGGCCGCGGGCCGCTCCAGCGGCGTGATCGTCGCGAACGACCAGACGACGCCCTGCAGATCCGGGTCGCCCCAGCCCGTGCGGGGCAACTCCCGGTCCCCGGCCGCCGCTTCCTGCGCCTGGGCCGCCGGACCCGCCGGCGCCAGCCACACGAATCCGAGCACCATGCACGACGCCGCCAAGCACCTGATGGTCATCTGCCACCTCCTGAGGATCAGCACGGCGACCCGTCAATCGTCGGGTGCGGCTCCACTTGCCGCCCAATCGGCCTGAACAGGAGTCGGCACCCTTCTGCGGCGCGGGCTCCCGGGGCCCGTAACGCTCCCAGTCTCCACCTACCGCGAACTCCTCAACTCTCGAAAGAACGCCCGCAGGTCGTCGACGAACAGCTCCGGCTCCTCGGCCGCCGCGAAGTGTCCCCCGCTCGGCATCATCGTGAAGCGCACCAGGTTGTAGCGCGCCTCCAGCCAGCGCCGCGGCGTGAACCGGAACTCGCCGGGAAACGCCGCGCAGGCCGTCGGCACCTCGATGCGCGCCGGCTCGGGGGAGCTGCCCCGTCGTTCGCCGCGAGCCAGCGGCTGATGCCGGCGCCGAGATCGCCCCCCTGGGCGCCGTAGCGCTCGTATCCCAGCCGCGCCATCAGCTCGGCGAAGATCGCGCCGGTGCGGTCCCGCCCGTAGCCCAGCCGCGGCGGCCGGTCCGAGAAGCCGTAGCCGGGGATCGACGGCGCCACGACGTGGAACGCGTCCTCCGCCCGGCCGCCGTGGGCGACCGGATCGGTCAGCGGCCCGATCACCTTGGCGAACTCCGCGAACGTGCCCGGCCAGCCATGGGTCAGGATCAGCGGGAACGCGTCCGGTTCCGGCGACCGGCGGTGCACGAAGTGGATGTCGAGGCCGTCGATGCGGGTCTTGAACTGCTCGAGCTCGTTGAGCCGGCGCTCCTGCGCGCGCCAGTCGAACTCGTCGCGCCAGTACTCGACGAGCTGCTTCAGGTAGGCCTGGTTCATTCCGAGCTGCCATCCGACCCCTTCCGGCTCGTCCGGCAGGCGGGCCCGCGTCAGGCGCTCCCGCAGGTCCACGAGGACGTCGTCCCGCACATCGATGGTGAACGGTTCGATGCGGGCGACCGAAGACGTCTCGTCCTGTACACCGAACGCGGTCGCGGCGCTCGTCGAAACGGGATGGTGCGTCAGGAGACCGGTTCCGAAGGCCAGCGCGATCGCGGCGGGGAAC
This sequence comes from Acidobacteriota bacterium, assembly GCA_011523845.1. Lineage (GTDB taxonomy): Bacteria > Acidobacteriota > Vicinamibacteria > Vicinamibacterales > UBA8438 > WTFV01. The sequence goes on along the minus strand of WTFV01000038.1, from coordinate 14,701 downwards.
AGGACGAGTGCACGCGTCATGGATCAACTCCCGCACTGAGCCGGGACGCCGGGTGACCGGATCGAGCGCATGCAGTCTCGCCGCCAATTCCCCGGCGTGTCAAGGCCCTCCGGAGCAGCATGGCGAGGACCCCGCCGGGAGTCGCCCCTCGGGCGGATCAGGACCGCGGCTCGGCGGCGTACCCCTCGCGCGCCGTGACGACGTGCCGCCGGTCGGGTGTTCGCACCTCGATGCGACGCCACGTACCGTCCCGGGCAGGGTTGGACGACTGGTAGGCCAGGAAGTACCGATTCTGCAGGCGGTCGCGGATATGGGCCAGTACCCCGTCCAGCTCCCCGATCCGCTCGATGGAAAACGAACGGCCGCCGCTGACCCGCGTCAGGCGGCCGAGCAGTTCCCGGACCCGCTCCATCTCGCGCCCGCGCCCCATCGTGACGACGTATACCGTCGCCTGACTCGCGCGGATCCGTTCCTCGACCGAATCGACGGCCGAGAAGCTGTGCCGGTCGTCGCCGTCGCTGAACAGCACCACCACTCTGTGCGCCTGCTCGTCGCCGTGCAAATCGAGCGCGTAGTTCATGGCATCGAGCAGCGCCGTGCCGCCGAACGGCGCCGGCAGGGCGTCGATCGCATCGGTGAGCGCGGCACGGTTCTGCTCTTCGCGGGCCAGGACGTAGGTCCGATCGTTGAACGCGATGAGACCCAGCCGGGCGGCTTCCGGCAGTTCCCGAAGGAAATGGCGGGCCGCGAATCGCAACGGACCCATCGCCGCCGTCATGCTGGCGCTGAAATCGACGGCCAGCACCAGGTCGAGCGGAATGTTCGCGGCCTCGAAGAAGGACGCATCCTGCCGCACCCCGTCCTCGAAGAGCTCGAAGTCTTCGAGCGCCAGGTCGTCGACGAATCGCCCGCGCCGATCCTGCACGACCACCGGCACCAGAATCACGTCCGTCCCGGCCGAGAAGAGCGCCGCCGGCCGGCCGCGCGCCCGCATGCTCCGCACCAGCCGCCCGCCGCTGCCGAAACGGGCCACGACACGCACGATGCGCGGCTCGGAACTGTCTCCGGCATCCCAGGAACATGCGAACGGCGCCGGCGCCGGCGCCGTGCAGGCCGGCACGCCGTTGACGTAGAACTCGACCCGCTCGACGTCGACCGCCGGAACCACCTCCGCGCGCATCCGCACGATGCCGGCGAGCGGGGTCTGCGGATCCGGCTCGACGATGGTGAGGACGGGATCCGCCTCCTGCGCCGGCGCGTTCGACGGCTGCGAGCCGGCGAGCGGCCAGCAGAGCGCCAGGCACCCCGCCAGCACCCACGACCTGCGAGGTCTCTGTTCCATCATGGCTCCAGCCCGCTCTCGATCGGGCGCAGGGGACGGCCCGGCCCGACCAGGGACGCCACGTAGTCCTCGATGCGCTCCCGCGGAAGATCGTGCACGTAGCCTACCAGCGCGTCGCGACGGCCGCGGCGGGTGGCGCTGACGCCGTCCAGCAGTTCGCGCATCGCCAAGGGCAGCAGGTCGCCGACGATCGGGGCCGGAAGTTCCAGATCGTCCACCGTTTCGGCCAGCGCAAGTTGCAGGTCCGCGAATCCGGACGCCAGGCGCTCCGCGGAGAGGACGCCGAGATCGAGGGCGTCCGGCGGCGGGATGCGCACGCACAGGCAGCCATCCAGCCAGACGGCCGGCGCGCCCCACCCGGCCGGCGGCGGCCGGTCCGCCCCGTTCTCTCCATCGTTCAGACCCAGCCAGAACAGCTCGGTCCGCGAGAGAAACCGCTCCACCGCATCCGGACGGTGCCGCAGCGTCCAGGCGAGCTCGTTTCGCCGCAGGACACCGAGTCCCGCTTCGCGCGCGACGTCCGAAAGCAGCGACGGATCGTCGCGCAACTGCTCCAGGCGCGCCCGACCATCGCGGATCGCGCCTGCAATCGCGGCCACCTGAGGTCCTGTGGCGGCCGCCGGATTGAACAGCGTCGCTCCGTGCGCGAAGTAGTGCTCCTCTGTCGGCAGGATGGCGGGCGTGTCCGAGGGGATCACACCTGCCAGCCGGGGCAGGTGGAATCTCGCCAAGGCCAGATCCAGCGACAGCAGGGCGCCGTAGACGTGCCAGGCCCCGGTGAACCGATCGTCGTCCTCCGGCGCGATCCAGAACTCCCCGAGCCGGTGGAACGGGACCGGCGGCGCGGAACCGCCGCGCGGCATGCTCCAGGGTGCGCGAGCACGATCCGCCGCCTCCCGAATGCGTACCCCGAACTCGTGGCGCGCCGCGATGTCGTCACCCATCAGCCGCACGCCGTAGCTGTTCGACACGTGCACGACGTAGGGCAGCGTGCGCAGCAGCTCGGCGAGCAGCACGTCGATCACGGGGCCCAATCGGCGGGCGACCTCCGGCAGCCGGCGCAGCCGGCCCCGGCGCACATTCTCGCGCAGGTCCTCCACGAGAGGCCGGATCGTGTCCTCGTACGACACGCTCCGCGTGTTGGGCACGTGGATGCCGACGCGGGGCGTCCGGATGCTGCTCAAGGACCGTTCCAGCTTCTCGACGAGCGGCCCCGGGTCCGAAGCGGACCCGGCCACCAGCCCGGCAACCGTCGCCGACAGCGCGACGACCGCATCGAGACGGTTGCCGCCCAACCGATCGCGGGTCTGGATGAAGCGTTCGAACTGCGCCGTCCGGCGGTCGAAGCGGTACGTCAGTCCCTCCCACTCGACGACCGGCCGCTCGACGCCCGCGGCGCCGGCCAGCGCCGCGAGCAACTGCCGGTCCATCGCGTCCGAGTCGAACGCGGGCGCGTTGCGCACGCCGAGGCCGGGAAGCAGGTAATCGACGAGCCAGCCGCCGACCGCTCCGTTGAACTGTCCGTTCCGGGCAAGCGGCAACTCGGCAAGCGCCAGCAGCGCATTGCCCGCGACTTCCGGCGTCATTGCGCCCGCCAACGCGGCCCGCTCCACGAGCGCGACCGCTCCCTGGAACTGCGACAGCGCGTTGCGCCACTGCAGGGGTTGCCGGATCCGCTCCAGGCGGTCGGCCGCGCGCGCGAGCGACGCATGGACGCGAGCGTCCCCGATGCCCATACGCTCGACCGAGAGCATCAGCATGGGGTACCGAATGACGGCCCGGGCCGCCACCAGTACCGCCGGCAGGTCCCGGCCGTCATGGCCACGGAAGACGCGCTGCACGAAGGCCAGGGCGCGCAGGCGCGCCCTGCCCGTCGGCGGGGGTTCGTTGCAGGTGACGGCCAGCACGTACGCCGCGTCGATCAGCGGCGTATCGTCGAGGCCGCGCAACTCCCTCTCGGGATTGTCGGGTATCCGCTCGTCGTCGAACACCCGCTCCCAGAAGTCGCGCGCGGCGGGGCCGACGAACGTCCCGGCATCGTCGAACGACAGGGCGCGCAGCACCATCGCCGGCTCGAGCGCCCGCAGCTCGGGATCGTCCAACCCCTGCGCGCGGGCCGACGGTTGCGACCCGCCGATCACGCCGAACGTCAACACCGCCGCGCAGAGTGTGCTTCGCATCGCGTCGCCTTCACACGCCCGCAACTCTGGAACCCGCCCTCGGGTGGCGGCGATTACTCTGCGCCTCGATATTCTCCTTGCCTCACCGCCCCCGAGCTTCGTCGTCAATGATCTATGAACTCCCGCAACTCCATCACGTTGGGCACGTCGCGCCCCAACCTGTAACCGAGCCGGTACATTCTCGCCGTGAACCTCATCCGTATTACGTCGAGGGCACTGACGCCCGGAAAGAACTTCTCGTCGACATCGGACAGAAACTCCATTCTCGACTGTACCCGACACGCGAAGCGGAATTCCTGCCGCGTCAGATCGAGACCAACCTGCTCCAGAGCAGCCAGTTCGCTCGGCATTCCCCGGCTCGTGCACTGACGTGGACTACAGGCGTAGTCCCCATCCGGTATTCCAATGTGCCAGGTAAGCGCTATCGCCTCGTCGGGAGGAACACCGCAGATGGTCTGTCCGGGCGTCCGTCGAGCGGCCACATCCACGTCCGCCAACGGCGCCGCGCCGGGATTCGCGAACACCGAGGCGGGCTGCGGCAGCCGCTCCAGAATCCGCTGGAGCTCCGCCTGGCCCCGTTGCCGGTCGCGGGCGTCCGCGCGCCAGGACCCCAGCACGAACCGCTGTTGCCGCTCGGGCAGGCGCGACACCATCTCGTAGGCCTGCGCGACGCGTCCCGACGACCTCGAGAACAACCGCTCGACGAACCGCTCCGGATCGGCCGGAGAGGCATCGACCAGCCGCTCCCAGAACGGGACCGCGCCGGGGCCGCCCGACACTTGCACCTCGCCGTCCAGCACGCGCAGTCCGCCGGCGAAGCGCGCGAACATGTCCAGGCGCTCGTCGTTCAGGCGGAAGAGCATCCGGGGGTGATCGGCGAGCCAGTCCAGCGTCGGGTCGTCGAGCGCGGACAGGCCCAGGTAGAGCCGTGCGGCACGTGAAGCCGTCACCAGCCGTCCGGTCAGATCGGCCGCCCGCTCGGCCGCCCGCGCCGCCGCCAGCGTGGCGGGCTCGACTCGCTCACCGTACAGCAGCTCCAGCCAGAAGCCCGGCGACAACGGCAGCGACACGACGAAGTGGGGCAGGTCCCAGGCCAGCGCCTCGCCCGCGTTCAGGCGCCGCTGCACCGCGTCCGAGCGCCAATCGGCGCCTGCGCCGCAGATGGCCCGCGGCTCCCGCCTTCGCGCGGCGACCCGGTAGGACGCATCCTCGCGCTCGAGACGCAGGTCGAAGAGGTCGAGAAACCTCTCCAGTGCTCGCCTGGCGCCCTCCTGGCTCGTTCCCGCACGGAGGCTCACCTCTCCCGCCGCGCGGTCGACCGCACGCCAGCGCGTGCGCAGCGCATCCAGTTCCGCCAGGCAGGCCCGAAAGATGCCCGCATCGGTCGGATTGGCGGCCGGCGAGCCCAAATCGTGAAAGATGCCGATCAGGTCCCGCAGCATGCGCGATGCGGCCGGTCGCGGAAACCCGGGGCCCAGAATGCGCTCGATCGAACCGGGTACGGCCAGCTCGAACCAGCGGGTCTGCGCGTAACCGGACGCCGGCGCGACGAGCATCGCGGCGCACGCGGCAATGACCAGATGCCTCATGGTCGCTCCCACGACTCGTCAGTTGACGGCCGCCATCGGGAAGTACGCAACGCTGATGCCGAAGCGGCGGGTGAACGGCAAGCCGTAGCCGCCGCTGCCGATCACCTTCAAGCCGGGCGCCACGGTCACCGCGACCGCGACCTCGGCCCGGAAGAGCGGCACCGGCACCCTGCTCCAGGGATCCGGGAGCATCTCGTTGGCGGGTATCTCCTGACCCGCTCTGGCCAGCGGTGCGCCATCCGCCGACAATTCGTCCACATGCACCGTGCCCTGCAGCCAGCCGCCCCCCAGATCGACGTGCATGCCGGCCTGCACCCGATCGCCCGCGAACGGCGACCCGAACGGCAGGAACCAGTTGGCGGCGAACCCCTGCAGCCACGCCGAGCCGGTCCACTCGTAACACTCGACATCGCCGCATATCGCCGCGGACTGCCAGCGTTGCCGCAAGAGCGACAGTCCCCAGTGTCCCGACCGCATGCGTCCTCTCGCGAATCCGACCGTGAAGTCGGATCCCGACATGTCGAGCCTCTGCAGGCCGAGCAACTCCCCGCCGAGTTCCTCGGACCGCCATTCAGGCGTGAACGACACCTGGACGCCCCACAGCCTTTCCTCGAAATCCTCCAGGAACTGCGCCCGGGCGGGAGCGTGCCCGCACAGCACGACGAGGGTCGCGATCAGGACGGAACGCAATTGCAGACCTCCTTGCCTCATGTCCGGGCAACCTCGAGAGAAGCCGTCCTATGCCGCTGGTCGTCCGGAACCGGTCCGGACGCCGGGGTCGACGGGAACAGCCCGACGGCCCGCCGACGGTTTCGGGGAGACACGAATACCCATCGAGCTCGACCTGGACCGAAATGTTACCACTGCCACTCGTCGCGACCGGACGGCGCGTGGCGCACGAAGACGGCCGGTCGGACAAGCGCCTCCAGCCCCTGCGCCGCGCAGCGGTCGGTGCCCGATCGGCCGGGCTTCGAGCGAGCAGCGGGCCCGGAGTCTTGACCGAGCGGCCGGCATCCGGCAGTGTGCTCTGCGATGCACAAGGGACGACCGGGGCTGGGCGCAACTGGGCTCTCACGGAGACCCCGTGCTGCAGACGCCGCACCTCGATCGCCTGGCCGCCGAGAGCGTGGAGATGACAGGTTCGCTACTTCATCCATCGTGAGCGGTGCGCGTCAGCGACTGCAGGACCCGCAGCGACTTCAGCTCCTTCTCCAGGTGGGTCGAGATCAGCCGGTGGTGAACCCTGGCCAGCTCGCGGTCGGCCGGCGAAGGCAACTCGACGTCCCGCAGCTCCGCGGGAGCGACCGCCCGCGCCGCCTGCAGGAACGCCATTGCGGCGGCCGACAACCCACCGCCCTCACTGGATGTGTCGCACCGCACGCAGGTCAGCACTCCATTGCCGAACAGCCGGGCGCCCGCGCTCAGATCGCCGCCGCAGCGCCTGCACGCCGCAATCGACGGATAGACGCCCTGCAGCCGCAACAGCCAGAACTCGAAATAGCGCGCGAGCCGCTCGACCGGCACGCCCGCGGCGAGCGACCGGACCACCGCCGCCCCCAGGCGGAACAGGTTCTCGTTCGGATCGGCTTCCGGGGCCCACTCGTCGATCAGCTCGGCGAAGTACCCCACGTGGGCGAGCGCCTCGGCGCTGCCGGCGGCCAGCGGCGAGCAGACCGGCTCGACGTAGCGCAGCCGCACCAGCTCGCGCCGTTCCCGTTCGAAGTAGGCGACGCGCCCTTGCGTCATCGGCTCCAGGGCGCCGGAGAACGGCGAGCGCGGCCGGCGCGCCCCCCGGGCCACGCCGCGGCGCTTGCCGCGGTCGGCGGTCAGGAACACGACGATGCGATCCGACTCGCCCAGCTTGTAGGTGCGGAGAATCAACGCCTCGGCGGCGTGCAGCGGCATCTGATCGCCAGGGCTCCGACCCGGTGTCCGCCGCGCCGAATGCGATCCCCGCCACCATGGCATCCCACGGCGAGCGCCGCGAGGGATCCGGGTCGCGCCGGCGTCGTGGCGACAGACAACCTGATCCCGTGTCGGATCGGGGTTTACGAACGGGAAGAGATTACTACGCCGCTTCCGCCGGTCGACATGACGCTGCCGTTCCTTCGAACCGGGAACCAACCATGTCGACGACCTGTCGCCCGGTCGCGCTGACGCCCGGACACCCGTCAAGGGCTACGCCGCCGGTTCCGTACGCGGCCGATACCGCATGAAGACCGCCGCGGGGACGACGAACATGTTCAGCGCCGTCGACGAGAACAGCCCGCAGACGATGACCAGCGCCAGCGGCGCCTGAATCTCGCTGCCCGGCGCGCCGAACCGCAGCGCCACCGGCAGCAGGGCCAGCCCCGTCGACAGCGCCGTCATCACGATCGGCACCAGGCGATCGACCGACCCCCGGATGACCGCCTCGTGCACCTCGAGATCGGCCTCCTCCTCGCGCAACCGCCGGATGCGCGACACCAGCATGATCCCGTTGCGCGTGGCGATGCCGAACAGCGCGATGAAGCCGATCAGCGCCGCGATGGAGAGCACCCCGCCACCCAGGAAGACGCCCGCCACGCCGCCGATCAGCGCCAGGGGCAGGTTGAGCATGATGATCGCCGCGTCGCGCGCCGACCGGAACGCGCTGTACAGGATGAGGAAAATGCCCGCCACGGCCCCCACGCCCAGCCCGAGGAGCAGCCGCTCGGCCTCCTCCTCGGCCTCGAACTGACCGCCGTACTCCACCCGGTAGCCTTCCGGCAGGGTCACGCCGGCGGCCACCCGCTCGCGCACGTCGGTCACGACGCTGCCCAGGTCGCGGCCCGCGACGTTCGCGGTCACCATGATCCGCCGCTGCGCGTTCTCCCGCCCGATGAAGTTCGGGCCGCGATCCTCCACGATCTCCGCCACGCTCCCCAACGGCACCCGCGCGCCCGCCGGCATGTCCAGGCGCGTCTGCCACATCGCCTCCAGATCCGCCAGGTCGCTCGTCGCGTAGCGCAGCACCAGCGGCACCGCCAGTTGACCGTCGATGATCTGACCCACCCGCCGCCCCAGAAGCGCCGTCTCCAGCGTGGACGCCGCCTGCCCCGCAGGCAGACCGTGGCGGGCCAGCGCCGCACGGTCGAACCCGACCCGCACCGTCGGAATATCGGCCTGCGGCTCCAGCGCCGCGTCCACCAGCCCCGGGATGCCCTGCACCGCCGACAGGCTCTCGGTACCCAATCCCCGCAGCACGGACAGGTCGGGACCGAAGATCTTCACCACGATGTTCGCGCGCGCACCGGACAGCATGTGATCGATGCGATGCGAGATGGGCTGCCCGATGGTGATGTTGGTGCCCGGCACCAGCGACAGCCGCTCGCGGATCTCCTCCAGCACGACGTCCCGCGGCCGGCCGCCCGGCGTCAGCCGCACGTCGATCTCGGCCGACTCGACCCCCTGGACGTGCTCGTCCAGCTCCGCCCGTCCCGTCCGCCGCGCCGTCGCCGCCACCTCCGGCACGTCCAGCAGCAACCGCTCGATGGCGCTCCCCAGCGCATCGGACTCCTCCAGGCTCGTGCCCGGCAGCGTCACCGCGCTGATCACCAGCGCCCCCTCGTTGAAGGCCGGCAGGAACGCGCGGCCCATCCGCGGGACCGTGGCCAGGGAGACGGCGAACAGCAGGCCCGCGGCGGCGAGCACCAGCTCCGGGCGCCGCAGCACGCCCGGCAGCAGGCGCCCGTATGCGCGCCGCATGGCAGCCGCCAAGGCCGGCTCGCGGCCCTCCCGGATGCGCCGCGCGCCCGGCAGCAGGTACGCGCACAGCGCCGGCGTCACCGTCAACGCCACCACCAGCGACGCCGCCAGCGCGATCAGGTAGGCGAGCCCGAGCGGCTGCAGCAGGCGCCCCTCGACCCCCGCGAGAAAGAACAGCGGCACGAAGACCAGCATCACGATCAGCGTCGCGTAGACGATCGACGCCCGGATCTCCCGGCTGGCCCGATAGACCACCTCCAGCACGGGGCGCCGCGCCGCCTCCGGCAGGGCCGCGTTCTCCCGCAGCCGCCTGACGACGTTCTCCACGTCGACGATCGCGTCGTCCACGAGTGCGCCCACCGCGATCGCCATCCCGCCCAACGTCATGCTGTTGATGGAGAGGCCCGCCAGCCGCACGCCCACCACCGCGGCCAGCAGCGACAGCGGTATCGCCAGCAGCGTGATGGCGCCGGCCCGCAGGTTCGCCAGGAACACCAGGGTGACCAGCACCACCAGCAGCGTGCCGTCACGCAGCGCGCCGTTCAGGTTCGCCAGCGCCAGCTCGATGAAGTCCGCCTGCCGGAACAGCCGCGCGTCGAGCTGCATGCCCGCCGGCAGCTCCGACTGGATCGCGTCGAGCACGCGGTCGAGATCGGCGGTCAGCGCCAGCGTGTTGACCTCCGGCTGCCGGTGGATGCCGAGAATCACCGCCGGCCGCCCGTTGCGGGAGCCCTCGCCGCGCTTGAGCGACTCGCCTATTCGCACGTCCGCCACGTCTCCCACCCGAATCGGTCGCATCTCGCGCGTGGTGATGACCGTGGCGCCGATGCCCTCGGCGTCGTGGGCGCGGCCGGCCCCCTGGATCAGGTACTCCTGCCCGCCGGCGCGACGGAATCCGGCCGCGGTGTTGCGACTGGCGCGGCGCAGCGCATCCTCGACTGCGCTCAGGGCGATGCCGTAGTCCGCCAGCCGCTCCGGGTCGACCAGCACCTCGAACTGCCGCCGCTCCCCGCCGATGACCGTCACCTGCGCGACGCCCGGCGTCGCCAGCACGCGGCGGCGGACCAACATCTCCGCCGTCGTGCGCAGCTCCAGCGGGGTGTGCGCGGTCGACTGCAGCGCGACGAACATGATCTCGCCCATGATCGACGACAGCGGCGCCATCACCGGCGCGGCGACGTCGTCCGGCAGCGTCCCGGCCACCGCGGCCAGTCTCTCGCTGACGGTCTGCCGCGCGCGCAGCACGTCGGCGCCCCAGTCGAAGTCGACCCAGACGACCGCGATGCCGACCGCGGTCGACGAGCGCACCCGGCGCACCCCCGACGCGCCGTTCAGGGCCGCCTCGATGGGGAAGGTGACCAGCGCCTCCATGTCGGTCGGCGCCATCCCCTGCCCCTCGATCAGCACGGTCACCGTGGGCGCGGTCAGGTCCGGCAGCACGTCGACGGGCATCCGCACCGCCACGTAGGAACCCCAGACGAGGAAGGCGGCCGCGGCGGCGAGCACCACCGGACGGTTGCGCAGCGACCAGCGAATCAGCGCGTCGAGCAGCATGGTCCGGGCCCGGACTCGCAACGCATCGAGTCTAGTGACGGCCCGAACCAGGCTTCCTGAAGATTTCCTTACGACTGGCTGAAGATTCCCTGAGGAACGCAGCCGGCGGACGCTTCGACATCGGCGGCCGAGGGCGCGTCGTTCAAGGTGGGCGGACGCAGAAGGACCCAGCCGGCGGCGCGCTCACCGGCAAGGGCCGAACAGCCGGGCTGACAACCCGGCTGCGGAACGCGGACCAGCGGGCTGCAGCCCGGGTTGACAACCCGGCTGCGGAACGCGGACCAGCGGGGCTACTGCTGCGGATCCTCGTGCGTGTGCATGAAGCGCTCGCCGTTGGCGACCGCGATCCGCCCCGCGGCCAGCCGCCGCCGGTTGGTGACGCCCTCCCAGCACGCTTCCTCGTAGAACTCGTAGCCTTCGCCGCCGATGCGGCCCATGTTGAATGCCAGCGTCCAGGGCCGGGTGAACACGGCCGGATCCTCTATGGTCGCCTCGTAGCGGATGGTGTCGGCGTCGAGCATGCGCCAGCGCTCCAACACGTGGAGCTGCTCGCTGTAGAAGCTGCCGTGCGAGTCGAGCCACGGCACGTCGTTGAAGTTGGTCACGTCGACGACCAGCGTGTCGCCCTCCCAGCGGCCCCGCGAGTCGCCGTTGAACAGCGCGATGTCCGCGCCGATGTGGGGGCTGCCGTCCATCGGCACGACCCGGTAGGCGTGGGCCCACTCGTACAGCATCACCACGTGGCCGGCGTTCTGCCTGATCTCGATGTCCCCGCGGTAGTTGCTGCGCGGCACCCCGTTCAGCAGGCAGCGATCCTCGGGATCGATGTGCGAGAGCTCGGTCGGGGTCTCCATGTCGAACAGGAACTCGACGCGCTTCTCCGCCGCCCACGGCCGGTAGGGGATCCGCCCGTCCGGGGGATCGACGATCAACTGGTAAGGCAGCCCGAGCCGGTCCGGGCCGCGGCTCTGCATCCGCGCGTGAATCGGGTCGCAACAGCCGTCCTCGATGCTGTGCGAGGCGTTGCCCGGGCCGCCGTCCCAATAGCCCTGCATGTCGGGGTGACCGTCGGCGGTGCGCGGCAGGTCCGGCGCCTGCCCGCCGCCCGCACCGGAACCCCCGGCGCCCGCGCCGGCCGCTTCGACCACCGCGAGAAACTGCCCGGCAGCGCCCGGTCCATCAGCCGGCTGCGGCGCCGACCACGCCACCGCGATGAAGGCCGCCGCGACCGCGGCTCGGATACACCGTCTGCTCATCGGATCCTCCCTCGCCCGGAACCGTCGTCCTGCGGCTCCGCTTCCGCCCAACCGCTCCTCGCCGGGAGTCCTGCGCCGTTCCACGGCCGCAGACTCCCGGACACGGAACAGCGTCCGATTACCTGTCCGCCGCCAGATCCTCCTCGGAATAGGCGTAGCACTCGTACTCCAGGAGCTGGACGTTCGCCTCCTGCCGGCGATAGAGCGGCATGCTCATCGTCCAGGGCCGCGTGAACACCTCCGGGTCCTCGATGGTGACCTCGTAGCGCAGGTGATCCGGCCCGGTCGGGGTGTAGCGCTCGACGACGTGCAGGGCGTCGCTGTGGAAGTTGCCGGCCCGGTCGAACCACGTACGGTCGTTGAAGTGGATCACGTCGACGACCAGCGTGTCGCCCTCCCAGCGCCCGCGCGAGTCCCCCATCCAGAAGTCGATGTGCCCCTCGGGGTGCGGGCTCCCGTCCATGTAGACGGTGCGCGAGGCGTGCACGTACTCGTACAGGATCAGGATGCGATCGGAGAACTGGAGAATCTGAAAGGGATACGGCATGTAGGTGATCCGCGGCACGCCCGGCAGGTAGCACTCCCGGTTGGGGTCCGCGGTCAGCCGGTTCTCGTAGTTCTCCTGCTTCTGCGCCAGCGCCCACGGCTGGTACGGGATCTCGTTGCCGTCGACGACCCCCTGGCCGGCGGGCACCCCGGCGCTCGGCCGGTGGTCCTGGATGTCCCAAGCGGCGGTGTTGAGCGCCTGCCAGATGCCCTGCAGGTCGGGCTGTCCGTCCGGCGTTCGCGGCGGGACGTACGTCTCCGCGGCGCCGGATTGCGCCTGCGCCGCCACGGGCAGCGAGACGAACAGAGAGAGGCAGACGGCCGCGACGACGGCCGGCATTGACCGCGTGGACACGATGATTACCCTCCGCGACGTGTCGCGCGCGTGCGACAGCGCGCCAAACATTTTCCGCAGGGACCGCAGCTACAGGCGTCGCACAGCGACCGCAAGGTCGCGCCAGCGCCGCCAAACCCCGTCGCAAGGCTCCGTGATTCGGCCCCAGCCCCCGCCGCCCCGGAAGTCTACGCCCGTTCCTACCGGCGCAGACTCCTACCGCTGCCCCGGCGGCACGGGAGCGCCGGTACCCGACGAGCCGGCGAAGAAGTCGCGCCCGTCCGGGAACTTCACGGTGATCGCGTTGGCGGTCGGCGAGCCGTCCTTGGCCTCGTACCCCTCGACCACGAACTCGATCCCGGGCGGAAAGTCACCGCGCCGCAGGCCGCGCCGCAGCAGCGCGGTGGGGTTGCCCATCTCGACCGCCCAGTTCGTCACCGTGCCGTCGGGATTCTCGACATCCATGTGGATCCACCCGTGGGGATTGACCCACTCCAGCTCGGTCAACTTGCCCTCGAGCGTGATCGGCTTTTCGATGTCGAACTCCGCCGAAAACGAGTGGTGCGCGGACCCGGTTGCCGCGACCAGCAGCACACCGACACTCACGAGCGCAATCGCCAGCGTTCTCATCGCTCTGCCCTCCCGCGGCCCGAAGGGACCGCCTGACGTACGCAGATTACACCCGAGACCGGGCCGGCGCAATCGGGGGCGGACCGGTTTTCGCCACGGACTGTCGGAAGCCCGTGGGCGCCATGCTCCCGCGTCGCGCCTTGCCACGCGAACAGCGTGTCCGGCGGCACCTTCATGCGCTATGTCCAGGTGGGCGACATGCTCCCGCGTCGCGCCTTGCCACGCGGACGCCTCGCCGCTCCCGGTGCGACACGGGGTTTCACCACCCACTCCGCGGTCGCTCCCAGCCCGCGGCGGGTGACGAGCGGGTGACGACGAGCGGGTCCCGGCGGGAATCGACCCATGCTATTGTGAGTTCGCGACACTTGGTCATCTTGTGTATCGACTCCGCAGGAGGTTGCAGATGCGGCGTGTACAAATCGCAGGCTTGCTGACGATGCTGGCGCTCGTGGCTCCGGCCCCGGCCGCCGCGCAGGGGGAGGTACCCCCCACGCCGTGGGGCCATCCCGACCTGCAGGGCGTGTGGGACTTCCGCACCATCACCCCGATGGAACGGCCGGACGACCGCGCCGACCAGGCTTTCCTTACGGCGGAAGAAGCCGCCGCCATCGAGCAGGCGGCGCTCGAGCGCAACGCGGATCTCGCTGCCCGCCCCGCCCGGCGGACGGAAGCGGACCCGACCGGCAACGTGGACCGGGGGGTCGACGGCGCGCCCGGTTCGTACAACAACTTCTGGTTCGACCGCGGCACGTCTGCCGTTTCCACCAACCGGACGTCGCTCGTGATCGATCCGCCCGACGGGCGGATCCCCCCGTTGACGGAAGCGGCCCAGGCCAAGCGTGACGCGCTGGCCGAGGCGCGCAGGAACACGGGGCCGCACCAGCCTACCCCGGGCGGCTGGGTCGACGACCTCGGCGCCAACGGGCTGCAGGTGCGCTGCATCGTCGGTTTCAACGCCGGGCCGCCGATGACCCCGGGCGGCTACAACAACAACATGCAGCTCTTCCAGACGCCCGACACCGTCGTCATCTACAACGAGATGAACCACAATCCGCGCGTCATCCCGCTCGACGGCCGGCCGTTCACCGGTCTGCGGCAGTGGGCGGGCGAGTCGCGCGGGCGCTGGGAGGGCGACACTCTCGTCGTCGAGACCCGGAACTACCTGCGCGAGACCAGCTTCATGCGCGGCGGCGCCACGGCCGACCTGCAGATCACCGAGCGCTTTACCAGGGCGTCGCCGGAAGTGCTGCTGTACGAGGTGACCGTCGACGATCCGAGCACCTGGACCGCCCCCTGGAAGTACGAGGTCCCGATGCAGTGGAACCCGGCGCCGATCTTCGAGTACGCCTGCCACGAAGGGAACTACTCGATGGCGGTCATTCTGGCCGGGGCCCTGGAAGGAGAGGAAGAGGACTCGTCGCGCTGAGGCACACAAGACCTTCGCTCGCCGCCGCACCGCCACGATCCCGACGGGGCCGCTTGCCGGCCCCGATGCGGATCGCGGCGTGCGCCGGCGTCGCGGATCCTTGCTGTCGCCCCCGCCC
>WTFV01000104.1 GCA_011523845.1 Acidobacteriota bacterium | reverse complement strand
GAGCAGGCGGCTGCCGAGCCGCCAGGCGCGTTCGGCCGGCGGCGGCCGGTCGGCTCCGATGCGCCGGGCGGCGTACCAGGACAGCACCGCCATCACCGTCAGGGTCACTGCTGCGGTCTGGCCGGCGTTCAGCCGGCCGTGCAGGCCGAGCCCCCAGCCCTGCGCGATTCCGGCGAGCAGGAGGTTCGCGAGCAGGTAGATCGACAGGCTGGCCTGTCCGCAGGAGCGCAGCCACAGGCCCAGCGGCTTCTCCCAGGTCCGCGGGTCGGCTCTCGTGAACGCGGCGACGGCTGCTGCGGCGAGCAGTGCGCCGCCGGCGTAGGTGACCCAGTTGGTCCAGCTGAGCGTGATCGGGTGGTAACCGCCGGCGGTCGCGATCAGGAGCGACGCGCTCGTCAGCGCCAGCCCGGTGGTGGCCAGCGCCTCCGGCAGGTGCGGGTTGCCGCACACGTGCCGCCCGCGCCGGTGCCACCAGACGCCGGCGAGCATGCCGCCTGCGGCGTGCCACAGCGTCCAGGCGCCGATGGTGGCGGTCGCCTGCATGCTCCACTGCGCCCACTTGACCTCGAGCGACTCGCGGAACGTGCCGGCGTACAGGCCGCTCTCCCAGGCGCGGTAGTCGGGCGTCGCCAGCAGGTAGGCGGCGTCCGGGTCGACGCCGGCGGCCTCGTAGCCGGCAAGGGTCACGTGCAGCGTCCACAGGCCGATCACCGGCGGCAGCGCGGCCGCGATCAGGGCCAGCCACGCCAGCGTGTCCGAGCCTTCCTCGATCTCGCGGACGGCGCCGGTCAGCAGCAGCGCGGTCAGCGCGTAGGTGAACAGGATGTCGCCCGGCCAGACGAGCGCGCCGTGGGCGAAGCCGAGCGTCCCGAGCAGGAAGAGCCGGGCGCGGTGCCGCCGGGTCCAGCCCGGGTCGGAGTCGGCCGCGCGGGCCGCCGACAGCGAGATTCCGAACACGGCGGCGAGCGCGAACAGCGTCGAGTGGTCGAGGAGCAGCTCGGGCACCGCCCACCAGAGCCACCCCATCGGTCCTGGCGGCCCCTGCAGGGACGGGTCGTGGTAGGCGTCGGCCGGGTGCAGGATCCAGCGGGCGTTCAGAGGGATGATCCCGAGCACGGCCGCGCCGCGCAGCGCGTCGACCCACCGGATGCGTTCGGCCTGCGGCTTCATCGGTTCCTTAGCTGCTGCTGGCCCTTCTGCTGCTGTTCTCGTGCACCTCGAGCTGCGTGTCGCCGGCGTCCGCATCGTCCGGGTTCGCGTCGAGGACCTCGCCGTCGAGCATCGTGCGTACCTCCTCGGGGTTCTCGGTGCCCTGCTTCCCGTCGGGGTCGCGTCCGACGGGGGTGGCAGCGCCGGCCTCGCCGAGCCATGCGGCTATCGCGGCCGGCGTTGCCTCGATCTCGCCGCCGCGCAGCAGCTCGGCGGCCTGCTCGAGGCGTGCGGCCAGCGCGGCGCCCTCCCGGGTGTGGTTCTCGGCGGCGGCCAGGGCGGCGTTGGCGTCGCGGAACGGCCCCTGCTGGTTGGCGACGGCGGCGGACCAGCGTCCGCGGGACTTCAGGTCGCCCGTCTCGGGGTTGCGCGGCACCTCGCTCCAGTACCACCCGGTGGTGCGGCCGTCGTCGGCCGGGTCGTTCATCAGCAGCAGCGCTGCTGCGATGCGGCGTTCCTCGCCGGTGGCGGGGTCGGTCACCGGCGCATGTACGGGAAGCGTGTCGATCTGCATCCGGGGTGTTCCTTCAGCCGTCGCGGCGCATCGCCCGCGGGGCGTGCGGGCGGTCGCCGGCGTGCGGGCGGGTGTTGCGCATCGGCGGTGCGCGAGTCTAGGGGCAGGCGGCCGCTCAGTGGACCAGCTCGGCGTATCCGCGGGCGGCGTCGTCCTGCTCGTTCCACCAGCAGAGCTCGCTGACGGCCTTGATGATCCGCTGCTGGCGCAGGGTGCGCCGCTCGATGTCGGGTACCGACCGCAGCTGGTCGGCGAGGCTCCAGGCGACGTCGGCCGCGGTGTTCATCGGCGCGCTTCCCGGGTCGCGCGGCGCCGTGTCGGGGAAGCGCCAGCGGTCGTGCTGCGCCATGAGCGTGGCGGCGGCGGTGTGGCCGAAGGCCTGGGTGGCGACGGTCCCGGCCCAGGAGGCGAGCGCGGGGCGCAGCAGCGCCTCTTCGGTCCACGAGGCGATGAGCACGGCGGTCGAGCGCGCCTGGTGGGCCAGGGTGGTCATCAGGTCGTAGTCGCGGCTGTTCGGGAGCACGATGCGCTTGTTGCGCAGGAGCACGTAGTAGCTCGCGGTGGCGATCTCCGCTCCTGTGCGCGGCAGGCGCAGCCCGCCCTGGATCAGGACGTCCGGCGAGCCGATCGCGTGCTGGACGGTGATGACGGTCTCGACCGTCTCCGGGGCGGCGTCCTCGCCGTCCGCGTGCGGGTAGCGCGCGCGAAGCGCCCACCACTCGCCGAGCGCCGTGGCGCCGGTGTCCCAGTGGCGCGGGGCGCCGATGACGGACTCGCAGAGCGTGTCGTGCAGGGCGGCGGCGAGCTCCTGCGGATGGATGGCGTTCCCGGTCCGGCAGGAGGTCAGCGGCCGGCGGCTCCAGGAGCGGCGCTCCGCGTTGGTCAGCATGCCGTTGGCCGGCCAGTCAAGTCCGATCGCGGTCTCGAAGGCGTGCGCCTCGCCGCGCTCGTTGGTGAACGCCGTTGCGGCGATGGCGGGCAGCGAGGCGCGCAGCACGGGCCAGCGAAGGGTGGACCAGGCGGTGTCGCGTCCGCGCCACAGCGTGCGGGGGTCGCGCGTCGGGCGCAGGCGCGGATGGCGGGGGCGGCGCAGCCTGCGGGCGCGGGCGGCGGGCCGCGGCGCGGGCATCGGGACGGTTGCGGCGGGCGTCGGGAACGGCTGCGAGTGCATCGTGGTCCAAGTCTGAGGGGTGCGGGCCGCGGGTGTGCCCGGGGGACGGGCGTTGCCGTCCGGTTCGCGGCGTCGGCGGTCGTGCTTGTCCGTGCTGTTCTCTAGTGCCCGGTTCACTTGCGAGGTTTCTGGTCCCGGGGCTCGAAGGCCTCCTTGAGCTTTTCACTCCAGTTCGGATCGATCTGGGCCGTGGAGAACAAGTTCAGCAGGTTGCGGTCGTCCAGACCTTTGGTCTTTCCGCCGGCCTGCAGGTAGTCGGCCTTGGAGTCGTAGAAGGCGGCCATGCGCATGTTGTGCCGATAGATGGATGCAAGCGTCTGCAGAAGAAACAGCAGGAGCACGAGTGATGTTACTCCCGTGCCAGTTGTTGTTCCGTTTGCGGACTGGCCTTGGGCGACGGTGAAGCCGAGAAGGGTCGCGGCGGCTACCAGAACGAACGCGGCTGTCGCGCCTAGTTTGAACAGGCGGCTCCGTATGCGGAGGTTGCGGATCATCGGAACCAAGGCGTTGTCAGTGTGTTCGGTTTTCAGTGAGTCGTCGGGCAGCGTCCGCAGGCGTCCGACGAGGGCCGGGCCCCCGACTGGAGGTCCCACTACCACGATTGCACACACGACGGTCAGAAAAAAAACGACCGCTGGGTCTTCCGCCAGTAGTGGGGACACTATGTTGAGAGCCGTGAACACCCCGAACAGGACGAGTACGTATGCGAACAGCAGAGCCAGCCCGATTGCCGCTCCGTCGACCGCCTTCCGCCATACTGTCTTCTTCGACGGGGGGCTGGTCATGGCATCGGGATCCATGAGTTCGCCTCGGCGCGGCTCATGTTGATCCAGCCCGACGAAGCGGCCGTGTCGTCGTGGCCGTCATTCACGCGGACCTGGAGCCATGCGGTCCGGGTGTTCCATGTGCTTCTGTCCACCCTGCTGCAGATGGTGAACTGTTGTCCAGGGAGGATTGCTCCGATCTGGTTCACTTCGGAGCGAAGCAAGGGGAGGAACGGAAAGGGTCTGGGGTTGTCGTCGAACAGTACGCGCGGTTTCTCGGCGGTTTCTTCTAGTCCGATGCATACTAGTTCGTTCTTGGGCGGCTGGTTGTGGCTGCGCCAGGCTGTCGCCAACCCCGTTGCGACCATGGTGACAACTAACACCGTGCCGGTCATTCGGCTGATGTTCTCGGTCATTTCTGCCTCCCGGTTCCTGCACCTTCGCGGCTCGCGCACCGTCTGCAATTCGCAGCATCGCCGATCTGCTTGCACCGCGCAACCGGCATCGATCCCGACGGGTTTTCACCTCTGGCGCTCTGGACATGGTGCCGGCGCGGGCCAGTAGAGCCACTTGTGCCGCCGGCTCGTGGCTTGTTCGCCGGAGGCACTCGCCTGGTCGGGTGCCGTCTCGAGCAGTCTGTGCCTCGGACGGCTCCTGCTTTTGCGATTTCGTTCCTGCTGGTCGGTCCTTGTTGGCTACGTTTGTTCGTGTTTTCTTCACCGTTTCCGTACGTGTTGCCGTCGGGAGCGAGTGGGTTCATGGATCACTCGCGTGCGTGCGGAGCGCGGGTTCGACGAGCTCGAGAAGCAGCGCCACGTCGAGATCACTCGCGTGCGTGCGGAGCGCGGTGTTTCCTGCTCCCTGCCGCGCCGGCCTCGCCGGGGTCTTTTCTGTTCACGCTGACGGTCTGCGGCTGGGTGTCTTCGAGCACGGCCTTGACGATCTGCTTCACGAGCCGCTGGCGCATCCTGTGGATCTCGCCCTCGGTCGCGATGCCGCTCACCGCGAGCCGCGCGATGCAGTCGGCGTTCCGCTGCTGGTGCTCGAGCACCTCGGGGCGGCAGCCGGCCTGCGCGGCCAGCGGCGGGCAGAGCATCCCGAACCGCAGGTCCAGGTCGATGGTTCCGGCCATTGCACGGTGCGCGCGGCCTTTCGCGGTGCCGGCGACGCGCAGCCGGTTCTTCCACTCGGCGGCCAGCCGGCGGCCCCCGGCCGCCATTGCGGATTCCATGAGCGAGCCGAACAGCGCGTCGACGTACTGGTCGGAGACCAGGCCGTTTCCGAGCGTGACGTGCACTTCGCCGTCGCGCTCCGAGAGCAGCGGCCTGATCAGAGCTTCCGCGCGCTCGCTTTCGACCTCGGTGTCGGTGATGGTCACCGTGGCCGGCTCGCTTCGCCGTTTCGGTCTGTTTCTGGTCATATCGTGAACAGGCTGGCGACCCAGGGGACTCCCTGCTCATCGAGCTCGTGGATGTCGTGGTCGAACCGCTGCATGCGGCCGTGCTCGTCGTCGTAGCGCAGCTGCGGCGCGTCGAGCGAGCCGTCCATGCCGATGCGGGCCACGATGTCGACCAGCGGGTTGCCGGGGTGCAGCAGGAGGCGCGCGGTGTCCGGCTGGATGCGCGGGTCGGCAGGATCCGGTGCCGTCCAGCCGTTCCGGCGCACGGTCAGCGTCATGACGAAGAAGGTCCTGACGTACTCGCGCAACGCCTCGCGGCTCGTGAAGCGCCGTTCGTCCGGGGTGTCGTTGCCGATGACGGCGGCGCGGTCGGCGCCGCTTCCGGTCAGCGCCAGGTCCGGCGGCATCCGTTCGGGGTCGGGAGCCGCGCCGCCGGCCAGGAAGGCGTCGGCCGCGGCGCAGGCGTTGGCGTGCGAGGCCAGCGCCGCGGCGCTCAGCCGCGCGTGCGTGGCAGCGGGGTCCTCGTTGCGGTGCTGCGGCTGGCGGGCCATCGGCGTTCTCCTTTCCGGAACGGCCGCCGGCCGTCGTCTCGCCGGTCAGGCTCGTGTGGCGAGCGGCGAAGGAGTTCTGCCGCGCTCCCCGGGGGCGTGATCCCGGCCGGCGGTCGGGTAGAGTTTTTGGAATGGGGGACGCCGGTGCGGGCTATGCGCGCTCCTGCGGGCGGGACGGACGCGGCGGCTGGTTCTCGTGCAGCGTGCAGCCGAAGCTGCTCGGGGTCGCGAGTGCAGATGCGGGGACGCGTCTGCCCGCTCTCGCTGATCAGGGCCGCGGATCATGTTCGCGGGGTGTCGGCGTGGG
Organism: Acidobacteriota bacterium; assembly: GCA_011523845.1. GTDB lineage: Bacteria > Acidobacteriota > Vicinamibacteria > Vicinamibacterales > UBA8438 > WTFV01. The sequence continues at coordinate 24,261 of WTFV01000104.1, read as the reverse complement.
GCCGCCGGTGGCGGCAGTTGGCGCAGGTGTTGACGGGATGTTTCTTTCCGGTTCGGATCCGGACTTTCGCCCCGTGGGGTCCTCTGGATCGTGTCCAGAAATGGACCGTGTTCTGGAAACGAACCGACAAGTAATTCTTGCACTACTCTGGTGCATTTCCGGCGCATCTCCGGACCGTCAATAAGTTGACACCCTATGGATACTGCGTGTACCACCTTTTGTTTCTCTACAGGGCTGCTTCCGTGGAAGCAATCCAAGGAAATGGATCGGCAAGTAATAACAGCGTAAACAAGGCGAAAGTCCATGCTTCTTGACCCCTGGTCCTGCGTGCGGACCTTCGCCTCTTCGGAACGCGCCGATCGCGACCCTGCCTGCGGCCTCGCCCGCGTACGCTTGCCGGCGTCATGCCTGATCTCGTCATCGTCGAGTCGCCGGGGAAGACGCGCAAGATCAACCAGATCCTCGGGTCCGGGTACGTGGTCCGCGCTTCGCTCGGGCACGTGCGCGACCTGCCGCAGCCGAAGCGCAACGGCCGGGGTTCCGGCAAGCCGCGCCAGCAGACCGCCCTGGGGCTGGACATCGCCGGCGGCTGGAAGCCGGACTGGGAGATCATCGACTCGAAGGCGAAGGTGGTGCGCGAGCTGCGCGGTCTCGGCCGTGACGGCGTCGTCTGGCTGGCCACGGACCTGGACCGGGAGGGCGAGGCCATCGCGTGGCACCTGCGTGACCTGCTCGGCGGGTCCGAGGACCGCTTCCGCCGGGTCACCTTCTCGGAGATCACTCCGGCTGCGGTCCGCGCGGCGTTCGAGCGCCCGCGGCGGATCGACTACGACCTGGTGCACGCCCAGCAGGCGCGCCGCTTCCTCGACCGGGTGGTGGGGTTCACGGTGTCCCCGCTGCTCAGCCGCCGGCTGCGGGCCGGGCTGTCGGCGGGCCGGGTGCAGTCGGCGGCGCTGGCGATCCTGGCCGCCCGCGACGAGAAGATCCGCGTCTTCCGCCCGGAGGAGTTCTTCGGCGTCGACGTGCTGCTGGCGGTCGACGGCGCCGATCCGGTCCGCGCGTCGGTCGTCGATTCCGAGGGCGGGGTGGTGCGCTTCGCCGGCCGTGCGGAGGCGGATGCGCTGGCCGCGCACCTGCGCTCGGTGGCGGTGACGCTGGACGACGTGGCCGAGAAGGACGCGTCGCAGCGGCCGAAGCCGCCGTTCACGACCTCGACCCTGCAGCAGGCGGCCTCGTCGCTGCTGAAGCTGTCGGTGGCGGACACGATGGCGATCGCGCAGAAGCTCTACGAGGCGGGGAAGATCACCTACATGCGCTCGGACGCGGTGATGGTTGCTCCCGAGGCGCAGCAGGCGGCGCGCAGCTGGCTGACGGCGGCCTTCGGCGACGGCGCCGTGCCGGCCGAGCCGCCGCGCTACGAGTCGAAGGAGGGCTCGCAGGAGGCGCACGAGGCGATCCGTCCCACCGACCCGGCGGCGGGTCCGGAGGGTCTCGATCCCGAGCATGCGCCGCTCCACGACCTGATCCGCCGGCGGCTGCTGGCGTCGCAGATGACGCCGGCCAGGATCCGGCGGACCACGTGGAAGCTGTCGGCGCCGGGTCCTTCCGGCCGGCCCGTGCGCCTGGAGGCGAAGGGGCGGGTCGTGCTCGACCCCGGGTTCCACCGGGTGCTGCCGCCGGCGTCGGCGGCCGACGAGCCGCCGGCGGTGCCGGACGTCGCGGCCGGTACCGCGTGGGCGGCGGGGAGCGTGACGCCCGAGGTGTCCTCGTCGTGGACGAAGCCGCCGCCGCGCTATACGGAGGCGTCGCTGGTTGCGGAGCTCGAATCGGCCGGCGTGGGGCGTCCCTCGACGTATGCGAACACGCTCAAGACGCTGGTCGACCGCGGCTACGTGCTGCTCGACGGCCGGGTGTTCGTGGTCACGCCGCTGGGGCGTCTGGTCTGCGGGCGGCTGCGCCGGCACTTCCCGAAGGTGACCGACGTGGGGTTCACCGCCGAGCTCGAGAAGGAGCTCGACGAGGTGGCGTCGGGGCGGGCGGGGATGCGCCCGCTGCTCGACGGCTTCTACGGGAAGCTGCGGGAAGAGCTCTCGGGCGCCGAGGGCGACCCGTCGTTCACGCCGCCGAAGCCGGCGGTGGTCGAGTGGCCGTGCCCGCGTTGCGGGGGGCCGTCGGCGGTGCTGCTCGAGCGCGGTCGGCTGGTGCTCGCATGCCGCACGTGTCCGGACCCGGCGGAGCTTTCCTGGGCGCCGAAGAAGGCGAAGCGCTCGGCCGTGAGGAAGGAGTCGTCGGAGAAGGCGGCCTCGGAGCAGGCCGCTGCCGACCAGCGGCTGCAGGCGCGCTGCGGCGACTGCGGCGGGGCGCAGCAGCGCTGGAAGGTGCCTGCGGGCGGCTGGGTGCACCTGTGCGCCGCGTGGCCCGGGTGCGGGGGCGTCAGTGTCGAGGCCGGCCGGGGTGCGGCCCGGGGGACCGGGACCCGCAGGCGTGCGGCGGGCCGCGGGCGGTGAGGGCCGGTACCGGGCGCGGGTCTTCGCCTCTTGGGTCTTGAACGGACGGGGCGGCCCTGCCGGCCGCCCCGCCTCGGGTTCTCCCGCTGCCGCGGGACTCGTTCTTCTAGAACCGGAAGGACATGCCTGCGGTGAGGTGCACGTCCCCGCTGTAGGCGGCTCCGGCCCGGAAGCTGCGGCTGCGTCCGAGCGGGTAGTCGATGCCCGCGCCGAAGCGCGCGTCGAATCCCTTCGTGACCTGGTCCCTGCGGTATCCGAACAGCGCGTGGGCGTAGAACTGGAGCCCGCCGGTGTCGTAGCGGATGCCGGGTCCGGCCCCGGCGAAGAGGTGGTCGAGCGAGTTCCCCGTGACGAACGCGCCGCCGGCGGCGAGGCGGACGTGGTCGCCGAGGATCGGCGTGTCGTAGTCCACGGCTCCGCCGTGGAGCTTGACGCTGCCGGCGTTCATCAGGTCGTACTGCAGCCCGAGGACCGGATCCGGCGGATCCGGCGTCTGGGCGGCGGCGGGCGCGGCGCCGAGCGCGCTCAGCGCGATGACGGCGACGGCGAGGACGGTGGCGGTGATGGTGCGGGTGCGCATGTGGTGTTCTCCTTGCGTTGCGCGTGCTCCCCGGGTGGTACGGCGTGAAGACGCCCGCGGCCGCAGTCCCGAGGGCTCTGCCTGCGGTCCGGGCGGCGCCCGCGCATGCGGGCATGGGCGAGATTCGTGAAGCGGTTCAGGCGGCGGTGCGGATCGCGCCCGCTCCGGTGCGGATGAGCATCAGGCCGCAGCCCCAGGTACGGGAGCTGCCGAAGCCGGTGGCGATGGCGCGCAGCAGCTTCGTCCGGTCGGTGACTTTCAGCACGCCCTCGAAGTCGAGCGTGGCGTAGCGCGGGTTGTCCGGGCGCCTGTGTCTGCGCCCGCGGCGCCGGGCGATCTCGTGGCGGCGGTAGCCGTGGATGCGGACCTCGCCGGGCTCGACGGCGAAGCCCTTCGCGGCGCCCTGGGCGGTGAGCCAGGAGAAGCCGCGGGTCTGCACGGCCTCGTCGAAGCGGCGGTGGCGCTCGCTCGCGGGGTGCTGCCGCAGGACGTTGGTGATGATGTCGTGCTTCGACACCCGGCGCGGTCTGCGGTCGCGGGCCTGGCTGACCACGGGATTGGCGTGCAGGCGGAACGCGACGCGGTCGCCGGCGGCGAGCGGCGGCTCGAAGGGCTCGCTGGCGTCGATGTGGAACAGGCGGTGCCGGTCGTCGGGCGGACGGGCCGACAGGGTGACGAAGGCGTCGGGGCCGTTCGCGGTCCAGAGGAAGTCGCGGCGGCGGTCCGCGCGGTCGGCGAACAGCGACCAGATCAGGTGGTGTCCGCGCCGGGGGGCATCCGGGTCCGTGCCGGTCCCGGTCGTGGCTCCGAGCAGCGGTGCGAGCGCGCCGGCCGAGGGCGTCTGCCGGAGGCGCAGGTGCGAGATGAACGGCGGGGCGCCGTCGGCGCCCCTGGCGGTGGCGTGGTGTTGCGGCGGCGGCGGCGGGTAATCCGCGTGAGGCGGAGCGGGCGAATGGTCGGTGGTTGGCGTGCAGGGCATCAGCGGTCCCTCGGTTGTCGCGCCGGGAGCGTGAACACCGCCTCGTCGCGGTCGTGGTACTGCCAGCGGACGCGGCTTGCGAGCCGGTCCGCGCGGCGGTGGATCTCGGCGTCGGCGGGGACTCCCGCCGCGTCGGCGTCGGCGGCGACCAGGGCGTGGTCCGGATCGCCGATGCGGTCGAAGACCTGCCGCGCCGGCGCGGCGGGGCGGTACATCGACAGCGCGTGCAGGAACGAGGGTGCGTCGATGACCGCCGGGTCGAGCGGCAGCCCCAGCGGGGAGGCCTTGCGGCCCAGGAAGGGCGTGAACGCGGGCCGGCGCATCGCGTCGCGGATGCTGTCGACGAGGGTGTCGTCGTCCGCGCTTGGCCGGGGCCACAGCACGGCGGTGAACAGGCAGTCGGTCAGGTAGTCGCGGTTCGAGAGGATGGTGGGCAGAGCCGCGTTGGCGCCGGCTGATGCGTGCGCTCCGCACAGGCGCAGCTGCTCGCGGCGGGTCTTCCAGCCGGGCTCGCGGGCGCGGCCGGGCGCCTGGGTGGTGTGGTAGTCGCGAAGCGGGGTGCCGGCGCCGTCGGTGCGCACCGCGTAGTGCAGGCTGGCGTCGAGCCCGAGGTGCGCGTCCTCGTCGGTGCGCACGATCCCGAGGGCGCCGGCGGCGAGGCCGAGGATCGCGGCGCGGCCGGGGCGCGGCCAGCTCGGGCGGTCCGTCCCCATCGGGGTCGATCCGAAGGCCGCGACAGGGGCGTAGAGAGTGAAGACGAGGAAGCGTGCGGCGTCGTTGGTCCGTGTGTCTGGCATGGTGCAAGCAATCCGGTCGGGGGGGGGCGACTCGCGTGCGCGGAAGGCGCATGTGTCATGGCGCCGTTCAGTGCGCAGGACGGCGTGGGCTGATCCGCGTGCGTGCGGATTGCGGCTCTCGACGCGGCTCTTCGGGGATGATCCGCGCGCGCGCGGAGATGTCCGACGCCCACTTGCGGCTGTCGCCCATCGCGTCGGATGATCCGCGCGCGCGCGGAGATGTCCGCCCAACTCCCGATCCCGCACTGCTGACGTCGGGATGATCCGCGCGCGCGCGGAGATGTCCTGGGCCGTAAACCCAACCCCCCGGATCGCTTGGGGTGATCCGTGCGCGCGTGGAGACGTCTGCCGGGAGGATCCGCTCGAGCGGAGCGCGTGGAAGGTTGTAGCCCGCGTAAGCGGCTCGCTAACCGTGAGAACGGAGGATCCGCGCGCGCGGTGGTCGGTCTAGTTCGTGGCGAAGGTCACCAGCTCGGCGAGCGTGCCCTTGCCGGCGATGCAGTCCATTGTTGCGTGGGTGTGCGAGCAGGCGCCGTAGGCGGCGTCCAGCCGCTTGCGGAAGTCCTCGAGCGCGGCGATTGAGTCCGGGCCGTGCCTGCCGTTGTCTTCGACGGGGGCGAGGAACGCCCCGGCCAGGCTGCGGGGCTGCTGGTCGCCGCGCTCGGCCAGCACGTAGAACGCGCGGGCGCGGCTGGCGAAGGCGTTCTGCTTGCCGCCCGGGGCCACGGTCGCCGCGGCGGTGACCAGGGCGCAGATCGCGGCGCGGCAGAGGGCCTCGTTGCCGCCGAGGTTGCGGGAGAGCAGGTCGAGGTCGACGCACACGTACAGGTAGAACACGCCCGCGGCGAACTCGAGCGTGCCGAGGAAGCCGGCGCCGGCGTCCTCGTCGTCCGGCTTGCGGTCGTCGACGGCGGTGTAGTAGTCGTCCTCGGGGACGGCGCGATGCGTGGTCAGCGCGTGCGAGACCTGCACGGCGGCGTCGACGTTCTGACTCGCCGCATCCGCCAGCATCCGCCCGAACATGGCGATGTCGGCGGCCGACTCCGGCGCGTTGGCGACGTCGGCGGCGGTCAGCTTGCCGGGGCTGGCGCCCTGCGCCCAGCGGTCGGCGAGCTCGAACGCGCGCTGCTTCTCGGCGGGCGAGAGCATTACCAGCTGGCGGGTGAAGTCGGGGTTCCGGTCGGTCTCCGGGTTGATCCTGGCGACCGCGCCGGCGACCTGGCGTGCGATCTCCATCGCGCGGTCGGACTCGACGCCCTGGCCGGCGAGCCGTTCGACGATGAGGCGCCCGAGGCGCTGGGTGCGCTCGGCCAGGTGGCCGGCCAGCTGCTCGGCGAAGGCTGCCGAGGTGCGCCAGGCGCGCTTGAGCGACTGCGACGAGATGCGCAGCCGCGGCTCGCCGCCGAAGACGGCGGTCTTCGGCCGGTTGGCGTCGTCGCGGTTCAGGTTCGACGGCGCGTGCGCCGTCAGCAGGTGGAGCTGAAGGAAGGGCATGTCGGTGTTTCCTTTCGGAGAGCGAGGCCAGCCGCGCCGGCGGCGGGTCTTCCGGATCGGGACGGTGTCGTGGCGCCGGTGGCAACGACTCCGGTGTGCGTATCCTTCCCGCATGAAGGACGGTTTCGACTGGGTTGAGGCGCGGGCGCGGCGGAACCTGCGCGAGCTGTTCGGCGACCTGCGCGCGGTGGTCGAGGCGAACGTGCGCTCGGCCCGCATCCATGTGGCGCCGGACATCGCCGTGGAGGAGCCGGTGCCGGGGCGTTTTCTGGTGCGGATTCCGTTTCGGAACAGCCCGGATCTGGAGGGCCTGTTGCGATGCTTCGACGTCTGTGACGAGGACTCGTCCATCCGGGTGTTCGGGTCCGGCCCGGCGCCTCTCTTCGTGGCGCGCGTGCACCTCGGCGCTGCGGACTCGGTGCTGGAAGTCGACAAGTCCGGCGCGTACCTCGCTTGTCCGATGGGTCTGGGCGAGTTCAGCCGCGCTGTCCTCGAGCCCGTGTTCTTCCGGGGCCGGTGACCCGGGTTCGTCAGTGTGCCTCGGCCTTCTCTCCGCGTTGGTACGCGCCGGCCAGGTCCGCCTCCGGTCGGGCAGTGCAGGTACTCGTCGGTCCAGCGGAGGCGCACCCGCGGGCCCCGGGCCGCGATGTCGCCGGCCAGCGTTGGGCGGTCGGTACGCCGGTCCGGGATTGCCGTGAGCAGCCGGCGCAGCGGAGCGATGAGATCGTTCTGCCGCGTCTGTAGCAGGTTGCGGAACGCGGGCCGCGACAGCGCCGCCCCGCGGCCTTGTCGCGCCGGTTGGCCACGCGGGCGGTCGTGAACGCCCCGTCGTCGCGGGTGAGCGCGAGCGCGATGGCGATCACCGTTGTGGTCTCGGCGTCGCAGTGGCCGGCGAGCTTGGCGGCCAGCACCTTCGCCGCTGTGACCTCGCGGGCCTCGTCGAGGGTGTGGGCGTGGGCGAGCAGGGCGCGGTCGATCAGGCCGGCCGAGGTTGTCTCCAGCTCGTCCCGCCAGCGCCAGCAGATCGCCACCTGGGAAGCCGTGGATCAGGATGAATGATCGACCAAGCTAAACTCGTGGTGTTATGAAGAACGAGCGAGACCGCAACGTGGCGGCAAGTGTCGAAGCGGACGGCCTGTTCTGGAGACCGGTGTTCGAGCCGAGCTGGCAGTGCGTGGCACGACACGTGGTGCTCTTCACGTGCAGCGCTGGGGCGATCGGCACGTTCGGCCAGTGGATCACGGGCAGAGAAATCTGGTCGGTGGGGTACCTCGGCACGCTGGTAGTCCTGGCAGCGATACTGTTCGCAGCCGTCTGCTTCGGTCCCCGACGCATGCGTGCGCTCCTCAACAGAGCCTTCGAGTAGCCGCAAGAACCCCAGGTCTTCGTCGATGACGGTTCCGTGAGGCTGCCGCTGCGGCGGCACTCCGATGCCGTGCGCACGGCGTCGGCACGGGCTCGTTGACGCGCATGGGCGCGTTGTTTGTGCGGTTGGCGAAGATGAACGGCTCGATTAGTTCGTCGCCCATTTGCGTGTCTGCGCGTCGTCGTTGACTCTGTTCTTCCGGCTAGCGAGGCTAGCGCTCCTCTGTCCGCTCTCCGCTCAGAGCGTAGGCGACGGCCGGATCCGGCTCTGCGTGGCAGCCGAGGTAGTCGTCCGTCCACCGCAGGCGCACCTGCGGGCTCCATGCTGCGATGTCGGCGGCCAGCCTGCGGCGATCCGCCCGTCGGTCGGGGACCGCTGTCAGGAGCCGTCGCAACGGTCCGATGAGGTCCTTGCACGGCGTCTGCAGCAGGCTGTGGAACGCCTCGCGTGGCAACGCCGGGCCGGCGTTCCTGGTGCGGCGGCCGGCGAGCCGTGCCGCTGTGAACGCTCCGTCGTTACGGGTGAGTGCCAGCGCCACGGCGATTACCGCCGCGGTGTCCGCGTCAGCGTGGTCTGCGATCTCGGCCGCCAGCGCTGTGGCCGCGCGGATCCGGTGGGCCTGTTCCAGCGTGTGGGCGTGGGTGAGCCGGGCGCGGTCGGTCAGGCCGGTGGAGGTTGCCTCGAGCTCGTTGCGCCAGCGCCAGGCGATCGCGGGCAACGAGCGGTCGCTGTGGTGCGGCGGCGGCGCCATGCGCGCCGGGGCGGGCTCTCTTCCTTCGCCGGGCAGCGGCAGGGCGAGCGTGTCGGTGAAGACGCTGCGTCCGCGGCTGGTCCGGCCGCTCAGGTCGAGCACGAGTCCGTGCCGGGCCTCGGCGCGGGCGAACGGGTCGCGGTGCTCGATGCCGGCTGCGGGCGCCAGCTCGTCGAACAGCGTCAGCGCCGCGAACTGCAGCTTGCGCATCGCCGCGGCGCGGATGCTGCGGCTCGGGTCGGTCGGCTCGGGCGCGCGGCCGAGGCCCGGGTCCAGGCGCCGGTCGGCGGCGCGCGGGACGGCTTTTTCGCTCTCGGCGGCCTTGCGCCACGCGGCGAGGAGTGCCGGCTCGAATGCGTCGGCCAGCCGGGCCGGGACGGTGTCGGCGGCGGGCTGGCGCGTGGCGCGCTTGAGCGCGTTGCGGAGCATGCCGGTGACGGTGTTCAGCGCGTCGCACAGCGGATGCAGGCACGTGGTCACCGCGTTGGCGCCGGCCAGGGTCCCGGCCAGCGGCAGCGGGATCGTCCGGTCGATCCAGCCGACCACCTTCGCCTTGTCGGCGTCGATCCCGAAGCAGCGCATGCGCGGGTCGACGGCCTCGGGCACGCCGGCGCGGACGGGGAAGCGCCACATCGCCGAGGCGGGTCCGCGCAGGCGGTCGCCGGACGTCTCGATCAGCCCTTTCAGACGGTCGCCGCGGGCGCTGCGGGCGCTGGCGAGCACGGGCAGCCTCCGGGACTTCTCGCTCACGCGGTAGTCGGGCGTGTGCGGGTGCCGGTAGCCGGACGCGTAGTCGATGCCGTAGTTGCGCATGCGGACGCCGACTATGGCGGTGGGCGTTCGTTCGCCCGTGACCGCGCAGGCGCGGCCGGCGGCGGGTCCTGCGAGCAGGCGGACGCGCCGCGGCATGCCCCAGTGGACGTGCAGCCGGTGCATGTCGTCGGCGCCGAGCGGCGGGTTGCCGTCCTCGGGACGCGAGGTGGGCGTCGGGGCGAGCCAGGCGAAGACCTTCCCGGGATCTCCGGTCCAGTCCGGGTCCTCGTCGTGCGCGACCCGCACGGCGGGCCATGCCTGCCCCCAGAGCGTGTCGCCGAAGCGGCGGTGTCCGAGCACGGGCAGGGTCACGAGCGGTCCGCCGCCGCGCAGGGCCACGCGGTAGCCGACGCCTTCGGAGGCGCACCAGCTCATGTGGGCGTAGAGCGCGATGGCGGCCGCGGGCAGCGACAGCACCGTGTCGTCGGCGGCGCGGCGGCGGAACAGGTCGGTGTTCAGCTTCGCGGTCTGCGCGCCGGGGGTGTCGAAGAGCAGCCGCGCCGGGTTGGAGACGCCGGTCTCGGTCAGCGGGTCGCGGTCCTGGAGGAACGCCGGGGCGCCGTCGGCGACCAGCTCGAAGAAGGGCGCGAGGCGCTCGAGGCGGGCGCCGAGCACGTCCGGGCCGGGCGGCTCGCTCCAGCCCCACTGCCAGGCGGCGTCCGGGTCGCCGGCCGGCGGCAGGCCGGTGGCCAGCATGCCGATGAGCAGCTCGACCGAGGCGGCGTTCAGCTCCGGGCGCGGCCAGGCGAACGCTGTGATCGGGTCGGTGTCGATGCGGTCGTTGACCGCCCAGGGGGCGATGGTCTCCGTGCGGCCGCTGCGGCGGCGCACCGGGAGCCAGGCGTCGGTGATCAGGTTCAGCGTCGAATCGTGGTGCATGGAGCTCTCTCTCGGTCTTGCGGCCGCGCGCCCGGTGGAGGGAGTCCGCGTCGCCCTTCCGTCGCATCGTGTTTGCGCGATCCGCTGGACGACGCCTTGGTGGACAGGCAACGCCCGAGAAATCTGTGGCCTGATGGGGGGCGTGTGGTGGTGCCGTGCGTGCGGTGACCAGCGACAGCGATGCTGTTTGTGGGCAGCGTTGCCGGTGCCTCACCTGCAACGACAACGGGGAGGAACTCGAGCGCTCCAAATCCGGGTCGGGCTCACCGCGGATCAGGCCCGCGCGTGGGGTCGCAGCGAATTGTGCATGGGGGAGGGCATGCGCGGCTGCTCGCCGCGAGCGTCAACTGACGCGTTGGTTCGTCGTGCCGAGGGCCTCGCGCGTTGATCCGGGGCGAGTGATGAACAGTTGGTCGCGCGTCTGGCCGGACGGCGTGTGAGTTGCGTTGTCAGTTGCGGGGGTCCAGATTGTCCTGGTCATTCTGACTGTTCTCGTCGTCGTCCTCACCGTTCTCGTCGTCGTCCTCACCGTATAGCTCGAAGATGAACCGCCGGATCTCCGCCATTTGGCGGTCCGTGCTCTCCCGGCCGGCTCGGATTTCTTCCCGGATGTCCGCGATGGCGGTCTCGAGACGCGCGTTGGTCTCGTCTGTTGCTTCGTCGATCGAAGAGGTGATGAACCCGCGCAGATTCCACGTCGCGCCACCGACCGCCAGCAGGATCGCGAGAGCGAATCCCGCGATCGTTACCACGTTGCTGGTCAGCACTATGGCCTTGCCGGTGGTCATGGCCGCCCTGCTCACCGGGGGTGGAACCACCGCTTCTGGCTTGACTGGTGTTGCCGCAGGCTTGACTGGTGTCGCCGCAGGCTGTGGTTCCGGGTTCGGGCTCTGCTCCATTGGAAACATCCTATCCCCCTTTGCCTGCGAGGCAAAGAAGGATGCAAGCTGCCTTCGGCAGTCGCAGTAGTCATGGCGACCTCGATGTCGTCCCGCGTTCGCATCGTCGGGTTGACGAGGTTCGGGGCAGGAGCGCCAGTCACGGTCGAAGTGTAGCGCCCTGACGCTTGCGTCAGGGCGGGGATGAACGGGAGCGCGACGGTCACACGTTTGCGCAATCGTCCTCTGCGCGGCGTCACGCTCATGGCTTTCCGGGATCCGTGGCCGGGTTCGCGGTCGTCGGTCAGGATACGCTCTCGCCGTCCTGGTGGTGCAGGTAGCGGACCTTGCGGGCGTGCCGTCCGCTGTCGGCGCGGGCGCGCAGCATCGAGAAGTCTCCGCAGTGCGCCATCAGGTCGATGACCCAGAGCAGGTCCCCGATCTCGCGCTCGAGGTCCGCGCGGTTGGTCGGGCTGCCGGCGACGTCGGGGTTCCGGCTCTCGGCGCCGTGCCGGAGGATCTTGCCGATCGCCTTGCCGATCTCGGCGCATTCCTCGCCGAGCAGTGCGAGCCGTTCGGTCTCGGCGGCGCTGAGGCCGTTGTCGAAGCGGGTGTCGGGCATGGATGCTGGTCCTCTGCCCCGAGCGCATGGCGTGCGTCCAGGCGCGTGGGCGTTGACTGTCGTGATGGTTGAATGACGTGTGCTCGCTGTGGGAGCGTCGGTGACGTGGAACGGCTTGCGGTCGAACGGGAGCAGGACCCGGATGGCCGTCTACGGCCGCAGCGCGGTCGTTCGGCGTTGGCGCCCGCGCGTCACCACGTCACGATGAGCCCGCGGAATCCGAGTGTGCCTTCGGGCTCGTCGGTCGACTCCGCCGTGCGCCGTCGTTCCTCGTCGTGGTCGCGGCCGGGGGCCCGACTCCAGCAGGCGCCGCACTCGGGCCGGATCCAGTGCGTGTTGCGCATCTCGGCGGGCTTGCCGCAGCGGATGCAGACCCAGTTGCTCATCGTCTCGACGAACCTGACGGCGCCGTTCTGGTAAGGCGTCTGTCCGCTCGTCCGTACGTCGAGCGTTCCGAACTTCTCCTTCATCCAGCGCAGCCGCCACGGGACGTGTCCGGGGTCCTCGGGCCGTTCGTCCTGCTCGGGCTGCAACGTGAGGAACAGGGCGCGCAGCAGGCCCGCCCATCCGGGTCCGCCGGCCCACAGCCGCATTGTCTCGTTGTCGTTGTCGGCCCTCATCAGCTCGGCTATCTGCGGCCTGTAGGCCGTCTCCAGCCGGCGGTAGCACCGCCAGCCCGTGTGGTCCCACTCGTTCCCGGTGGCGCCGCCGCGGATGTCGGCGGTCCACTGGCCGGGGGACACCGCGTCGGGGCGGTCCACCGGGTTGCGGGCGTTCCACTCGCGCGGCAGTACGGTCTGCGCGGGCGTTCGGCAGCCGGCGCAGCGGCTGCCGGCGCGGAGTCCCCCGGTCCCGGCGACCGGGTCGCCCTTGCCGCCGCAGCGCTCGCAGGTCTCGGAGGCGACCGCCATCGCGGCCGCGAGCGCGCCGCGCGTGTCGGCCGGTGCGTCCGCGGCCTCGAGCAGGAGCCGGCCGTTGCGCGTGCCCGCGGCGACCGGCCGCCGCTGTTGCGGGTCGCTGTGCGCCGGCCCGGCGAGGTATTGCGCGAGTTCGACGATCGTCGTCCATCCGGGGTGCGCCTCGATCGTCTCCGTGGCGAGGGAATCGTCGTGGTTCTGCATTGTCGTGTTACGGCATGCCGCCGTGCGTCAGGCCAGCGTGTCGACGACGGGGAAGCGTTCGATGACGTTGCCGAGCACGTCGGCGTTGGGCGCGTAGATGACGGTGCGGTAGGAGGCGATCTCCGACAGGCACCCGAGTCGGGTGAGGACCTGCAGGTCGTCGTAGCCGGCGTCGTGGATCTCGGCGCGCATGACGTCCATGTTGCGCTTTCCGCGCAGGCGCCAGCCGGGGGCCAGCTGGAAGGAGGCGCGGCGCAGCGTCACCTCGTCGAAGACCTCCTGGGCGCTCAGGCGCGGGCCGGTGCGCGCGTCGAGCCCCAGCGACTTGCGCAGGGCGGTGACCTGGGCGGTGGTCAGCACGCGGCCGATCAGGTTCTCGCCCTCGTCGGTGGTCAGGCGGTAGACCTTGACGTCGGCCTCGTCGAGGAGGTTCCACACCGGCAGCAGCAGCCCGGTGACGAGCCAGAGCCGCGACTCCTTCCACGGCGGCGTGGTGCTCGTCTCCTCGTCCCACAGCCGCCGCCAGCGCTCGGGGCTGGCGGCGCGCCAGTTGGAGCTGCGCAGCGTCGCCAGCGGCAGGCTCTCGCGCCCGAGCGGACGCACCAGCCGCACGCGGCGCTCGATGGAGCCGTCATCCAGGATGCGCACGGGGGCCTGGACCCGCACCGCGGGGCGCTTCGACTTCGCGTTGACGACGAGCTCGGCCGTGCGGTCGAGCTTCAGCTCCTGGTCGCGGAGGCGCAGGGCCTCTTCGCTGGTCATCGGCCGGGCCGCGTCGCGGCGCACGATCCCGACGATCTCGGTGTCGGTGGCTGCTCCGGCGTGGACGACGGCGGTCTCGCGGCTGGCCGCCCGGAGGCTGTCGGCCTTGATGCGCTCGACGCCCTCGTTGAAGCGGCCGGCCTCGATGGCCGCCTCGACGTTGGCCTCGAGCCGGGTCTCCAGCTCTGCGAACAGCTCGTTCTGCTCGGCGATGGGCAGCGCCAGCAGCCGGTTGAGGAACGTGTGCATCGGCGGCAGGTCGTCGAGCAGCGTCCCGTCGTCCTCCTTGACGATGCGCAGGCCCGTGGTCTCGTGCAGCCGCTCGGCGGACCAGCCGCGGATGCTGCCGCCGTAGAGCGCCATGTAGAACTGGCGCAGGGCGGTCTTCGCGTAGGGGGACTCGAAGTTGTCGGTGGCGCGGAACAGGGCGCTGTCGTCGTCGCCCATCGCGGTCTGCGAGTCGCGCTGCCCGCGGGTGATGGCCCCGAGGCTGTCGAGGCGCCGGGCGATGGTGGAGATGAAGCGGCGCTCGCCCTTGACGTCGGTGGCGACGGGCCGGAACAGCGGGGCCGACTTCTGGTGCGTGCGGTGGGTGCGCCCGAGGCCCTGGATGGCCTGGTCGGCGCGCCAGCCGGGCTCGAGCAGGTAGTGGACGCGGCGGTCGGTGTTCCCCGCGTTCAGGTCGGCGTGGTAGCTGCGGCCGGTGTTGCCGGCCATCGAGAAGACGAGGATGCGCTTGTCCCCGTCCATGAAGGCGTGCGTCTCGTGCGTGTTGGCCGACGCCGCGCGGGGGCGCAGGGTGTGCCGCTCGCCGCGCTCGTCGCGGATGCGCAGGATGCGGCGCGAGCGGCCGGTGATCTCGGCCACCGCCTCGTCGCCGAAGTGGTGCACGATCTGGTCCAGGGCCGAGCCGACCGGGGGCAGCAGGCCGAGCCTGCGGATCAGGTCGTCGCGGATCCGGACGGCCTCGACCGACCGGACGGGGTTGCCGTCCTTGTCGTGGACGGGACGCGAGCGGACGTTGCCGTCGTCGTCCTCGTACTCCTCGTGCAGGGTGGTCGGGAAGGCGTGGCGCAGGAAGTCGAGGACGTACTCGCGCGGGGTGACGTCGACCGACAGGTCGTCCCACTCGGCCGGGGGTATCTCGGCCAGCCGGCGGTCGGTCAGCGCCTCGCCGGTCGAGACCAGCTGCACGACGGCCGAGCGGCCCTCCTCCAGGTCGGTCTCGATGGCGCGGATGAGCGTCGGGCACTTCATCGAGGTGAGCAGGTGGCCGAAGAAGCGCTGCTTGGCGCCCTCGAAGGCGCTTCTCGCGGCCGACTTGGCCTGCGCGTTGAGCGTTTCGCCGACGCTGGTGATCCCGACGGCCTCGAGCGCGTCGTCGAGGTGGGCGTGGATGATCTTGAACGCGCCGGCGTATTCGTCGTAGATCTCGCGCTGCGCGGGCGTGATGGGGTGCTCGAGGATGTCGATCTCGACCCCGGTGTAGCTGAGCGCGCGGGCCTGGTAGAGCCCGAGGGCCTTGAGGTCGCGGGCGACCACTTCGAGGGCGGCGACGCCGCCGGCCTCCATCGCCGAGACGAACTTCTCCCTCTTCTCGAACGGCGTGCGGTCGGTGGCCCACAGCCCGAGGCGCACGGCGTAGCCGAGACCCTGGATGGTGCTGGCGCCGGTCGCCGAGACGTAGAGCACGCGGGCGTCGGGCAGCGCGTTCTGCAGCCGCATGCCGGCGAGTCCCTGCTGGCTGGGGGCGATGTCGCCGCGCGCGCCGCGGCCGCCGGCCGCGTTGGCCATCGCGTGCGCCTCGTCGAAGACGACGACGCCGTCGAAGCCGTGGCGGTCGGCCTCGGCGTCGCCGCCGGCGAGCCACTCGACGATCTGGTCCAGCCGCGAGCGGTTGCCGTTGCGCGCCGGCGAGCGGAGCGTGGCGTAGGTGGTGAACAGGATCCCCTCGCTGTGCGGGATTGCGTCCTTCTGGCGGAAGCGGCCGAGCTGGACGATGTCGTCGGCGAAGCCGCCGACGGCCTGCCAGTCGCGGCGCGCGTCCTCGACGAGCTTGTCGGACTGCGACAGCCAGAGCGCGCGGCGCTGTCCGCGCAGCCAGCGGTCGAGGATGACGGCGGCCACCTGGCGGCCCTTGCCGCAGCCGGTGCCGTCGCCGAGCATCCAGCCCTGGCGGAAGCGCACGGGTGCGCCGTAGCGGGGGGCGTCGCCCTTGACGACGGGGTCGTCGTCGACGAAGCTCCCGGCGTCGTTGACGCGGCGCACGAGCTCGTGGTCCTCGCTGACGCGGTAGGTCGCCTGCAGGTGCCCGCCGTGGGCCTGGGCGGCGAGGACGACGCTCTCGAGCTGGGCGTCGGACAGCGCGCCGTCGGCGACGAGCCGCGCGGGCAGCAGCGGGCGGGCGGACGGCTCGGGGTGGCGCACGGCGGCCATCGCCGCGGACTGGACCAGGGTGGTCGGGTGCGCGGCGGCGCCGTCGGCGACGACGGCGGCCGGCGTCCAGGGGTGGTACGGCTTGTCCCCGGGGGCGTGCGCGCCGGTGGCGGCGGGCTGCTCGGTGCGGTAGTCGAGCTCGGCGGTCGGCCCCCACTCGCGGGGCAGCGCTTCGAGCAGCGACGTCCTGCGGCGCCGGGGCGCGGCTGCCTTGCGGGGCGGCGGCGGCGCGGGCCGCGGCGCCGGCAGCCGGGCTTGGCGGCGCGGGGGCAGGCGGTCGAGCACGGCCCCGAGCAGGTGGTCGGCGCTGGTCATCGGCCGCGGCATCGCGCACCGCGCGGTGGCGGGCGGCCGCTCCTCGCCGTCGAGCGGCTTCTCGACGACCGTCAGGCGGGTGTCGTAGGTCGTCCCGCGGCCGTGGTAGAGCCTGCCGTCGACGGCGGTGGTGAACAGGATGTCGGGCTGCGGGTCGGCGGCGGCGAACAGGTCGCGCCAGTCGGCGTTGCCGGGCACGGCGCCGCTCGAGGTGATGGCGGCGAGCCTTCCGCCGGGGCGCAGCGCCGCGTACCCGGCGCGCAGGTGGCGCAGGTCGGCGTCGCGGCGGATGCGGTCGAGGTGCGGGCTGCGCGAGAACGGCGGGTTCATCAGCACGACGCTCGGGTGCAGCTCGGGCAGCAGGTCGCGGATGTGCTCGGCGTCGTGGCGGGTGACCTCGGTGTCGGGGAAGCAGTGGCGGAGCAGGCCGGCCCGGGTGCCGGCGAGCTCGTTCAGGTGGAGCCTGCCCCCGGCGCCCGCGTCGACGCGCAGGGCGGCGAGCGCGGCCAGCATGCCGGTGCCGGCCGAAGGCTCCAGCACGGTGTCGTCGGCGCGGATGGCGGCGGCGACGCTGGCCGCCCAGGCCATCTGGAGCGGCGTGGAGAACTGCTGCAGGCGGACCTGCTCGTGGCTGCGGCGGGTCTGTGGCGGTTCGAGCGCGGCGATCGAGTCGAGCAGGGGCAGCATCGCGTCGGGGTGCCTGGCCTCGCGCAGCAGGGCGCGGCCGTAGCGGACGAGCAGGAGCACGACGGCGGTCTCGGCCGCCTCGTAGGCGTGCTTCCACTGCCAGGCGCCCTCGGCGTCGGAGGCGCCGAAGGCGCCGGTCAGCGCGTCGCGCAGCCGTCCGCGCTCGATCTTCTCTCCGGCCTCGAAGGCGGGCAGCAGGCGCACGGCGGCGCGGAAGATGCGTCGGGAGGTGCTCGGAGCCCGCCCGGGTGCGTTCGGGGGGCCGGGCGTTTGCGGCGGCTCGGGCCGGGGGCCGAACAGGTCGGTGGTCGTCTCGGCGGTGGCCTGGTACATGCGGCGAGAGTCCTCTCTGTGGCTGACCGTCTTCGGGTGTGGTGCGAGTGCGGTACGGCCCCGCCGGGCGGCCCGTGCGGGGGCCGTCCGGCGGGTGCGAGTGTGCGGCAGCGGGGCCGGGCCCGGCTCCGCGTGTGAGTCGCGTGCGAGTGGTGCTGAGTCAGGGATGATCCGCGCATGCGGAGCGGCGGCGGCTATCGCACCGGCGAGCTCGTACGGGGTATCCGCATGCGTGCGGAGCGCCCCCTACTTCCGAAGGAACCGCGGCAGCTCGTCGGCCGGCTCGTGGTCGAACGTTGCCGCGCGCTCCTCGTCCACGGAGTCGGCGGCGTTCTCGCGGTGGTCGTCGAGCGTTGCGCCGTTGCCGTTGCCGTTGACGGCGACGGCGACGGCTGCCGGGTGCTGTGGCAGCTTGCCGTTGAGCGCGTCCTCGGTGGTGGGCGCGGCGTCCGCCGCGTTGCCGTCCGTGGTACCCGCGGGGTGTGCTTCGGTGGGCGGCGCGATGTTACCGGATGCTTCGGCCGGTTCTGCGGTGTCGTCCGTGTTCGGGTCGGGTTCGGCCGCTTTGGCCGCCGCAGCGCCGCCGTTGGTGGCGGGTGCGTTCTCCTCCCGCGGGCGGGCCGGGTCGAATGCACGGAAGCCGGCGGGCGTCCAGGAGAGCGCGGCGGCGCGGCCGGCGGCGCTCAGGCCCAGGGTGTCGGCCTCGCCGTCGGGACCGAAGGCGGCTGCCATCGACGAGGCGAGCTCGTCTTTCTTGTCCTTCGTGTGGGCCGCGGCCCACTCCGGACCCAGTGTCCGGCGCGCGATTGCCAGCATCTCGCCCTTGCGCATCTGGCTCCAGTAGCGGTCGCGGCCCGGGCGCCATAGCGCCTCGAAGGGGATGTCGAGCCGCGCGACGGTGGCCTCGATCTCTGCGTGCGCGCCGTGGTCGAAGGACAGCTGCTTGTTCAGGGCGTGAGCCGTGGCGGCGGCGAACAGCCGCTGGCGGTCGCCCAGCGGCAGGTCCGCGAAGGCGAGGAAGCGCTGGGCCGCGTCCTCCTCCTTCAGCCAGTCGAGGGGCAGCTCGGCCCGGTCGCGCTCGAGCAGCTCGATGCCGGGGCTGGCGGCCTCGAACGCCGTCAGCTCCTCCGGGCTGCCGGTCGGGCGGTTTCCGGTCGGGTTCAGCGTCATCGCCAGCGGCCGTGCGCCGTAGATGCGGGACCCGAAGGCGTGCAGCGACATCTCGTAGGCCGCGAGGTCGAAGGCGGCCTCGAAGTCGTGGGCCAGGTGCGTCTTGACCAGCGCGTTGCGGATCAGCCGCAGGTCCTCGGCGAGGCTGTTGCTCAGCCCGGCCGACTTGACGGCCTCGGTCTCGGGGTTCTTCGCCGGACCGCGCCTGACCGGCGGCGTGTAGCCGTCCGGTGCGGGGGCGCCCGCGGCGCCGCCGTCGGGGGCTTCTTCGGCGTCGCCGTCGGCCGGCTGCGGCGGCTGGGGCACGCTGGCGGCGTCCTCGGCGCGGACGAGGCCGGCCTGGACCGTCAGCCCGCTGAACTGGTCGATGCTGACGAGGCAGCCGGCGCAGGCCATCTGCTCGGGCGTGTAGGTGACGTTCTGGTCGATCGCGACGCGGATGCGGTTGTCGCCCTCGTAGAGGGTCTCGCGCTCGTCCTCCAGCGCGAAGTACGCGTGGTCGTCGGGCAGCTCGGACAGCTCGCCCTGCTCGTCGCCCTCCGCGTCGGCGATCTTCTGCATCTCGTCGTCGATCTCGGCGATGCGCTTCTCGATGCGCACGAGCTCGGCGGTCTGCTCGGCGGTCGCCCCGACCGGCGTTCCGCGCAGCCGGCCGTACGCCTGGGCGGCGTCCCAGTCGAGCTCGAGGTGCGGCTCGGCCCACTTCCAGCCCTTCGCCTTCAGGTCGTCGGCGACCTGCTGGAGCTTGTCGCCGGCCAGCCGGTCGAGGACGTCGGGGTCGACGAGCATCGCGCGCTCGTCGTCGCCGTCCGAGAACAGGTCGACCTCGACGCGGCCGCCGGCCGCCGTGTAGGCGTCGAGGCCGACGAAGCGCGCCCGCGCGTGGTTGGCGTGCAGGTTCTGGCGCGTCAGCTCCGAGCGGATCCAGTGCGCGCCCGGCTGGTGGTCGCCGTCCTTGATGCGGTTCCAGAGCTCGATCTGGCGCCCGGTGTCCGCGGTCGCGGCGAAGGCGTGCAGGTGCTCGATGCGCAGCCGGTTCTCGCGGCCGGCGTCGAGGATCTCGCCGGGCAGGCCGCCGAGGCGGAGGCGCTGATCGACCGTGCGCACGGAGAGGCCGAAGCGCTCGGCGATCGCGTCGCGGTCGACGCCCTCCTCGGTGAGGCGGCGGAAGGCGGTCACCTGGTCCACGGGGTGCATCGCGACGCGGGCCTCGTTCTCGGCGAGGCTGATCTCGGTTTCGTTGGCCGAGGAGTCGAGGATGCGGCAGGCGACCATCATGCCGGGATGGATCCTGCCGGCCTCGACCAGTTCGCGCAGGCCGCGGAAGCGGCGCTTGCCGGCGATGACTTCGTAGAGCCTGCCGGCGGCCCGGACGGTCAGGTTCTCGATGAGTCCGTGAGCGAGGATGGACGCCTTGAGGCTCTCGAGCTCCTCCGGGGTGTCGTCGACGGTGCGGACGTTGCGGTCGGACAGCGTCAGGGCCGAGAGCGGCAGGTCGCGGACGGTCTCGCTGGGGTGGGGCGGCGGGGCGCCGGGGGCGGCTTCTGCGGTGGCGGTCGTGGTCATGGGTGGACTCCTTGCGTGAGGCCCGCGGGGCGGATCGCGTCCCGTCGGGAGAGAGCATGCGGCGTGCCGGTTGCGGTCGGCTTCCGCCTCGGACTTCGTGCCGTTCGCCGCCGCGTCTTGATCGGCAGCGTGCGCTCAGAGGCGGCCGTGCTCCTTGAAGCTGTAGTAGTGCGTTTCGGCCAGCACGATGTGGTCCAGCACGTGGATTCCCATCAGGGCGCCCGCCTCGCTCATCCGGGTGGTCAGTGCGACGTCCTCTTCGCTGGGTGTGGGATCCCCGGACGGATGGTTGTGGAACATGAGGATCGCCGCCGCCCGGTGGGTTGCCGCGGTGCGGAACACCAGGGCGGGGTTCACGAGCGTCTGATCCAGGCTGCCCACCGAGAGGATGGTCGTGCGTATCGCCCCGTGGCGAGCGTTGAGGCTCACGATCCCGAACTTCTCGACCGGGTACGCCCCGTGGCGGGGGAGCAGGTACGCGGCGCTCTCTCCGGGCCCGCGTATCCGGGCGCCCCGGTTCCGCGTCCGGATCAGCGTGCGCCGGCCGAGCTCGACGGCGGCCGAGACGGCCGCGGCCGCTCCGGGCGTCACCCCGTCCAGGCGCGAGAGGTCGTCGACGTTCTCGGAAGCGAGGGCCTGGACGGGGCCGTACTCGCTCAGCAGCGCGTCGGCCGCGCGGCGGCCGTTCCGGCCGGCGACGATGGTCAGCAGCTCCGCGTCGGTGAGCGTGTTCGCGCCGTACTCCTGCATGCGCTCGCGCACGGACATGGTCGTTCGCCTGGCGTCGTATCCGGCTCCCGGCTTGCCGGCCGAGCCGTCGTTGCGTGCAGATGGGGTGGCCGGTTTCGTCACCGTCCGTCTTCTCCTTGTGCTGCTGCCGGTGGGATCCCCGCGGTGCGTCCGGTCCGGTCGGACTGCACCCGCTCGTTGCCGTGCGTGCTCGTCGGGTGCGGTGGCATAGGCTTCAGGGATGACCGAGCGGGACAAGGATCGGCAGCTCCTGGAGCTGGTCAGGGAACTTCGCGGGCTGCATGCCGACGTCGTCCCGCTGCAGCTGTTCGGCGTCGTCAGGGTGTGGCGGTGACCTGGTGCCGGGGGAACGGCCCGTTCGCGGCAACGGGTGCCGTTTTCCGGCGTGTCGCTTGGGCGCCGCGTTGTACTTCGCTCGGATCGCGCTGCGCTGTGCGTCATCCGGCGCCGCCGCGGCTGGACGCATCGGCGTCAACGGCTCGAGCAGCGCGTTCGGCGGCAGCGCCGCGGCAAGGTACCGGCGCCATCGTCCCTCGATTGGGCCCTTCACCTTCAGTCCGTGCACGTGCGGCTCCTCGCCGCACCAGCTGAGCGAGATGTACAGGTGCGGGTACCGCTCCCCGACATGGTCGATGAACTTCGTGCAGGGCGTGTACGCGGTGTCGAAGCGGTATCGGATCTTCATGGGCTGGCCTGCGCCGACGAGCCTGCTCTTCGGAGTGTCCTCGAGGATGAAGTAGAAGTCGTGCGGGTGGTCGTTCCGCGGGCACCACGCGCCGCGCTTCACCGTTCGCTCGTGCGGGGCCGCGCTGCTCACGGCGCGGCATCCCCAGGCTTTCTGGCCCATGCCTCCGGCGGGATACGCCGGCCACGGGTCCGTTCCCGGCGCCACGGCCGGGACTGCCCGATGGAACCGGAAGCCGTCCTGCTGGGGCCGGGCCGCCAGTTCCTCGTCCCAGACCTCGGCGTCGAACGCCTCGACCGCTCTTGTCGGTCCTGCCACGATCAGCTCGTTTCGTACCCAGTTGGGCATGAATGTTCCTTTCGGTCGTCGGACTGTGTGCGCGCGGCGTGCTGCTGCAGGCGTTGTTGCCGGTGGTCCGGGCGGGCCGGTCTAGTGCACCGCGCGGCTGGCGTCGTTCGCTTCGGGCGTTGGCTCGCCGGCGGCATGTTGCAGCAGGGTGCGGTCCAGTGCGGCTTCGGCGTTGCGCGGGTTCACGTCGATGCCGATCCAGCGCCGTTCGAGCAGGTGCGCCACCGCGGTCGTGGTCCCGGCGCCGACGAACGGGTCGAGGACGAGCTCGCCCGGTTCGGTCAGCATCCGGACGATGCGCGCGGCCAGCTCGTCGGGGAAGCGCGGCGCGGCGTCCTCGTTGCGTCTGACGGAGGGGATCTTCCAGATCCCGCGGCTGCCCCACTCGGCCCACTCGTCGTGGTCGAGCCGGCCGCGGTCGTACAGGAACGGCCCGGGCCTGTGGAAGAACAGCAGGTGCTCCCACTCGTCGACGGCGCGGTACGCGCTCGCCGTCCAGGCGTTGTTCTTCCAGGCGGGCGTCTTGCTCCAGACGCGGTGGTCGTAGAGGTAGAGGCCGGCGGCGGTGGCCGCCTCCTCGATGATGGCCGAGGTGCGCAGCACCCGGGTGGGCGGGCGGCGGCCGGCGCGGTGCGCCGAGCCCCGCTCGCGCCGGGCGACGGTCTGGTCGCTGCAGCCGAGCAGGCGCGCGATCTCCTTCTCGGACGCCGCGGGGTGCGCGCGGCGCGCTGCGGCGACGTCGGCGGCGGTCACCCCGCCCTGCCGGTGGCGGATCTCGGCGTAGGGGCCGGGCGGCAGGGCCGGTTCGGGCCAGGTGCGCATGTCCGAGATGTTGACCACGGCGAAGGCGCCGGGGCGCAGGACCTCGGCGTGCAGGGCCAGCAGCTCGTACATCAGCTCCGTCCAGGACCGCAGGCTCAGGTCCCGCTCGTACGGCTTCCCCATCAGGTACGGCGGCGACCACAGGGCCAGGTCGACCGTGCCCGGCGGGATGCGAGCGGCCTGCTCGCGGGCGTCGCCGCAGGCGATCGCGTTGGGGAGCAGGCGGCCGGTGGAAGCGGCCTTCGGTTGTTCTGTCATGGCTGCGCGCGGCTCGCGGAGCTCGTGGCGGCAACGCTTCCGTCGCACGCGTCGACACCCCGCTGGAAGGCGGTGAGCATTGCGGTGTGGGGGCCTTCGGCCTTCACGTCGACACGTGCCCGGATTCGGTGGTCGACACGCGCGACGTGTCCCCATGCCCGCCATTCGGGAAGGTCGTGGATGGTCACGACTCCGGTCGGTTCCGCGAACAGCCGGGCGTGCTGGCGTGGCGGGATGGAGCGCTTCGGCTCGTTGCGTTTCCGCCATACCTGCCGGATCCCGTCGAGAACGATCAGGATCCATCCGCCGCAGACGATGAAGACCGAGAAAGCGATCGCTTCCAACCGACTCTTGGTCATCCGACTGGTCATCGTTCTTCCCTACGGCATCACCGGTGTGGGGAACGTCGAGCTCCAGAGGTGGATCGCGAAGCGGTCCGGCGCCGGGCGGCAGGCGTGGATGTGCTTGCAGTCGAACGCCAGGATCTCGCCGCCGGTCAGCCGCATCTCCGTCAGGCCGTCGCGCGCCTGCGAATGCCGGTCGGCGTTGTGCAGCCAGAGCGCGTCGCCGAGGTTGATCGTGAGCGCGATCGGCCGCGCGTAGCTGGCGTCGCGGTGGGGCGAGATGCCCTGGGTGCCGCTGGTCACCAGGATCGGGCCGAGCGGCGGCTCTTCCGGCAGGAACCTCCGCCAGACCCGGCGGCAGAAGGCTTCGACGGCCGGGTGCGTGTTGCCGGGACCCGGGTGGTAGCCCTGCGCGGCGTTCGAGCCGCGCTTCGCGCCCAGCCGCGGTTCGGGGCCGAGCCAGGCGCGCCTGCGGCCGCGCGCGTAGGTCGATACGTCCGCCGACATCATCGGCTCGATCTGGGCGGCGATTATCGCCCGCGTCGCCTCGACTTCGGTCGGGCTCATCCGCGCTATCACCTGGTTCATTTCGGATCTCCTGCGGAGAAAAGTGCGTTCCTGCGTATCGGGGCCGGCGCCCCCGTCGGCTGCGGGGACGCCGGCCGAAGCGATGGAGCGTGCGTGCGTCAGCGCATGGGCGTGTCCTCTCCTGTTGGCCGGGCTTCCGGCTGGGGACTGCGGGTCGCAGGCGGCGGCCGCCGTTCCTGCGCTGCGTTCCACTCGTCGATTGCGGCGATGGCCGCGGCCGCCTGGGCGTCTCGTCGGGGCGAGCGTTTCAGGCGCACCAGCGCGGCGATGCGCCGTCTGTCGAGCTCGGCCTGCAGCAGCGGCCAGCCCGCGGCCGCCGTCCAGGTGACGCTCCCTCGCGGCGGCGCGCCCCCGGCGCCGGCGCCGGCGTGGTGCAGCAGCGCGAGGTAGCTCTCGAGCGGCAGCGTGGA
>WTFV01000243.1 GCA_011523845.1 Acidobacteriota bacterium | reverse complement strand
GACTGTGACGGATTTGCTCGCGCAGAGCCGCATACGCGGGCGCCGCCGCGGCGGCCGTGCGGTGCAACAGATGGACCAGCCCGCCCGCGGTCACCGACACGCCGAACTGCGTGCCCAGAACGCGGGCGACCTTCTCCAGCGGCATGCCCAACTCGGTATGCAACTCGACGACCAGCGTGGCGACGTTCGGACCCAACTGTGCGCCGGCCGCGCCCAACGCGTCGGAAGTCTGCAGCCGATGCCGGCCCTGGACGCGCCGCTGACACTGCGTGCAGTAGCCCACCTCGACCTCGAAGTGCCGAACGATCGGTTCGCCGGTTTCGGGCATCGTGAACGCTCGTCGGTAGCCTGACTCAGCATGCTGTCGCCCTTTCGACGGGAGGGGCGAGGCGATGCCGGCACGGAGGCTGATGATGAGGAAGATTTGTGAGGTTCTTCGGCTCAAGCACCAGCGGGGGTTGTCCCGGTCCTCCAGGCCCTGGACGGCGAACAACCTCCGTTCGGTGATGATGCGGAAGATCGCGGTGGCCACCCGGACCGTACAGCGACTAGACGAGCGCCGTCCGGAAACCAGCCCGATGAAGAGGAACGAGAGCTGCGGGAAGGCCATCCAAGAGATGAAGACCGATCCGCCACGGCCGGCCGAAGTAGCCCTGCGACGTGTGATTGAGTCCAGATCAAAATTGGGAACGGAATGCGTCACGGAGATTATGACGGTCTTGTAAGCATCTCATTATAAATGGCTTACGCGAACGGCGCAGAGTTCGGTGCGGAAGCCACGCCTCTCCCGCCGGAGCCCGTATGGATCGGACGGTGCGTCCCGAAGAGCTCAACAGTTGACCCGTGCCGCAACACTGGCAGGTCCTTGCAGAATCGACCTACCGCTCGTACTCCTACCGGCGGCACATCTTCAAACTGCGCGTTCGTGCGCGGGTGTGCTTCGGCGAGCCGGGCCGCGACGACGTCCATCTCCGCCTGTGCTTCGGCGAGCGTCGCCTCCGAGCGCAGCCGTCCCCATCACGCGCTACCAGCCCGGACCGTGGCTTGATCTCTCGTACTCCGAAAACGGCAACCGTACTCAGAAGCCCAGTCTCCGCCTGATCGCAGCCAGTCGCCGCCCTTTTGCGCGAAGTCTGTCGGACCGAAGAGTCTCGAACATCTGATTTCTGGGCGATATTCAATCCGATGCTCATCCGTGTGGCTGTACTCGACGACGCAGACCTGACAGCGTTCATGCAACCGCTCCTGGACACCGGCCGCACGCTCGACGGGTCGGCGCGGAAGGAGATCGCCAACTGGACGGGAAGCGTCCCACTTCTGGGGGGCGCACTTCTGGGACGGCTCTGCGAGGGTTTCTCGTGCTTTCGGATCGAAGGCGTGTCAGTCGGCGAGCAGGTCGCCTTCCCAAAGCCCGCGCAGGAAGTCCATCACCGGCAGGATGCGGATGCCGTCGACCACCCGGGCCGCGGACTCGCGGCAGACGACGATCCGGTGCGCCAGGGGGGTCTCCTCGGCGAGGCGCCGGAGGCCGGTCAGGTCACGATTCGTCACCGCTCCTGTCGCCTTCACCTCGATCGCCGCCGTGTCGCCCACGACGAAATCGACCTCGGAGCCGTCCGCGGTACGCCAGAAAGTGAGTGGCCGGGGGTCGCGGGCATAGGCCAGCCACGCCCGCAGCTCGCAGAAGACGAGTTGTTCGAGGGCCGGGCCGAACGTCGGGCTGCCGGCCGCGATATGCGTGACGTCGGCGAGCACGTTGGCGACGCCGACGTCGAAGAAGTACAGCTTGGCGTGAGAGACCGGCTTGCGGCGGGCGCCGCCGGGTCTGAAGGGTTGGAGCAGGGTGGCCACGAGCGTGTCCTCCAGGACCTGGAAGTACTCGCGGACGGTACGGGCGGGCACGGCGGCATCGGAAGCGAGCCGTTCGAAGACGACGGGCTGGCCGCGGCACGCCGCGGCGGCCATGAGGAAACGGGAGAACGGCTCGATGCCCCGCACCAACCCCTCCGCTTGAATCTCGAGTTGCAGGTAGCTGCCGCAGTAGGCGCGCAGGTCCTCGATCGGATCGGGCGAGAGGTAGATCGACGGTATGCCGCCGATGTTGATCGCCCGCATCAGGTCCCAGTCCGGCACTTCTGCAGAAACGAAGGGGAACAGGGCGCGCGTGCGAGCGCGTCCCCCCAGCAGATTGACGCCGCCGCGCCGCAGCTTGACGGGGCTGCTCGCGGCCAGTACGAACCGCAGGCCGTCGCTCTCCATCATGTCGTGGACGTCGTCGAGCAGGCTGGGAAGCTTCTGAATCTCGTCGATGATCACCGGGCCGCGCCGGGAACCGCCCGCGGCCAGCTCGGCGCGGAGTCTGCCGGGATCCCGCGACAGGCGCAGGAACACCTCGCCGTGGAGCAGGTTGAACCACGGCGCGTCCGGGAAGCATTGCCGCAGCCACGTGGTCTTGCCGGTCTGGCGGGGTCCGAACAGGAACACCGACCGGGTGCGCAGATCGCCGGCCAGGTCCAGGCGACGCGGCAGCCCCGTGGCTTCGTTGTCCACGAGGAGATATATTACCGCATAGGCTGTGCGAGAAGTAGCTATTTTTCCGCATATACCATGCGGAAATCGTTACTCCAGCGCGTCGTAGACGAGCGTCTGGAACTCCCGCTCGAGGTCGTAGGCCGCAAAGGGATTGAGCTGGGTCCAGACCATGCCGATCAGCTCGGCCGCCGGGTCGATCCAGAAGTAGGTGTTCGCCGCGCCGGCCCAGCGGAACACGCCGTCGTTGTCCGGCTCGGGCGAAGACTCCGCGTCGACGACCACCGCGAAGCCGAGGCCGAATCCGTGGCCGGGACTCAGGTAGGTGCCGAGCTCGAGCGGCACCATCGCGTCCGGCAGCCGGTTGGAGCGCATCGCCTGCACCGTTTCGGCCGCCAGGATGCGCACGTCGCCGAGCACGCCGTCCTGCAGCAGCATCTGCGCGAAGCGGATGTAATCGGAGGCGGTCGAGGTGAGCCCGCCGCCGCCGGACAGCCACCGCGGCGGTTGGGTGTATTGGCCGTCGACCGGCGAGTCGATCATCTGCAGGGCGCCGTCCGGGCGCGCGTAGTTGGCGGCGAACCGGCCGCGCTTGTCGGCCGGCACGACGAAAGCGGTGTCGTTCATCTCCAGCGGATCGAGAATGCGCGCCTGCAGAAACGCGTCGAACGGCTGCCCGGAAGCGACCTCGACCACCCGCCCGAGGATGTCGGTGGAGACGCTGTAGTTCCAGCGGTCGCCGGGGCTGGCCAGCAGCGGCAGCGCCGCCACTCGTTGCGCGAAGTCGTCGAGACCCTCGGCCTGGGTGAAGAAGCCCGACTGGTTGTAGATCCGGTCGACCGGCGAGTCGCCGAAGAACCCGTAGGTGAGGCCCGACGTGTGCGTCAGCAGGTGCTCCACGGTCATCGGCCGGGCCGGCGCCACCCGCTCGCCGTCGTCCGCCAGCACGGTCACGTCCGCGAAGGCGGGAACGAACTTCGACACGGGATCGTCGAGCGCGACCACGCCGCCCTCGACGAGAATCATCACCGCGACGCTGGTGAGCGGCTTCGTCATCGAGTAGATGCGGAAGATGTCGTCCGGCTCCAGGGGATCGCCGGCGTCGACGTCGCGCATCCCGGCGGCGTTCCAATGGACGACCCGTCCCTGTCTGGCCACCATCGTCATCACGCCGGCCAGCCGGCCGTCGTCGACGTACGCCTGCACGGCGGGGCCGATTCGAGCCAGACCGTCCAGGGACATCCCGACGTCCTCGGCGGCGGCCGTCGGGAGTCCCGCATCCGCCGGGAGACCGGCCGCGCCGGCAGGCTCGGGCTCCGGATTGTTCGCGGCGGTCTGAACGCAGGCGCCTCCGGCGGCGATGGCGCCGAGCAGGACGACGAAGTGTGCGGGTCGGCGAATCATGCGAGCCTCCTCGTGGTGAGCGTGTAGTTCTGCATGTTGCGGGCGCCCACCCGGTTCGTTCGCTACGACGACATTCCGGGGTGACCCTCCGATGGTAATCGCTTTGTCCGGCGTGCGACAGGAGACGGTGCGCCGTCGGCGCCACGCGCGGAACGTGCGATCCGAGTCGGCGAACATGCACATCACCATCGCCGTGCCGTACGCCACGGGCGAGACGCTCGGCTCGTTCCCCGACCAGGGCAGCTACACGCGAGCGGGCTCGTGGGTCATGGAAACGGGCACGTCGTCGGCGCACATCATGATTCCGGGCCGCTGAGCGGTCGTTTGCGCACGGCTGCCGAGGCTGCCGCGGGTCGTCCGCACGCGGCCGTCGATGTTCGGGTCGGCGCCGGTCCGGAGCCGGCCGCCCGGCGTGACGACGCGGGCGATTTGACAATCGGCGGCGCGTGGCCAACGATAGAGAAGATGCTCCGCGCTCCGGCGCGGCGGCAGCCGGCGGGTCTGGGCGACGCCGGATGCCGGGCGGGTTGGGACCCGCCGTTGACGGTTGTGCCCAAGCAAGGAGGTGATCCAGTGGACGACCATAGTACGGGCTCTGCGGAGGTGGCGTCCTCGTAGGGACCTCCCGCACTCCGACGGGTGGCGGGACGCCCCAGCAGACGGGGTAAACCCAACGCCACCATCGCAGACCAACCTCGAGGGGGCCCCGGTCCGCAGGGATCGGGGCCCTTTCGTCATGTACGGACGTTCGTCCGGTCCGAGGAGGGCAGACGCCGCGCCGAGAACCGCTCCTCCTCCTCCGCCGCCGACCAACTCGCTCGGCAGCCTCACGAGGAGGGCAGACGCCGCGCCGAAGGACCGCTCCTCCTCTGCGGCCGTCGGTCTCCGGCCGTCCGACCCGGCAGGATGCGCGGCTACAGCTCCCGCGTCTCGCGCGTGAAGACTCGCGGGCGTGCGATGATGTAGAGGCTCTCGCCGCCGCGGGGCGGCACGTCGTGTCCGGGCAGTGACCCGAGGAGGTCGACCGATGAAGCGGATCGTGCTCACCCTGTTCGTTCTGGCGTTGGCCTCTGCACTCGCGCCGGCGCGGCCGGCCGCGGCCAACGACAACTGGCCGCACTTCCGCGGGCCGACCATGAACGCGTCGGTGGCCGACAACCCGGATCTGCCGGAGACCTGGAGCCGGACGGAGAACGTCGAGTGGGTGACCGACATTCCGGGGCTCGGCTGGTCGAGCCCGGTGGTGTGGGGGAATCGCGTCTTCCTGACCACGGTGACCGCGGTGGGGGACTTCGAGCAGCCGAAGCCCGGCCTCTACGCTCCGAGGGGACGGCCGGACCCGGTGCCGCTGGAGCACGACTGGCGCGTCTACTGCCTGGACCTGGAGACCGGCGCCGTCCTGTGGCAGCGCTCGGTGAACCACGGCCGGCCGGGCTTCCCGCGCCACATGAAGAACACCTACGCGTCGGAGACCCCGGCCACCGACGGCGAACGCGTCTACGTCCGCTTCGGCGACCTGGGCCTCTATGCCTTCGACATGGAGGGCAACGAGGTCTGGCGCGTCACGATCCCCGATCGGCGCACCCGTTCGGAGTGGGGTTCCGCCTCCTCGCCGGTGGTGCACGGCGACATGGTGATCATCCTCTACGACAACGAGGAGGAGTCGTGGCTCGCCGCCCTCGACAAGCGCACCGGCGAGGAGCTGTGGCGCACGGCCCGCGACGAGGTGTCGACCTGGGCCACGCCCTACGTGTGGGAGAACGAGCTGCGCACCGAGATCGTGACCTCGGGCGTCAACCGCATCCGCTCGTACGATCTCGACGGGCGGCTGCTGTGGGAGATGGACGGAAGGATGTCCTGGGCGGCCATCGCGACGCCCTTCTCCAGCCACGGCCTCGTGTACGTCAACTCCGGCTACTTCCGCGACGAGCACCGTCCGGCCTACGCCATCCGTCCCGGCGCCAGCGGCGACATCACGCTCGCCGAGGGCGAGCGGTCGAACGAGTACATCGCCTGGTACCAGCCGCGGGCCGGCAACTACAACACCTCGCCGCTGATCCACGGCGACATCTACTACAGCCTGCTCGACCGCGGCTTCTTCGAGGCCTACGATGCCGCGACCGGCGAGCCGGTCTACGGGCGCCAGCGCATTCGCGTGGGGGCCAGCTTCACGTCGTCGCCGTGGGCGTACAACGGCAGGATCTTCGCGCTGAGCGAGCAGGGCGACACCTACGTGATCCGCGCCGGCCGCGAATACGAGGTGATCGGCGTCAACAGTCTGGACGAGATGGCGATGGCGTCGCCCGCCATCGTCGGTGACCGGTTGCTGATTCGCACTACAACGAAGCTCTACAGCATCCGGAAGTAGCAGGAGGAACGGTCATGGGTCCCAGCCGGAGAGAGTTCCTGAAGAGTGCGGGCGTCGCCGGCGCGGTGGCGGTGGCCGGCGGCTCGACGCGGGCCGGAAGCGTGCGGGCGGGGGCGCAGACGCAGACGGGCGCCGGGCCGGCCGTGCTGCGGTCCGTCGAGACCGACGTGCTGGAGATCGGCTACGAGGAGAGCGGCGATCCCGCCGGCTTCCCGATCATCCTGTTGCACGGTTTCCCCTACGACATTCGCGCTTGGGACGGGGTGGTGCCGCCGCTGGCGGATGCCGGGTACCGGGTGCTGGTGCCCTACCTGCGCGGCTACGGCACGACGCGCTTCCGGGATACCGAGGCCCCGCGGATGGCGGAGCAGGCGGCGATAGCCCAGGACGTCTCCGATTTCGCAAATGCGCTCGGCCTGGGGCAGGTGGCGCTGGCCGGGTTCGACTGGGGCAATCGCGCCGCGTGCATCACCGCCATCCTGCACCCCGAGCGGGTGCGGGCGCAGGTCGCCATCGGCGGCTATTCCGTGCAGGACACCATCTCGCCGTCGGCTCCCTCGCCGTCGGCGGCGGCCGAGGCCCGGCTCTGGTACCAGTGGTACTTCAACACCGAGCGGGGGAGGGCCGGCCTGGAAGCGAACCGGCACTCGATCGTCCGCTACCTCTGGGAGACCTGGTCGCCGACCTGGGAGTACACCGACGAGGCGTACAACCGCTCGGCGCCGGCCTTCGACAATGCGGACTTCGTCGACGTCGTCATCCACTCGTACCGGCATCGGCACGGCTACGCGCCCGGCGAGGAGCGTTTCCTGGAAACCGAGCGGCAGCTCGCCGAGCGGCCCCCGATCACCGTGCCGGCCATCGTGCTGCGCGGCAACGACAGCGGCTTCGGGCGGCCGTCGACCGATCCGACGGCGGACCGGGCTCGCTTCACCAATCTCGTCGCACGGCGCATCGTCGAGGGCGCGGGGCACGATCTGGCGCCGCAACGGCCCGACGCGGTATCGTCGGCGCTGCTCGAGTTGCTGGCGTAGCCCGCCAGTTGTCGCCTCCGGCCCAGGTCGCCGCCCAACCAACCCTCGCTGGAGGTCTACGCCGTTCTGCGGCGCAGACTTCCAGGCGGTCGACGCCCGTAAGCGATGACCGCAACCGGCGGCTGCTCCTGCAGTCCGAGACGATCTGCCTGCGACCTCGAGATCGGCGCTTTGCGCCAGGTAGGGCCGGTGGCGCCCTTCCGCCACACGACGAAACGTCCGCGCAACCCGGTCACGTTATACTCGCGGGCTGTGACGAAACCTGAAGGGAGACTCCACATGAAGCTCGCATCAATCGTTGTGCTCGGTCTGTTCGCCATCGGGATTGCCGGCTTCCACGCGCCGGGCCTGTCCGCGCAGGAAGATTTCACGGTCCTGTTCGACGGATCCGACCTCGACGCGTTCAACCCGATCGGCGACGCCAACTGGGAGATCGTCGACGGCGTCGTGCAGGCGGACAGCGGCAGCGGCTTCCTGGTGACGAAGGAGTCGTACTCCGACTTCCACCTGACGCTGGACTTCTGGGTGGACGAGCCGGCCAACAGCGGCATCTTCGTCCGCTGCGCCGATCCGACGAGCGTCAACGATCGCAACTCGTACGAGGTGAACATCTACGACACGCGCGCCGACCAGACCTACCGCACCGGCGGCATCGTCCACTTCGCGGCGCCGAGCAGCGTCGTGATGACCGGCGGGCGCTGGAACAGCTACGACATCCGCGTGGAAGGCTCGCGGATCCTGGTGACGCTGAACGGGTTGCACATGGTCGACATCGAGGACACGCAGTTCGCCGACGGCCCGATCGCCCTGCAGTACGGGCTCGGCGTGGTGAAGTTCCGCAACGTGCGCGTCCGGGAGCTGTAGCGCCACGCAATCGATGCCGGCCGCGCGTCAGCGCGGCCGGCACGTGACGGAGACGTACAGCAGTCGCGAGAAAACGGGGTGCGATGGCGAGATCGGCGCGTCCGCTGTTCGAGCGCTTTCGCGGCCGGGCGAGGAAGCTCGTCGAGTTGCCGGACAAGCTCGTCGAACTGATCACTCAAGCCCTGAACAAGGCGAAACCTGTCTGGACGATGCCACCGTGCTGGCCTACGCCATCAGTTGCGTGCGCGACAAGATTGAGGCCTTCGGACGGTGGGCAAGCGGCAAAGGGCGACGCGCAGCATCGAGACGGCCCCGCTAGTGCAAGAGGTGAATCATGAGCAGGCGGCAGACGCGGCATCACATGTACGTCGCGCTCCAGGACGACGACAAGATCTCGATCTTCACGATGCACCCGTCCACCGGCGCGTTGAGCTGGCAGGAGGACGTGGCGATCGAGGGCGGGCCGGCGCCGCTGGCGCTCTCGCCCGACAAGCGCGTGCTCTACGTCGGCCGGCGCGGCAGCCAGGAGATCTCCAGCTACCGGGTGGATCAGCGTACCGGGAGCCTGTCGTTCCTCGGGACGACGCCGCTGCAGGGCGAGCCGGTCTACGTCTCCACCGACCGTACCGGGCGCTTCGTGCTCTCGGCCTACTACTACCAGAGCACCGCCGCGGTGCACGCCGTGAACGATGAAGGGGTGGCCACGTTCCCGCCCGTCGAGTGGCGTTACACGGCGCACGGGGCGCATGCGATCCTGACCGACAGGTCGAACCGGTTCGCCTACGTCCCGCACATCGCGAATCGGGGGCCGAACCGGATCGATCAGTTCCGGTTCGACGCGGGGACCGGGCGTCTGACCCCCTCCGATCCGCCGTTCTACGGTCCGGAGGAGTACCTGGGTCCGCGGGCCCTGGCGTTCCACCCGTTCCTCGACGTCGTCTACTTCTCGGACGAGCAGGGGAGCAGCGTCACGGCCTATGCGATCGACCCGGAGAAGGGGACGCTCTCGCCGCTGCAGACCATCTCCACGCTGCCGGCCGGCTACAGCGGGAACAACACCTGCTCGCAGATCCGCATCTCGTCCACCGGCGAGTTCCTGTTCGCGCCGAACCGCGGCCACAACAGCGTGGCGAGCTTCCGCGTGGACGACACGACCGGACGGCTGACGGCGGCCGGACGGGTCGGTACGGAGCCGGTGCCGCGCGCGTTCGGTCTCGACCCGGACGGGCGCTTCCTGTTCGCGGCCGGCCAGCAGTCGGGCCGCCTGGCGGCGTACAGCGTCGATCACGAGAGCGGCGACCTCACCCCGCTGGAGACCTACGAAGTGGGCAACAACCCGATGTGGGTGCTGATGACCACGCTGGACGGATAGCTGAACTGGCGCAATACGCGTCTGCAGGTGGAGGACGAGATGACGACAGTGCCGCTCAGGCGATGGATCACGATGGCGGCGGCCGGCGTGCTGGCCGTGACGCTCGCACCGGCGCCGACTCCGGCGCAGGAGGCGGATATTGCGTACACCCCGGTCACGGACGAACGGCTGCGGGAGGGCGATCCGAGCGACTGGCTGATGTACCGCCGCACCTACGACAGCCAGGGCTACAGCCCGCTCGATCAGATCAATCGGGAGAACGTGGCCGACCTCGTGCCCGTGTGGACGATGTCGACCGGGGTGACGTCCGGGCACGAGGCGCCGCCGATCGTCAACGACGGCGTGATGTTCGTGACGACGCCGGAGGACCGGGTCATCGCCATCGACGCGCGCTCGGGCGAGCAGCTCTGGATCTACAACCGCCAGTTTCCCGAGGGCATGGCGCATCCGCACCGCACGAACCGCGGCGTCGCCCTGTACGGCGACAAGGTCTTCTACACGACGCACGACGCGTTCGTGGTGGCCCTCGACGCGTTGTCGGGGGAGGTGGCCTGGGAGACGGCGGTCGCCGACTACCGGACTGGCTACTACATGACCATTGCGCCGCTGGTGGCGAACGGCAAGGTGCTGGTCGGCCCCTCGGGCGGCGAGCGGGGCATCCGCGGGTTCGTGGCGGCGTTCGATCCCGACACCGGCGAAGAGGTGTGGCGCACGCACACGATTCCGGAGCCGGGCGAGCCGGGGAGCGAGACGTGGCCGGGCGAGACCTGGCGCACCGGCGGCGCCTCGATCTGGATCACCGGGTCGTACGATCCGGAGCTCAACCTGACCTACTGGGGCACCGGCAACCCCGGCCCCTGGATCGGCGACCAGCGCCCCGGCGACAACCTCTACACGAACTCGGTCGTCGCCTTCGACGCAGACACCGGCGAGCTGAAGGGCTACCACCAGTACCACCACAACGGGTCGTGGGACTGGGACGAGGTCTCGGCGCCCATCCTGATCGACGTTCCGCGCGACGGGCGCACCATTCCGACCCTGGTCCATCCGGCCCGCAACGGGTACCTGTGGATGCTGGAGCGGAAGGCCGACTCCATCGGCTTCGTCGACGCGCAGCCCTACGTCGATCAGAACGTCTTCACGGCGATCGATCCGGTGACCGGGCGTCCCGAGTACGACCTCGAGCGCAAGCCGGGAACCGGCAAGCCGGCCACCTTCTGCCCGTCGCTCTGGGGCGGCAAGGACTGGCCGCCGGCCGCCTACAGCCCGCAGACCGGCTATCTCTACATCCCGGCCAACGAGAACCTCTGCTCGACGATGGTCGGCGTGGAGGTGGACTACGTGCCGGGCCGCGGCTTCACCGGTGCGTCGCAGACCGTGTTCGTGGTGGACGAGGCCGACCACATCGGCGAGATCCAGGCCTGGAATCTCGCCACCGGCGAGCAGGTCTGGACGCACGAATTCGGCACCTCCCAGAACTGGGGGCCGATCCTGGCCACCGGCGGCGGCCTGATCTTCACCGGCGGCACCAACGACCGTTACTTCCGGGCGTTCGACGCCGAGACCGGCGAGTTGCTCTGGGAGCAGCGGACCAACTCGGGCGTGATCGGCGTGCCGTCGTCCTACGAGATCGACGGTGTGCAGTACATCGCCGTGCAGTCCGGTTGGGGCGTCGACGCGGCGGGCATGCAGCGGGCCGTGAACGCGCACTTCGACGCCGAGAAGCTGGTCCCGCAGGGCGGCGTCATCTGGGTCTTCGCGCTGCCGTCGGATCGCCGCTGACGTCTCCGTCCCGGGAGACGCCGGGCCGCCGTGCGCCGGATGTCATCGCCCGAGGCGGTCGCCTCCAGGGACCGCCTCGGGCCGTTTCCTCCGGTCAGCCCTTGATTCGATTCGTGATTCTGATGGCGGCAATCGTCGCTACCGTCGCGTACAGGCTGGTCGACACGCCGCCGAGTATGCCGTCCAGGTACATGCCGACCACGGGGATGGCGTTGAGCACGTCCGATCCGGCGGCGGCGCCGAACGTCAGGACGACGATGAAGTGCGATGTCACGTCCTCGGCGTCGAGCTTGGCTACGACGGGATAGGCGAGGCCCAGGAGGACCAGCAGAATCGTCGGCGCATTGCCTGGGATCGCATCCGGCGCCACGGCCAGCACGATGGCCGTCAGGAGGGTCAGACCGACAACTATTCTGGGTGCCATTCTCTTCTCCTTTCAGGAGTGGTGCGACGAACGCCGTTACACACCGATACTGCGCGACTCTTCACAGTCCATGGTGAAACCCCGCGTAGCGCCGAGAGCGGCGAGGCGCCCGCGGTGGCAAGGCGCGAGAGGGAGCACATTGGGCACATTCGACCGAGGAGCAACGCCGTCCACGCGGGATGCATCGCCGCTCGAATTGCAGCGGGGCCTTTTGCCACGGGCTGTTCAGCCCTTGAGCCGGTTGGTCAACCGGATCGCCGCGATGGTGGCCACGCTGGCGTACAAGGCGGTGGACAAGCCGCCGAGGATGCCATCCAGGTACATGCCGATCGCCGGGATGGTGTTGAGCACGTCCGAGTCGGCGGCGGCTCCGACCGCCACCGCGACCACCAGGTAGGCGGTTGCATCCTCCGCATCGATCGCCACGTAGGCGTAGGCGAGGCCCAGAAGGACCAGCAGAATCGACAGGGCGTTGCCCGGGATAGCGTCGGGCGCCACGGCCAGCACGATGGCCGACAGCAGAATCAAGCCGATGATGACTCTGGTTGCCATGCTCTTTCTCCTTTCAGGGAGTCGTACGACAGACTGTCAGTCCAAACGAGTCGGTATCCGGCGGTGCCGGGTTCCGTCGCAGCCGGGGGTGGCTGGTTCCGCGGACGGCGCCGGCCGGCGGAACGGGGCGGAAGCAGTCGGACGAGAACGGCCGGCGAAGCAGCCGGCACGCTTGTAGCGTTACCGGCAGGCCGGCGACCGACGAGACAGGGTAAGCGAGACGTTTGCAGCGGCGACATGGCGCGCTCACGTTCCCAACCCGGCTGCGCGCCCTGCATGACCCGCAA
This sequence comes from Acidobacteriota bacterium, assembly GCA_011523845.1. Lineage (GTDB taxonomy): Bacteria > Acidobacteriota > Vicinamibacteria > Vicinamibacterales > UBA8438 > WTFV01. The sequence goes on along the minus strand of WTFV01000243.1, from coordinate 17,594 downwards.
CCCGAAACCCTTACACGCCGTTGACGAGGGCCACCAGTCTTTACGCTTCCGGCTCGCCGGTCAAGAAAAATCGTGCCTGCCCGTGTGCGGGGCAGCGACGGGGTGTTGGCGCGATGCTGCAATCAGTACTCGCGGAACATGCGCCGGATCTCGCCTGCGTCGCGGGTCCGGGTGAGGGCCAGCATCAGCAGGATGCGCGCCTTCTGCGGGTTCAGGGTGTCGCCCGCGACCATGCCGGTCTCGTCATCCGAGGCGCGCGGTATGACGCGGCCGCTCCCGACCCGATTCGATCTCACGATGACCGGTCTTGTGTCGGCCGGCAACGTCGTGACCCGCTCCAGCGCCGTTCGTTCCCGGCCCGACATGCCGCCGGCGCCGGTGCCGGCCAGCACGATGCCGTCGACCCCGTCGTCGATCAGCGTCTCGATGAGCAGCGGGTTCGCCTCTACGTAGGAGTAGACGATGTCCACCCTCGGGAAGGTGGTGACGCCGGCCAGGTCGAACTCCGAGTCGGCGGTATGGCGCTTCGTCGGCGCCCGATAGAACGACACCCGGTCGCCGTCCACGTACCCGAGAAGACCCATGTCCCGCGAGTTGAACGTCTCCAGCCGATAGGTGCTGGTCTTGGTGACGTCGCGAGCGGCGTTGATCTGGTCGTTCAGGACGACCAGCACCCCTTTGCCGCGCGCCTCGGACGATGCCGCGGTGCGGACCGCGTTCAGCAGGTTCAGCGGGCCGTCCGCGCTGATGGCGGTCGCCGGCCGCTGCGCGCCCACGAGCACGACCGGCCGGTCGTGGCGGACCGTCAGGTTGAGGAAGTAGGCCGTCTCTTCCAGCGTGTTCGTGCCATGCGTGATCACCACGCCGGCCGTGTCGGGTTCGTCGCGGAAGATGGCGTCGATGCGGCGGGCGAGCGTCAGCCAGTCGTCGAAGGTGATGTTGGGGCTGCCCACGTTGGTCACCTGCTCGACCCGGATGGTGGCGTACCGCGCCAGGTCGGGCACCGCCGCCACGAGCTCCTCTCCGGAAAAGGCGCCCGCCCGGTACTCGGTCAGGCTGGTCGGGGAGGGGCCGCCGCCGGAGATGGTGCCGCCGGTCGCGAGCACCCGGACCACCGGCGGGTTGCCGGGGCCTTCCTGGGCGGGAAGCGGTGCGCCAGTGGTCGTGACGAGAAGGGCAGCGATGGCCCAGGCACGCACGGTCCGGGAGCGCGAGGGATCTGATGTCATTGTGGGCATCCTGATGGACGGGTTTCGATAACGGGTTCGCAGGTTGCGTCACACGAGTATCGCTGCATGCCGTGCATGTGCGCATTAGTATCATGCAGACTTGGCCACCAGCGACCCGCGGCGCGTTGCGAGCGTTCGCTACGAACCCGACGAGAATCCGCCGCCGGCGCTCGCCCTCGGTTGCGGCCTGCAGCTCGTGGTGCTCGGCCTGGCCAGCATCGTCCTGATCCCGACGATCGTGATCCGAGCCGCCGGCGGGACCGAGGCGTACCTGGCCTGGGCGGTGTTCTGGGCGGTTGCCGTCAGCGGCGTCTGCACGGCGCTGCAGGCGGCGAGGATCGGCCGGGTCGGGGCGGGATACGTGCTCACGATGGGCCCCGCGGGAGCCTTCATCGGGGTCTGCGTCACGGCCCTGGCCGAGGGTGGTGCAGCCCTGCTCGCGACGTTGGTCGTCGCATCGTCGTTCGTCCCCCTCGTCATCTCCCTGCGCCTCGCGCTGTTCAGGCGGCTGCTGACGCCGACCATCGTCGGCACCGTGAACATGCTCGTGCCGGCCACCGTGCTGCCGGTCGTCTTCGGCCGCCTGACCGAGGGGCCACCCGGCGCGTCGGCGCTGAGCGCGCCGCTCACCGCGGTGGCGACGATCGTCGTCATCAGCGCCATCTCGCTGAAGGGAGGCGCGACGCTGCGTCTGTGGGCGCCCCTCGTCGGGGTCGTGGCCGGCTCGGTGGTTGCCGGTCCCCTGGGCCTCTACGATCCGGGCCGCGTGGCGGGGGCGCGGTGGATCGGTCTGCCCCCGGCCGCCTGGCCGGGCGTCGAGCTCGACCCGGGACCTGCGTTCGCGGCGCTTCTTCCGGCCTTCGTGTTCGTGGCCGTCATCGGGGCCATCCAGACCATCACCGGGGCCGTCGCCATCCAGCGGGTGTCGTGGCGGCGGCCGCGGGCGGTGGACTACCGGGCGGTGGAGGGCGCGGTGGCCGCCGACGGCATCGGCAAGCTGCTGGCCGGCCTCGCCGGCATCATGCCGACCCAGACCATCGGGGTCAGCGTCCCCACCATCGAGTTGACGGGGGTCGCGGCCCGCGCGGCGGGCATCGCCGCCGGGGGCCTCCTGATCGCGCTGGCGTTCCTGCCCAAGCTGCTCGCCATGGTCCTGGCGATACCCGGCCCCGTCGCCGTGGCCTATCTGACCGTGGTGCTGGCCATGAGCTTCGTGCGCGGCATGACGGAGGTCGTGCAGGGCGGCATCGACCACCGCAAGGGGCTCATCGCGGGTGTCGCCTTCTGGGTCGGCGTCGGCTGCCAGAACGATCTGATATTCCCCGAGCTGCTGGCCGATCTCGCAGGTGGCCTGTTGCAGAACGGAATCACCGCGGGCGGTCTCGTGGCCATCGTCATGACCCTGTTCCTCGAGGTGACGGCGTCCCGCCGCCGCCGCATCGAGTTGGCCCTCGACCTGGCCGTGCTGCCGGAGATCAGGGACTTCCTCGCGACGTTCGCGGCCCGCAGCGGCTGGAGCGGGAAGATGGTCGACCGGCTGGACGCGGCCAGCGAGGAAACGCTGCTGACGCTGATCGGGGGGGACGCTGGCCGGGAGACGAGCGAGCGGCGCCGCCTGCTGCTGCAGGCCCGCAAGGAGGCCGGCGGCGCCGTCCTCGAGTTCATCGCCGCCGCCGGCGAGGAGAACCTGCAGGACCGGATGGGGCTGCTGGCCGACCGGCCCGACGACGTGCTGATGGAGCGGGAGGTCTCCCTCCGCCTGTTGCGCCACATCGCGTCCTCGGTCCGCCACCAGCAGTTCCACGATCTGGACGTCGTGACGGTGCGCGTGGAAGCTCCGGAGACGGATCGTGACAGCCGGTGAAACCTCGACGGGCAGCCGGGCATTCCTGCTGCGCCTGCTGGCCGGCCCGATCGCGTTCGCCGCCGTCCGCGCCGCGCCGCTGGCCGGCCTCGCGCCGGAAGCCCACTTCGCGGTCAGCACGTACGCCTGGGTCCTGGCGTGGTGGGCGGCGACGCCGGTGCCCTGGGCGGTCACCAGCTTCCTGCCGTTCGTGCTCCTGCCCCTCGGCGGGGCGATGCCGTTCGCCGACGTGGCCGCCGGCTACGGCCACGCCATCCTGCCCTACCTGATGGGCGTCATGCTGTTCGGGCACGCGTTCCGGAAGCACGGCCTCGCCCGGCGGATCGCCCTCGCCGCGTTGTGCCTGCCGGGGGTGGCGCGTTCCAGCAGCACTCTGATCCTGGCGATCCTGACCGTGTCCGCGCTGCTGTCCGCGATGGTCAGCGACCTCGCGGTCATCGTGATGATGACGCCGATCGCGTTGTCGATCACGCGCTCGGTGGCGGCCGGCGCCGGGCGCCTGGCGGCCGCGACGAGCCTCGCCGTCCTCTACGGCGCTGCTGCCGGCGGGCTGGCGACGCCGGCGGGCATCCTGTTCAACGCCGTGACCCTCTCGCTGCTGGAACGGTTGACCGACTACAGCGTCACCTTCGCACAGTGGACGTCGACCGGTGTCGTCCTCACCGCGGCCCACCTCCCGATCTGCTGCCTGGTCCTGAAGCGCATGCTGCCGCCCGAAGTGCGGGCCATCTCCGGCGGCCGCGACCGGTTTCGCCGGGAACGGGCGCGACTCGGCCCGCTGAGCCGGGGCGAGAAGAACGTCCTGTTCGTCCTCATCCTGATGCTGGTCCTGTGGCTCCTGCCCACGTTCGTCACGATCGGATTTCTCGACATCTGGTACGTGCCCCCGGTGGCCATGGTCCTGCTCTTCGCGCTGCCGGTGGACACGAAGCGCGGCGAGGCGACCCTGGAAACCGGGGACATCCAGGCCGGGATCGGATGGAACGTGCTGTTCCTGGTGCTCGGCGGGATGGCCCTGGCCGACGTGCTGGCCAGCCTGGGCGTGACCGACCGGCTCGCCCGCCTGCTTGCCGGCAACGTCACCGCGGGAACGTTGCCGTGGCTGGCCGGCCTCGTCACGACGCTGTTGACGCAGGTGACCAGCGGAGCGGGGACGTCGATGATGGTCTCCACGATGCTCCTGCCGATTGCGGACACGCTCGGCTACAACCCGGCGATTCTGGCCCGCATCATCGCCGGCACGGCCCAGGGGGTGGCGCTTCCCTGGTCGAGCCCGGCGGCGGCGGCGGCGTTCGCGTTCGGGGCGGTCGGACTCGGGACGATGTTCCGGGTCGGCGCAGTCGTCACCGTCCTGACGTCGATCGTCGTGGTCGTGCTGAGCATGATCCTGGTGCCCGTGCTGCAGGCGTTCGCGGTGGAGTGACGCCCAGCGGCCTCCGCTCCCATGTCTCGCCGGGAAGAGACAGGTCGGGCTGCCTGCACGACCGCCCCCGCCGTCGAACGGCTATCATTGGGCGTGGCTGGCTCGGCGCACGAGAGGGGCGCACCATGGCCGTAGCGGCAGAGGCGGAACGCGTCGTGGAAGTGCGGCGGTACCGCTTCACCGTCGACGAGTTCGCGCGCATGGGCGAAGCCGGGATCTTCACCGAGGACGACCGGGTGGAGCTGATCGATGGAGAGATCCTGGAAATGACGCCCATCGGCCCGTTGCACGCGTGGATCGTGGATCGGCTCAACGAGCTGATCATGGGGTGCCTTGCCGGCCGGGTGCACGTACGGATCCAGAATCCGGTTCGCCTCGACAACCATACCGAGCCGCAACCGGACCTGGTGGTTGCGCGCAGGAGCAGGGCCTACGCCGAGCGCCATCCCGAGGCGGACGACATCCTGCTCGTCATCGAAGTGGCCGATTCGTCCCTGCGCTACGACAGGCTGGAGAAAGTGCCGCGATACGGCAGAGCCGGGATTCCGGAGACGTGGCTGGTGGACATCGAGGCGCGCACCGTCACCATCTGCACGGGACCCGGCGCCGCCGGCTATGCGCGACAGCAGGTGCGGCGCCGCGGCGGCAAGTTGGCGGCCACCAGCGTGCCGGAGCTCGAATTCCCGGTAGACGAGGTCTTCGGGGAGTGACGGCGGCGGTACGCGGAAATCTCGACACAGACAGGTAATGGGCATTCAACTCGGGCAGTGGAGGGAGAATCGAATCATGGACAGACGCCAGTTTCTCGCGACCTCGGGCATGACGGTGATGGCGGCGGCATTCAGGGATCTGCCTCTTGCCGGCTGGCAGGGGCTCGTCACGTCGTTCGAGGACCTGCGGCGGGGCGTGGGCATCTTCAACGGTCAGGGCGGCACCATCGGGTGGCTCGTCAACGGGGACGGCATCCTGATCATCGACAGCCAGAACGCCGCCGCCGCGGCCGCCTGCATCGAGGGCATCGGGGAGCGGTCCTCGAATGCGATCGACATCCTCGTCAACACGCACCACCACGGCGACCACGTCGGCGGGAACCAGACGTTCCGCCCGGTGGTCGGCTCAATCGTCGCCCACGAGAACAGCGCGATGTGGCAGCGAAGGGCGGCCGAGCAGGCGGGAAACGAGGATTCGCAGGCCTATCCGGACGAGACCTTCACCGATGAATGGCGGACGACGATTGGCGACGAGACGGTCGTGGCACGGTACCACGGGGCCGGCCATACGAGCGGCGATTGCGTGGTGACCTTCGAGCAGGCCAACGTCGTGCACATGGGCGACCTGATGTTCAATCGCCTGCATCCGTTCGTCGACCGCGCCTCCGGGGCCCGGATCTCGGGCTGGATCGAGGTGCTCGAGCAAGTGTCGGCCGCGCATTCGGCGGAGACGATCTACATCTTCGGGCACGGCACGCCCGGCGCCGGCGTCACGGGCGGCCAGGGCGACCTCGCGCACCTGCGCGACTACTTCACGGCGGCCCTGGAGCTGACCCGCCGCGAAATGGCGGCCGGCCGATCGAGGGAGGAGATCACCGGTACCGAGTCGCTGCCCGGGTTCGAGGACCACGTGTCGCCGTTCGCGCTGCTCAGCCTGAGCGGCGTGCTCGGCGTCGCCTACGACGAGCTGAGCGAGGGGTAGGCGGGCGCCGGATTCCCGCCGCGCGTACGGGGCGGCCGGCCGCCGAAGCGACGGTGCGCCGCGCCCGCCCGGCATCGACCAGATGAGGACGGCCGCCGAGTCGTTCCCTCTGCCGATCGCGTTCGGGGCGACTGTGTCCGCCCGACCTGCAGGCGCGGCGAGACGCTCGTTGCGAGCGCTATTGCCGAGTTTCGCTTTCCGGTCGAAGAGATCTTCGGCCGGTGAGACTGTCGAGGAGGACCACAGTGCGCTTCATGTTCCTGAAACCGATCATCGTTGCCGTCGCCGCCGTCTTCGCCGCCGCGGGAACCGCCGGCGTCACCGCCGCGGAGCCGGGTCCGGCCGCGGAGCCACGTTCCGCCGCCGAGTCGCAGGAAGCGGCCGACGACCGGCTGGAGCAGCTCAGGAAAGAGGTGCTCGAGGACGTCGACGACCGCCGCGCCTTCATCCAGCGGATGGTCGACAGCCAGTTCAGCTTCGGCGAGCTCGGCTTCCAGGAGTTCGAGACCCAGCGTTACCTCACGGGGATCCTCGAGCGGGAGGGCTTCGAGATCGAGCTCGGGACGGCGGGCATGCCGAGCGCCTGGCTGGCGCGGTGGGGCTCGGGACGCCCGGTGATAGCGCTCGGGAGCGACGTGGACGGCATCCCCAGGTCGTCGCAGGTGCCGGGCGTGGCGTACCGCCAGCCGCAGATCGAGGGCGCCCCGAGCCACGGCGAGGGGCACAACTCCGGTCAGGCGGTCAACATCGCGGCGGCGCTCGCGGTGAAGGAGATCATGGAGCGCGACGGGATCCCCGGCACGCTCCTGATCTGGCCGGGCATCGCCGAGGAGCAGCTCGGCGGCAAGGCGCACTTCGTGCGGGCGGGGGTGTTCGACGACGTCGACATCGTCCTCTACAGCCACGTCAGCAGCGCGATGACGACCGCCTGGGGCGACAGCCGCGGCAACGGGATGGTCTCGGTGGAGTACACCTTCGAAGGCGAGTCCGCACACGGCGCCGGCGATCCGTGGAACGGCCGCAGCGCGCTCGACGCGGTCGAGCTGATGAACATCGGCTGGAACTTCCGGCGGGAGCACCTGCGCATCCAGCAGCGCTCGCACTACGTCATCAGCGACGGCGGCGACCAGCCGAACGTGGTGCCGTCGACCGCCAGCGTCTGGTACTTCTTCCGCGAGACCGACTACGAGAACATCATGCGGATGTGGCGGATCGGAGACGCCATGGCCGAAGGCGCGGCGAAGATGACCGACACCACGGTCACCTCGCGGGTCCTCGGCGCGGCTTGGCCGCAGCACCATAACCGGGTGATTGCCGAGACCATGTTCACCCACATCCAGCGGGTCGGGATGCCCGACTGGTCGGAGGACGATCAGCGCTTCGCCCGCGCCGTGCAGAAGATGCTGGACGTGGAGGAACAGGGCCTGTTGACTCGGGCGCAGGACGAGCTGGACGGCGCCGAGCGGATTCCCGACAACGAGCGGCGCGGCGGCGGCTCCGACGACATCGGCGACATCTCGTGGGTCGTGCCGACCGCCACGTTGCGGTTCCCGTCCAACATCCCCGGCGGCGCGGGCCACAACTGGAACAAGAGCATCGCCATGGCCACACCGATCGCCCACAAGGGGGCGACTGCCGGGGCCAAGGTGCAGGCGCTGACCCTGCTCGACTTCGTGTTCCGGCCGGAGCTCGTGCAGCAGGCGCAGGACTACTTCGAGAACCAGACCGAGGACCGGCAGTACACCACGTTCCTGCGCCCGGAGGACGAGCCGGCGATCTGGCTGAACCGGGACATCATGGAGCGCTTCAAGCCGCAGCTCGAGGAGCTCTACTTCGACGAGACGCGCTACGACACCTACCTGGAGCAGCTCGGCGTCGATTACCCGCGGTTCGAGCCGCCGCAGGATTGACACGGGACAGGGGCCGGCCCGGTCGTTGCCCGAGGGCGTTGCGCTCGGTCGACCGCGATGCTCGGACGGGATTGCGTCGGCGAGCCGCCGCCCCCGACCGGCCTGCGAGCGGCGTCTTGCGCCGGCGGGCGCAGACTCCGAGGTTCCCCGCTACCGCCGGCCCGGGCCGTGGAGCACACGCCCGGGCCGCGCGCCGGTGTGCTCGCCGCCGTCGACGACCAGCGTGCCGTTGACCAGCACGTACTCGACGCCCTCGGCGTACTGGTGCGGCTCCGGGAACGTGGCGCGGTCGATGACGCGGCCGGGGTCGAAGACGGCGATGTCCGCGAAGAAGCCCTCCCGCAGCAGGCCGCGGTCCTGCAGGCCGAGCCGGTGGGCGGTGGCGCCGCTCATCTTGCGCACCGCCTGCTCGAGCGTCAGCACGCCGCGCTCGCGCACGTAGCGGCCGAGCACGCGGGCGAACGTGCCGTACTCGCGCGGGTGGGGCACGCTGGCCCCGAAGACCGAGACGCCGCCGTCGGAGCCGATGGCGGTGGCCGGGTGCTGCATGATGCGCTCGACGTCGCCCTCGTCCATCGCGTGGTAGATGGCCCGGGCGCCGCCGCGCTCGACGATCTCCATGACCAGGTCGGCGGCGTTCGCCACCGTCACCTCGATGTCCCGCTCGGCGAGGATGTCGGCGAGGCTCTTGCCTTCCAGCGACCGGTCCCACTCGCAGAGGCCGATGACGATGTTCGCGGGATCCCCGCCGCCGCGGTCGTGCTCGATGCGGTAGACGATCTCTCCGCGGATGCGCCGCCGCGTCTCCGGATCCTGCAGCCTCGCGATCAGCTCCTGCGTGCCTCCCGCCTGCGCCCACTGCGGCACCACGGCGGTGATGCCCGTCTGGGAGGCCGTGTAGGGATACTGGTCTATCGTGATGTCGATACCGCGCGCACGCGCGGCGTCCACCATTGCGAGGCTGTCTGCGCTGCGACCCCACATGTCGCGGCTGATCGCCTTGTGGTGGGTCATCTGCACCGGGATGCGCGCCTCCTCGCCGATGCGGATCGTCTCGCGCACGGAATCGAGCAGGAGCAGCGCCTCGTCGCGCATGTGGGAGATGTAGATGCCGCCGTGGGACGCCGCGATCTTCGACAGCTCGATGACCTCCTCGGTCGAGGTGAAGCTTCCCGGAACGTAGAACAGGCCGGTGGATAGCCCGAATGCGCCCTCGGCCATCGCCTCGGCGACGAGCGCCCGCATGCGGTCGAGCTCGTCGCGTGTCGGATCGCGGTCCTCGCTCCCGATGACCTCGCGGCGTATCGTCCCCTGGCCGGCGAACACGCCCCAGTTCGGACTGATACCCAGCTCCGCGATCTGCTCCAGGTGCTCGCCTATCGGCCACGGCGAGCTGCCGTCGTTGCCCTCGGTCAGCGTCGTGACGCCCTGCAGCAGGTAGTTGTCCGCCGTCGGCACGTCGAAGATGCCGCGCACGGCGTGGGTGTGCGGATCGACGAACCCCGGCGCCACTACCAGCCCCTCGGCGTCGACGATGCGAGCCGCGGTGGCGTCCGGCAGGTGGCCGATGCGCGCGATCCGGTCGCCGCGCACCGCCACGTCGGCGCGCACCCAGGGATTCCCGGTGCCGTCGACCACGCGGCCGCCGCGGATGAGCAGGTCGAATCGCTCTTCGTCCTGGGCGGTGGAAGGCGTCGCGAACAGGACCAGCGCGAAGAGGAGCAGGAACCGTCGCGCGTGCGTCGTCGTCAGTCGCTGTCGGTGCATGGTGGAACTCCCGTGGCGCCGTGTGTGCGGGTCAGGCCGACGATGCGATTCTACCCGCGCGGGACGCGGGAAGCGCAGATTGAAGAGTACAGTATGCCTATCGTCCGTCGATGAGGCTCGACGGATGGGTCGCCGGAGTTTGCCGCGGCGTCGACGAGGTATTCAGCGGGTGGGACCCGGCGTTCCAGGACATGATGGGCCGGCCGGGGTTTGCCGCGGCGTCGACGAGGGACCTGGGCGAAGCCTTGGCAGGACGTTTGCTTCAGGAGGAGCGTCGGCATGGTAGTCACGGTTGAGAGCGCGTCCGCCGGGAAGCTCACCTGGAACGACTATCTCGGTTTTCCCGAGGACGGCCGGCGCCACGAGATCATCGACGGGGAACACTACGTGACAGCCTCTCCCGCCCTGATTCACCAGCGCGTCTCGCGGCACATCCACTTCCAGCTCTACGAGCAGATCGAGCGGCGGGGCAACGGGGAGGTCTTCGCCGCCCCCACCGCGGTGCAACTCTCCGAGTTCGACATCGTGGAGCCCGATCTCCTGGTGGTCCTGGCGGCGCGCGATGGACTGCTGAAGGAAACCCGGGTTGCCGGGCCTCCGGACCTGGCCGTGGAGATCCTGTCGCCATCGTCACGGCGTCTGGATCGGAAGATCAAGCTGGCTCTGTACGAGCGAGCTGGGGTGGACGAGTACTGGATCGTGGACCCCGTGGCGCAGGCGGTGGAGAAGTACCGCCGTCAGGGAGGCGTGCTGGTTCGTGTCGGCGTGTTCAGGGAGCGGGTCGCGTTCGACGGGCTGCCCGGTGTCGTGGTCGACCTGGCTGCCGTGTGGAATCCGCCGTGGCGCCGGAAGGCGTGAGCGCTGTGCGCGCGGTTCGTCCTCGACGGCCCGGTCGGCCGCGGCGGCGTGGGGCGACCCGGGCGCGCGGCGCACGTTATAGTCTCGCGGGGGCGCCGCATCCGGCGTCTGGGGAGGGAAGACAGATGAGACGCAGCGTGTGCCTGGGAATCCTGACTCTGGCCGGCGTCCTCGTGACGGCGGCGAGCTACGAGGCGCGGCAGGAGCGGGTGGACCTCGAGGTCCAGACGATTGCCGACAACCTCTACATGCTGGCCAACGCCTCGACGGTGCAGGGGATGGGCGGCGGCGGCAACACCGCGATCTGGGTCATGGCGGACGGCGTGGCGCTGGTCGACACCAAGATCAACGGCTACGGACAGGACATCATCCGTCACGTGGCCGGGATCACGGACAAGCCGATCACGACCGTCATCAACACCCACACGCACTTCGACCACAGCGGCGGCAACATCGAGCTCCCCGACACGGTCGACTTCGTGGTGCACGAGAACACCCGCGCGCAGATGGCGCGCGACACCTGCGAGCCGGTGACCAACTGCGACGCGTTCAAGGGCGAGAACGCGAAGTACCTGCCGCAGACGACCTACTCGGACCGGATGTCGCTGTTCGCCGGACCGGATCAGATCGACCTCTACCACTTCGGCCGCGGCCACACCGACGGCGACACCTTCATCGTCTTCAGGGCGGCGCGCACCATGCACACCGGCGACATGTTCCAGCGCAAGGGCCTGCCGTTCATCGACGTCGCCAACGGCAACGGCAGCGCGACCGAGTTCGGCTCCACGCTGCGCAAGGCGGTGGCCGGTGTCGCGGGCGTCGACATCGTGATTCCGGGCCACAACCCGACGCCGGTCACCTGGGCCGAGTTCGTCGACTTCAGCGGGTTCTACAACGACGTGGTGAGCAAGGCGCAGAACGGCAAGGCCGCCGGCCGCTCGGTGGACGACGTGGTCGCCGCCTACCGCGTGCCCGACGAGTACAGCGACTTCGCGGCGCCGGAGCAGAGCGTGCGGACGACGATGCAGTACGTCTACGAGGGGCGGTAGGCACACCGGAAGACGCCTCGCCGCCACGCCCGAACCGAAGAAGGCTCCGTCCAGGAGCTTGCGCGCAAGACGGAGCGCAGCGAAGTTCCGGGGCGCAAGGTCATGGAGCGGGGGGATGGGCCGAAACGCCGAGCCAGCGAGGCGTTTCGGGGCGCTCGCGTCGTGACGGGTTGCCTTCCTTCGTGCTTTCCGGGTAAAGGGTGCCGGGCCGTATGGCGTCAGGAGGCTACATGGAGAGACTACACGGCTTGGGCGTGCGTTTCGGCGTAGCGGCGGTGGCGCTGGCCGCCTCGGCGGCCGCCGGCCAGACCACCAACGACCCGTTTCCGGATCCGATTCCAAGGACCGACGGCGTCATCACGGTCGGCGTCGCCGAGTTCGCCTCTCTCCCGTTCGTCGACGGCCAGTCGCCGCGGATGATGCGGCTGGTGAACGAGCCGGGCACGGGACGCCTGTTCGTGAACGACATGTGGGGGCTCGTCTACACCGTCAGCTACGACGGGGAGACGGTGACGCGCTATCTCGATCTGCGGGAGCCGCGCTGGGGGCTCGACGTCGAGGCGTCCCGCCGCGAGCGCGGGTTCCAGAGCTTCACGGTGCACCCGCAGTTCGGCATGCCCGGCACGCCGGGCTTCGGGAAGCTCTACACCTACACCGATACGAGCAACACCGGACCCGCGGCCGACTTCGTGCCGCACGGCGGGTCCGATGCGCAGGACACGATCCTGCTGGAGTGGACGGCCGCGGATCCGACCGCCGCGGTCTACGACGGCGGCCCGCCCCGCGAGTTGCTGCGCGTGGAGCAGCCGTTCCGCAACCACAACGGCGGACACGTCAGCTTCAATCCCCTCGCCGAACCCGGCGATCCCGACTTCGGTCTGCTCTACGTCGGATCGGCGGACGGCGGCAGCGGCGGCGACCCGCTCGACCTCTCCCAGAACCTCGGCTCGATCCTGGGCAAGGTCCTGCGCATCGATCCGCTCGGCTCGAACAGCGCCAACGGGCAGTACGGCATCCCCGACGACAATCCGTTCGCGGGCGACGGGGACCCGGGAACGCTCGGGGAGATCTACGCTTACGGTGTCCGCAATCCGCAGCGCTTTGCCTGGGACGCGCGGAACGGCAACCTGTTCCTTGCGGACATAGGCCAGAACATCGTCGAGGAGATCAGCCTCGTGCCGCGGGGCGCCAACCTCGGCTGGAACGACTGGGAGGGTAGCTTCCGGTGGATCAGCCGGCGCGCGGTCAGCCTGGTCGATCCGCGCGGCGAGGCCGGCCTGTCGTACCCGGTGGTGGAGTACGGCCAGCTCGATCCGCTCCTCCAGAGCCGGTCCATGGCAACCGGCCTGGTCGTCTACCGGGACGACGCCGTACCGCAGCTCGCCGACCTGGTGCTCTTCGGCGACGGTCCCAGCGGCGAGGTCTTCTACTTTTCGGCGGATGACCTGCCCGCGGGAGGCCAGGACGCGATGCGCCGCGTCCTGTTCGACGACGGGGGCGAGACGAAGACGCTGCTGCAGATGATCCAGGAGAAGAACGTTCTTCAGGGGCGCGCGCCGGTCGACCGTGCGGACGTGCGCCTGGACACCGGACCCGACGGGCAGATCTTCCTGCTGAACAAGCACGACGGCGTCATCCGCCGGCTCGTGCCGTAACGAAGTGGGCCTGAATCGACCAGGTTTCGAATAGAGTCATATTCCATTCGCCCATGAGCGCCACCGTGCACCTGCCGGCGGACCTTCTCGCGTCGATCGACCGACAGGCGCGGGCTCTCGCCATGAGCCGCAACCGCTACATCATCAGGGCACTGGAACGCTCGTTGGCGAGCGAGACCGCATGGAGTACAGAGTTCGTCGAAGAGCTCGCGGCGGCGCGCGCCGACGTCGAAGGGCGACGCGCACTCGAGGAGTTGCGGGGGGTCGTGGCGGCCGGCCGGACGCGGAAGGGGCCACCAGCGTTGTGAAGTTCGTACTGGACACGAACGCTGTCGTTTGCGATGGCTGGTGACCCCGCCCTGTGAGGGAATCCTCTCGCGGAGCCGTACCGATGTGCTCCTCCCGCAACCCGTCGTCGCCGAAGTCCAGTACGGCTTGGCACGACTGCGGAGATCGAAGAAGCGCGAATGGCTGACCCGGCGTTTCCGGGTGTTCCTCGGGGAATTGCCGAGGGCTGCCTGGACCGATGATGTGAGTCGGATGTTCGGCTCGATCAAGGCCGAACTCGAGCGTGCAGGCACTCGGCTCGAGGACATGGATCTGGCGATTGCCGCTCATGCGCTCGCGCGGGATGCGACGCTGGTCAGCGACAATACCGCCCACATGAGCCGAATCCCCGGACTTCGCATCGAGAATTGGCGAACGTAGTCCGCCGGGGCAGCCGCATTCGGGTTGGAACAGCCGTCGCGCGGCGCCTGGCCGGAGCTGCCGAGTTGCGGAGGTTCTGTACCTACGGCAGCGCCAGCGCGATGAGCTCCGGCGGCGCCGCCTCGCTGCTGCCCGTCCCAACCGCCACGACGATGTACTGCTTGCCTTCGTGCAGGTAAGTGATCGGGTTCCCGTAGGGGACCGCGGGCAGCTCTATCGAGCCCAGGTACTCGCCGTTGTCCTTGTGATAGGCCGTGATGGCGCTCGCCGAGGCGACCTGGTCCTCGACGTAGCGCGCGCCGGAATTGACGACGAGCAGCGTCTTCGTCACCAGCGGACCGCCGCCGTGCATGCCGGCGTGGCCGCCGAGCGCCGGCAGGTTGAGGTGCCGGATCGCCGGGTGGTTGCGCGGACCGTCGCCGTGCGGCGCCATCCAGACGTGGTCTCCGGTGTTGAGGTCGATGGCGGTGATGCGCTTGTACGGGGGCTTGACCAGCGGCAGGCCCTCCGGGCCGGGCACGGGGACCGCCCAGGGATCCGTGAAGTAGCCGACGGTGGCGGGCGGCGGATACTCGACCAGCTCTACCGCGCGCAGGCGTGTCTGGGACGGGACGAAGAGCCTGCCGGTCTCCGGGTCGACCGCGGAGCCGGGCCAGTTGATGCCCCCGCCGGGGCCCGGCGACTGGATGATCGGCTTGGCCTCGCCGCGCACCGGCGGCGGCGTGAAGATCGGGACGAGCTGCGCCCGGTCGGCGATGCGGATCGCTTCTTCCCGCAGCTCCGGGGTGAAGTCGACCAGATCGTCGATGGTGATGCCCTGCAGATCGAACGCCGCCGGCTTCGTCGGGAACGGCTGGGTCGGGGAGTACCACTCGCCCGGCACGTTGCCCCGCGGCACCGGCCGCTCCTCGATCGGCCAGACCGGCTCGCCGGTGACGCGGTCGAAGACGTAGGTGAATGCCTGCTTGCTCGACTGCGCGATCGCCTTGATCCTGCGCCCGTCGACCGTGATGTCCAGCAGGTTGCCGGCGGTGGGGAAGTCGTAGTCCCAGAGGCCGTGGTGCACGGCCTGGAAGTGCCAGATTCGCTCGCCGGTCTCGGCGTCGACCGCGATGATGCTCTCGGCGAAGAGGTTGTCGCCCGGGCGCATGCCGCCGTACCAGTCGTTGGTCGGGGTGCCGGTCGGCAGGTAGACGTAGCCGAGCTCTTCGTCGACTGCCATCGTGCCCCAGACGTTCGAGTGGCCGCTGTAGCGCCACGACTCGTCGTGCCAGGTGTCGGCGCCGAATTCCTCGCCCTGGGGGATGGTGTGGAAGATCCATTTCATCTCCCCGGTGCGCGCGTCGAACCCGCGCACGTGGCCCGGGTCCGCCTCGCGGCGGGTGAGGCTCGTGTCCTGCACGATGCTGCCGACGATGACCGTGTCGCCGGCGATGGCGAGCGGCTGCGAGTGCGTGAAGCGGGAGCGGTCGACGGGACGTCCCAGCGACCCGCTCAGGTCGACGGCGCCGTCCGCTCCGAAGTCCGCGTACTGTTCGCCGGTCCGGGCGTTCAGCGCCACGAGCAGCAGGTCATGGGTCGCGATGAAGATGCGGGCGTCCTCGCTCGCATCGTCCTCCCAGTAGGAGACGCCGCGGTGCTGCCAACCCATGTTGGCGGGCCGGTCGAGCCGGTCGTACGTCTGCGGGTCGTAGGACCAGACCAGCTCGCCGGTGCCCGCGTCGAGGGCCGCCACCTGCCCGAGCGACGTGCTCAGGTAGACCAGGCCGTCGATCATCAGCGACACGGACTTGAACGGGCCGGGCCGGATCTCCTCTCGCTCGCGGATGATCTCGGTCTCGATCGAGCGCCAGCGCCAGGCGATCTCCAGGTCGTTGAAGTTCTCCGGCGTAATCTGGTCGAGCGGCGAGTACTTCGTGTTGGCCGCGTCGTGGCCGAAGTGGCGCCATTCGGTGTCGGCTCTCGATTGAGCCGCCGCGAATCGCGGCGCGGCCAGCGTGAGCAACGCGATCACGACGACTGCACCGGTCGAGCGGAATGGGCGTAGCGAGGCGCGATGCGGCGCCGCTCGCATGCAGCGGGGGGGCTTTCGCCACGGCCTGCAGACCATCAGGAATCCTCCCGTTCGATGACGGATTCGGACGAGGCGGCAGTTCGCCCCGTGCATGCCGCGGATCATACGACGTGAGCGTTCCGGCATGTCGCGGGATCGCCGTCGAGGAATGAGCGCCGCGTCATCGCCCAGTCCCGTTGGATCCGCTGGATGGACAGCCGCCGTCCTCGCCGGACGGGCCGGGTATGGTAGTATTGCAGGGGTATGGCAAAGGTCACGTATTCACTCGACGATGCCACCGTCCGACGGATCCGCCGGGCCGCGGAGCGTCTGGGCAAGCCGCAGAGCCACGTCGTCCGCGAGGCGGTGGCCGAGTACGACGCGCGCACCGACCGGTTGAGTGAGGCGGAACGCCTGCGCATGCTGGAAGTGCTCGACCGTTGGCGCAAGGAGCCGGTCGAGCGCTCTCGGGAGAGCGCCGAGGCGGAAATCCGCGAGATACGCCTGTCCCGCCGTGAGTCCTCGCTGCGTCGTTCGTCCCATGACGATCCATCTTGACACGTCGGCGCTCGTGGGAGCGCTCACGGCTCCACGGGACTCCGTCGACCGCCTGTACACTTTCATAGAAGAGGGCCACCGGCTGCGGGTCTCGTCGATTGTGCTCTACGAGTGGCTGCGGGGACCCCGTACGGTCGGCGAGCTTCGCCGGCAGGAAGAGCTCTTCCCACGCGAGCAGGCGGTGCCCTTCGATACCGAAGCAGCGGCTCAGGCCGCAGCGTTGTACGTGCGGTTGCCCCGTCCTCGCGGTCGCGACCTGGATCTCGCCATCGCCGCCTGTGCCCTGGTCGACGAGGCGGCCCTCTGGACGCTGAACCCGAACGACTTCAGCGACGTGCCCGGTCTCCGACTGGCGTAGACGGGCTCGACGCCGCGCGTTCCCCGAGTGCCCGCGACGGACCCAGCGGGCACGAGTATCGCTTCTCACGCGAGCGCTCGACGAACGACCGCGAGGCGGACGTGTGCGTTCAACACCAACAGTCCATCGCCCGCTGTCGTGCCTACTCGATCGCCGTCACCGCTGCTCGCAACTCCATCAGGTGCGCGGCCTCGATCGATGTTGTCCCCGACACCGGCGCTGCATCGGTCCAGCGCGGCGCCGCCCGACCCGCCGCAACGTACGCGGCGGCAAGGGCCGCCCGCAGTTCCAGCAGGTGCGCGAGCTTGACCGGTGTCACCCCCGGCCCGAGGACCGTGTCCGTCCAGGGAAAGGGCTCCAACCCCTCGTCGCTCCGCAAGACGTCGATCCGAGTTCGCAACTCCACGAAGTGGATGGCCCTGACCGGCGTCATGCCGGGCTGGATCGGGTGGTCCGTGAACGGCACCGTT
>WTFV01000001.1 GCA_011523845.1 Acidobacteriota bacterium | reverse complement strand
GACCTCGCTCAGGCAGCGATCGGTCCCGGCATGGCCGTATACACCCGCTACGCGCCGTCACGAAGGATGGCTCGGACGGCAAGGTCAAGACGGGGCTGCGAGCCGCGTGCACTCCGCTCTTTGTGGTTGGTGCAGCCCAATCGCCGAAAATCCAGGCGATCACCGGCGAGCCGCAACGGAAGGCCGCCCGTCACGTCGCTGCCAGCCGACCGGCCATTGGACGCGACTCGCTGCTCACCGCGCGGCTTGGGAAGGTCCAGCGGACCTCCGGGGCTCCTTCACTGCCATGAGGCCGTAGCCGACCGCAGTCTTGGCGCCGAGACCCAGAAGCTCCAGGCCGGTCAGGAGATGTTCCCAGGTCCACTCCAAGGCCCGCTCCCGTTCGCTGACAGTGCGACCGTCGCCAAGCAGCCGGATCAGGAAGGGCGTCTTGGCTGCCACGGTCAGAAACTTGACGGGGTTGGGAGAATCCCAGTCCACCGGTCTCTCGTTTTTCCGATTCCGAGCGGTCGCGTTGTAATACCGGCTGTAGTGCGGCGTAAGGACATCAACTTCGAGGCGCGGCGGCTCGACGGGATACGCGTCCAGGAAACAGACTGCGCCGCGCTGGCGTGGGTCGTCGGGATGGACATCCCAGGAATCCTCGCTCCCGAGGTAGCAGAGCCGTTCGTCCGTCCTTTCCTCGGCGAGCACTTGTGATGCCGCCCGACAGAGGCCCTTGAGCGACGTCGCCGGCAAGTAGGGCACACCTGCCACGCGATCGAACGTCAAGCCGTTCTCCAGCGGGTGGTCCGCACCGAGGCCTATGGCGAGCCGGGTGGACGTCTCGACCTCGCGCGCTTCCACATGACAGGTCGCGGGCACGGCGCGCTGTCGGGCGTGGATAAGCGCGAGCAGTTTCTGCCGGTCGCCTGCCTGCCGGTTGTACTC
The DNA here is from genome assembly GCA_011523845.1 of Acidobacteriota bacterium. Taxonomy (GTDB): domain Bacteria; phylum Acidobacteriota; class Vicinamibacteria; order Vicinamibacterales; family UBA8438; genus WTFV01. Next base: position 29,870 of record WTFV01000001.1, on the reverse strand, counting down.
CTGTACGAAGCGGTCCAGGGTCGAACCGATGGGCTTCAGCGGTTCCGTTCCGGATGCGTTCCAGAACCGGCCGTAGCGCTCGAACACCAAGCCGGCGTGCGCCCCGTCCGGGAGGGCGGCCGAACCGAACTGCCTCGTGAGCGCCGATCGCTGGTTGACGGGCGGCAGGTCAGCCATCGGTCATCCCGTCCTTTCGGGCCGTTCCCGTTCTCCCGAAGCGACTTCCAGCGCCGCGGCGAGGATTTTCGCCTGGTCGAGCAGAGCGATCGCCTCCGCCTGGACGGTGCGGTAACTTGCGTTGTCAGCTTCCAGGCACCAGTCGAGAAGTTCCTCGCCCAGATTCTTCCGGTCGGGTTTCATGTCCAGCAGGGCTTTCGTCGGACACCGGTCGTCCGTGAGCCACTTGACGATGAGCTTCCACACCGTCGTGGCGGCCGACTCCTTTTCGTCCTTCATCATCAGCGCCAGGGTAGTGGCAAGACCAAGACTGCGCACCTGGATCGGCCGTCCTTTCAAGTACCCGGCCAGCTCCTTTCTGTCGCGGGCAGTGCGGAGCTGCTGGAAGGCGAACTGCGCCCGCTGGCGTGAGAGGCTATAGGACATCGTTCTGACTCCCATCTTGGGATGCCGGGGTCCAGAACGTCCACCAGCACTGGCCGGCGCCGACGGTTTCGTTCCCACCGATCTGAACACGCCGCAGATGGACCGCCTGTTGGTGCAGTCGCGCGCAGGGGGTTTCAGAACCTGTTCCGGCGCGGTCCAGGTCCGGGGCGCCGACGAAGGCGTAGAGCAAAGTATCAGGGGGTAGCGCCTCCTCGTACCACAGGTTGCCGCTGTACTCCTGGCCGGTTGCTGCGTCCCTCCATGTGTCGGTCGTCTTGCCCGGCGTCAACTGCGTGCGCGCCATGACCGGCAGAGTACGCTGCGCCAGATCGCACAGATCCTCGTTGGGAACGACGACCAGGCCAGACGGCATCAGGTGGCGGCCCAGCACTTCGTCAGCAGCTAGCAGCCCGACGAGCCGGTCGGCCAGCGCTCCAACCGTCGCCTGCTGAACGACCTGCCCGGCGTTATAGCAGAGATCTTCGAGCACGAGCGGCTGGTTCTCCAGGTTCTTGTCCGCCACGAGCGCCTGGCGTCCGCGGCCGTTACTCCCGTTTGCGCCATCGCCGCCGAGCGGATTCGGGCACACCCAGTTCGCGGGCAGGACGTCCTTGACCCCGAAGGCGCGGAGCTCGCGTTCCAGACGGTGGAGCACCAGTGGGCTGGTCACATACAGAAAGGTCCGCTGGAGCGACTGCACCGGGAGTGCAAGGAGCCTGGCGTCCGTGAACAGCAGGCTGCCCGCTTTCAGTGCGGTGCCCTCGTCCTTTCCCGCGCCCGGCGTTCTGTCTGCCGCGCCGTCGTCGTGCGGGCCGCCTGGCTGCGGCGGCGCCGAGCCGAAGAGTCGCTCGACCTGCGCCTCGTCGTGTTGCTCAACCACGTCGCGCGCCACGCCCTTGAGGCCCGTGCCCGGAATGAAGGGCAGTCCCGTATGCGACTCGCGCGCCACGGGGAGATCCACCGCACCCGCGGTCTGGCCGGTACCGCAGTGCAGCGGCGAGATGGTGTAGATGCCGTAGAGCCTGACGTCCTTCATGCCGTTCACTCCTGCCGCGCCGAGGCGAAACGCCGGTTCAACGCCGGCTGCGAGGGCCGCCGCCGACGAAGGTGCGGCCAAACCCGAACGCGGCGTGCGCCGTCGCGTCCCGGTTGTTCCGTGGGTCCGCGAATGGATACCCCCCGTGCAGCGCCCTGAGGACGCGCGCCCGTTCGGATCGCCGGTCCCCTTCGATGTCGATCAGCCAGACGCTGCCGGCCGGCACGAACATCTGGTTCCCCCGCGAGGCGCCGGAGGCCATGCTGAATCCGCCGTGCAGCTCCGGCGGGCCGATGAATGCCGCGCGCACGCGAACTTCAATGCCGGTACCCGCGCCGACCTGAAGCCGCGGCCGATCCTGATCGGCGGCAATACAGACCGGGCTGGCGAGATAGAGCCAGACTCGCGCCTTCGTGTCGGACTCTCTGCCGCAGAGCTTCATCAACCATTCGTCCGGATGCTCGATTGCCTGCCAGTCGCTGCTCTTCTCGGGGGAGGACCCGAGCTGGACCGGCCGCACCCGGCGGCCCGCGTGTGCAATCCCGTTCCGGAGCTTGTCGGGGTCGATCCTGGCGTCGGCCCGGTCGATGTCGAGACTGCTCCAGAGACCTGACCGCTCCTGGAAGCGCAGCCGCTCCATGGTGTAGAGCGACCCGTCCTGCGCCGTCCCCGCGCTGTCGTCTATCACGACGCCGACCTGCCGTTCGCGCCGAACGAACGGCGGCAGGTCGCCGTCATGGCCGCCCGGCGACCACTTGCCCTGTCCGGTGAGCGCCCAACGCAGGTTGCCCGCGTCGACCCACCCTTGTAGCGGTGTCGGATCGCCCGTGTCGGGGGGTGGTCCGACGACAACGGCATCGCTGCGCTCCGCCCAGGATGCGAGTCTGTCATCCGCGAAGTCCCAGGATGAATCGCTCGTGTCGTCGATTAGCACCCGGGCCCGGACGGGCGGTCCGTTGCCGGAACCGGACCGACGAAAGAGGAACCGCGGGACTGGAAACCATGCGTTCAGCCGCGGTTCGTCGTCCACCTCCTGCTCCTCGACCGGTACGGGGGCACCGAGCTGCCAACCGGGCGGCAGCGTGTCGGGTGAACCGACCAGCGTCTCGCGCTCGCGGCGGGCGGCTGGGCGCCGGTCGGCCAGGCCGTAGGCGAGATCCTGACGCGCCGACTTGAGCAGGTGCGTCCGCACGATTCCTTGCAGGGTCCACGGGCTGGGCGGAAACGCGCTCGATGCGTGGTGGGCCTCGCCTGCGAAGAAGGACCGCGGCGGGCCGAAGAACAGGGGCTCCAGCGGACGAAGCCAGAACTCGGTGCGGGCCATCAGCGTTCTTCTCCGGAACCGGCCAACGCACGACAAAACAGCAGCCCATCGACGGCGCGTTCGGGTTCCTGCTCGCCCGGTTCCTGTGCCGCTGAGCCATGCAGACGAAACCCCTGTGTCCAGATGTCGATCACGGCATCCCGGAGGTGCGGCGCCACATCCGATTCGAGTGCGGTCGTCAACAGCCCGCGAAGAAAAGCTCCGGACGGAATCTGCGCCTGAACTCCCCGCTGGTGGCGGCCCGGCTCCGACTCGGCGAGCGCCAGATCCGTCAAGTCTCGCAGCTTGTACGGCAGGCGGCCGGGAAGCAGGCGCCGCCGGAAGCCGTCCACCACGTCGACAATCCGCCGCTGCGCAACCGGCGGCCCGCCGCTCGCCGACCAGGGAATCGCGAACTCGCTCTTCTCGCCGTTGCGCGCGAAGTGTCCTACCGCCAGGGCGCTGCGACCGCACCTGCGCTTGGCGACGTCGTCGAGCAGGTGCTGTGCGTGGGCGATCAGCGAGCGGAGGTCGTTCTTGTAGTGCGCGTAGGCGATACCGGCCGAAAGGCTCTGATGGCGGCCGAGCATGGGATGGACGCGCCCCTGCACGTCGTCGATGGGGCATGGTTCGTCAGCTCTGGATCGGCCGGGCTCCACTCGCGGGTCACAGTGGCGTTCGGCCCACCGAACCGGCCATGCGATGTGCTGCTCGCCCAGTGCCTTCACCGGCACGACGAAGCGCTGCCGCGCCTGCGCGTGCTCGATGCTGCCGGAATCCCTCTCCGGCCAACCTTGCTCCCGCCACGACCAGGGCTGCTCTTCGGGCTGCGTATCGACGATCCATGCCGCGCTGAAGAGCTGCTGCAGCCGGGCAGCCAGTTGCAGTGCGTCGCGGGCCGGGGCGACAGCGAGCACGTCGTCGCCGCCAGCGTAGACAAGTCGCCCGCCGTACTCGCGCTCGACCACCCACGGCACGATCGTGTTGGCGAAGACCGCCAGGGCGCGCGTGATGAACGCGTGCAACGATGGTCCCATATGGCGCTTCAGGCCCAGCAGCCGCGTCCAGCCTGCGTCGACGGCCCACTGGAGGTCGCTACCCGGCTCTGCCTCTCGCAGCCGCGCGGCGACGTCCGGATGCAGGGCATCGGCCCACGTAGCGCCGATGCAATCGGGCTCGCCCAGGATCAGACGACCGAGACGGTCGGCGTCCAGTGTTACCACCGCCACCCGCGGGTCGGGTGCATCGTGACCTTTTTCCTTGCAGAAGGACTTGTACAGCCGGCCGGCCTCCCTGCGGACCCGTTCCAGCTTCTTCCGCTTCGCCAACTCTCGGACATCGCTGGCCGCGCCCCCTGCCAATCGACGGATCTCGGCGTCGAGCGTGTGAGGCATTGCGTACTGGGCGTCGTACCGCAACAGATCGCGGCTGGCTCCCGGTTCTCGAGACGCCAGCGCAAGGCGTGTCAGGGCGCGAGGGAAGTTGGTGCGATCGAGGTTGGTTGCCTCCAATGCCGCGCACAGGTCCACGCCCTTCCCACGTTCGACCGCCCACGCGAGGTAGTCCTGCAGCGCCACGACCGAGGTGCTCGGGAACGGCACGCGGAGCCTGCCGCCATCCCGTTCCTCCTTCCAACCGCGTCCCAGCAGGACCGGCCCGAGCCCAGCCTCGCCTTCGTCGCCCGCATCGCTCGACGCGACGACGAGGAAGCGTTTGACGGAGCAGACGGCGCACAGCCGGTCGGCCCCGCGCTCTTCCGGATCGAGGCCGCGGTGCGACCAGAACTTCCGCGCGTCCGTGCGAGCCCTGTCGATGTCCTGTTCAGCCGGTCGATAGGAGAGCGCCTGCCGCTTGCCGCACGTCGTACACTTCTCGCCACGCTGGGTATCGCCGACCCAGTTCCGGCTCTCGGCGCGCAGCCGGTGACGCGTGCGCAGGACGTGGTGGACGATCGGATAGTCGAAGCCGCGTTCCGTCTGCAGGTAGTTCAGGTTCACGGCGCCGAACACTTCGCGCGCCTGCTCGTAGTGTCCGGCCACCCTGGCCGGCAGCCACGGTGAAAGGCGAGCCCGGCGGCGCGCAATGTTCGTTTGATCGGCATCGACCCCTTCGCTCGACGGATGAGGTCCCTGCGCCGGCAACGATTCCCGGCGGCGCAGACTTTCGGCGGCATTCACAATCTCGTTCAGGTCGCGCGGGCGATCCCATTTCACTGCGGACCATGCGAGTTGCGGCCCCTGTTCGATCTGCCGTTCCCACAGCATCTTCCACGGCGTCGCATCCTGCGGGCCCGCTTCCGGCCGGCGGGTCGTCTTCTCCAACCAGCGCTCGACCAGACCGCACAGCGCGCGCCACCGAGCGGCCATGGATTCGCGGCTGTCCTCGGCCATCGCCCGAAGATGCCGCAAACGCGAGTTACCCGCCGCATCGCCTTCCGGCCCGTGGGGCGCCAGGACGACGAACGACTCCGGAACCAGGGCCGCCTGGGTGCAGGGATCGGCGACGGCCGCAGGCAGGGCGCCCTGGCGGTGCCGGTGCATCCAGACGTCCATGCGGGCATTGCCGCGCAGGTCCGGATAGAGAATGCAATCGGGCCCGTAGCGCTCGATGAACGGCGTCATTGCCGCGAACGCCAGCTCCGAAACGAGAAACGACGACATCCAGAGATCACGGAAAGTCCGGCTCTCACGAATGAACGTCTGGACCGGCGCCACGCTGACGGTCAGCAGCCAGGGATGCCGGGCGGGATCCCGGACGCCTAGAAATGCCAGGGCGCTGGCTACGCGCAGGTGTTCCCAGATGGAGTGATCCGGGCAGCGTGAATCGGCGGGCAGAAGATCCCAGAGCGGGTTGCCTGTCTGCGTTCCTTTCGGCATCGACAGGTCGTCGCGCCACGCACGCCACGTCCACCAGAACGCCTGTTCGAGGGTGGCCGCGTCCGCCAGCGGATCAGCCGGGGGCACCGCGTCAGCGGCTTCCGGCCAGGCATCCTCCTGTTGCGAGTCGAGCGCCTCCAGTGCCTTCAGCGCGGCCTCGACCTGCTGTTCCGCGACCGTGTGCAGCTTCGCACCCGCAGCCTCCGGCAAGGAAAGCGCCATGGCGACCCCGCCCATCAAGGGATGCGTCACGAGGGGGGCCTTCGTGAAGTTACTGTTGAGCGCTCTGCCGGAGGCGCCGCGACGCTGGTTCAGAACCGGCCGATCCGCACCGCTGGCCGCGAAGTCGGCCGGCCTGTAGTACTCCTTGAGGCCGATCGGTTCGTCGATTATCCGTTCGATCAGCTCAATCAGTCTCCTGGCCGCCGGCCGATGCCCACCGGTTCCCGGCCTGAGCACAAACGGCTTGTGGGGTGGGTCGTGCAACGCCATGCGCAGCTTGGCCTCCCAGAACACCCTGGCCTTCACTGCGCACTCCATCTTCGGGACACGGCGTCCATGAAGTCGTCGATGGCGAGATTCGATGGCGGCGCGAGGGGTTGGGCGGAGCCTCGGCCAGCGAGCACTGCCGACGTGCTGCCCGGTCCCGTTGCGGGGACCGGCCCGTCCAGCCGGAAGCAAGCCGGGTGCAGCCGGTTCCCGATGCGCAGAACGCGAACGAAGAGGGGACTGGCGTGACGGTCGCTCGTATACCCTCCGGCCCGCGTGCCGCGGAACGCCTGGAACTGGGCACGCCCCCGCACTCCCTGGAACCGGAACGCGATCGGGAGGCCGAACGTCGCCCGTTCGGGGGCGCGCCGCGGCCGGTGCTGGCCGCTAAGCGACGACTTGACGTCTTCGTAGTCCGGCGAGCGGCGAACACGAAAGTCCTGAAGCGCACGGCCCGCTTCGTTCAGGGCGTCGGCCCAGGCGTTCGGTCCTTCGGCACGGAACCCCCTCGGATGCAGCACGAAGCGGAACGCCGACTCGGAACCCTGGCCGACATGCGGATTCAGCCGGGGCGCCGGCCGCTCCGTATTGCTCCGGTCGTTCTCCGGCCATCCGGGCCAGTCCCTCGATTGCAGCATCTTCAACGCGCGGTCCAGACAAGAGCGACCTTCAGCCGCATCCCTGCACTTGACGAGCAACGGCAGATCGGCGAGCTCCGGCCATTGCTCCTCCGGCCCCCAACGTTCGAGCGAGAAGCTGCCGAACCCGCGCCGGCTCCGACTGCCCGCCCCGCCAAGGTGAAAGAGCAGCCACAGACTACCGACCAGTGCGCGCCGGTACTCCGGCCCTTTCGGCCGAAGATTGACGACGCGCAGGGTGAACCCGGCGCCCGCGGCGATTGCCTTTCGCTCCGGCACCGCCATGTTGGCCAGATAGCGGACGCCGTTCTTCGTGCCGCGTCCGCGTCCCTCGTCCAGCCGATTGATCACCGCGTGATCCCATCGCCAGGGGCGTATCGGCCGGTTCTCCTCCACCCGCAGGAGAAAGCGGGACTGTCCCGCATGTTCCCCGGCGCCGCCGAAGATCGCCTGTTCGTGCTTGTGGAAATCGGAATCGAAGGCGCGATACCAGAACCGGAGCAGTCCCTTGAAGCTGGGCGCGCGCAACTCGGGCTCCGCCCTGGGATCGGCGCCGGCGAGATAGACCGGCGTCACTGCTCGTACGGTCAGCTCAAGCGTCTGCATCGACGGTCTCAGTGATCTGAACCTGCAGCCACTCCCGAAAGTCCTGACGCTCCGACCCTTCGTGCAGGCTGGGCTGCGGTTCGACGTCGTAGACCTCGAAGTCCGGTCCCGTTCCCTTCTTCCACGCCCTGAAACGGTACAACAGCATGCGGCGCCCGGCGACCGGCGGCATCACGTCGAGCAGCCGGTTGGAGAGATCCTCGTGGTGACTCGACAGGAACACCTGGCGACTGACCGACTCGACCGGCACGCCGCTCCCGTAGGCCATCTGCCGCCAGAAGACGGCATCCCGGGACAGGTTGGCGAGGTCGTAGGTGGCCGACAGGTCGTCCATCAGGAAGACCCGGTGTCCCAACTGCGTTTCCAGCATCCGGTTCTCGGCGATCGCCATCGCCACCCCGACCTGCGTGCGTTGTCCGAACGACAGCACCACCTGATCTCGACCGTCTTCCGTCTTGATCACGAAACGCCGGCGTGCGCCGCGGCGCTCGGCGCTGGACGACTCGTCGTTGCCCGCCTCCACCTTGACCCGTAGCGGGCCTCCAGCGGGGGCGACGCGCGACAGGATCGAGTTGGCCAGGGTCTGGACTTCTTTCCGGATCGGTTCAGACACTCTCACGGCTGTTTCGATGCTACCGACCGCCTTCCGCAGGATGGCGTCGAGCGAATGGAGCGAGTCGAGACGGTCCTGTGCCCGTTCTGCGCGGAGTGTTCTCTCGCGAACGTCTCGTTGGTCCTGCCAAGCCCTTCCTACCGCGGTCGCTACATCCTCCAGCCTGCCGCGCATGGCCACCAGCCGCGCAGCCCGCTCGGAGCCGACGGCGCGGCGCCGCTCCACCAGCAGCCGATCTCGGTCCTCACGCAGCCGGCTGCGATCAGCCAGCGCCTGCCTGCGCGGGTAGAGATAGACGCCCAATTCCTGGGCGCACTTCGCCGCATCCTCGGAACGCACGCGACGCAGTTCCGCAAGAACCATGCGCAGTGCCTGAGCGTCCTGCTGCCGCTGCTTCGCCCCGGCCCAGCGAGCGGCGTGGTCGCGAAGCGTCTCCAGAATCGCCAGCAGGTCCGGCTGTTCGCCTGCGTCGAACGCCGTCGCCTCCTGGTCGAGCTGTGGGTACTTGCTGTCGATCACAGCCAACTCGGCATTGCACTGTTCCAGTTTTCGCTCGATATCTTCGACCATCTCGCGTCCGGCGTCATCCGAAGCGGTCGCCTCCGAACGCCGAATCTCTTCGCGGCGCAGCGCGTCGAGAACCCGATGGAGCACATCAGGCAGTTCGTCCGACGCCGCCGATTCGCCGCGCCGAGCAGACAACGCCTCCACGAAACCGGACAGATCCTCTTCATCACCGGACGGGGGAAACGGCGGCCATTCGCCTACCGTGGCGAGCTCGTCGCCATAGAGGGGACGCAATGCATCGAGGGCCGCCTCGACCTTCTTCCGAGGGCCTTCCGGGTCGGGCATGCTGCGCTCTTCCGCAGTCCTCTTCATCAACGTGTCGAGTTGAGACCGCACGGAATCGTGCCGCTCGGAATTCACTGTCTGCAGGAACTCCGCCACCCAGGGCGGGAGCGGATCGAGATAGTCCCGCAGTGTGACACCGTGGGTCGTCTCGTCGAACAGCTCGTCGAGGCGGTCCGGGTAGACCACCGTCCTGCGTGACAACAGCTCTGCGGTTTGCCGGGCTGTCCGGCTTGTCAGCTCGTCCTCACCGAACCTCTCCTGGAACTCTCGCGTCAGCGGGCGCACGATGGTCGAACCGCGCTCGCTGTTCACGGACCACTCGAATGGCGACACGGTCCACTTGCCGTCACGCTCTTTCCGGCGTCGGCCTCTGCATGCCACCGTTCCGGTCTGCTCGTGGGCGGTCGCGTTCCCGTCGTCGGGTGCAAATCGAACCTCGGCTTCGAGCCGGAAGTCGGTCGCGTTGCCATGAAACAGACAATGCGGGTCGCGGGGAAACTGGTGATGGCCGGTCAGCAGCAGATCGAGCGCCTCGATCAGACTCGTCTTGCCGAGTCCGTTCGGGCCGGACAGCAACACGAGGTCGGCGTCGAGATCGAGCTCGAACGCCTTACCGTCCTGGGAGGCGAATCCGCGGAAGTTCATGACCCGCAGCGTCTTGACTCGTACGATTGTCCCCGGCAGCGCGATTGGCGCATGTTCGACGTCCTGTTTCTCGCCGCTCTCCCCGGCGCTCGTGTCAGGTTCGTCGATGCTCAGAGCAAGGGGACGGAGCTTCTCGTTCAGCCACTCGCAGAGGCCCTGGACCAGCGGATTCGGCGTCGCGCTGGCGGCATCGGTATCGACCGCCTTTTGCAAGCGTCGAAGAAGCTCAAGCGGATCCTGGTTCTCGGCAGTGTCGCCGGGATTGGGATCCTCGCTGGCGGATGCCGCCTCCATCGCATCGTGGAGAACGGCTTTCGCACTTCGCGGTTTCGGGGGCTCGGCACGGCTCCATGTCGCGGGCGCCGGCGCCAGCAGATCGCCGCATCGCCGGAGGTAGTCGTTCTCATCCGTTTCGACGAACAGCAGAAACTCGCCGCGGTGCCAGTCCTGGTCGCCAGCCCAGCCTCGGACCTTCCGTATCCGGCATGGAACGTCGTTGCCGGAGTCGGTACAGGGGTCCAGACGCACGATTCCCACAACAGGTCGAAGCAAGCCGTACTCCGCCGCCAAGTGCACGACGAAACGGAGGAGCGTTCGTAGTTCTTCCTTGCAGTGGCGCGGGTCTTCGTCCTGCAACGCGCCAGGTCGCCGCGGCCGCACCGTGACGCCCATGACCGAAGTGGACAGATGGACGGTGGTGATGCCCCAGTCGAGGCACCACGTCGGGTACCAGGGATCCACACTGGGAACACGGTCGCCCGTCTCCGCCGAGGAGGTCTCCGGGGGCCTTTGCAGTTCGAGCTGCAGGTCGAAGGCCGAGATCGGCTCGTACGCGTCCATACGGTCGGTGCTCGTCACGTGCTCACGCCGTGCGCCGCGCGGCGAACGAGCCGAGCCCTGGTGCGCGGCAGTAGCCTCGCGGCAGCCAGGCGGACCGCACGAATCCGGTGCTCCGCCGGCCGCTCTTCGGCCCGGACCTCACGCATCTCGTCGGCGAGGACGACCTCCTCGGCCGGCAATCGAACGAACTTCCCGGCGCGCAGGGTCCGGCGTGCCGCATGGGGCTTCGCGCGCCGCTCCCACCGGCCTGTGCGCACCAATCCGCCGCCGGGACCGCGGTTCGACACGGCGAGCTGGTAGCAGATGGTCGTGTGCGTCGGCATGTCGTCTTTCGGAGAAGCTGTGGGCGGATTCGGCGCGCCATGATCGACGATCACCACGTCGAACGGGGTGTGAGCGTCTTCACTTCCCGCATCTCGGCTGATCCGTCCGGTTTCCGGGCTGACCCGGACGCGCAGTCCCACGCCGCCGGCTTCCGGCCAGACGCAACGCTCGCGAGCCGGCGCATTTCCGTTGGTCCCGCCACACCCGGTCTTGGCCGAGGGCAGTTCGGGATCCACCTTGTCCGCCGACAGATCTGGAACCAGGGCCATCAACACGTACAGGCTGGAGAGTATCAGCAGCGACGCTTCGCGCATCGGCAGATACCAGTCGCGGTGTGGACAGCCGGAGCCGGAGATCGGATCACGCCGTCCCTGAATCCCAGCAAGCCATACCCAGAGTTGCATCGGACCCGGCCCGAGGTAGTCGTACGGCCAGCCGCCGTGCGTCTCCGCTGACGCAACCGGGCGAAAAAGCGTAGCGAGTCGGCCGAACGTCACTTCAGAGGGGGTGGAACAGGCGTGCCCGTCGTCGTCCGGGTGCGGGTACAGCCAGCGTCGCAGGCGCATCGCTTTCTGAACGGGTGCAGTACCGCATCGTGCGAGCCAGGCGTGGAACGGGAACGGCGGCTCACAGTAGCGCTCGACGAGGCCGCGCACGGCGACGAGGTAGACCCCGAACCAGAAGTGGTCGGCGTCGAGACGGTTGACAACTGGCTTCTGGCCGCGGTCTGTCGGCGCCCGGCGGTGTTCCGGGCGCCGCGGGTCGGGGAACCAGTCAGCATGCGCCGCCGTGACCGCCCGCGTCATGCCTACCCGAAGGTCGGATTCCTGCTCGCTGTAGTACGCACGAAGGAGCTGATACTGATGGAACGATGGCGACTCGTCATACACGTGCACGAACGGTGCGTGCGTCGCCTCGCGCGCCTCGACCGGGAAAGCCCGGAACTCGCTCGCGAGCGCCGTTACCGCGTGTCTGATCTGCGGTTCGGAGCTGCCGAAACCGGAAAACAGGAACCGGTGGCTGCGAGCACGGTCGCGGAACAGATCCGCCGCCCAGTGATTGTCGCGAAAACCCTGAAGCTGGCGCTCCGTCAGCGCAATCCGCTCGGCCTCGCCTGCCGGGTCTCGCTCGTAGGCCGCCGCGCAGCCGTTGATCTTGTACAGGCGGAGGACAGGCTGCCGCCGACCGCGCCCGCGGCGCCGGGACGCCCCCCAGCGCCTGTACTCATCGATCTGCCGGATCACACGAAACGGGCTGCTTTCGCCGACGGTGTCAAGATCGAGGCGCGCCGTCCGTCGCGGCCCGAAGGAACGCGTCAGTGCCGTCTCGATACAGGTGTCCCAGTTCGTGGTCACGATCTCGTCGACGAGTCCCTCCCGGACCAGATACGCGATGTACCGATGAACCGGTCGCGGTTCGAGTGTGGTGAAGCGATCAATCCGCAACACGCGGCAGACGGTCCGCGGATCGCTCAGCCAGACGCAGACTTCGGCAAGCCTGTCGAGTGACACTCGACGACGGCCGTGATCCGTAGCGGGCTCGGCAGAACTCAATCGGCCGATGAATTCGCGTTGGTCCAGACAATGCAGGTCTTGAACGTCGAGGAGCTTCCCGGCCCGCTCGGCGGTGTCCGGACTCGACTGACATTGGTTCCACAGCCATTTCGCCAGGGACTGTTTCAGGCTGTCGGCCGTCGGCTTGAACGCCGGCATGTCTTGTCGTCTCGACTCGCATGCGTCCGGGGGTGGCGACGTGCAGGCGCCTGACGAGCATGACTGCTGCGGCTCGCACGCGTTGCTGATGCCGGCGCCCAGGAACGGGACGACGATGCCTTCGAGCAGGTGGGTCTGGATCTCATGAAGGCACCGGTCGACCTGCTTCCGCGCTTCCTCGGCTCCAATGGACTCTCGTAGCATTGTCCAGCCCGTCCGGTCCCCTCAGAGATCGCGCGGTCTTCGACGGTGATGCTGAACGGGCTTGTATGCGCCCTGGTCTCCGGTTCCGTTGGCGGCCGGCAGCAACGCCTGTACTCGATCGTCCGCCCACGCGACGGTCCTGTTGGCGATGTCGATCACCTCGTCGACTTCGCTGTTGTCCGGCGATGGGACCGGTTGAGCGTGCTCCAGATGACCGTACCGCAGCCGGCCTGCGTACGCGGTCAGTCTGCTGGCCTGTTTCGTCTCGTCTCCGATGGTCTCGCCGACCTGCTCTGCCCGCTCCAACAGCAGGCCGACGTTGTGCGTGTCGGGATATCCCTTGTCGTGGACGATTATCACGGCCTTTATCGCAAGCTCGACGGCGGCGTGTGCGCGAGCGCACCGAATCAGGGCCATGTCGGGATCGTCCCGGTAGTCGTTGGCGACCCGCAGTTCGCGGCGCGCTTCGTCAATCCAGTACCGGGCGTTCTCCTGGGGAAGCTTCGGCGTTCTTGGCATAGAGCGTTCTTCCCTCGCGCAGGGCGGGCGGGATCACTCCCCAGGGGGCATTCCTGTAGGTGACCAGTTCTTCCGGCCAGACGATGACGATATCGACGGCTCTGTTCTTCTGGGGCAGTTTCGCGTAGATGCGGCCGGCCGTGTGAATGCGGTGGCAGCGATCCTTGACGATCAGCAGGTCGATGTCGCTGTCGTCTTGCATCTGTTCCCGGGCGGCGGATCCGAACAGGATGATCCGCTCGGGGTCGGCTGTCTCGACGATGCTATCGACGAGCGCCTGCAGATAGCTCGGGTCCGGTGCGCTGCCGCTCACGAAATCCATTCTAACTTCGGGCGGGATATCGGCTGTTCGCGCTGGCATGTGCGCGCGCCGCGGGCTGAGGGCTCGTGCAGTCCGCGACGATGGCCGGGCCTCGACGGTCACTCCGGCACCCGGAACACGATCAGCCCCGGCACCTCTCCGCCAACCGTCAGCGCGATGTGCTGCACCTCGTCCAGCAGGTAAGGTCATCGGCGCTCCGAGCGCCCCGCCCGGCAGATCAAGCGACGCGATCTCGGCCCCCGTCGCCTTGTCGTAGGCCACCAGCCGCGACCCGCCGTCGGTGCCGCCCGCCGTCGGTGCCGCCCGCCGTCAGCGCGTGGATGAGCAAACTTTCGTCAACAGCGGCCCGCTGCGGCCGGACTACCACGACCTCGGCGGCCGGTACCTGGACGATCTGGCCTGTCAGCATGCTACTGGTCCTGGAAGTAGTCGTCCGTGCGGTCCAGCCAGTCCTGCCGCGGTGGGTTGAAGATGTCGACGTCGAGCGTCTCCTCCAGCGCCTCGGCCTTGTGCGGCACGTTCGACGGCAGGTGCAGGATCTCTCCCTCGCCGACGTCGACGACCTGCGCGAGGTCGTCGCCCACCCAGAACCGTAGCTTCCCCTTCAGGACGTAGGTGAGCTGCTCGTTGTGGTGCGAGTGCCCCGGCACGATCGCGCCCTTCTGCAGGTAGACGTGCGCGACCATGGTGCCGTCGCCGCAGACGATGCGGCGGTCGATGCGGTTGGTGACCCGCTCTTTCGGCATGTCGTTCCACGTAAACTTGTTGACGGTGGCTGGGTTGGGCATGGCGCCCAGTGTACGCCGGGAGGTTGCGCCGTAGCACGGGGCCGACTCTCGGAGTGGGTCGGGTTGGGCGGAAAGCCGAGCCGCGAGGCGACGATTTCCGGGCGAGGCGCGAGGAGGACCGTCATGAAGCTGACCGCCGAGGAGATTGCGCGGTTCGACGAGCAGGGCTACCTCTTCTTCCCGTCCCGCTTCTCGGCCGAGGAGGCGGCGGTGCTGCGGGCCGCAGCGGACGAAGTCTACGCCCTCGACCGCGAGGAGGTGTGGCGCGAGTCGAGCGGCGTCGCCCGCACCGCGTTCGCCGCGCACACCTACAACGAGGCGTTCCGCCGCCTCGGGCGCCACCCGCGGCTGGTCGAGCCGGTGATGCAGCTCGTCGACGGCCCCGTCTACATGCACCAGTACAAGGTGAATGCCAAGGCGGCGTTCGACGGCGAGGTCTGGCAGTGGCACCAGGACTTCGGCACCTGGCACCGCGACGACGAAATGCCGGAGCCGCGCGCCATGAACATCGCGGTGTTCCTGGACGAGGTGACCGCCGCCAACGGGCCGCTGCTGCTGCTGCCGGGGAGCCACGAGCAGGGGGTGTTCGAGGCCGGCCACGACCTGGAGACGACGAGCTATCCGCTCTGGACCCTGGACCGCGCCACCGTGACCCGGCTCGCCGAGCGGGGCGGGTGCGTGGCGCCGACGGGGCCTCCGGGCAGCATCATCGTCTTCGCCTCCACCCTGGTGCATGCGAGCCCGCCGAACATCAGCCCGTTCGGCCGCAGCATCGTCTATCTGTCGCTCTGCCACGTCGACAACCACATCCGCCGCTTCAAGCGCGCCGCGTGGATCGCGCATCGCGACTTCACGCCGATCGAGCCGCTGGCGGACGACTGTCTCGCCGAGCTCGTGCGCGCCGGCACGGCGGCCTGATCAGCCCCGAGCGACATTCCATGTACCTCTACGACCAGCTCTGCGAGCGGGCTCGTGCCGGCCGGCCGGTGCGGGTCGGCCTGATCGGCGCCGGCAAGTTCGGGTCGATGTTCCTCAGCCAGGCGCCGTCGGCGGTCGGTCTGGAGGTGCGCGTGATCGCGGATCTCGATCCGGACCGCGCCCGGGCCGCCTGCCGGGCCGTGGGCTGGAGCGCCGAACGCATGGCCGGGACGCGGTTCACACCTGACGCGGTGGAGGCCATCGGCGAGGATGGCGTCGACGTGGTGGTCGAAGCGACCGGCGATCCCGCGGCTGGAATCGCGCACGCCCGCGCCGCGTTCGCGGCGGGCCGGCACATCGTGATGGTCAACGTCGAGGCGGACGTGCTCGCGGGACCGCTGCTCGCGGCCGAGGCGCGCGAGGCGGGCGTGGTCTACACGATGGCCTACGGCGATCAGCCCGCGCTCACCTGCGAGCTGGTGGAGTGGGCGCGCTCGTGCGGCTTCGATGTCGTCGCGGCGGGGAAGGGCACCAAGTACCTGCCGTCGTACCACGCCTCGACGCCGGACACGGTGTGGGAGCACTACGGGCTCACGGCTGACCAGGCCGCGGCTGCCGGGATGAACAGCCGGATGTTCAACTCGTTTCTCGACGGGACGAAGTCCGCCATCGAGATGGCCGCCATCGCCAACGCCACCGGCCTCGCGCCGCCGCCCGCCGGCCTGCGGTTCCCGCCCTGCGGCAAGGAGGATCTCGCGCACGTGCTGCGTCCCGCCCGAGACGGCGGGCAGCTTCACCACAAGGGGCAGGTGGAGGTGGTGTCGTCGCTCGAGCGCGACGGCCGGCCGGTGCCGAACGACCTGCGCTGGGGCGTCTACGTCGTCATCGAGGCGCCCAACGACTACACCGCGGCCTGCTTCCGCCAGTACGGGATGAATACCGACGCGACGGGCCGCTACTCGGCGATGTACAAGCCGTTCCACCTCATCGGGCTGGAGCTGAACGTGTCGATTCTCGCCGCCGGACTGCTCGGGAAGCCGACCGGCGCCACCCGCGGCTTCGTGGGCGACGTGGCGGCGACCGCCAAGCGGGATCTCGCGCCGGGGGAGACGCTCGACGGCGAGGGCGGGTTCACCGTCTACGGCAAGCTGCTCCCGGCGCGAGCGTCACTCGAGTGCGGCGTGCTGCCGATCGGGCTCGCTCACGGGGTGGCATTGAGGCGGGCCGTCGGCGCAGGCGAGGTGGTGCGGTGGGACGATGTGGAAGTCGACCTGAACCTCGCAGCGGTGCAGGCGCGGCGCGAGATGGAGGCCCGCTTCGCCGGTCAAGTGGCTCCGCGGATTGGGGGCGAGCAGGAGACGCGCGTTGCTGGCGAGCGGCGCGATCCGGTGTCCGGATGAGTCAACGCGCGACGGTTGATCGCCGCGACGGGCGGCGCGAGTCGCGACTGGAGGATTCGGGTGGCACCGCTTGATCTCGACGAGTTGCGAGAATACGCCAGCCGCGACTGGGGGACGCCGGAACGGCTGGTCCGCGAGCAGCGGACGAAGCTGCCGGTTGCGCGAAGGGTCCGGCTGACCATCGACCTCTACGAGGCGGCGCGCGCCACGCGGCCCGAGTGGCCGAGCGACGCGGTTCGGCGCGCCGATCTCCTGACCCACCAGCGCGTCCGTGCACTGCTCGATCGCGCCGCCCATGTCGGCCGGCGGTGCCTTGTCCTGGCCACGGTTCTGCTGCTGACCGGTTGCCTCGAGTCGGCGCGTGACACGGTTGTCGCAGACGAGACGCCGGCTCGCCTCCGCATCGAGGTCAGCTACGCTGCCGACGTCCGAGACGGCCCACTCACCGGACGGCTCTTCCTGGGCCTGAGCCCGTCGGCGGACCCGGAGCCGCGGATAGCCGCCTACAACTCGGCGCGGCAACGCGACGGCCGCGTGCCCTTCTTCGCGGCGGACGTGGCCGGCGTCGGACCGGGCGAGACAATGGTCATCGACGCCGGGGCGGACGGCTATCCGTACGCGCGCCTGCGGGAGCTGCCGCCGGGAGACTACTGGATTCAGGCGCTGCTCCACGTGTACACGGAGTATCACCGCCAGGACGGCCACGTCGTCTGGGCGCCGCAGGACCAGTGGGAAGGTCAGCGCTGGGCGTTCTCCCCGGGCAATCTGGTCAGCACCCCCCAACGCGTTCGCGTCGACCCGGGCTCGGACACGCCGATCCGGCTGGAGCTGGTCGACGAGATCCCGCCCATCGAGGCGGCACCGGACACCGAGTGGGTCGAGCGCGTCAGGATACGGAGCCGCATCCTCAGCGACTGGTGGGGGCACCCGATGCACCTCGGGGCGGTCGTCCTGCTGCCGCGCGGCTACGACGAGAATCCCGCGCTGCGCTACCCGGTGGTATTCGAGGCCGACCACTTCAAGCTGGAGCCCGCCTTCGGCTTCACCACCGAGCCGCCATCGGGAGGGCCGCAGCTCTTTGCTCAGATGATGCGCGAGTCGGGCGGGTTGCGCGAGTCGGGTTACGACTTCCAGCGGGCGTGGACGGGCGCGAACTTCCCGCGCATGATCGCGGTCACGATCCAGCATCCAACACCCTTCTTCGACGACTCCTACGGCCTCAACTCGGCGAACAACGGTCCCTACGGCGACGCCATCCACCAGGAGTTGATTCCATACCTCGAAGAGAACTTCCGGATGATCGGCGAGCCGTACGCCCGCGTGATCACCGGCGGCTCCACCGGCGGCTGGATCTCGCTGGCCTCGCAGATCCACTACCCGACCTTCTACGGCGGCACGTGGACGTTCTACCCCGATCCGGTCGACTTCCGCCGCTACCAGTTGATCGACATCTACCAGGACGAAAGCGCGTTCCTGGTGCCGGACGCCGTGCCGGGCGCGCCCGAGCGGATGTTCCAGCGGACCATCGAGGGCCAGCCGGTCGGCAGCGTCCGGCAATTGAGCCAGTTGGAGCGCGCCCAGGGCTCGCGCGGCCGATCCGGGGGGCAGATCGATGCCTGGAACGCCGCGTACGGCCCGGCCGACGAGGACGGCTACCCGCGCCGTCTATGGGACCTGGAGACCGGCGTCATCGACCGTGAGGTGGCGCACTACATGCGCGACAACGGGTACGACCTGCGGCACTACCTGGAGGAGAACTGGTCCCGCATCGGCCCGGACCTCGTCGGCAAGATCCGGATCTACAACCCCGAGATGGACCAGTTCTATCTGCCGTACGCGGTGTACCTGCTGGAGGAGTTCCTCGAAGGCACGACCGATCCCCACTACGGCGGCGAGATCGTCCACGGCCGCCCGATGAAGGGCCACGGCTGGTCGCCGTTCACCAACGCCGAGCTGATCAGGCAAATGGCGAACCACATCGCCGCCAATGCGCCGGCGGGCGCGTCGGCGGCGTGGTACGAGGCGGGATCACGATAGCGTATCCGGGGCGTATTCGACGCCGGGCACAACCTGGAGACGACCAGCTATCCGCTCCGGACGCTCGACCGGGCCGCGGTGACGCGCCTCGCACGGTGGGCGACGAACAGGTGGAGGTTATTTCAGGTCGACCCGGCTCACCTTGACCAGACGATGTCCCACCAGGTCGACGACGGCCTGTGCCTGCTCAAGCGGGATGTAGCCTATCAGCGGCTCGTACTGACCGTCGGCCGGGTCCATCTCGATGAACAGCACCTCGGTCAGAACCGGCCGGAAACGCTCCATCCGGAGGAGAACCGGTCCACAGATGTCGCCGCTGACGACCGCCTGAGTCGCCGTCTCGACGGCGACCGTATCGAGGGTCGTGAGCGTTCCCAGGCGGTCCCGCCAGACGTTCGGGAGCGTCAGGTAGGCAGCGCCCGTGTCGACGAGCGCATCGCAATGGATGCGGAAGGTCGCGTCGGTCCCGTTCTCGATCGTCGCTTCGACTCTGATCCGGCCCATGATGGTGCTCCCGTGTCGAAGCAGTGTACCCCGGCCGCGGTTGGCGACCCGCTCCTTCGGCCTGTCGTTCCACGTAGAACTGGTGACGGCGGCCGCGTTGGCGTGGCGCTCGCATATGTACCCCTACAACCAGCTTCCCGGGCGCCCCGGAACGCATGTTCCAGCGGACCATCGAGGGCCAGCCGGTCGGCAGCGTCCGGCAGTTGAGCCAGTTGGAGCGCGCCCAGGGCTCGCGCGGCCGATCCGGGGGGCAGATCCCCATTGCGGCGGCCAGATTTGTCCACGACCGCCCCATGAAGGGCCACGGCTGGTCGCCATTCACCAGCGCCGAGCTGATCCGGCGAATGGCGGACCACATCGCCGCCGACACGCCGCACGGCGCGTCGACAGCGTGGCACACAGGAGTTGGCTTCGAGGTCGCTACCCCATAGGTGCAGCGCCTGCACATCGGACCGTCATCTCCGTTCAAGCAGTCGGTCGTACTGCGCGTGCGTCCCGATCCAGAACCACGCCACGGTGTCATCGTCTTCCACACCGAGCGCACGATGCCGGAGACCGATGCGAACAGACCAGAAGCGACCGGTCCGCTTCAGATGCAGCGATGGGTGGCGCGGATTCTGGCGGAGCCGCTCGTAGCACTTGTCAGCCAAGTGCTGCACTTGCTCGGGGAGTTCGCGGTAGGAGCGCCAGAAACGCGTGGTGGCGCGATGCTTCACAGGTCGGTCGCCCGCCCCGCGCGGAGATCCTCGATTGCTTCATCCGCGAGAGCATCTAGCCGGCCGGCTGATGCGTCCTGTTCTATCTCGACGCCCCATTGCGCAGCGTCGAACTCGGCGAACCAAGCTCGAAACACCGCAAGATCGTCTGCGGAGAGGCTGGCAACAGCCGACTCGATGTCCTTGACGTCGGGCATGTGTCAAGACTAAGCCTTCTGACAGAGGGTCGCAAGGAAGGGGCGTCGTCTACCGCCGTTCCTTCGTGACGCTTCGCTCCAGACAGACCCCCCGCGGCGCGCCGTCCAGTTCGATTCCCTCAACCGCCTCCCGGGCGCTGGTTTCCTCCAGCGCGTAGAGGGGATCCAGCATGCGCGCGGTGGTTACCGACTCGTGACCGGCGAAGCGGATCTGCCACTGCAACCGGCCGTCGAACGCCTCGGGCACGACCATCACGCAGGCGAATCGCTGCCGCCCCGGCAGGAACACGGTTGGCTGGCCGCGGTCGGCCGCGCCCGAGCGGAACGCGTTGTCCTCGCCCTCGACCGTAACGTCGACGCGGTTCACGTTGTGGTAGCCGAACGCCAGCGTCAGGGACGCGTCGTGGTTTCGGACGAACCCGTCGTAGATGAGGTAAATGGGGTGGCGCGGCTGGGCGGAGACGACGGCGGACGCGGCGACCGCACCGGCCGACATGGCGACGGCGATCGCGGCGACTACCGCGACCGCGCCGGCGACGAGGGTAGCCGACGAGAGGACGAGGGAGCCTCGCGGCACGCGCCTACTCCTCGGCCTGCAGCGCGGCGTACTCCTCTTCCGAGATGTGGAAGTAGTCCAGCCAGCCGATGTTCATCTCGTCGATGGTGCGCTGTCCCCAGCCGACCGCCGCGGTCGGATCCGGGTTGACGCGGTTGGCGGCCGAGTTGTCGTGGTACGCGGTGACGTGCATGACGGTGCCGGCCGGCAGCGTCAGCGGCGTCTCGTACACGTAGGTCGGCTGCCAGTCCCACGCGAAGCGGTTGACGTCGGCCAACAGCTCCGGCCGCCCGGCGTCCGGGCGGATCGCCTCGAGCGTCATCGCCTTGCCACGGTAGTGCATGTGCGGCTGGAAGCTGATGATGCGGGTCGGCTCGAGCAGCGTGAAGTAGGCGTCGCTGCGCGCGTTGGGCTCGCCGGGCGGAATGATCAGGTCATGGCGGTTGGACACCGCCCGGGTCCTGACCACGTAGTCCGGCTCGTACCCCGGCGGATAGAACTTGAAGCCCACGCTCGTCCGGTCGGTGAAGCTCCGCTCGTCGTCCGGCAGGTAGTGGAGCTGCAGCCGGATCCGGTCGTCCTTGCGCAGCAGCCGCGCGTAGCCGTCCTCGAACCAGTCGCCGACGAAGTCGCCGCGCGCGCGGTTGGCCAGCAGCTCGCGCACGCCGCGCGGACCACCGTCGTCCGCCCCGTCCTCCGAGTCGCGCACCGCGTACACCAGCACGTGGTGGACGACGCGCGATTCGCCCGGCATGACCTGGATCCACTTGACGTAGCGGTCCTCGGTGAGGCCGGTCTCCATCTCCGGTTCCGGATAGGTCTCGATAGAGTTGGGGGGCACCACGACGGGCGGGCTGGTGACGACCAGGTCCGGCTTCTCGCCGTGGTACCAGGTGTCGACCGCCGGCCACGCGACCGCCGCCGGCGCGTCGGCCGGGTTGCCGCGGGGTGCGCCCTGGTCGACCCAGCGCCCGATGGTGGAGATCTCGGCGTCGCTCAGCGACGGATCGTCGCGGTATCTGCCCACCGTGCGATCCGCGAACCAGGGCGGCATGACGCGCGCCTCGACCCGCTGCTTGATGGAGCGCGCCCACGGACGGACCTCTTCGTAGGTGAGGAGCGACATCGGCGTGAACATGTCGGGCCGGTGGCACACCTGGCAGGAGCGCTGCAGGATGGGGAGCACGTCGCGGGTGAACGTGGGGTGCTCGGGCACGACGTCGCCGTCGTTCGCGGCGGCGCCGGCCGGATTCACCCCCGCCAACGCAAGCAGCATGATGGCGCCCACCGAGACCTTCGACAACGGCATCCTCACTGTCTCCTCGCGAAAACGGCCGGCAAGGCCTCCGGCGCTCCCTGGTACGGTCAGGCGCGGGAAAGCCGCCGCGCGACCTCGCGAAAACGGCCGGCAGGGCTCCCGGCGCTCCGGACGCCGGAGTTGAAGCCTGCCGGCCGCTTCACCATCTTCCGCCCGGGCCCAACGCGCCCGGGATCACTCCGTCACCACGAACGTGACGTCCTGGTAGGTCCCCAGGCCTCCGTCGTGGGCGATGCAGCGCAACACGTAGGTGCCCGGCTCGCTGAAGGTCGCCTGCACCACCCACT
This sequence comes from Acidobacteriota bacterium, assembly GCA_011523845.1. Classification (GTDB taxonomy): domain Bacteria; phylum Acidobacteriota; class Vicinamibacteria; order Vicinamibacterales; family UBA8438; genus WTFV01. The sequence goes on along the minus strand of WTFV01000001.1, from coordinate 7,567 downwards.
TGTTGTCCGGGGGCGGCTCGGGCGTTTCCCAGCCCGCGCCCCACGGGGAGTTCGAGTTGGCCCGTGTGTCCTCCCAGACCTTGGCCTGCACCGGATCGAAGGTCACCGGCACGCCCCCCCGGTAGACGAACCAGGAGAGCCGCAGGCCCCTCGCCGCGATCGGGGTCAGGCTGGTCGGTCGGGCCGGATCCACGGGGCGCATCGCCCGCGGCGTCGGCAGGCCGTCCTCGTCGTGCGCGACCGCGGTCAGGGTGATCGGCTGGCCCACCTTGACCTTCCTGGTCGACTCGCCGTGCACCTCGAGCGTCGGACCCACGTTCTTGAACAGCTCGCCGGAGACGCCCGCTCCGTTGTTCGCCATCCGGACGTTGTTGTCCATGTAGTAGTCGGGCAGCAGCGTCCCGTAGGCGCGTTTCGTCTCGCCGTTGGGGCTGGTGAGCGTCCAGACCAGCTCCTTGTCGCCGAAGTCCGCCGGGACGCGGATCCGGAACAGGAACCGGTTCCGCCGCGGCAGGAACCAGGTCGGCTGTCCGTGGTCGGGTCCGCCGGGCTCGATGGCGTTGTCGGGGCCGATCGGGACGTGGAGCTCCTCCTCCCAGTTCCGGTTCAGCGTCCCGAACACCAGGTTGAAGGACCCGTCCTCGTTCTGCTCCCACCCTTCGTAGGCGGGCACGACTTCCTGCCCGGAGTCGTACGCCCGCCGCATGCGTTGCGCGTTCGCATCCTGCGCGGTCAGGCCGACCAGCAACCCGGCGAGGAGAACGAGCGCGAGCGGCCCGCGGGCCGACCGCGCTCCTGCGGTTCTCACTGTCCGCCCCCGGCGTCGTCGGCCGACTCCACCTGGACCGTTCCGCAGAGCGGGCAGCCGATGGTCACCTCGCCGTCCGCCAGATCCAGGTTCGCGCGCCGCTTCGCCATCTCGGCCGCGAACTCCTCGTCGGTCAGGTAGACGCCCCGCATCAGGTTGATGAACATCTGGTCTACCGAGCGGTGTCCGCCGCCCGACCAGTTGCGCGGATCGGGCACGTTGGGGTTCGACGGCGAGTTGTCGAAGTAGCCGGTCATCCGCAGGATCGTGCCCTTGGGCAGCAGCGGCGCCGCGTCGTCCTCGTAGTTGTAGACCCGCACCCAGCTATGGTCGTAGCCGGCGCAGTTGAGCGTCTGCACGTGGTGCCCCCAGATGGCGTCCAGGCACATCCGCACGCCGGGTGCGTGCATGTGGGGCTCGAAGATCGTCATCAGCGTGTTCTCCGGCAGCGTGAAGTAGGCCTCCATCTGCTGGTCGGGATCCATCGCCTCGATGTCGAGGTCGACCCCGTTGCCGAAGGACATGCGCACCCACTTGCGGGTCGGCTGGTAGCCGCGCGGATGGAACTTGAAGCCCACGTTCAGGTGCGCCCGCGTGTCCGCGCCGTTGGCGTGCAGGTGCATCGAGTTGAACTGGAGCTTCGAGCCGGCCTTCATGATCTTGCCCGCCTCGGGGTCGAAGACGTCGGCGTTGCGCCCGACCTCGTGGGTCGGCCAGCGGCGCTGCGCGGCCAGCGGGTCGTCCTCGTTCGGATCGGGATCCGGATCGGTCACGGCGAGCGTGGCGTGGTGCACCACGAAGAGCCCGCCGACGGTGGCGCGGGTCTCGCCTTCGCTGCGCTCGGTGATCTCCTTGTATTCCATCGCCGCGACGTAGCGGTCCTCCGTCAGCCCGGTCGGCACCTCGCCGATGGAGCCCCACCAGTCCGGCGCGTCGCCCGCGATCTCGAAGCTCGGGGACGACACGATGAGGTCCGGCTGCCCTATCTCCCACTCGTCGACGTCGATGAACGGCACCGGCGGCGGCAGGTCGGCCGGGTTGCCCCGCGGGGCGCCGTTGTCCGCCCACCTCGCGATGAGGGCGATCTCGCGGTCGCTGAGGGACGGATCGTCCTTGAATTGCTGGATGCCGATGTCCTTCTCGATGTACCAGGGGGGCATCACGCCCGGCCTGTCGCGCAGCCCCGTGCGGTACTTGATGGAACGGGCCCAGGGCCGCACCTCCTCGTAGTCGATCAGCGACATCGGGGCCAGCGAGTCGGGCCGATGGCACTTCTGGCAGCTCCGCTGCAGGATGGGCGCGATGTCGCGCGTGAACGTGACCTCGTCGGTGGCCGCAGCCTGCGCGGCCGCCGGGGCCGGCAGCGCCAGGAGCGCCGCGACGGCCGTGGGGAGCAACACCTGCCAAGCGAACGTCCGCCGCCGGTTACGCGTCGTCTTCATCTCCGGCCTCCTCGGTGCGAACGCGGTTTCGAGTCGAAATCGAGATTCCCATTCTAGGAGCCTGACCTGCAAACCGCAATGGGATCGTCTGCGGTCGAGACAGCAGTGCAGTCGCGCGGCTCCGCGGGCTCGCCCGTACGGGGCACCGGACGGGAAGCTGCTCGGCGCGGGGCAGCGTAGTTGCTGTCGGCCCGCCCGGCCCGGCGGCCGTCGCGAGCACCGGCGGCATCCGGCAATGAAGTCCGGCGTTGCCTCTCCTCGAGGCGTGCTTCCAGAGGTCCGACGAAACGGACCGGCGGCATCCGGCAATGAAGTCCGGCGTTGCCTCGGGCGCCGCTCGGCGGGGACGACACGCGTACGTATAATCGCGACATTGGCGGGCGTTGCGCCCGGAGGAGGGATCATGCGTGCACCCCGGTCGTCGATGTCCCGAACCTGCTCTTCGTTGCTGGCGTGCGCGGCGTTCATCATCGCGGCCGATGCGCCGGGCCGGGCGCAGGACGACAGTTTCGTCCCGGTCACCGATGCGATGCTGCAGAACCCCGATCCGGCGGACTGGCTGATGTGGCGGAGGACGCTCGACGGATGGGGCTACAGTCCCCTGGATGCGATCACGCGCGACAACGTCGGCGACCTGCGCATGGTCTGGTCGCGGGCGTTGCAGCCCGGCACGCAGGAGGGAACGCCGCTGGCCTACGACGGCGTGCTGTACATGCCGAATCCGCGCGACGTCATCCAGGCCATCGACGCGGTGACCGGCGACCTCCTATGGGAGCACCGTCGCGAGATCCCCGACGACGCCGAGGACTACATGTTCGCGACCGCCACCAACCGCAACATCGCCATCCACGGCAACCTGATCGTCGACACCAGCGCCGACGATCATGTCTTCGCGCTCGACGCGACGACGGGCGAACCGGTCTGGGAGACGCTGATCCTCGACTACCGGGTGAACCCGGCCAACCAGACCTCGGGCCCGATCATCGCCGACGGCAGGGTGGTCTCGGGCCGCAGTTGCATGCCGCAGGGCGGCCCCGACGCCTGCGTCATCACGGCCCACGACGCGACGACGGGCGCGGAGCTGTGGCGCAGGCGGACGATCCCGGCGCCCGGCGAGCCGGGCGACGAGACGTGGGGCGGCGTGCCGTTCGAGCAGCGCACGCACGTCGGCGCGTGGATGGTGCCCAGCTACGATCCGGAGCTGGACCTGGTCTACATCGGGACGTCGGTCACCTCGCCCGCCCCGAAGTTCCTGCTCGGCGGCACCGACAACACGCACCTCTACCACAACTCCACGCTCGCGCTCGACGGCGCCACCGGCGAGATCCGCTGGCACTACCAGCACCTGAACGACCACTGGGACCTCGATCACCCGTTCGAGCGCCTGCTGCTCGACACCGTCGTGGCGCCGGATCCGACGGCGGTCAGTTGGATCAACCCCCGGGTGCGGGCGGGGGAAGTTCGGAAGGTGGTGACCGGGATCCCCGGCAAGACCGGCGTGGTCTACACCCTCGACCGGGAGACCGGCGAGTTCCTGTGGGCGACACCCACGATTACCCAGAACGTCATCAGCGACATCGACGGCGCCACCGGCACGGTGCGCGAGAACTCGGAGCTCGTGTTCACGGGCATCGGCCAGGAGGTCCTCGCCTGTCCGACCTGGCTCGGCGGCAAGGACTGGGAGGCGGGTGCGTACAGCCCCTTGACGAACACGATGTACTTCCCGCTCCGCAACGCCTGTGCGCGAATGATGGCGACGCCCGCGCGCGAGGACGATGGTGTCGGGGAGCGGTTGTACTCGCTGGCCGTGCGCAACCAGCTCGCGCCCGGCATCGACCAGCTCGGCACGATTCGCGCAATCTCGGCAGAGACCGGGGAGACCGTCTGGCAGCACGACCAGCGTGCCATGACGATGTCCCTCGTCGCCACCGGCGGCGGCCTCGTCTTCGGCGGCGACGCGAACGGGCGCTTCCGGGCGCACGACCACGAAACGGGCGAAGTGCTCTGGGAGGTCAACCTCGGATCGCCGGTCACCGGGTTTCCCATCACGTATGCCGTCGACGGCCGCCAGTACGTGGCGGTGAGCACCGGCGTGGCCGGCACGGCGATGGGCCTGTTGCTGCTGACGCCGGAGCTGCGCCCGAGCCTGGGGAACAACCTCTTCGTGTTCGCCCTGCCCGCTTGGGTCAGCGAGTCAGTTCCGGAGACCGGCTCGGAGCCTTCTCAGCGGCGGTACGGGACGCCGACTCGTCCCGTGTCGGTTCGCGTTGCTGCCGATCCAGCTCGGCGAGCATCTCCTTGACCTTCGCCTCGTTCCTTGCCAGACGTTCCGGTGGCCAGTCCTTCGTCAGCTCGCTGAAGGGTCTGTGCTTCATCGTTCCCATCCTCGCTCCGGTTCGAGAAGTCCCTCGCGCCGGAGTTGCTGCATCGAACGCGCGGTGTCCGGGCTGCTGCGTTCTCGCCCGCGCCGGGTCCGAGCGGGCGTAGGCCGCCGCGACCTTGTTCACCGAGCCTGGTTCAACCCGCCCTATCTCGACCGCGGAAGGGGACCGGCGGTCAGCGGCTGACCGGCGATCGACCGTTGAGCCGGCAGCCCGGCGCCGGCTGGAGGTGCACCTCTAATCTTGCTCCGACGGTGCGGTCTGCTTCGCGGGTCGAGTGTCGTCGTGGGACGTGCGCATCGAGTCCCTGACGTCCTCGGGCGGTTGCCAACTGCTTCCGGTGCGGGGCACCAGATCGACGGGCACCTTGTGCTGCCGTGCGAGTGCTCGGGCTCTGCGCTCGCAGTTGCTGACGATTCGCATTGCAGCGCGCAGGATCTCGGCCGTACGGTTCTCGTCCACGTCTTCGAAGTCAGGTTCCTCGAACTCGGCGTAGGCGTTGAACTCGCGGCCCTTCTCGAGCTTCATCCGGTCGAGGTCCTCGACGCCGACGTTCTCGCCGCGGGCGAGCAGGTGGAACACGAGTTCCCGTGTGTTGTGTCGTTGTCCCACGCGTCCGTCGACCGCGATGACGAGGCCCTTGACGGCGTACTCGACGGCTCTGGTCGCGTCGCCGATGCGCTGCCAGCGTGACTTGTCGTAGCCCACGTCGGTCTTTCCGACGGCGCTCGCCATCAGGCCGTTGGCGCCTCGGATCCAGCGCGCCGCACTCTGTATCCGGCCTTCGGCCGTCATGGCCTTGTCGCGGCCTCGGACTCGTACAGCACCGTCGCCTCGTCGAGTATCTGCATGAAGGTCTCGTCCTCCCACTCCAGACGCTTGGCGACGCCCCCGGGGGTGAGGACCACGATGTCGGTCCACCGTATTCGATCCGGGAGACCGGCGCCGATGTCCAGCTTCAGCTCGAGCACCCCGCGTGGCGCCTCGTCGATGACGAGGATGTCGATGTCGCTGTCGTCGTGCATCTGGTGGCGGGCTCCGGAGCCGAACAGCAGAATCCGTTTCGGTTGCGTCACCTTGAGGATCGCGTCGACGATCTCGCGCAGGTCCTGCGGGTGAGGCGCACCGCCGACGGGCCGGCGCCACCCGGGGAGCCCGGGCAGGTCCGAGGGTTCGCGTTCGGCATCGTCTTCCGCGGCCAAGCGCGGGTCTGGGAATGGTCCGTCCACGACGTCTGGATCCGGTGCAGGTTGTTGCTACCCTCACTATAGCGGCATGCCGTCCGCCGCCTCGGTCCCGAACACGCCCGGGCGCGGCACGCTCGAGACCGTCCCGCGGCCGTCGTCGAAGCCCGCCGCCGGCCTCGCGCCGTAGTCTGCTCCACGCCGCCGACCGCAGCGCCAACGACAATTAATGACCAACGGAGGATCCGCCCGCCGCCGGCGTCTTCGCGGCGCGTCTCCAGCACAGGCGCCGAGGACGGCGCACACAGGGGACTGCCGGCCAGGTCGCGTCCAGGACCGGTGCGTCGACGAAAGGCACCCTCGCCGGGGCTGGACCTCCGCGGGCGCAATGCGCTACGGTGACCGGCAGTGCTTCGAATCGTAGCCGCGATCCTGACCCTCGCACTGTTGCTGCCGTCCGGGGTGACCGCAGGCCCGATCCTCGAGTCCGCCCGCCGTGCCGCGGACCGCGCGGCGCCGGCGTTCGTCGGCGTCGGCATCGGCCAACCGATGGGATGCGTGGCAGCCAACGCTGCGGGCCAGGAGGCGGCGCTGCTCCTTGAAACGAGTGGCCGCTGGCTCGCCGGCGGACTCGTCGCTCCCGTCGTCGCGCCTCTGCTCGCCACCTGGGTATCGAATCCGTCCCCACCGGCCGGCCTCGTTGCGACCCGGGACGAGGCGGATCTGGCATGCTTTCGGCAAGGCTACCGTGCGCGCGGGCGGGCGCAAAGGGCCACGGCCGGCTGGGTCGGCACGAGCGTCGGCCTCACCCTCTACCTGGTGGCGGCGCTGGTCATGGGGGTGGGGGATGCGGAACGGCCGGACTTCGGCTTCTAATGGAGAGCCCAGGAGGCGGGGCCGCCCCGCGGAAGGGAGCGGCCCTTCAGGTGCCTTCGCGGGACGTCTTCAATTGCCGGGTCGCGCGATGTCGTCAATCCGGACGCGCACCTGATGCTCGCGATGCAGGCCGACGCCTGCGCGACGCATTTGCCAGTCGGCGCGCAGCGTCGACTGGCGCTCACTCCAACGCCGCCACCGCGGCACGCAGTTCCGAGAGGTGTGCCGCCCGAATCGGAAACGACCTCTCCACGGCCGCCGCGTCGGTCCAGCGCGGCGCGGTCCGTCCGGCTGCGGCGTACGCCGCGCCCAGCGCCTGCCGCAACTCCAGAAGATGCACCAGCAGTACCCGGGTCGTCCCCGCTTGAAGGACCGGGTCCGTCCAACTGAAGGCCGACAGGCCCAGCCCGCGCCGGAGTCCGTTGATCCGCTCCCGCAACTCCGTGAAGTGGACGGCCCGGATCGGCGTCACCCCGGGTCGTATCGGGTCGTCGGTGAACCGTCCTGTCACCCGCACGGCGAATGACTGCGCCGCGATCAGACCGCCGGGGTCGGTCGCCGTCACGGTCACGGTTGCCGTTCCGTCGGTCCACGGCGTCACCACCACCGCACTTCCCGACACCGACACCGACGCGACGCTCGATGCCGACGAAGTGGCCCGGTAACTCAGCCGATCCCCGTCGGGGTCCCGGAATGCGCCCACCACCTCCACCCTCGCCTCTTCTCCACGGAGACTCAGCGGCGCCAGCATGCCCACCACCTCCGGCGGCCGGTTCCCCACCGCGTCGGCAACGTCAAAGGCGATCAGATCCAGTGTTCGTGACTCTTCGATCAAGCGCGGGACCCACATGGTCGCGCCGTCGGACCAGATACCGG
>WTFV01000131.1 GCA_011523845.1 Acidobacteriota bacterium | reverse complement strand
CGCCGGCGCCGGCGTGGTGCAGCAGCGCGAGGTAGCTCTCGAGCGGCAGCGTGGAGCCGTCGCTGAACCAGACGACGCCGGCGCTGTCGGCCCTCTCGCCGTGGTCCCAGCTGACGGCCAGCGGCACGACGGGTCCTGCGCCTTCGCGGCGGCTTGCGTTCTCGCCTGCGAGCAGCCGTATCGCCGGGCTCGGTATGCGGGTGGCGCCGTCGTCGGGCGGGTCGCCGGCCCATAGCGCATCGGCAGCGGCGTGCCAGCGGCGGTTGGGCTGGTCGGGGGCGTCGGCGGCGTGTCCGACCATCCAGAACGGGCGGCGCGGGTCGTATCCGGTGTCGTTCGACAGCGCGATCACGCGCCCGCGGTCCGGCGGATGGGGCCGGCGCCGGCGCGGCGCCGGGCGGCAGCGGCCGAGCGGGACTCCCGCGGCGCGTTCGCTTCTGTCCGCCGGCGGTTCGAGGATGGTCACGGTCGTCGGTACAGGTCTTCGGGGATCCGGTGCGCGAGCCTCGCCTCGCGCGCGGGCCAGCGGCCGCGGCGCAGGCGGCGGGCCAGGACCGCGCAGGCGGTCGTCGCATCGGCTGGGCGCAAGGCGTCCGGCCCCGCGCGGCCCCGGCCACCGAACCAGTGTGCGGGCCAGCGGACCCTGTGCAGGAGCATCGCCGCCTCGTGCGGCGCGTCGAGCAGGACCTGCCCGAGCATTGCGGGAGCCGGCGCGGTCCCTCGGGGCAGGGCGCGTTGGAGCGTCTCGGCGAGCTCGCGCGCTGCCCGGGGCGCTTCCATGCAGGCGAGCGCGAAGAGCGCGCCGGGCGGGCGGCGGGCCGTCGCCGCGCGCGGGTCGAAGTCCCCGGGAAACTCGTGGATGCGGCGCAGCAGGCGGCGCAGCAGTTCCTCGACCCGCTCGCTGTGCTCGGCGTGGCTTCCGCCCAACCAGGGGCAGGCGTGGTCGAGCAGTTCGATACCGTCGGCGGTCGGGCTCGTGCGCCGGAGACGGCCGGCGGCGGCGAGTGCGTCGCCCTGGGTCGTGAACGGCCCGTGTACCACCGCCGAGGGCGCGCGGCGCCGGCGGGGCCGCAGGTGCAGCACCGCATGCCGCGGAGGGTCGGGGCGGCGCCTGGCGTGCGCCGTTCCGGTGCCGTCGCGCCTCCGCATGGCTGCGGAGTATGGGGAGCGGGGGGCGGCGGCGCGCCGCGGCGGCACGGGTGCTATGCGGCGGCAGCGGCCTGACGGCGGGTGCTGCATTCGAAGAACATGGTTCCGTCGATCTGATCACCGGGGGCCAGCCGAACGAGGTCGCGCCCGCAGGCCTGGCAGCATATGAGGATGAGCGTCTCGCCCCCGATGACGGGCATGTGGTCGGCCACGCGACCGATGGCCACGGTCCACTGTTGGCGGGGTGGCAGCGGGTACTGGTTCCTGTCGGCGGTGCGTTGGGTCGTGGCCATGCCTTGCTCCTCTGTGCGGGCTGGTTTCCCGTCGGCGTGTCCGGCGCCCCGTGTCGGGTCGGGTGCGTAGCGGCGCGGCGCGCGGGCCGGCTCTCTGGTCGGTGAAGACGACGGGACGTTCCCCATCGGTCTCGACCGCGGATGCCGGCGCGTCCGCCGTGGCGCGGCGGCGGGCGGGCCGGCGGCGAGCTTGCGTGGCGCATCGGTGCGAAGCAACGGAGCGGGGGGCGGCGCTCCGCTCCGGCGGCAGGGGATCTACGCGGCAGCGGCCGGCCGCGTACGCACGAGGTGGGCCGGCCGCGCGGCCGGCTGCGGCGCGTTCGCGCGGTTCCTGCGTCCCCCGCGGCGGCGGCGGCGGCGGTTGCCGTTCGGCTGCCGGGCGTGGCGCCCGATCTCGTCGGTCCAGCGCCAGCGCTCGATGGCCGAGCGCATCTGCAGCACGCGGTGGTCGGGCGGGGCGGGCCGCGACGAGGCGTAGCTGTCGGCCAGCGCGAGGAACGCCGTCTCCAGCGGCTCGTCGAGCAGGGCCGAGAGCGCGATCAGGTGCTCGTCGCCCTGCGGGTCGGTGGCCTCGTAGACCAGCATCGGCGGGCCGGCCGGCGGGACGCGCCAGGCGCGCACGTGCGTGGTCGCGCGCCGCTGCGAGTTGCCCGCGGAGCGGTACATCTCGTCGACGGGCTCGCGGGTGTGCCCGCGGTCGAAGGCGACCAGGATCGCGCCGACGCGGACCTCGTACAGCCGGGGCTCGGGCGAGGTCCACGGGTCGGGGTCGAGCGGGGCGCCGGTGGCGCCGGGGGTGATCGGGACCGCGCCGTAGAGGCGCTCGCCGAGCAGGGCGAGCCGGCCGGGGTCGTGGGTGACGTGGCGCAGCTCGACGAGCTGGCGGGCCGGGAGCCGGTCGGCGGCGATGTAGCGCACCATGGCGCTGTTGCGTGCGCTCGTCTGGCGCGTGTCGACCGGGGCGGGCTCGCCCGCCGGTGCGTCGTCGCCGTAGATGGACGGCTTCCCCTCGGGCAGCGTGGCGATGCGTCCGTACTCGCGGCCGCTCCAGCGGTTGGCGTCGGGCACGAACCCGTCGGGGTACGGCTCGGGGCGCTCGCTGCCGATCGGGGCGTACGTGTAGACGGTCTCTGCGGTCTGCATCGGGATGCACCTCGGCCGGCCTCGGCCGGCGTGATTGGAGGAAACGAGCCGGAACGGCTCGTGGAGTGAGGCCGAAAGGCCCCGTTGCGCGGACGGCCGGGCGCCGCTGGCGCCGCGTGGCGTGGGGACTGGAGCCTGTGGCGTACGCGTTGCCTTGGCCGCCCGGCTACCGCCCCGTTCCGCCCGCCCGTCTGTACCCCATTGTCGCCTGCACGCATCTCCCTCCCGTGGCTCGTTGCCTCCTGCCGCGCCGATGTCCGAGAGAGCGCGGCGGCCCGTCCAGGGCTCGTGCGGGCTTGCCTTTCCGGCTTGCGCGCAGGCTGTTGCGGGTTCATCCGCGGGACGCTGGCGGTTGCGCGTAGCCGCCGTTCTCGTTCGCGACCGCGCGCACGGCGTTCTCGATGTCGGCGATGGCCTCTTCGGCAGTGAGGGGGACGATGTCCTCGGGCTGCAGGATCATCGAGCGGGATCGGTTCGTGGCGGCGGGTCTGTCGGGTTGTTGTGGCATTCGATGCGCCTTTCGTTGGGTTGCGCGCCGCTGCGCGCGGGGCGCGTTCGGTCCGTGGTGGCGTACGGTTGTCGTCATGGACGGGGAAGCGGACGGGCAGGGCGGGGCCGTGCTGACCGAGGGCGAGAAGCAGGCGGCCGAGGCCGCTCTCGACACGGCGCGCCGGGCGGTCGACGTGGACACGCCTCCGGTGTTGACGGCTGATGATGACTCGGCGGACGAGCCTGGGGAGGAGGCGGAGCCCGGCGTCTCCGGCCTGCTGGAGGAGGATCCTGCGGCGTGGGAGCTGGCCGCTGATTCTCCCTCCGCGTCTGCGGTGTCTCGTGCGCCGGCCGCGGAGCTGCAGACTGCGGAGGCGGGAGCCCTGTTGCGCGCGGCGGCCGCACTGCTTGATGCCGGGCTGAGCCTTGCCGCCGCGGGGCTGGCCCTTCTGGTCTCCGAGCTGCTCTGGCTGCGCTCGGAAGGGGCGGTATCGGCGCCGGTGTGGGTGCCGGTGCTGGTCTTCTTCGCCGCCGGGTGGACGCATACGCTCGCCGGCGAGGGCCTGTGCGCCGGGGTGACGGCGGGCAAGCGCGCGCTGGGGCTGCGCGTGGTCGGCGCCGACGGCGCCGAGCCTGCGCTCTGGCGCGTGGCCGCGCGGCGGGCGTGCCTGGACGCGCTGGTCCTGGCAGTGACGGTGCTGGCGCTGTGGTTGACGATGGTGCGGCAGTACGGGGGGCTGCCCCCGGGGACGCCGGTCGAGATGGACGGCTCCGACGTCGCCATCTTCTGTGCGTTCTTCGTGAACCTGCTGGTCCTGCTGGCGCTGGGATGCTGCTTCGACCCCCAGCGGCGGTTTCCGCACGACCGGCTGGCGGGACTCGGGGTCGTGCGCAGCGGGGATGGAGTGGTCCAGGTGGGAGCTGCGGCCGGTTCGGGCGGCCGGCGGGTCGCGGCCCCTGTCGGTGCGGTGCGGTCTCGCTGGGACGACGAGACGGCGGAGGTGGCTCCGGCGCGCCCGTGGGACGGGCAGCGGTGGCGTCCGGATCCGGCGGCGGCTGCCGCAGCCGAGGAGTGCCGGTGGGAGCGGCTGGGGCCGGTGTCGCGCTGGATCGAGCGCGTGGTCGCGTGGGGGCAGGGGACGGAGCCGGCCGTGTCGGCGCAGGACGCCAGCGCGGGGGTGAAGGAGGTGCGCTGGTCCGGGGAGGGTCGCCGTATCGGGATCGTCAACGTCGTCAACCGGATAGCGGACAGGGTGGTCGCCTGGTCGGAGGGCGAGACCCGGCGGTCGTCCGGCGGTGGGGAGAAGGGGCAGGGCGACTGACGGCGGCGG
>WTFV01000033.1 GCA_011523845.1 Acidobacteriota bacterium | reverse complement strand
AGCTAGGCTACATCTGGCGGCCCGACGCCGTGCCAACCTGGGAAGCCGGCATTCCGAGCCTCATGCACTATGTACAGACGCATGCACCGGCCGTCGAGAATCCGTAGCGCGAGTTCGGATCGAGCAGTGTGAGACGGTTGCCGACGCCGACGACTCAGGGGTCGAAGGGGATCGCGTTCAGCGCTTCCTCGTCTTCGGGAAGCGCCGTCTCACCCGCCGGCAGGCGGTTGCCCCGGAGGATGTGGGCGACAATCTCCGCCGTCTGCGCGGGGGTCAACGTGCCCGGCGCGTCCTGGGGCATCGTCTCCTGGATGTACCCGAACATCTCGCCCAGCGAACGGCCCCGCCACGCGTTCCGGAAGTTGTGATCGCCGAGCAGCGCCGCCATCTCCGGAACGAACTGGCGGATCGTACCGTGACACACGGCGCACTGCTCGTCGTACAGGACCTCGCCGCGGTCGGCCTGCTCGTCGGTGTAGACGCCGTCCCGCACGGACGGCGCCGGTGGCTCCTGCGCGGCAGGAAGGGCGACGGCCCCCACCGCCAGGGTGAAGGCCGCCGCACCGCAGGCAACGAAAGAAACGCGCATCACGTTGCGGCTACTGATCCAGGATCAGCGTGGCGTTGCGCTTCGGCACCTGCCCGCCGGTCGGGATCTCGGCGATCTTCTCGACCGCCGCGATGTCGACCACCGCGACGCTGTTGTTCCCCGACAGCGAGATGTAGGCGTACTTGCTGTCCGGGGTGATGGTGACCCAGTTCGGCGAGTGGCCCACGCGGACGCCGCCGACCAGCTCCAGATCCGGCAGCGTATAGACGTAGACGCTGCTGTTCAGGCTGCTGTTGGCCACCACGTACTGGTTGTCGGGGGTCACCCCGATGCCGTGCGCGGTGTTGCCGCCATGGCCCGGGGTCCGCTCGTCGGGCGCCACCTCGGGATACTCGATCCGCTTGACCTCCTTGCGCGTCGAGAAGTCGACGACGCCGAAGCCGTTGAAGTTGGAGAGCTGCGCGTAGATGTGGCGCGTCGAGCCGTCTTCGTTCACGTCGAACGCCATCGGGCGGATGCCGAGATCGAAGTAGGTGGTCCACACCGGCCGGTCCGTCATGGTGTCCACCACGGTGATGTTGCGCCCGCCGACCATGCCGGCGATGGCGTACTTCCCGTCGGGGGTGACGTAGGTGTTGTGGACGCCGCCGTGGACGGAGATGGTCGCCACGATCTCGTTCGACCCGGTGTCGAGCACGTCGAGCGCCCCGGGCGCCTGCGCGATGGCCGTGTAGACCTTCTTGCCGTCCGGCGTGATGGCGATGTTGTTGGGCCGCCCGCTGAGCGGGACCTTCTTGATCACCTTCAACGCCGCCACGTCGACGATGTCGATCGTGTCGTCGGACTCGTTGGCCACGTACAGCCACTTGCCGTCGGGCGACGGCGCCGCGCCGTGCGCCCGCTCGATGCCGTCGACCACCCCGACCACCTCGTTGGTGATCGGATCGATGAAGTGCACGTTGTCGCCCGCGCTGTTGGTCTGGACGATCCGCACGGTGCCCTGCGCCGCCGCGGTCAGGGGCAGGAGGAGTATCGCCGCCGCCGCCAGACAACAGATTGACCGGTGTTTCGTCGCCATCCTTCAAGCTCCTCTGTTGTGAGATCCTGCGTTCGCTCGGTCTACTGCCCGGCCGTCTCGCCGTTCACCCAGGCCGCCAGGGTCTGGAACCAGGGGTCTTCCTGCGAGGTGAACTGCCGCCCGCCGTTGTGGAACTCGTCGCCGCCCGCATCCGGCTCCAGCGGATGCATCAGCATCCGGCTGGCCAGCGGATCGCCCGGCACCACGAGACGCGAAACCGCCTCGAAGTTGGCCCGCGACTGCTCCTCCGTCCATCCCGTCGCGCCCCGCTCGAGCTCTTCCAGGAAGCCGACGCGCCCACCTTCCGCATGGCAGACGACGCAGCGGGTGAAGCCCGCCTTGCGTTCCAGAAAGATCGGCTCGACCTTGGTCCGGTAGAACTCGAAGTCGAGCTCCACGGTCGCCTCGGCCGGTTGCTGCCCCAGCAGGGCCGTAAAGGCCAGGATCATGATCACGACGAGTCCTCCTTCCTTGTCACGCGGTCACGGCGCACGCGCGCACGCTGACCCAATCGACTCGTGCAGCGATTCTACCACCGCGGGAGCACCTCGGAACCGGTAGAATCGCGTCGATACCAGGCGCGACCGACCCAGGAGGTGCAGCGATGACACTCTCGCGACGCAAGGCGCTCTCGATTTCCGGCTCTACCCTCGCCGGACTGTCCCTCGGCGTCGTCGGGCCCGGACGTTCCCCGGTCGTCCAGGCCCAGGAGCCGCAGGACTGGCCGGACCGGCTCGTCGAGCGGCCGCTCCGCGAAGGATTCCCGGCCCCGCTGCCTCTCGATCCGGACGGGTCGGCTCCCGACCATCCGGAGAGCGCGGCCGGGTCGATCACCGACCCGCTGATGTGGCGCACGCCGGGGCGGCGGACGCCCGAGATCGAGTTCGACTACCGGCGGATGGCGATCCGGGTCGATACGCGCGGCATGGCGCGGCTGTCCGGCACGCTGCGCTTCTCGGACCTGGAGCAGCTTCCGGTCGTGTCCGGCACTTGGCTGCTGCAGTGCGGGGCTCCCAATCCGCGCGGCATCGTCAAGTGGACGGGCGTCCGCTTCAGCGACTTCGCCGACATGCTCGGCGTCATCCCCGAGGTGCACTACTGCCGCTTCGTCGGCTCCGACCGCTTCTACGCGGACGAGCCGATGACGACGCTGCGGCGGCCGCAGGTGCTGCTGGCGTGGCTGATGAACGACGAGCCGATCCCGCCGCGCCACGGCGCCCCGTTGCGGCTGATCGTCCCCTTCCGCTACGGGAACCGCAGCGTGAAGGCGATCACCGAGATGACCTTCAGCACGCCGGGGCCGCGGATGCCGCCGTTGCCGGCCTGAGCAACGACACCTGCAGGAGGCGGCACACCTGCTGCCGCCTCCCTTTCCGCGCCCCCGGCCGTCACCAGCACCAGCGTGACGACGGGCCACCTGTTCATCACCGCCATCGCCTACCAACTCGTGCAGGTCATTCGCACGCGGCTGCGCGCGCACGGCGAACATGCCAGTCGGACCATGTTGCGTCGCATTCTCGAAGGCCGACGGCGCGTCACCGCCACCTTCCGCCGTCCCGATGGGCGCACGCTGCACGCGCGCACGGCCACCCGAGCCGAGCCCGAGCGGCGGTCCCTCCACGACGGTGCGTACCCGGATGCAAATCAATCTGCCGGAGTGCCGTCCCGGTTCTTCCCGACTCGGCGCTACTGCGATCGCGGGCCCTTCTGCATGGCGGCGACGACGCCGGCCCCCGCCACGACGCCGCCGGACAATGCCGCGACCCAGAGCGGGAACTGCATCCAGACGGCGGCCCCGGCCACCGCGGCCGCGGCGGCCAGGGCCAGCAGGACGGTGGCGAGATACTTGGGGATCCGGATGGTCGCGCGCGCTTCCCACACGTCCCCGGCGCCGTCGACCACCGGGTCCGACGGCCGCTCGCGGCGCGAACGGCCGCCGAGCACGAGCAGAACCAGGACGATCGCCCCGATGACGGCGATCTCGGACAGACCCAGCATCGGTGCCCCGCTCAACCGGTCGACGAACGGAATGGTCGTCGGAACTCCATCGCCCGTCAATTCTGCGTCGTGCTTCCGCTCCCGCTCGCGAGCTCCACGACAGCCTTTGCGTCGCCCGGAAGCAGCAACCGCTCCCCCACCAGCGCGTCGGCCGCCTCGGAGACCGCCTGGACGTAGGCCGCGTGGTTCGGATAGCGCGCCTCGAACGACGGCCGAGGGTCGCCAGCGGCCTCGCGGTCGGCCTCCGTCGCCGCGAACGGGATGAACGACCCCGTCCCGCCGCATTGCCCCCCCTCGCCGAAGCCGGCGCGGCGCAGGTTCCAGCCGGTGTAGGTCCCGACGGGCGCGACGAGGTTGGGGTGCCGCACGCCGTCCACCATGTTGCCGTCGGCGTCGATGCGCCCGACGAGCACGGTGTAGGCGTCGCCGTACATCGGCGGCAGCGAGCGGTGGTCCGCCAGGTGCAGCGGGTTGTACGAACCCGAGTAGTGCACGCCCGGGACGGCGGGGAATCCGAGGTCACCCGCGGCAACGAGGCCACCCTCGGCCACCGTCGGGAAACGGCTCGCCGGCGGCTCCACCCCCTTGGCCGCCCACTCGTACAGCGCGACGCTCAGGGCCGTCCGCGTGTCGGCCAGGGCCAGCGGATTGCTCGGGTTCCGGCACATCCCGCGGCTCGGCGGCCGCGTGTGGACGCCGGGACCGCCGCCGTGCTGCGTCCCCGACAGCAGGTAGACGCGGACGTTGTCCGGCAGCTCGATGTGCCCGCCCGTCGGATCGGTGACCACCAGGGACGCGCGCGCCTGCCACAGCTCGGCCTCGCCGTCGCTGTGCACGATCTTCGGACAGGTGTTCGTCGTGCTGCACCGCTCCTGCAACCCGTCCGTCCGGCCGCTGAGCGGGTCGGTCAGCGTGGCGTAGGTGAACGGGAACTGGTCGCCGGGGTACACGTGGTCCTCGTGCTGCTTCTGCCAGCGGCCGGGCTGGCCGAACTGGTAGTTGGTGAACGTCTTGCGCGAGCCGGCGATGTTGGGGTGCATGCCGTCGAACACGATGCGCCCGGCGACGTCCTCGTTGAAGCCCTGGTAGAGGAAGTCCCGCAGCATCCGGCCGCTCTGGGAGACGCCGAGCGAAATGGCGCTGGTCGGCAGGCCGTGCGCGGCGAGCGGGTTCGGGTTCCCGTTGCGATCCGCCGACTCGTAGCGGAGGAACGAGATGGCGTCGCGCATCGCCGCGAAGCCGATCCCCAGCACGATGGGCTCCTTCGCCTCGTAGATGAACTCGTAGATCGCCCCGCCGTCGAAGCCCGCCGGCCGGTCGATCTCGATCTCGCGGTCGCCGGCGTAGCGCCACCGCAGGTCGGCGGGGCGCGTGCGCTCGGCGTTCTGGGTCGCTCGCACGGACAGCATCCCCCCGCGAGGCTCCAGCGTGGCGGCCGGATAGGTCAGCCGGCCGCGCGACACCGACTCGGCGTCGTTGAAGATGAACTCCTCCAGCGCCGGCCCTACGATCGGGGAGCCGTCCGGGTTCGACGCCACCGGCAGGTAGGCGACGATGTTCGACTCGGTCGGCGTCAGGTCGCCCTGCCAACCCACGCGGACGAAGACGAATCCGCGCTCGAGCAGCGCCGGCTCGGCCGCTCCCCCGCGGCCGCGGTTGGACACCGTGTGGTACAGCGCCCGGTTCCAGCGGGTCATGTCGATGGGCCGGTAGACCTCCACCGTCGCGCGGTACTCCACTCGCCCGGCGGCATTGCGCGGCGCGTTGTCCAGGTTCACGATGTGCGCATGGCGGCGGTCCGCCGGGTCGATCTCGCCGGACACGATGCCGCGCAGGAACTCGTACCGGCCAACGTCGCCGAAGGACTCGCCGCCCAGCGCGGGCGATTCCACCACCTCCAGGTCGAACTCGGCGATCTGCGCCAAGCCGCCTGCCGGCGCCAGCAGGCACGCGACGACCGCGATGACGAGCGCGCGTTTCGTTCTGCTCATGATGTCTCCCCGCTCTCCGAGCCCGCACGTTCCACGCCCGCCCCGGGCCCGGCCCGATGATATCCCGCCCGTCCGCACCCGGTGTCCGGCGCCGGCCTGGTCATCACGCGGACCGCCCCCATCAGGCTCACTGCCTGATGCCTCGAACGACGACAGGGCGCCGGCCGGGCGCCGGCCTGGTCATCACGCGGACCGCCCCATCAGCATTCGTTCCCCAGCACGCCGCCGCCGCCACAGTAGCTGACGTCCTGGAGCTGCAGCCGGACGCCGTCCGGCGCGTCCACCAGCACCTCCTTCGTCACCCCCTCGCGCAGGCGCACGTGCGCGGTGACGCCGTGCTCGGCGAGCCGCTCCAGGACCGCGTCGGCGTCGAACCCCTCCACGCCGAGGCCGACGTGCAGGCGGAAGGCCTCCGGGCCGTCCCCTTCGACCAGGGCCACGTGCTGCGGTCCTGACCCCACCCGCAGGACCGGGATCGGACGCCCCTCGTAACCGTCCGTGCGCCTGCCTCCCATCGGTTCCTGCCAGGCGACCACCGGCATGTCCGTCAGCCGCTGGTACCACGCCAGCACGCTCGACAGGTCGGATACGTGGTACTTGATGTGATTCAGCGTCCGGACCGGGATCGGCGGCGGGTCGCCCGGCCGCCGTACCGCCTCGGCGTCGGCGTCGCACACTTCGCCCAGGAACCCCAGCCCCCCGCAGGCGATGATCGGGTTGAACTGCAGCGGGGCGCCGTCGGGGCCGTCGAAGTTGACCCCGTTGATCGTGGTGCCCTCCCGCAGCACGGACCGGGCGAGGGCGGGCATCTCGGCGAGGCCCTCGAAGATCCGGTGGACGTCGAAGTCCTCGATGCCCCAGCAGAAGTGGGGGCGCCGCTCCGGGGGCGCCTGCAGGCTCTCCGGGCTCCTCTGCGACAGGGCCATGTACGCCGGCGGGTCCTTGGCGACGCGGAGCACGGTCTGGCCTCCGCCGTAGTCCTGGAACGCGTGCCGCGGTATCGCCAGCACCCGTTCGTACCAGGCGACGGTGCTCCGCAGGTCCGCGCAGCCGAAGCTGACGTGGTTCAGTGTCTTCACGCGGATCGGCAGCGCCGAGTCGGCCGCTGCACCCGCGGCTGGACCGTTCGACGCGGCGCCCGCAATCGTCCCGGCCAGCGCGGCGGCCGGCCGGGAGACCGCCGCCGCGAGGCCCGCAACGAGCAGATCTCGCCGGGTCATCGCTCCGCGCCGCCGCGCGCGCATCGGACGTTCCAAGGGCATCGCCATGAGACACCTCCGCTTGATTGAACTGCACAAGCCTCGTCGCATCGTGTGTGCAACACTCTATACCCAGCGCGGGACAGGGACCTGGGCGTGGCTGGCAGGCGGGTGACCGCTCGTTCCGCCTGGTGTCCGCTTCCGAGGAGGCATCGTGACCAGAAGGCTCTCGTTGCCGGCTGTCGCGGTGGGCCTGCTCATGCGCTGAACCCGGCGAGCGCGCCAGGTCAGGACACGACCAGCGCACCGAGTCAGGACACGACCAGCGCCCCCGGGTCAGGACACCGCCGGCGCGCCGGGTCAGGACACGGCCGCCGACGCGACCTGGATCGCGCCATTCCGATCACCGACTGGCCGCACGTCGACGACGACCCAAGGCTCTGGATGGACAACGCTCGAGGCCGCTGGGACCGCGATACGCTGGTGGTGGAAACGAGGAACTTCAACGACCGGGGAATGATTGCGTCGAGCGGCAGCGGCGGGCGCATGAAGGGCATTCCGGTCAATGCGGCACTCCATGTGGCCGAGCGCTTCACGCGGGTGTCCGAAGACGAGCCGAGTCCGTCGCGAGCCGCCCGATGCGCGCGGGACGCAGCCGTGAGCCCCGCACGCCACCTCACCGAACGGCCCGGTCGGGACGCGCGTCCTACTGCGACGCGAGCTCGTCGATCCAGATGCGGATCTGCCGTTCTTCCTCGCTGACCCGCACGATGTCGCCGCGCAGCTCGCCCAGCCGCTCGACCGCGGCCCGCACGTCGAGCGTGTCACCGTCACCCGACAGCAGCGCGTCCACCACCACGATCGGAAGCTGGACGTCGACCGTTTCGCTTCCCTCTTCGTCGCGGTCCTCCACCCGCACGGTGATCTGATCGCCCACCCGCGCAACACGCACCGTCTCGTCCTCGCCGTCGACCGTCACGAACTCCGTGTCGCCGACCTCGGTCAGCGCCCGCCAGAGATCGCGCATGGCGCCGACGTTGAGCGGCACGTCGCGCCCGGCCAGGCTGAGCTGCCCGTCCGACAGGATCCGGTGCGGCACCAAGGCCAGCATCGGCTCCGCCGCCGACAGCGGCACGTTGACGCTGACGTTCTGCTCGCCGTCTTCCTGCGCCGTGATCTGTACGTGCAGCCACGGTTGGGAAGCGGCGTCCTGTGCGGCGGCGACACTGATTCCGAAGATCAACAGACCGGTCAGGACGATGGCGGACCAGAGAGCGCGAGTCGACATGGAATTCCTCCCGGCCGCACAGTCGACGACGGGCAGGAGTGCTCGTCCACGTGCAGCCCATGCCACCGTAGACGGAGGAGGTGCGGCCGAAGTTCGGACGGCCGAGTCTCAACAGTCGCAGGCGTAGCCGATCAGCCTGCCTTCGTCGTGGCGCGGCCGAAGTTCGGACGGCCGAGTCTCGACAGTCCGTCGTGAGACCCCGGGTCGCACCGAGAGCGGCGAGGCGCCCGCACGGCAAGGCGCGATCAGGGAGCTTGGTGTGGGCATAGTTCGAACGAGGAGCAACGCGTTCACGCGGGATGCAGCCCCGCTCGAATGCAGCCGGGCGCTCGCCGCGGGCTATCGACCTGCGAGTCAGTGCAGGCCGGCTTCGGCATCGACCGCGGGCTGGCCGCCGGGCCGGACCCACTCGCTCCGGATCCGGCGGCGTATCGACTTCATGCCGAACAGCACCCCTACGTCGAACTCGACCCGCGAATCCGTGAGCATCCAGAGGTCCGATCCGATCCATTGCAGGTCGAACCGGCCGGTTGCCCGGCGCAGGGTGCCGGCGATGCCCCACAGCCAGCGGAAGGGGCGTTGCATCTCGAAGGTGACCCTGGCCACCCGGTAGTCGTTCCGCGTGATCCAGAGGAAGCCGGTCGACCGATTCAGCGCCTTGTCGATGCGGCGGTTCTCCGGCAGCGACCCGTCGCGGGGCTCGAACCGAATCACCCAGCACGACTCGCCCCGCACGACGTCGGTTCCGGCGAGGGTGGTACGGTAGCGGTCCATCAACTCGCGGTCGAAGTCGACGTGCATCTCGTTCGGGTCGTACCGCTCCCCGCGGGCGGCGTGGCGTCTCGCCTCGCGAACGAACGCGGCCTTTCTCTTGCGCTCGTCCCGCGCGTCATCGGCGTCGAGAGACCGCCCGTCACGACCGACGAGCTCGGAGTAGAAGTGGCCCTCGAGGGGATAGTTCCGGCGGCGGTTCGTCTCCGTCCGGGTCACGTTTCCGGCGGCGTCCAACGACTCGACGGTACCGGCGGTGACGAATTCGAAGTGCCTGGCGAGGGCGGACTCCCGCTGCCGCGCCGCACGGTCGAGCGCGCGCCCGACAATGTCGGCGGCGGCCGGCGCGTCGGCGGCGGCCGGCATGTCACCGGCGACGTCCACGACGTCGCGAGCGGCAACCGGACCGACGGGCTGAGCGGTGGCGAGAACCGGAGCCCCGATCAAGCCGACGCAACACGCCACACTGCCGAATGCACGTACCTCTACGGCCCGCCTCCGTTTCGCGACATCACGAATCGTCTTATCGGCGGCATGTCGATTCTCCATTACCGCGAGCGACACGATCCGTGCCCAGAGCCGGGCCCGCAATCGGGAGGAGAATGCGCGGCGCGTGCGAGCGGAGCGGCGCAACGCGATTCCGGACCGCTGCCGCATGCCGGGGACCGGCCGGCCGCCGGCGGTGCTACCAGGGAACGCTGTGCGGCAGGCGACGGCCTGCCGCCGGCGGTGCTACCAGGGAACGCTGTACGGCAGGCGACGGCCGCCGCCGAAGGCCAGGCCCGCCAGCCCGGCGATGACGGGCAGCGCGTACCCGTTGGTGAGATAGCCGGAGGTGAACATGATGCCGCTCGCGAACTGGAAGTTGAGCACCATGGCGAGCGCCACTACCGCGGTCAGGCTGACCCGGAACCCGGCGATCAGCGCCGCGCCCGCGGCGAGCTCGCCCAGCACGACCAGCCGCGCGAACAGCGGCACGCCGGGAATCGCCACCCATTCGAGGTACAGCCGGCTGATCGCGACAGGCTCGAAGGAGAGCCACTGCTCGAGCTCGTAGGTGAGATGCGCGCTGTCGGCCAACCACGCGAGCTTGCCGTACCCCATCAGGAGGAGGAAGAGCCCCATGATCAGCGACAGGGCGCGCAGGCCGCCGGCGGGCGTGTAGAGAGTCGTCATGGCCCCTCGCCGGATTCCGCTTCCGGCCATTGTAACGCTACGGCGGTCCCGCTCGCGAGCACCGAGCTCAGGCAACGCGGATGTGATGTTCGTCGACGTCCGTGCGGCTGATGACGAGGTATCGGTGTGACACTGCCGCAAAGCGGCCAACCGAGCGGGCCTTCTCCCGGAGCCGGCGGACGACCCGCGCCACGTCGACATTGCGCCCCCACTTGCACTCGACGAACGCGACGCGTTTGCCGGCGGCGTCGACGGCAATCAGATCGATCTCCGTCCCGGCGTCCCAAGAGACTCGTGAGGAACATTCTCATGAGTAACATACCCATGACACTGTACTCTCTGGCCGGCCCGACAGCGGCCGTCCGGCGGCGTGCCCTCGAAGCGCTCGCCGGTCGCCCGATGGAGACCCGACAGAACGCTATGGGCGTCCGTGAAGCGCGACGAGGCGCTCGCGCTCGGCGTCGGTCAGCGGCAGGAACCCGGTCTCGTCCGGCTCGGACGTCAACGGCTGGCACGGCCCGCACATGAGCGTATGCGGGGAATCGTTGTGCAGCAAGCCGAGCGCATGGCCCAGCTCGTGGGCGACGACGTGCCGGCTCACCATCGCGTCGCCCCGGTCGAGTCCCAGCGCCAGGCGGATCACGACCAGGTAGCGCGGTGGGTCGACGCGCGGCAAGGGCCACGTGTAGGAGAGGATGTCCTGACGCGACAGCAGCACCACGATGTCGGCACCGAGACCGGTCAGTGCCTCCGGCGCGTCAGGCTCCGCCTCCCCACCCGGCAGGCGGACGCCGCGTTGCGCGACGCTGCGGGCGTAGTTCTCTAGCGTTCGCTCGACCGGCGAGTCGACGATCACCCGTGGCTCGGCGAGGCGAGTCTGCACGCCGACTTCCTCCAGCCTGTCGTTCCAGAACGCGATGGCCTCGTGCACCGGCTCGATGCGATCGTCCTCCGCCGATGGAGCCAGCACCAGAATCGACCGCTCCGCTGCCGCAGCCGGGCTGCACATCGACATGGCCGCCGTAACCGCGACGGCCGTGATCAGCGACGACGCCCGCATCGGGACGAGCATGACTCTCCGCCCACCGTCACAGACGCCGGACGGCCGGCAAGGTGGCCATCTTGCGATCCAGCGTCAGCACTTCCAGACCGACGCGGGAATACTCTTCCGCGATGAGACGGTCGAGAAGGCCTGCACCTTCCCGTGCTTCCAGCGCCGCAAGAACCGCGGGCCCGTTCATCGGCGCGACCATGCCGCTGCGCAGCACGTCGAGCAGGCCGGCGCGAGCATCCGGCTTCGAGACCCGGTAGTGGTGCTGAACGGCGACGTAGGCCTCGCCGATGACCTGGTTCGAAACCACGATCTCGGCGCCGTCGTCCTCGATCAGGGAGCGCAGCGTCTCGACGCAACGCTCGAACTCGGCTTGCGGCTCGCCCGCGACCAGCCGCACCAGAACCGACGTGTCAATCCCGAAGCGCGGGGTCATGCGGCTCGTCGCGGAAGGCTCCGACATCGAAAGCACCCTGCCCGCCGCAGAGCTTGCTGCGCAGCGTGCCGAGCCGGTCGTAATCGATGCGCCGGGGACGCAGAATGAAGCCGTCCGGTCCTTCCTGAAGCTCGATGCGGTCACCGGGCCGCACTCCCAACGCGTCCAGCACCCTGGCCGGGAAGGTCACCTGCCGCTTCGAGGTAACGCGTACGAGCATGCTGCTCCCTGCCTGCCTTACACTATAGCATGCTTGGTAAGGGGCCACGCGACGTCGTGTTCGAGGCACGCCAGGGGTCGCCAGGCTCCGGCGAGTACCATGGATATCCTCTGGAGCCTTCGCAGCCCGTACGGGTTTTCGAATGAGCGTTCGTTTCCGATTCGGCTGGGTCGACGCGGGACCGTCGCCGGACAAAGTGTCCCAGTCCACGATGGCCGCCCTCTCGGTCGAAGCGGGCGGATCGATTGTGACGTCCGTGCTGGACCGCACGAACCGGATCTACAGCGACGAGGTCGTCGTCCCGCTGTTCAGCGTCGCCGAGTGGTTGATCACCAACTGGTGGCACATCTGGTACGAGATCGAGGACACCGGCCAGCAACGGCCTGAATTCGAGTCCAGGCACAACCTCGCGTTCGCCGGCGACGGCTTCGTGCTGCCGAGCCTTACCGTGACGCCCACGTCGCGGCGCATGCATCTCCATTGGACCCGATACCGGCCGCGGCACACGCGGATCGAGTTCGTCGACGAGGGACAGGCACACGTGGAACGCGAGGAATTGGAGTCGGAACTCCGGGACCTCATCGACGCTGTGCTCGAGCGGCTGCATGGGGATCCGGAAACCGGACTGGCGGCGAGCAACCTGAGTCGCGCCTGGAACGCAGTCAACGATCTCGACCCCGACGAACGGGAGTTCAGCCGCGCCGCCAGTCTGCTCGGCATCGACCCGTTCGACGTACAGGACGGCGTGGCCGACGCCATCGTCACGTTCTGGGAAAGTGCGGACCCGTCCGTTCGCGAGGACGCGCTGGCGGCCGCCACGGAGGACTCCCTGACCCGCGTCGCCGAGTGGTTGGATGACGCCATCGAGACCCTCGCCGACGAAGAGCAGAGCAACGGTTGGTCCGATGTCCGTCAAGCGTTGCCGCCGCCTCCACTCGGCGTCGAGCCGTGGGAGCGAGGCTATGTACTGGCCCGAGCCGCGCGTGAGCGGATAGGCCGCAACGGCGGGCCGATTGACTTTGGTCGACTCGGATCGCTTGCGATTCTGCAACACGAAACGCAGCCACCTTCGCACCGCATTCACGGTCTTGTCGCCGCCGATACCCCGGCCTGCGTCACGGCACCGAGGGGAGAATCGGGAAGACGGTTCCTGCTCGCACGCGCTCTCGGCGAGTACCTGGGACGGTCCGCACCGGGTCCCGGCCTGCTCAGTTCCCTGTCCACCGATTCCCAGGCGCAGTCCCGCGCCTTCGCCGCGGAATTCCTTGCACCGGCAGAGGCGCTGCAACGGCGGCTCGCGGGGAACGATGTGGAACCGGAACGAGCGGACGACTTGGCCCAGGAGTTCGGCGTATCCAGCCAGTTGATTCGCCGCCAGATCTCGAACCACGACTTGGCGACCATCATCGAGTATTGACCCGGAGGTTCATCCGGACGCGACCCCGCGTGTGCAGCGCCACGACCTTCGGGCAGCTACATCTTGGTCTTCGCGGCTGCGGACGGCGAATTCGACCGGCGGAACTGCTTGCTGAGCGCCAGTTCCTGGCGCTGGTAAGACGACCCTATCGACGTTCCGTAGATCTTCTCCGGCACGTCGAGCACGCGACTGTACACGAGCCGGCCGACGACCTGTCCGTGCTCGATCACGAACGGGGTCTCGTGCGCCCGGACCTCCAGCACGGCGCGCGTGCCCGTGATGTTGCTGTCGCCGTAGCCGAACCCCGGGTCGAAGAAACCGGCGTAGTGGATTCTGAACTCGCCGACGGAGGGATCGAACGGCACCATTTCGGCCGCGTACTGCGGCGGTACTCGCACGCGCTCGCGTGACGCGAGGATGTAGAAATCTCCCGGATCGAGGATCAATCGGCCATCGGGCCGACTGCGAATTACATCCCAGAACCGGCCGATGTCGTAGTGGTCAACCTTCTTCAGATCGACGAGCGGCGTGTTCTTCTTTCCGCGATAGGCGACCACATCCGAGTCCCGCTCGCCCTGCAGGCTCACCGACAGCTTCAGCCCGTCCCGAATCAGCGCGGTTCCCGGATTGTCTTCGTCGAGATAGATGAGCGGCTCTTCCCTGGCCAGATCACGCAAGTGCGTATCGGAGGACGGCGCCCGCCCCCTGATGAATCGAAGCTGCGACAAGCTGAGCCCGGGATGCACCATGACCGAGAAGGTCCGGGGCACGATCTCCGCGTAGAGCGGCCCCGAATAACCCTTCGGCACGAACTCGAACTCCGTGCCGCCATCGATGATCAAGCGCGTGAACACGTCCAGCCGACCGGTTGTGCTCTTCGGATTCGCCTTCGCCGCGAGATCATCAGGCAGCCGAAGCGCCTCCATCAGCGGCGCCAGGTAAACGCACTGCTTCTCCAGAACCGTCGGACGTGACAGATCCAGCTCGGCCATGTACAGGCTGGCGAGCTTGTGTTCGACGGTCGATTCGAGGCCGGGCAGAAAACTCGCCTGAAGCCGGTACGCGACGCTTCCCAGCCGCAGGTCGAGACTGGCCGGCTGGATCTGCCGGGGCTCGATGGAGGCGGCATCGGCCGCGTGTATGCGTCCCGCCCGGATGAGCTTCTCGATCTCCTGCGAAGGCAGCACGCCATCCTCAACCAACGGCATGTCGCTCGCCAGTTCAGGAAGGGGTACTTCGCTTGCCAGCTCGGGAAGGAACTCGGATGCGTGATCGCCCGCCACTCTCGACCTCTGCCTGGGCTCCACCCGCCGGGCCGGACCCGGCCGCGGGGACTCGTTGCCGACGCCTCCAGGCGCCCCATGCACGCCGCCGGCCGCGAATCGTCAGCGACCGATTGTCGATCGTAGACGCAGATCGTCCTGCGTCTCGGCGGAGCGACCCAGAAATTGCTACAGAAATCATAGCATGCTAGAATTTCCGAAGATGACAGCCTCGTCCCTCGCTTCCTCACTCGTCGGGCCTGACCAGGGCACCGTCGTGACGAAGGCCCTCCTGCGCGCGGCCGCGGAGCTCGGCCTTACCGCCAAGGCCCTCGCTCGCGTCATCGGTGTGAGCGAAGCCACCCTTTCCCGCATGAAGAAAGACGGCTTCGCTCTTGCTCCGGGCACGAAGCCGTTCGAGCTCGCGGTCCTGTTCGTGCGGCTGTTCCGATCGCTCGACGCCATCGCCGGGGGCGACCCGCAGGTCGCACGCGCGTGGTTGAGCAACGCCAATGACGCGCTCGATGGCCGCCCGGTCGACAGGATCCGGACCATTGCGGGGCTTCTCGATGTCATCGCCTACCTGGACGCCCGCCGCGCTCGCGTCTGAATCGGCGCCCTACGAAGGCCGCGGCTGGCGCTTCGTCGAAGCCCAGCACAGGGTTTCGACGCTGAAGCTGGTCGACACACTGGAAGAGCAACGCATCCTCGAGAGTCTCATCGAGATGACGAAACCGGTCATCCCCGAAGACTGCCGGCATCTCGACTACCTGCTCGCCACACCGTTTCGCTACGACGCCACGCTCCGGACGGGATCCCGGTTTCGCCGGCCGGGACGCGCCGGTGGCGTCTTCTACGCGTCCGAGGAGTCCGAGACCGCCGTCGCAGAGATCGTCTTCTACCGTCTGCTCTTCTTCGCCGAATCGCCCGGGACGCCGTGGCCGATGGAAGCCGTCGAATACACAGGGTTCAGCGTTGCACTGGCGGTCGATCGTGCGGTCGATCTGATGGTGCCGCCGTTCGTCGAGCACCGTGCGACCTGGATCCATCCGACCCGCTACGAGCCTTGCCAGGAGTTGGCGGACGCAGCAAGGAGCGCCGGACTCGCGCTGATACGCTATGAATCCGTCCGCGATCCGCGCGCCGGCGTCAATCTGGCTGTGCTCGCCTGCAAGGCGTTCTCCGAACCACGCCCCTTGGAGCGCCATACCTGGCGCATTCGGATCGGCGCAAACGGCGCGCAGGCGCTCTGCGAGTTCCCGAGACGCGATGTCGAGTTTCCGCCGGGAACCTTCACGGATCCCAGGCTGGCATCGCTTGAACGGCTCAGATGACGCGCCCGATGCTTCCGGAGGGCCCATGGCCCGGGCTTCGCAGCGGCCAGCCGCCAATCGCTCACCGGATCGACCATCCGCGGTAGCGAACCCGGCGCACGAGACGCATCTCCGGCTCAGCGCGGCGGCACGGCAGTCGGAGGCGGCTGCGGCGCCGGCGGCGTCGGCCGTGCGTAGATGTCGACGCCCTCCGCCTCGTCCTCGTTCGACGGGGCGACACCCGCCTCGCTCATGACCCGTTCGAGTGCGGCGACGGTGACCGGGGACGGCTTGAAGTTTCCGAACCGGTAGCCCTGGGCGATGGTCAGCGGGGTCCAGCCGTAGCGGTTCTCCTCGTTCCAGACATCGATCGCGGCGCCGCTGGCGGCCAGGAACTCGACCACCCGCGGGAGGTTCTTGTAGGCGGCGCCGTGCATGGCCGTCTCGCCGTTGTCGTCGACGGCGTCGATGTCGTCCCCGAGCTCCAGGAGCAACTCCAACGCCTCGAGCACCTCTTCCTCGGTGCCCGCGTCCTCGCCCGGCGAGCGCGTGCCGAGCCCGGCCGCGGCCATCAGCGGCGTGCTGAACTCGTCGTTCCTCGCCAGCGGGTCGGCGCCGAGCTCGACCAGCGTGCGCATCAGCTCCGCGTCGGCGACCAGCGCGGCGAGCATGAACGGCGTCGATCCGACCTCATGATGCCGCGTGGCGTTGAGGTTGCGCCGCTCGGTCATCCGCGCGTTCAGATCCGCTCCCTGCTCGGCGAGCTTGCGGACGAGATCGAGACTCGACGTGCGGCCGGAACCGTACGGCGCAGGGTCGTTGTCGCCCACCCCCGGCTTGCGAACCCGCGGGACCAGGTGCAGCGCGGTGTACCCGGGGCCGGCGGCGTTCGGATCGGCGCCGGCGTCGAGCAGAGCCGCGGCGGCGTCCCAGTGCGCGTTGGTGACCGCCACCATGAGAGCCGTGGTACCGACGCGCAACGGAGCACCGGTCCGGTACGCCCGCTCCCGGCGGACCACCTCGTCGACCGTGCGGTCGACGTCGACGCCCGCGGCGATCAGGGTCCGCACGACGCCCAGGTGTCCCTCGCGGACGGCGAAGAGAAACGGGGTGAACCCGGATTCGAGCGGCGTGCGGAAGTCGGCCCCGACCTCGACGAGCGTCTCCACCACGTCGACGTGCCCCTCGGCCACCGCCCACATCAGGGCGGTCTGTCCGCGCTCGGCCTCACCCGCCGCGAGGTCGGCGCCGGCCGCAAGGAGAGCGCGGACGGCGCCCACCCGGCCGGTCCGCGCCGCCGTCATCAGCACGGTCTCGCCGCCGGGCAGCGTGGTGTTCGGATCGGCGCCGGCCCCCAGGAGCCGCTCGACCATGGCGACGTTGGCGTTCTCGGCCGCCAGCGAGAGCGGGGTGACGCCGTAGCGGTTCTCCGCGTGTACGTCGGCGCCGGCCGCCACGAGCCGTCCCACCAGATCCGCGTCGTCGTGGTACGCGGCCCAGTGCAGCGCCGTCATGCCGTCCACCTGTCGCGCGTTGACGTCTGTCGACGCCTGCAGCAGGTCACCTGCGGCAGCTAGATCCTGCCGCTGCACGGCGTCGGCCAGCGGCGCATCGGCACCCGCCGCAGCCAGCGGCGCCGCGCCGAGAAGAGCAACGGCGAACCAAGCCCCAGCCAGCAGCGCCGCCCCGGCACGAGTAGCGGCCAGCCAAACCCCGAAGCAGCGTGTATGGCGCATCCCTTGTCTCCTCGGCACCGCGTGCTCATCTCCCCGGTGCTTCGACGGCGCCCTGGGCGCCGGGTCGGCCGCGGTCGGCTGCCCCGAAGCGCAACGCGTGCACATTCCCAGTGCTCCACGTCGCCCCACGGACCCGGCCGGCGAGCGACGGCGGAGCGGATCGGACGTACAGTACCCCTGCACGTCCGACATCACTCTCCCGCTCCGCGTCGGCGTCGTCTGCGCCCCTTTCCCGGGCGCAGACGACTACTATCCCCTATCCCCTCAGCCGGCCAGCGAAAGCGGATCGAGCAGCGTCTCGATCCGCCGCGTGCTGTCGGCGAACTTGTCGAGGCGCACGCCGACCGCATCGAGCAGCGCCAGGTGCAGGTTCGCCATCGGCTCCGGCTCGGCGTACTTCAGGTGCCGTCCGCCCTTCGACCGGCCCGCGCCGCCGCCGGCGACGACGATCGGCAGGTTGGTGTGGTCGTGGACGTTCGGGTTGCCCATGCCGCTGCCGTACAGGTAGAGCGAGTGGTCCAGCAGCGAGCCGTCCCCGTCCGGCACCTCGGCCAGCTTCTCCAGGAAGTAGCCGAACAGCGAGACGTGGTACTGGTTGATCTTCGCCAGCATGGCGAGCTTGGCGGGATCGTTCCCGTGGTGCGACGTCGGGTGGTGCGGATCGGGCACGCCGATCTCGGTGTAGGTCCGGTTGCTCGCCTCGCGCGAGAGCTGGAACGTGACGACCCGGGTCACGTCGCCCTGCAGCGCCAGAAGCTGCAGGTCGAACATCAGCTTCGCGTGATCGGCGTAGGCCGCCGGGACGCCGACCGGGCGGTCGAGGTCCGGCAGCGGGTTGTCCATCGTCTCCGACTCGGCCCGCTGGATGCGGCGCTCCACCTCGCGCACCGTGTCGAGGTACTCGCCGACCCTGGTGCGGTCGGCGGGTCCGAGCTGCCCCTGCAGGCGGGCGATGTCGTCGCGCACCCAGTCGAGCAGGCTGGCCCGGCGCCCGAGCGCGGCGCGCCGCTGCTCGGCGCTGCCCCCTTCGCCGAACAGCCGCTCGAACACGACGCGCGGATGCGCCTCGGACGGCAGCGGCGTCGTCGGCGACGACCACGACAGGTTGTTCTGGTAGACGCAGGCGTAGCCGTTGTCGCACTGCCCCACCATGTCCATCAGGTCCATCGCCAGCTCCAGCGACGGGAGCCGCGTCTCCTGCCCCATCTGCTGCGCCGCGATCTGGTCGACCGTCGTGCCCAGGTAATAGTCGCTGCTCTCGGTCCACTTCGCGGTGGCCGCGCTCAGGAAGGCGGCGTTCGAGGTGGCGTGCGTGCCCGGATAAGCGTTGCGCAACTCCAGGTTGCTCAGGACGGTGAGCTGATCCTGCACCGGCGCCAGCGGGCTCAGGCTCGGCGACAGCTTCGTCAGCGCACCCGCCTCGCCCGGCGGGGTCCAGCTTGCGATGTGCGACCCCATCGGGATGTAGACGAAGCCCAGACGCCGCACCGGGGCGGCCGCCGTCTTCGCCATGGCCGTCATCGACGGCACCATCGCGTCGAGGAGCGGGAGCGCGACGGTCGCGCCCATGCCCCGCAGGAACGTCCGCCGCGGCAAGGCCTTCTTCGAGATGATCATGATGCTTTCCTCATCTGGAACGGCGTGCTGTTGACTATCTCCAGAACCAGCGACGAGAACCGGAAGTCGTCCGCTTCGGCTTCGCGCACGATCCGGCGGATGGCGGGCGCGTCGTAGTACTCGACCCCCCTCCCCGTGGCGAACGTCAGCAACTTCTCGGCAAGCGTGGTGACGAACAGCTCCGGGCGGGCCAGCAGCGCTGCCTGCAGCTCGCCCACGCCGTCGAAGGCCGAGCCGTCGAACAGCGTCCCGGAAGCGTCGATCGGCGCGCCGCCGTCGGCGATCCGCCAGCGTCCGACCGCGTCGTAGTTCTCGAAGGCGAACCCGACCGGATCCATCAGGCGGTGGCAGCTCGCGCACGCGGGGTTGGCCCGATGCCCGGCGAGCCGCTCGCGCATCGACAACGCCCGCGCGCCGGTCCCCGTCTCCTCCAGCTCGGGCACGTTGGCGGGCGGCGGGGGCGGGGGCACGCCCAGCACGTTGTCCAGGATCCACTTGCCGCGGATCACCGGCGATGTGCGCGTGGCATAGGACGTGACCAGCAGGATGCTCCCCTGGCGCAGCAGTCCGCCCCGCGGGGCGTGGTCCTCGTCGCCGTCGAAGTCGACGCGGCGGAACCGGCTGCCGTAGACGTACGGGATGCCGTAGTGCTTGGCCAGACGCTCGTTCACGAACGTATAGTCCGCGCGCAGCAGGTCGAGCACGCTGCGGTCCGCGC
The DNA here is from genome assembly GCA_011523845.1 of Acidobacteriota bacterium. Taxonomy (GTDB): domain Bacteria; phylum Acidobacteriota; class Vicinamibacteria; order Vicinamibacterales; family UBA8438; genus WTFV01. Next base: position 11,825 of record WTFV01000033.1, on the reverse strand, counting down.
GCATCACGCTGTCGACGAGCATCTCCGTCTCCTGCCGGAAGGCCTGCCGGAGGTTGTCGTCGAAGTCCGGGAAGACGCGCATGTCGGGCGCGATCGCGTCGAGGTTGCGCAGGTGCAGCCACTGCCCGGCGAAGTTCGTCACCAGGTTGCGCGAGCGCGGATCGGCCAGCATCCGGCGCACCTGCTGCTCGAGGACGGCCGGGTCCCGGAGCATGCGCCGCTCGGCCAGGTCGAGCAGCTCGTCGTCCGGGATGCTGCTCCAGAGGAAGAACGACAGCCGCGACGCCAGTTCCAGATCGTCGAGGCGATAGGCCTCGCCCGCCTCGACGCCGTTCGGATCCTGCTCGATGCGGAAAAGGAACTCGGGGCTGACCAGCACGGCGGCCAGCGCCATCTCCACCCCCGCCTCGAACCCGTCCGCGGCGCGCGCCGCGCGATAGAGCTCGAACGGCCCCTGCAGGTCCGCCTCGGTCACCGGCCGGCGGTACGCCTGGCGCATCAGCTTCCGCAGGATCCGCGTCGCGCAGGCGTCGTCCTCGTCCGGGTTGTCCGGCCGGCAGATGAACACCTGCTCCCGGCTCGGCGTGCTGCCCGGCCCGGTCGCGTCGTACGGGCCCGTGATCGACACCTCGTAGACGGCCGGCTGGAGGCGCGGGTGCCGGTAGTAGTTGAAGTGCGCCTCGTAGGGCTGCCGCGCCGTCTCCTTGAGCAGTGACGGAAGCTTCGGGAACGTGACCCCCAACGTGTGCGGGCCGGCGGTCACCGGCATCCGGCGCTTGAGGTGGGCGTCCACGTTGTCGTGGGAGGGCTGATAGATCAGCGCCACGTCCTCCCGGTACGCCGGCCGCTCCACCGTGAACAGCTCCACGCGCTCGCCGTCGAGCAGCAGCTCCACCTGGTGAGCCCCGGTCAGCCCTTCGACGTGCTCGTTGCGGTCGCGCGCCAGGCGCACCGACACCTCGTAGTGGCCGTCGACGGGGAACGTGTGCTCGACGAGGACGCCGCCTCGCGTGCCGACCGGCAGGCCGGTGATGTGCTTCTCCTGCGTCAGGTCGGGACGGAGCCGCACCGTGGTGCCGCCGGGCGCCCGGCCGGCGCGGCCGACCGCGAGCTGGGCGATCTTCTCCGCCGCCGAGACGTACCGCTCGAGCAGCGTCGGCGACAGATTGCCCACGGTGATGTTGTCGAAGCCGAAGCTCGACGAGTCGCCCGGCAGCAGATCGGTGACGTCGACCTCCAGCGCCAGCAGGTCGCGGACCGCGTTGTGATATTCGGTGCGGTTCAGGCGCCGGAACGTATCCGTGCGACCCGGGTCCGGATGTGCCGCGGCCAGGCCGTCCAGCGCGCTCTCCAGGGATGCGAGCGCAACCTTGTACGCAGCCTCGTCGGGCCGCCGTCCGCCCGCCGGCGGCATCTGCCGCGCCCGCAGCTTGCGCGCGACCTTCTCCCAAGCCTCCCGGTTGTCGCCGAGTGCCTGCGTGTTGATGGTCTCGAGCGCGAGCCCGGCCGTCCGGGTCCGGTCGTTGTGGCACGAGAGGCAGTAGCGGTTGACCAGGGCGTGGTGGGGCGCGCCGGCCGCAGCCGCGGCTGCGCCGGCGACCGGCTCCTGCGCCTCGACGGGAGCAGCGAGGCTCCCGGCGCCCAACAGCCCCATGAGCATTACGACGATGCCGACTCGCCGAGGATTCAGCATGCGTTTTCTCCTGCGCCGGGATTCCGTGGACCAACGGCCCGATGGGTCGTATTCTAGGCGACAATGCGCCGGCGGCCAAGCCGCAAACTGCCCTCGTCGATGGTTCCCGTCTCGTACTCCGGGCGACATGACCCCTCGTGCTCGCATGAATCGGTGTTCGGCACTCACGAGATCGCTCGCGCGTTGGCCGACGCACCTCACGCCGGCAGAGGGTTGACGCCATCGTCGACGCCGTGCGGCACGCAGCAGAACGCGAAGTACCGGATCTGGTCACCCGCGCCGACCTCCATCGTGCCCTCTCACTCCAGACAGGCGTGCTCATCGGGGCCGGGATTGCCGTGCTGCGGTTGCTCGGGTGAGTCTTCGGGACCGGTTCGACGAAGAACGGAATGAGTGCGGGACCGTCGGCCTACGAACGTCGGGCGAGCGAGCAGATTCACGACTGGAAGAATCGTGAACAGGGGTGGTTCGGCCAAACGCTACGCCAGATCGGCTGGCCCTTCGACCGCTTGGGTACTGGACTGAAGAACGCCGCCGACGCGGCCGGCCTGTCGTTTGTGATCAACAGAGCCTCGGCCGGACTCGTACGCGTCCTGGGCGATGTAGCCGCATGGACCGTGAGACCGGGCGCTGTTTACGAGAAGTTTCGCATGGATGGACATGACGTCCACCAGCGCACCGATCTGTTCGCTCTCGATTTGGAAGAGGTCGATAGCGTGGTTGGCTGGCTCGACGCCAAGTACAAGGGCGTGGCGTTGACGGAGGGTGCGGCTACCGGCGCCGTCGGCGCTCCCGGACTGGTAGCTGCCGTCCGGGTCTGCACGGCCGTGGCGACCCCTTCCTGGAGGGAGGATTCACATATCGCGGACGAGGCTTCAGCCCACGCATTGCTCCCAACCCTGGTCTAACTGGCGGCGACAGAAGACATCTCAGCGGTGGATGATGAGAGAAGTTCTATCGAGTTCAATGAAGTCGCATGTCTCGAGAGACTGAACGATTTGTTCGAGGTTCTCCGCGAACAATCGCTCCAATTCCTGGTTTCGAATATTCCCGGTCGTGATCAGGAGCAGCTTGTGCGGCTCGTGTCGCAACAGGAAGGAATCGACGAAGTCTTCATCCTTGGTGACGAGTACTGATTGGTCGCGTACGGAGCGCGCGTTGAGAGCTCCGTCGTCGGTACGGTTTCCTTCCGGCAAGTCGCTTGTATGGACGGCCTCGTACCCCTTGCTGCCGAGCCAGCGCGCCAGCCGAGATGGAAGCTGCGCATCGATCAGGAACTTCATCGCGCCAGGATCTGCACACGCTTCACCTGAACGGAGTGCGCGGCGAAGGCCAGCGCAGCCAGGACGTCCTCTGGTTCCAGATCGTCGTAGTCCGCGAGGATGTCCTCCTGGCTCATCCCGGCGCTGAGCAGCTCGAGGATCATCTGGACGGGATACCGCATGCCTCGGATGCAGGGCTTTCCGTGGCACAAGGACGGATCTGTGGTAATCCGGTCGAGAAGCATCGAGGATCTCTGCCCTTCCATGGCGCCCGTCCAGTCACCTACGCCGGCCGCAACGGCCGGAAGAACGTCCGCAGGTCTTCGACGAGGAGCTCCGGCTCCTCGATGGCGGGGAAGTGCCCACCGGTGTCGTAGACCGTCCAGTGCGTGACGTTCTCGGCCGGCTCGCTCAGGAACGACCGCGGCGGATGCGCGCGCAGCGGGATGCCGACGAACTCGGCGAAGCCCTGCGGCACCTGCACCGGTCCCACCGCCCCTCGACGCTGGCGCGAACTGCCCAGACCGTTCGCGTGGTAGTAGCGGACGCTGGTCCCGATGGTCCGGGTGTGCCAATAGATGGAGACGAGCGTGAGGATCTGGTCCTTGCTGAACCGCGTCTCGACGTCTCCGTCGCAGTCGCTCCACGACCGCAGCTTCTCGGTGATCCACGCGGCGAGCCCGACCGGCGAGTCGGTCAGGCCGAACGCCAGCGTTTGCGGCTTGGTTCCCTGGATGCGCTGGTAGCCGGTCTCGTCGACCGACCAGAGGTTCGCGCGGGCGAGGTAGTCGCGCTCCTCGTCGGTCTCCGGCTCGCGCGGCAGGCGCGGCGGCGCGCCGGGCGTGTGGACGCCGACCAGCCGGTCCGGATAGCCGGCGCCGAGCACGCGCGTGATGCCGGCGCCCCAGTCGCTTCCGTAGGCGCCGAAGCGCTCGTAGCCGAGCCGGTCCATCAGGGCGACCCACAGTTCGGCCGTCCGCACGACGTCGGTCCCCTCGGCCGGCTCGCCGGAGAACCCGAAGCCTGGGATGGACGGTACCACCACGTCGAACGCGTCGGCCGCGTCGCCGCCGTGGGACGCCGGATCGGCCAGCGCCATTACCGACGGGAGCATTTCCCAGATGGTGCCCGGCCAGCCGTGGGACACGACAAGGGCCAGCGGGGCCGGGCCGCGCCCTCGCTGGTGGACGAAGTGCACGAGCTGCCCATCGATCGTGGTCGTGTAGTGATCGAACGCGTTCAGCGCCGCCTCGTGCGCACGCCAGTCATACTCGTCGCGCCAGTAGGCAATCAATTCCTCCAGATAGGCGCGGTCCGTGCCGTAGGACCACGGCTCGCCCGGCGAATCCGGGGGCCAGCGGGGCGACTGCAGGCGACGGCTCAGGTCCTCCAGGTCGGCGTCGCTGACCTGCACATGGAAGGGACGGGTCCCCGTTGGCGAGGACGCCTGGCCGGCCGCAGGAGCCCCGGCGGTCGCGTGCACGACGGCCGGTCCAGCCGGACTCCCGCCCGTCGAGGCGACGCCGGCCGTCGCACCGGCCGCGCCCACCAGCTTCAGAAGCGTTCGCCGATCCAGTTGCCGCTGCAGTCTCGACATCGATTCACTCCTCGACGCTCTCGGCCGCCTGACGCCTCGCCACTCTCGGTGCTATGGGTTTCACCACGGACCGCCGGACACCGGCGACGGGACGATTCAGTAGGCCGGCTCGTAGCGCTCCACGGTGCCGAGGTAGTCGACGATGAGGTCGATCTGCTCCGCCGTCAGGCCGTACCGGAACGCCGGCATCCGCTCGGTCCCGTCCGCGATGACGCGGCGGAGCGGCTCGCGCGGCTCGGCCTGTTGCGCGGCCGCAACCGGCGCCAGCATCGACACGAGCGACATGAAGACGACGACGAGGCCGGCGCCGGCCCGGGCGACGCGCCGGCTGCCGGCCGACCCGCCGGCGCGTCTACCGGGAGTCTGCCCCGCAGAAGCGGTGCAGACTCCCGGGAAGGACTGGCTGGGCGCCAGGCGGCGCCGCAAGGCGGCGATTTCCGGGCTACACATCCGTCAGCCGGCCGAGCGGGCCCGTGCTGTCGCCGAACGTCTCCACGGGCAGGCCCAGCTTCTCCAGCACCGTGACCCACAGGTTCGCCAGCGGCGTGCCCTGCGGATAGCGCACGTAGCGCCCGCCCTTGATGCCGGCCTTCGTTCCGCCCACCAGGGCAATCGGCAGGTCGTCGTAGAAGTGCGTGTTGCTGTCGCTGATGCCGGTCCCGTAGAGCATCAGCGTGTGGTCCAGCATCGTGCCGTCGCCCTCCGGCAGCGCGGCGAGCTTCTCGACCAGGTAGGCGAACTGCCGGAAGTGGTGCTCGTTGATCTTGTGCAGCCGCGCCAGCTTGGCCGGCTCGTCCTGGTGGTGCGAGAGCGGGTGGTGCGAATCGGGCACGCCCACCTCGGGATACGCCCGGCCGCTGATCTCGCGCGCCAGCATGAACGTGCTGATGCGGGTCAGGTCGGTCTGCCAGGCGAGCCCCAGCAGGTCCATCATCAGCCGCGCGTGCTCGGCGTAGTCGCTCGGGACGCCGACCGGCTGATCGACCACCGGCAGCTCGCGGGCGCTCTGCTGCTCGGCCATCTGGATGCGCCTCTCGATGTCGCGCAGCGCGTCGAGATACTCGTCGAGCTTGTTGCGGTCGGTCGCGCCGATCACCAACTCCAGATCGCTCAGCGCCTCGTTCACGCTGTCGAGGATGCTCCGGTCGCGGCGCATGCGGGCGAGCCGCGCCTCCCGATCGGTGCTGCCGCTCGTGCCGAACAGCATCTCGAACACGGCGCGCGGATCGTTCTCCGTCGGCAGCGGGGTCGTCGGCGTGCGCCAGGAGATCGTGTTGGTGTAGGCGCAGGAGGCGCCGCCGCAGGTCCCCAGCATGGAGTTCGGCTCGATCCCCAGCTCCAGCGAGGTGATCTGCGTCTCCTTGGAGAGCTCCCGCGCCGCGATCTGGTCCATCGTGGTCTCGGCGTAGACGTCGGCGCCGTTGGTATGCCGGAACGGCACGCAGGTCAGGAAGGTCCCCGCCGCGCGCGCGTGCGCGCCGCCCCCCTTGACCAAGTTCGCCGCCTCGTCGTTCAGGCCGCCGCACATCAGGACCCGGTCCGCGAAGCTCGCCGCCGACTGCAACGTCGGCGGCAGATTGTCCGCGTCGAGCGGTCCTTCGGCCTTCGGCGACCAGTACGGCATCGACATCCCGTTGGGCACGTAGAAGATGCCGAAGCGCCGCACGGGCGCCGCGGCGGTCCTGCTGGTCGCGGTCAGCGCCGGGACCATGCAGTCGAGCAGCGGCAGCGCCACCGTCGCGCCGATCCCGCGCAACACGGTCCGGCGTGGCAGATGCATCTTGCTGATGAACATGCCTTCTCTCCCCTCGATGCGGGCCTCTCTTCGCGACTCCTGTCGCGCACGCCCGCGCCAGGCGATTGCCCGGCCAGATTCACTCGCCACCGTTGATTGTCGTGCCGATCGCAATACCGACGGCCAGGACGACGACTCTCGACCAGTCGTCCTGGCGCGGCCTACGCGACCACTCGATTAGCCGCCTGTCTCCTTCGGTCATGTGCACGTTCAGCCGCATGCCTGAGATTGATGCGTCCTCGTTCCCCCGCGCCTATTGCTGCCCGGCTGCCGCGGCCGCTGCGCCGTCGCCGGCGTCCGGTATCCGCTGCATCCGGAACGGATCGCTCGACACCACCTGCTGCACGAGCGACGACCAGCGATACTCGCCGTCCTCGAGCGCGCGCACCATCCGGCGGATCGCCGGCGCGTCGTAGTACATGACGCCGCGGCCGAGCGCGTAGGTCAGCAGCTTCTCCGTCACCGTCCTGACGAACTCGCCGTCCCCTTCGCGCAGCAGCGCCCGGCGGAAAGCGCGCGGGCTGTCGACGGTCTCCCCCGACAGCTCGATGGCGGCGTCGATGTCCGCCCCGCCGTCCTTGTCGCGCCAGCGGCCGATCGCGTCGAAGTTCTCGAGCGCGAAGCCGAGCGGGTCCATCCGGCGATGGCAATTGGCGCAGACCGGGTTCCTCCGGTGCGCCTCCATACGCTCGCGCAACGACGTGGGCTGCGCCGCGTCGCTCTCATCCAGCGGCGGGACGTTGGCCGGCGCCGGCGGCGGCGGGGCGCCGAGCAGCGCCTCCAGAACCCACTTTCCGCGCAGCACCACCGACGTCCGGTTGGCGTACGACGTGACGGTCAGCAGGCTCCCGTGACCGAGCAGTCCATGCCGGCGGTCGTCGTTCCACGCCACGCGCCGGAAGTGGCTCCCGTAGATGTCCTCCACGCCGTAGTGCCGGGCCAACTGCTCGTTCAGGAACGTGTAGTCCGCCTCGAGCAACTCCGGAATCGGCCGGTCGCCGCGCACCTGGCTCTCGAAGAACAACTCCGTCTCGCGCACCATGGCCGCGCGCAGCGTGTCGTCGAACGCCGCGAACAGTCGGTCGTCCGGCTCGTGCGACCCGAGGTCGCGCATCTGCAGCCACTGGCCGACGAAGTCGTTCATGAAGCGGCTGGCGCGCCCATCGGCCAGCATCCGCCGCACCTGGGCCGAGAGCACGGCCGGATCGCGCAACCGGCCGCTCGTCCCGAGATCGATCAGCTCGTCGTCGGGCAGGCTCCGCCAGAGGAAGAACGACAGCCGCGACGCCAGCTCCAGGTCGCTCAGCGGATGGACCTCGCCGGGCCGCGCGTCCCGCGGCCGGGCGTCGACCCGGAGCAGGAACTGCGGCATCGCGAGCAGCGTCTCCAGCCCGCGCTCGACGCCCGCCTCGAAGTCGCGCTCGGCGCGCCCCTCGCGGTACGCCGCCAGCAGCGCCTCGACCTCCGTCCCGGTGACCGGCCGGCGGTACGCGCGGCGCGCCAGCGACCCGAGGATCTGCGCCGCGCATGCCTCCTCGGCGGCCAGGGTCGCTTCGGCGGGGCGGCAGACGAAGATCCGCCGGCGGCTGGCCGTGTCCGCCGGCACCGCGCCGTCGAACGGGCCGGCGATGTAGAGCATCCCGATGGCGGGCAGGTCGGTGACGGCGGCCGGGCTCGGGGCGGCGTCGGTGAACGAAACCGACACCAGCCGCGTGCCCGCCGCGAGCGGCAGGCGGAACGTCATCCCGCCGTCGGCCGTCATGCGGTACTCGTGCAGCCGCTGCCCCGCGATGTCGTCTTCGCGCGGCGCGATCAGCGAGCCGGGATCCGGCCCGGGGTACTCGCCGCCGACCTCGTAGCGCTGGACCAGCGCCCGGTCCACGCGCACCTCGATCTGGTGCGCCCGCTCGCCGATCCCCTCGATGACCTGGCTGGTTCCGTTGCGCTTCATCCGGACCGTGAAGACGTACTCGCCGTCGAGCGGAAAGTGATGGCGCACGGCGATGCCGCCTTGGCTGGCGAAGGGCATCCGCTCGTCGAGCCGGACGTCGCGGCGCTCGAACCCGGTGCGGTACACCTGCATGACCGGGCGGTTGTCGGGGCTGCCGACCGCCGCGCGGCTGATCTTGGTGGCGGCGGCGATGTAGCGGGCCATCAGCGCCGGCGTGATCGACAGCACCTCGGCGTTGTTGTCGAAGCCGAAGCCGGCCATGTCGCTCGGCAGCAGCGCCTCGCCGTCGACCTCCAGCCCCAGCAGATCCTGGATGGCGTTGACGTACTCCACGCGGTTCAGCCGGCGCGAGACCACCCGTCCCGGGTTGGGATCGGCGGCGGCCACCCTGTCGAGGGCGGTCTCGAGCGAGGCCGCGAAGGCATCGATGGCCGCGGGCGCCGGCCGCGGGCGCCCTTCCGGCGGCATCTGCCCGGCCCGCAGCTTGCGCACGACCTTCTCGAGCACGTCGGCATTGCCGGCGACGTCCCCGACGTCCAGCCGGTCGAGCATGAGGCCGGCCGTCTGCAGCCGCTCGTTGTGGCAGGTGATGCAGTAGCGGTCGAAGATCGCCCGCGAGAGAGGTTCGCCAGGGGCCGACGCGGCCTGCTGCGCCGGCGCGCTCGCGGCCTGCGACGGCGCGCCCGCCGCCTCCACCGTTGCGTTCGGCAGCGCGCCCGCCGCCGCCACGATTCCGACGAGTCCCACGGCGCCCAACAGCCTCGGCATGAACATGGTCGTCCGCCTCGTGGTCCGCGTTCCGAAACCGATTTGTCGTTTGCGTTCGGAATCGCAGTATAGCACCGGCGGACTGGCCCGGGCGGCGCGGCCCCGTGCCCCGACTGCAGGCCCCCATCGACATCCTCCCCACAGGCCATATTACCGACCGTACCGGAGCGGGGCCGGCGCGCCCACCGGCTCCACCTCCTCCGCCTCCGCCACGCTGACGACCGATCGCTGTCCGCATACGGTTCCAATCCCGCCAGCGTCGACCCCGTGCCATCCACCCGTATCCGGCCTGCTGCATGCGGGAGCGGGTTCCAGGAAGGGGCACAGCCAATTCCAATGGACGGCTCCCGCACGCCTGCGTATAGTGGGCGTTGACGGCCGGATCGTCGTCGCAACCGCCACGCGGAGCGTAGCGAGCCCGGAGTTTCGCCATGGGCTCGCATGGAGAGACACGATGAGCGCCAGCATGTATCGATCGGCCGGTCCTTGGGTCATGGCGGCGGCGATGGCCGTAGCGGCGTCGCTCGTTGCCGCGCAGGAGGCGCGCGCGCAGGACACGCGCCTGGTGGAGGCCGCGGCGGCGCAGGACACCGAGGCCGTCCGCGTGCTGATCGCCGAGGGCGCGGAGGTCGACGCGGCGTGGGCGGACGGGTCCACCGCGCTGCTCTGGGCGGCGCACTGGGGCGACGTCGACATGGCCGACCTGCTGCTGGCCGCCGGCGCCGACGTGAACGCGGCGGACGATCACGGCGTGACGCCGCTCGACCGGGCGGCGGAGAACGCGAGTCTCCCGATGGTGGAGAAGCTGCTGGCGGCGGGCGCCGACGCGAACGCGGCACGGGCCAGCGGGCTGACGCCGCTGATGGTGGCCGCGCGCACCGGCAGCCTGCCGGTCGTCGACGCCCTGCTGGCGAGCGGCGCGGCGGTGAACGCGCGCACGGGCGCGACGAACGGCACGGCGCTGATGTGGGCGGTCGCCGGCTCGCACGCCGGTGTCGCGGGCGCCCTGCTCGACGCCGGCGCCGAGCCCGCGACGTCGACCGCGGACGGCTTCACGCCCCTCCTGTTCGCGGCGGCCAACGGCGACGTCCCCATGGCGGAGGCGCTGATCGCCGCGGGCGTAGACGTCAACGACACCGGTGCGGACGGCACCCATGCCCTGCCCTACGCCATCGCGAACGGCCAGGACGAGTTCGCCCGCTTCCTGCTGCGGCAAGGCGCCGACCCGAACGGCTCGATGGCCGGCATCCACGCGCTGCACGTGGCCGCCGGCAACGTCGGCACGTGGCTCGGCGACTGGTCGCGCGGGCACGGCTACGGCGGGCGGTTCCGCGGGCGCAACCTGGCGCCGGACCGGCGGCTGGGCCTGGTGCGGACGCTCCTCGAGCGCGGCGCCGACGTGAACGTGCCGATCACGACGTCGGCCATGTTCATGAGCTACATCGGCCATCCGACCAAAGGCGCGTTCGAGGGCTTCGCCACCGGCACCGGGGACCTGCGCGGCGCCACGCCGCTCTGGGTGGCGGCGTACGCGGCCAACGGCCGCGGCGGCGGCGGCGCGCTGGAGATCATCCGGACCTTGCTGGCCGCGGGTGCCGATCAGCACCTGACGACCGACGACGGCACGACGCCGTTCATGGTGGCGGCAGGGCTCGGCCGCGCCACCTACACCCCGCGCGAACCGCGCGGCGTCCGCTCGCAGAGCGCCGAGGCCGCGGTCCGCATCCTGCTGGAGGCGGGCGCCGACATCAACGCCGCCAACGAGGCCGACTTCACCGCGCTGCACGGCGCGGCGTACCGCGGGCTGAACGAGGTGATCGAGTACCTGGTGGCCGAGGGCGCCGACATCGACGTGCGCGACTTCCGGGGGCGCACGCCGTACCGCATCGCGGAGGGAACCAAGCAGTCGTTCCAGTTCCAGAGCTGGCCCGAGAGCGCCGCGCTCCTCGAGCGGCTCGGCGCCAACACGCGGCTGGGCATCCCGGGCACCGTGCAGGAGAAAATCCGCGACGTCCCAAGGGCCACGAACGACCAGTTCTAGGAGTTGCGCCGCAGAGCGCAACGCAGCGGAGTGCCGGGGCGCAAAGTCCTGGAGCAGCGGGAATGGGCCGAGACGCCGAGCCAGCGAAGGAGACGCCATCTCCAGGAACTGCCGTCGCCGCCGTCTCTTGGCCGCCGTACTCGTGCTCCCGGCAACCGCGCCGCTCGGCGCGCAGGTTCCGGAGACTGCGCGGGTTACCGATGCGATGCTCCAGAACCCGGGTCCCGCCGACTGGCTGAACTGGCGGCGCACCCTCGACGAAGGGGCTTCCAACACAGACATGCCGTAACCTGCTGCCAATAGGTGCTTTATATGGCTGCTCCTGGCGCTGGTTTCCCTCATTGCCCCCCACCTACGAGTCGAATCTCTAGCGAACCGAGAACACCCAGTATGGACAACCCGAGACCCGTGCCCGACGGCGTACTATCGCAGGAGAGCGGCGCTGACGCGCCACGCGCACCTAGCACCGCCGCTAGCCACGCTAGCCTCGCTAGCCGCCCGTGGCGAAAACCCCCGCTGCATTCAAGCGGCGATGTATCCCGCCTGACTGCGTTGTTCGTCGGTTACATATGCCCAATATGCGCCTACATATGCCCAATATGCGCCCTCCTCACGCCGGGTACCGGGTGTCGGGGCGCCTCGCCGCTCTCGGTGCGACGCGGGGTTGGGTGTGGCTCTTTTCCGTCGCCGGCTGCAAGGGGTCGCTGTCGCGGGAAAA
>WTFV01000080.1 GCA_011523845.1 Acidobacteriota bacterium | reverse complement strand
CGATGGAAGCGGCCCGCTGCTGGTCGGACGAGTAGCGGGCATAGAGCGCGGCGCGAAGGGTCATGGTCCGGGGTCTCCTATCGGTCGTGCGCCTCCTTCTCCGAGGGCGCATTGTCGTTGGCGGCTCGGCTTGCCTCGAACCGCTCGCGCGCGATCTGGCGCCCGAGCAGGCGGGCGAGCCGCATCACGGCGGCGTCGATCCGCGCTTCCGGCCCGCCATTGTCGTTCGCGGCAACGCGGGAAACTCCCTCCCGCTCGCGGCCGTTCCCGTCTCTCCGCATCGCCTCCGCCTTCCCGGATTTCGTGACCCTGGAAGGAAGACTTGTGCCTGCGGGCAAGGCTTGTCAAATCGCGCACCAGTCGATTTCCTGCATGGAATCAACAGCTTGTCCGCACCAGGCGCGCTCTGGCACCCTCTGGCCGCGCTTGGCTACGAAAACTTTTTTTTCGCGCAACGCGACGATCATGCGATTCGCGGCGCCTCAAGGTCGAACAGCGGGATATCCATCGCGCGGGCAACGTCGTTCATCCGCCGGTCGTAGCTCGCGAGCGCGACCCCCTGCCCGTGTTCGGCAAGGTAGGCGCACGACGCCAGATGCAGGGCGTCGAGCGTGCGCAGCGCGCCGGGGCCGGGAAAGGCGTCCAGCGCCCGCGCCAGCACCGATGGGGAAAGCTCCAGCATCGCGACGCGACCGGTCAGCCAGCGCGCTGCCTCGCCGTAGGACTCCGCAAGCCCGCGCGCATGCAGCGGGGTCCATATCTCGTATTCCAGCAGCCGGCTGGAAAACAGCGCCTCGTCCCAGAGCGAAGCGGGCGGCTGTCGGTTCTCGGCCAGAAGATGCGCGAGCGCGACGGACGAATCGAGGTAGATCACCGGTCGCGCCGGCTCTCGTCCAGATCGGCCAGGATTTCTTCCAGCGTGGCGACGGGCTTGGGCTTGGGCGGCGGTCCCGAGGCGGTCAGCCTCGGCGGCGTCAGCACGCCGGACCGTACCGCTTCGGCCAGGAAGGCGTCGGCGAGGATCGGACTCCGGGTCTCGCGGAGCGGGCCAAGCTCCGCCACCACCTGATCCCGGTCGGTCACCAGGATCGTCTCGCCGGAGGACGCAAGCCGGACGTATTCGCTCAACTTGCTGTTCAGAACCTTGATGCCGACCGATCTCATGCCGTAAAGGTAGCGACCGAAAGCTACCACGTCAAGCCGATTCGTATCCGGTGCGCCGCGACGGACATTCGGCGCCATTTGCGGCCACGCGCGGACAACAGCCGACGCATGTATGTTCGGCACTTGTTCCGCTTGTCGCGAGCGCCCATCTTGCCGGTATGGGCAGGCACGAAACCCTCGAATCCTCCCCCGCCGGGGCTTGCCGGCGATGGTAGCGTCCATCGGGGTCATCGCCTCGCCGTCGCAGGGCGCGGCCTATTTCGAACGCGACGGATACTATTCGAAGGACGACCCGGCGCACCGGGAGGCGAGCGCCTGGGCGGGCCGGGGCGCGGCGGCGCTCGGGCTCTCCGGCCCGGTCGATTCCGCCGCCTTCAAGGCGGTCCTCGAAGGCCGGGTGCCGGACGGGCCGCGTCTCGGCAAGCGCGGCAAGGACGGGGAGATAACCCACCGTCCGGGCCGCGACGTGACGCTGAGCGCGCCGAAATCCGTCAGCCTCATGGCGATGGTGGGCGGCGACGAGCGCATCGTCGAGGCGCACGACAAGGCGGTGACGGCGACGCTCGGCTGGATCGAGAAGAACGCCGTGCTCACGCGGATGCAGGACCCGGCAACGGGGGTCATGGTCCACGCGGACGGCCAGAAGATGGTCGCGGCCACCTTCCGACACGACACGTCCCGCAACCTGGATCCCCAGCTCCACACGCACGCCGTCATCGCGAACATGGTCCAGGACGACGCGGGGAAGTGGCGCACGATGGTCAATGACGGCCTCTACCGCAACAAGATGGCCATCGGCGCGATCTACCGGGCGGAGCTGGCGCAAGGATTGAAGGGCCTCGGCTACGAAGTCGAGAAGTCTCACGCCGACGGGCGCTTCGAGATTGAGGGCGTCCCGCGCGAAGTCATCGACGCCTTCTCGACGCGACGCGCCGAAATCGAGACCGCGATGGCCGAACGCGGTCTCGGCGAATCGAAGGACAACCCCCATCTGGCGGACCGCGCCGCGCTGCTGACGCGGGCGGCCAAGCACGACGTGGACAAGGCGGCGCTGCAAAGAACATGGCAGCGCCAGGCGAAGGCGCTCGGCTTCTCGGCCGCCAAGGTTCGCACTCAAGCCCGCAAGGCGGAGCGGGACCTGCTCGGGCCGGACCTGTTCGCGGGTCCGGGCTATGCGGCGGGGGACGCGGCGGCCTGGGCGGTCGCGCACCTTGCCGAGCGCCAGGCGGTGTTCGGCCATGCCGATCTGCTGGCGGCGACGCTCGCGCGCGAGCCGGGCGCGGTCACCGTCGACGCGGCGGAGCGCGCCATCGCGGCGCTCGAACGCGACGGCGCGCTCCATGCCGCGCGGGGCCTCGACCACGGCCGGCACTGGTCCACGGACGCGGCGCTGGCGCGCGAGTCCGAGACCATCGCGCTGATGCGCGCCGGCCAGGGGGCGGAGAAGACGGTGATGCGCCGCTGGGTGGCGGAGACCAAGCTCCACCGGGGCCGTCTCAACGAGGGCCAGAAAGAGGCGGTCAAGACCATCCTCGCCGGCAAGGATCGCGTGGTCGCGGTCCAGGGGTACGCCGGCACGGGCAAGACGACGATGCTGAAGCGCCTGCGCGCGCTCGCCGCCAGCCGGGGCTACCGCACCGTCGGCCTCGCGCCGTCGGCCTCGGCGGCGAAGACGCTGGCGGGCGAGTCCGGCATCGACTCGGAGACCCTGCAACGCTACCTCGCCCGCCATGACGGGATCGCGCATGGGCGGGGCACGGCGGCGGGGCTGCGCAAGCTCCGCGCCGCCAACGCGAAGACGATGCTGGTGGTGGACGAATCCTCGCTCGCCTCCAGCGAGCAAATGCGGAACCTCCTGCGCATCGCGACCACGCTCCGACTTCCGCGCGTGGTGCTGGTCGGCGACGAGAAGCAGCTCGGCGCGGTCGAGGCGGGCAAGCCCTTCGAGCAACTGAAGGCCGCCGGAATGACCACGGCGGTGATGGACGACATCGTTCACCAGCGCGATGCGGAGCTGAAGGCGGCGGTCAAGGCGAGCCTCACCGGCGACGTGAAGGGCGCGTTCGCGAAGCTCGGCGACAACATCCGGCAAGTCGAGTATGGCGAAGTCGGAGCCGAGACCGCGCGGCGCTGGCTCAACCTGCCGCGCGATCTGCGCGACGGGACGGGGGTAATCGCGCCGACGCGGGCGCTGCGCGACAGCATCAACGCCACGATCCGCGGGGGCCTGGTCGCCGAAGGCGCGATCTCGGGGCCGGCAAGGCAGGGCGAGAAGCTGGTCGCGCGCGATCTCACCCGCGCACAGATGGCCCGCGCCTCCACCTACAGCATCGGCGACACGGTGATCTTCACCCGCCCCTACAAGACACTCGGGGTGGAGAAGGGCGACGAGCGACGGGTCGCGCGCTTCATTCACAACGGCCATACCGTCATCCTCGCCGACGCCAAAGGCACCGAGACCGAGTGGAAGCCCTACATGATCGCGGGCGCCAAGGGCGGGGTGGAGGTCTTCAGGACCGAGGCGATGGAGCTTCGCCGGGGCGACCGGGTGCGCTTCACGCGCAACGATCCGGCGTCAGAGCTCACCAACGGCGAGACCGCGACGGTGGAAGCCGTCGGCCGGGACGGCGTTCGCTTCCGTCTGGAGAACGGTTCGCTGGCCACGCTGTGGCAGAACGACCCGCAACTCCGGCATATCGACCGCGCCTTCGCCGCGACGGTCCACGCCTTCCAGGGCCGCACGGTGGACCGGATCGTCGCGGCGCTGCCCGCCGGCAACCCGAAGCTGACCGATCAGCGCGCCTTCTATGTGGCGATCTCGCGGGCGCGGGATACCGCCATGCTGGTCACGGACGATGCCCACAAGCTCGCCGATCAGCTCGAACGGGCGACGGGCGAGCGTCTCGCGGCCCTCGATGCGACCGCGAAACAGGCCGCATGGGAGACCGTGTTCGAGCGCGGCGCGGGTCCCGACAGGGGCGGCGATCACCTGACACGCGCTCCTGACACGATGGATAAGGGTCTCGAACCGGACCGCCAGGACGGTCGGAGGCATCCTTCCCGCGATGGAATCGAGCGTGAATCGGCTCGCGAACGCGAGCGCGAGCATCGGATCGAGCGCGAAGCCGACCGGGATCGCGACGGAAAATCGCGCGACCGGAGCGCCGGACACGAGAGTGCCGGTCAGGATTCCGGCAAGCTGGATCGCGGAATCGACCGCGGCGGCGAGCGCCAGCAGCGCGCGGCTCGCCAATCCGAACAGGAAAAGGCCGTCGAGCCGAAGCAGAAGTCGCGCGATTTCGACATGGGGCTGTAGCCTCCCCTCTCCCTTTCCGGCCAACAC
>WTFV01000031.1 GCA_011523845.1 Acidobacteriota bacterium | reverse complement strand
GATTTCCTGCTCGTTACAGTCCAGCCCCGGACATCCGGGGCACGGGCAGGCCTAGCGAACAGGGCCGCACACCGTATCGTGCGTTCTTGGTCACCAACAGGCATGTGGCGGCTGATCCCCTCACGCACGTCCGCTTCAACCACCCTCAAAGCGGGCTGGCAGTGACGCCCGTCGGCACCGTCGCGTCAGGTACATGGACCTTCCACCCGAGCGGTGCGGACGTGGCAGTCACACCTCTCCTGCACAGCAGTCCCTTGTCGCAGGGACGGAATCTGCTCAACGCTGAGATGTTCATCGGTGACGTCGGCACCACCTTCGGCGAGCGCGTCCAACCGGTCGAGGGCGATGGGGTATTCGTGATAGGTTTTCCTCTCGGTTTGGTTGGCGACGCCCGGAACTACCCTGTCGTCCGATACGGCGTCGTGGCGAGAATCCAGGATTGGATACGAAGGGACCAGGACACTTTCCTTATTGATGTTCCCGCGTTCCCGGGCAACAGTGGCGGCCCAGTCGTGCTCAAACCGGAAACGGCGGCCATACCGGACACGCAGGCGATCACCCACTGCCTTCTCATGGGAGTCATCAGCGAGCAACTCCTCAGCCAGGAGGTCGCTGTCAGCCAGCAGACCGGCGAACCGCGCGTCGTCTTCGTGGAGAACACTGGCTTGACGAAGGTGGTTCCCGTGGAATCGGTCAGAGAGACCGCGATTCAGGAGATCTCCGACGCGCAGTCGCGATAGTCGGCGTCTGAACCCGATGGACTCCGGGGATTCTGGCCGGATGCGCCGCGCAGCGTCGCCGGAGAGGGTGAAGTGAACGACGTCAACGGCCTCGTCGAGTACTGGCACATGAGCCTTGAGGTCGTCGGCCTCGACCCGGCTACAATCCCGGTGATCGAGACGCCCCCGAAGACCTGGGTCTGGTCCGACCTGCATTCGAGCGACCGTGGGGCGCTTGAGAACTTCGACCGCCCCTTCGCCGACATTCGTCGCCATGAACCGCCATCTCCTGGCCGAGTGGCAGCACCTGATCGGGCCGGACGACACGATCATCTGCTTGGTGACGTCGCGCACCCGGACATGTGGCGCGATCCGCGCCTGACGCTCGACTCGCGGGGCCGACCGTCTTTCCTGTTCGCGGAGCATGCATTCGGCCCGGTCTCTTGCCGTCTACGGCATCTGGCGGCACGGCCTGCGGGGCCAACTCCGCCGGCACGGTCGGCGGCACCGCCGCCGTCTTGGTCGAAGACCTGTGCCGCTGTGAAGCGCTGCGTCCCTCGCCCAGGGAGGTTGTGCCGACGCACCAAGAAGCCACGTGCGCGGGGCAGCAGTAACTTGTCCAGGTTCCAATCGGGCAGGGCTCCCACCTGCTGGATGACGACGCCTTTTCGCGGCACCCGTAAACGAAGGCCCGAGTTGAGCGACTCATCGCGTTCATCATCGAGTGGACACACAACCGAAGGTCTGCTACCGTGCGCAACGTCGTTTGAGGGGAGAGTCAGAATGGTCAAGAAGCCGGTTGCGGTCCTGCGTAGGTATACGAATCTCGCTGCAACCATCCACCTCCTTAAGAAGAGGAAGATAACGCTGTTGGACCCTGCTACATGGGACGACAAAGTCGATGTCGACTACATGAGACGGTGTAGTCAGTGGTTAGAGCGTCCAGTGCTGGCGCTTTGCTTTTGCCAAGGTCCACAGCGATATCACCACTGGCGAGTTTACGCGAACGGCATGGATGGCGTGTGTATAGAGTTTGACAAGGATCGGCTAACCCACAATCTTGAAGCCAGATACGATGGGCTAATACAGAGGGACGTAGCCTACAGGAGCTACGCCGATGCTAAGAAAGAACCACCCGACGTACTGGACCTTTTGTTTCTAAAGAGGCCCGCTTATGAGGATGAGGACGAGTATCGAATTGTGCGTATATTTGATGAGGAAGAGAAATCTACTCCTGTGCGGGACTATGACATAGACATCAACTGCATTCAACGCATCGTGCTCAGCCCGTGGATGCCGAAGGAGCTTTCTCGATCTGTTACCAGTGCTTTGAAATCTATAGACGGCTGTGAAAAGCTAGACATTCGCAGGTCCTTACTGATAGACAGCGAAGCGTGGAAGAAATTTGGAGAGGAGGCTTACGGCAAGTTGGAAGATAGCCTGCCGGAGTGGATAGCCTCCGACAGCGAGTGACGGAGGCTTGTCGCGGCGCCCAGCCACGCTACACCTGTACAGTGACCGGCTCGGTGCTCTTGAGACCGGGACCTCGGCGGAACGGAATGCGGCCAGCGTTCTGGACCCGCCGATGCCCCGCCGATGCCCCCACCTGCTGATGGTCGCGGCGGATCACCCGCCGATCGACTCGCATTGGGTACCCGCCGTACCGGCGGTCGAGTCGACCGTCGCCGTCACCTTCAAGCTTCCTGTCAGCACGGTACGAGTCGCGGTCACCATCTGCGGTCGTTCAGAACAGGGCCAACTGGTTGCGGTCCGTGCGGCGCGCATCCATGGATTCCGGATCGAACGTCTCGATCTGGCGTCGGGCTTCGGAAAAGTAGTCATCGTCGGTCTCGAAGCCGACAAAGGGAACGCCGAGGGCCTTGCAGGCCAGCGCGCTGTGTCCGAGCCCGAGGAAGGGATCCATGACCCGCTTCACGCGCTGGATGCCGTGCAGGCGCGTGCACATCATCGGTATTCGGACGGGGAAGGTCGCAGGATGCGGCCTGTCCCGGTCCCGGCTCTTGATGGTCCGATAGGGCACGAGCCACGTGTTGCCGCGACAGCGCCGGTCGTTCTTGGCTGCCGCCCACCTGCTGACGTTGGACTTGTCCTGGTACTCGACGCCGATCGCGTTCCGGTCCAGCTCGACGTCGCCGAACTTCGTCAGATGGAAGATGTACTCGTGGCAGTCGTTTACGTAGCGGCGGCTGTTGATCGGCTTGTAGTGGCCGATGGCGACGTTTTCCGTGACGCTGCTGTCAACCCCGACGACGTCCGCATCGATGGCGATCGACTTGATCCAGTGGATGGTGTTCTGCAGGAAGAAGCGTGCTCGAAGACGGGAGAGCACGTCGAACGGACCCCAGGGATCTGAAGGCTTGCCCGCGATGTTCAGGAAGAGCGACCCCTCCCGCCTCAACACTCGGTGCACGGCGTCGCCCCAACCCGCAATCCAGTCCAGGTACTCCGTCCGCGGCAAGGTGTCGTCGTAGGAGTGGTAGGCGATTCCCAGGTTGTAGGGTGGTGACGTGACGACGACGTCGACAGATTCGGGCTCGAGCAGCTCCTGCATGCCGGTAACGCAGTCACGCCGGTAAATGACGGTTTCGGACCCGTGGGACGTGCTGCAGAACTGCATCTCTGTCGGCATGCGTCGTGGGTTTCCTTGCTCCACGGTCAACTGATGAACTGTTGCGCCAGTTGAACGATTGATTGCAGACGGGTCTGGAAGCCACCTTGCCCGTACCTCGTGCCGTAGCGGACGACTCTTTCGCAGTCGGTTCGCGTCAAGCGGAGACGGTCTCCGTCCATGTTGTCCTGGAGTCGCGCGAGCAAGGTTTGGTATCCACCTTGTCCTCGTAACGGCCGTTGCAGGAATTCCATTTGGTCGGGTTCAAGCTTGACGACGATCTCATCCTCCTGGGGAGTCCACACGCTTGGTGAACCCGAAACGACCGCTGCGAGTCGCTGTTCCAGTTCCTTGAGGTGCTCGAGCAATTCGTCGGAGCGAGCCTTTTCTTGATTGAGTGCAGCGATCATCTGCGCGACGTGATCCACGTTCAGAGGCGTAGATCGCCGCCATTCCAGTTCGAACTGCTGTTCCAGAGCCGAGACCGCCGCACGTCCACGGAGGACCAAACCGCATTCGAGGTTATTGACGAGCCCGCCCCCCGTCAGGTTGGCGGACGTAACCAGAGCCGACTCGTCAGCGATGTAGACCTTGGCGTGAAGGCCGGAACTCATCGTGCGAACCTGGCCGCCAAGCTCCAGAAGGTGACGCAGCGCTTCCGGTTCCGACGATCCTGCCAGGAACGTGCGAAAGCTCCAGAGAGTGATCACCTTGAGCGATTGGAGCTCACTATCGCCAAGGAGATCGTTGACCTGAACCGCTCGAATATATGGGCATATGACGCTCAGGTTGCGTGTTGATTGAACGATCGAGGCGAGTACGGTTCCGTGGTTCTCGTGTTCCTTGTTCCAGACGTAGCACATTACTGTGTCTTTGCGGCTGGAGGGGTTGGCCTGCCTTCGCGAGTGAGAGACGGCTACTGCGGAAAGAGCTGCTTGACCCGGCAGCGGAAACCGGGCAGCACATCGTCTCCGCTCAACTCGTCGTCTTCTCGCGGCACTTGCACGTCGTGCGGCGACCGGTGGGCGTGGACCGTACGGGCCGCCGGGTCGACGATCCAGACCAGACGGGTGCCGGCGGCGAAGTACTCCTCGACCTTGCGCCGGACCTCCGCTGGACGATCCCACGGCGAAAGGACTTCGACCGCGAGGTCCGGAGCAGACGGCCAATAGAAGGTCGGGATCCCGGTGCTCGGCATGCGGGCGGCCGCGACGAACGCGACGTCGGGGGCGCGGACGGTGTCCGGATCGCGTTGCAGGATGAATCCGGTCTCGGCCGCGAAGCAGACGCCGAGGCGATGCGCCTCGACGTACTCGCTGAGCAGGACGCCGATTCGCATCGCCACGACGCCGTGTGTCCCGCCGGCCGGCGTCATGCGAATGAGCTCGCCTTCGACGAGCTCGGAGCGGTAGCCGTCATCCGGCAGCTCGAACAGTTGCTCGGCCGTCATCAGCGGGCGCCGGGCAGGTACCGCCATTGGGTATCTCCTCGTACCGATTGCGGTACGCCGATGGCGCCGTCCGGGCCGGTCGCAGGCGCCGTTCCCCGATCGATTGTAGTGGACGGCGGCGTTCAGTTGGCGCAGGCGAGCTCGGCCTCGACCGGCTCGAGTTGATCCAGCCAGTAGGCGTCGTCGTCGCGCCGGCGCACGAAGAAGCGGCTCAGGTCGTCGGGGTTCTTGGCCTGGTGATAGCGCAGGTAGATGCGCTCGTCGTCCACGCCGACGATCTCCACCTTGCCGGTCTCGTGCGACATGCAGTACTTGGCCCGCCGCGCCAGTCCGGAGCCCCGGCGGAGCGCCTGCTGGAAGATGTGCCAGCCGCGCACGATCGGCACCTCGTACGGCTCGTTCCCCGCCGTCGGCCGCCCCTGGAAAAGGTAGTACGGGGGGCACCCGATGTAGGAGAGCTTCGAGTACATCTCGGCGAGGACGTCCGGGTCGTCGTTGATGCCCCTGATGAGCGGGCACTGGTTCACGCAGATGATCCCGTTCCGAAGGCAGGCATCGATGCCGGCGATCGCGTCGTCGGTCAATTCGCGCGGATGGTCGAAGTGCGCCATCAGGTAGATGCGCTTCTCGGGCGTCGAGTACTTCCGGAAGGCCGCCTGCAGTTCCTCGTCGCGCAGGACGCGCCAGGGATCGAACGCCGGCATCTTCGATCCGATGCGGATGATCCGCACGTGCTCGATGCCGCGCAGCGCCTCGAAGATCTCGACCAGCCGCCGCGTGCTCATCAGCAGCGGATCGCCCCCGGTCAGCAGCACGTTGGAGACCTCCGGGTGCTCGGCGATGTACGCCAGCCCGGCGCTGACGTCGTTGGTCACCTCGTCGTTGTCGTCCATGAACAGCCGCTTGCGGAAGCAGTAGCGGCAGTAGGCGCCGCAGACCTCGTTGCAGAGCAGGAGCACGGTGTCGACGTACTTGTGCTGGACGCCGCGGGCGACGGTCACCGCGCTCTCGTTGCTGGCGTCGAGCCGGCCCCAGTCGTTCAGCTCCTCCTGGCGGGGAATGATCAACTGCCTGATCGGGTCGTCGGGATCGTTCCAGTCGATCAGCTTCACGTAGTAGTCGTTCGCGCGGAAGACGTACTCCTCGGTCACCGGCTGCAGCCGCGCGAGCTCGTCCGGGGGGATCTCGGGCATCTGATCCAGTCGCCGGATGTACTTCACGCGCCGTTGACCTGAGGCCGTCGACATCGTGGGCTCGCTCATGTGCCTGCCTCCCGGCGACGCGTGACGAGCGCGCGCCGTATCGTCCGTGTGATGGTCCGCCGCGGAGCGAACCCGCATTCGCGGACTGCTCGACTACGTAGACATGGCTCCGGCGGGCAACGCGCCGCGCCACGAGCCGACTCGGGAGCTTGCCCGTTTCCGGGCCAGCGGCCCCTTGGGGGATCGACAGTATCGCCCACGACGCCGGTGCGGCGCAAGTCCGATCTGCCCGCAACACAATGGGCTGTGTACAGGTGGCCTCCGCACGCTACCGGTCGCGCTCGTACTCCCGGCGCAGGGCAGGCGACAGCGGATAGACGTCGCGGAAACGGTGCTCGCCGGAGCGCAGCAGTTCGCGCTCGTACTCCTCGAGCGCCGCCTGATCCTCGGCCGCGCGCAGCACGTCGGGCACCAGCGCCGGCGGGAAGAACAGCACGCCGGTTTCGTCCGCCACGACGACGTCCCCGGGCAGCACCGTGGCCGTTCCGATGCGAACCGGCGCGTTCCATTCGACGCCGAGCCAGCTCGTGGTGGTGACGTCGAAGAAGCGGGCGAAGACCGGAAAGTCGGCGAAAGCAGGCCCCACCAGCTCGGCCAGGTCGCGGCTGCCGCCGTCGATGACTACACCGGCCGCGCCGCGCAGCTTGATTCCCAGCGCTCCCATGCCGCCGAACAGCACGTGGCCGTCGGCGCCGCCCAGCTCCGCGACCACGACGTCACCGGGCCGCGCCTCCTCGGCCGCCCTCGCATAGTAGCGCCGGTCCCAGTCGCCCTCGGCCGCGAGCTGGTCGATCGCCGCCACGAGATCCGGGCGCGGCGGCAGGAAACGCATCGTCAGCGCGCGGCCCGCCACGCGGCGGCCCGGCTGCGTCGCCCGGAAGCCCCGCACGTAATTCCGCCGGTAGTCGCCGAGCGAGCGCCAGATGTCCTCGAGCTGCATCTCGCCGAGCCGCGCGAGATCCTCGTCGCTGACCGCCGTCTCGGCCCGCGTGGACCGGATGACGTCCATGATCGCGCTGTACGAGGATCGGTTCGCGCGGAGACCGTCGGGCGGCGCGACGTCGCCGGCGCCGTGCGTGTCGTTCTCCTGGGCGGTCGCGGCGCCGCCGGCCAGCAGTGCGGCGAGCATCATGATGCCGATGCGCATGGGGGCCTCCTTGGAATCCCTGGTGTCGTGGATCCGGATGATACCGCTCGTCCCACTTGTTCCGGGGGACGCGGCCGGGTATAAGAGATCGACGCCTGCCCGGGTTCACCGTCTCGGCCGGCAACGACGAGATGCGGCCGTTGCAGGAGACGAGATGCCCCGGCGGGGCACGGAGGCACGATGGCTGATCTGTCGCGGCGTGAGATGCTCAAACGGGTGGTGGTGGCCGGCGCGGCCGCATCCCTGCCCGCTCCGAGGACCCCGGTCGCTTCGGCCCAGCCCGCGGCAGAGACGTTCGAGGCCCTGACCGCCGAAGAGGGCGCGACGTTGCAGGCCGTGGTCGCACGCCTGATTCCTGCCGACGAGCGTGGTCCCGGAGCCCTCGAAGCCGGCGCCGCGACGTACATCGACCGGGCGCTGGCGGGTCCGCTCGCCGCGTCGCGCGGGGCGTACCGCGAGGGGCTCGCGGCGCTCGATCGCCATGCGCGGTCCACCGGGGGCCGTGCCTTCGCCGCACTCGACCCGGCCGATCAGGATCGACTGCTCGGCGACGTGGAAGCGAATGCGGCGCCGGGATTCGGGCCCGGCGCGGCGGGCTTCTTCAATCTCGTGCTGACGCACACGATCCAGGGCACGTTCTCGGACCCGGCCCACGGCGGAAACGTCGACTTCATCGGCTGGCGGATGATCGGCTACCCCGGCGTCCGCACGGTGGTCACCCCCGACCTGCAGCGCATCGACCGGATGCCGCCGGAACGGCAGGTGTCCGCCTACGACTTTCCGGCGTTCAGCGCCGCCCGCGAACGGAGGACCCGTGGCCATTGAGTTGCCGAAACGCGATGTCGTCGTCGTCGGTCTCGGCGCGGTGGGCGGGGTCGCCGTGCTGCCGCTGGCCGAGGCCGGCATGGACGTGGTCGGTCTCGAGGCGGGGGGTTGGCTGCGCGCGCGCGACCATGTACCGGACGAGCTGTTCAACAACTACCGCGGCTGGCCCGAATCGGTACAGAAGGCGAACCGCGAGATCCCGGTGCATCGCCGCAGCGCGTCCTCGCCCGATTCGCCCCGCGGGGCCCTGCATCCGATGATGAACGCGGTCGGCGGCACGTCGCTGCACTACTGGGCGCAGAGCTGGCGGCTCAGTCCCTGGGACTTCGAGGTCGTCAGCGAGACCACGCGGCGTTACGGCGCGTCGCGCCTGCCGGTGGGGACCACGGTCGAGGACTGGCCCTTCGGCCTCGACGAGCTCGAGGAATACTACGACCGGGTCGAGTACGCGATCGGGGTCTCGGGCCAGGCCGGAAACGTCGGCGGGGAGATCGACCGGCGCGGCAACATCTTCGAGGGGCCCCGGCGCCGGGCGTACCCGATGCCGCCGCTGCGCTGGACCGGCTTCATCGAGCAGATGGCCGATGCGGCGCGCGGGCTCGGCTGGCATCCTTTTCCCGGCCCGGCGGCGGTCAACTCCGTCCGCTACCAGAACCGTGCGGCGTGTGCCTATCACGGCTTCTGCGACCGGGGCGGCTGTCACCTCGACGCCAAGAACTCGACCGCCGTCTCGACGATCCCGCGCGCCCAGGAGACCGGGCGCCTGCAGGTGGTCACCGGGGCGCACGTGCGCAGCGTGGAGGTGGACGGCGAGGGGCGGGCCACCGGCGTCAGCTACGTCCAGGGAGGCGAGGAGTACTTCCAGCCGGCCGCCGTCGTGCTGCTGGCCGGCTATACCTACGAGAACGTCCGCCTGCTGCTCCTCTCGAAGTCTGCCGCGTATCCGGACGGTCTCGCCAACAACGGCGGACAGGTGGGCCGGCACTACATGACGCACGCCACCGGGGCCGGCGTGCTCGCACTGTTCCCGCACCGTCTCAACCGCTGGTACGGGCTGCCGGCGCAAGGCGTCGCCATCGACGACTGGGCTGCCGACAACTTCGACCACGCCGACCTGGACTTCATCGGCGGGGGCAACCTGTGGGTCTATTCGGACCGCCGGCCGATTGCGGCGGCCCGCATGCCCACGTTCGGGCGCGCCCCGCGCTGGGGCTCGGCGTGGAAGGCGTTCGTGGCCGACAACGCCGACCGCTGGACCAACTGCTACCTCCAGAAGTCGACGCTGCCCTACGAGGACAACTACCTCGATCTGCACCCGACGGTGACGGACCCGCTCGGCGATCCGGTCTGCCGCATCACGGCCGACTTCAAGGACAACGAGCGCCGCATCGCGACCTTCGTGCAGGACCGGATGGTGGAGTGGTTCCGCGCGGCGGGCGCCGTCGAGATCGTCCGCCAGGGCCTCGGCACGATGGGGCCCTCCACGCACGCCTACGGCGGCACCCGGATGGGGGACGATCCCGAGACGAACGTGGTCGACCGCTGGGGCTTCTCCCATGAAGTTCCGAACCTCGGCGTCGTGGGCGCCTCGGTCATGGGGACGAGCGGATCCCACAACCCGACGCTGACCGCCCAGGCGCTGGGTTGGCGCACGGCCGCGCATCTGGTCGAGAACTGGTCTTCTATCGCCGGGTAGGTGCGGCTTCGAGCGCGATCGCGCCCCGAAACGATTCGTTGATTCGGCGTTTCGGCCCATCCCCCCGCTCCATGACCCGGCGCCGCAGCACTTCGTGTCGCTGCGTTCTGCGGCGCAGGCTCCCAGCAGTCGCTCGGTTGGCCGCTCACCCTGAGTCCGTACGGACCGGACGCGCAACTGTTCGCCCTGAATGCGGGCTTCTCTACGGCGAACGACCGGTCGCGCGTTGCTGGTGGATGCGGAACGCTCGTTACCGAATCGACCGATCGCGGCGGCGGGCCGTGCGCAACGGGCGGCCCTTCAGTGATGGTGGTGGTGGATCGCCTCGTGTTCGGCGACCTGCTTGTCGCGCCTGATCTTGGCCGCCTGCTTCCGGGCGGATTTCAGGTTCGTCTCGCGGGTGCCGTCGGAGCTGACGGCGAACATCGAGATCATCCGTTCGAGGTGGTCGCCGCTCGCGCACGTGGGGCAGGCCGGCGGATCGCCGTTGGGGATGATCACCGCTTCGAACTCATGGTCGCAGGCGCGGCAGCGATACTCGTAGATCGGCATGAACACCTTCCTCCGCCGCCTCATTCTACGCGGATCGCGCAATGCCGCACAGCACCGGATAGTGAGTCGAACTTGACGCACTACCCCGCGCGCGGCCGTCGAGTCACCCGGGGAAGAACGCGATCTTGACGAGCAGGCCGATCGTGATCGGAAAGAACGTGAAGATTGCGAACTTCAGGACCGCGATCTCCGCTTTCAACTCCAGGAGATCCTGCCTGGTGGCCAGATTGTCCTGTATGGGAATCGCGGCCGCGGCGGCCCGCGCCTGATCTTCGGGCGCCCCCGCGCTGATCAGGGCGTCGTACACTTCGCTGACGATGACGCTCATGAGTCCGTCCTCGGGGGTTCGAGGAACAGGATCGATTGTATTCGATCGCTGACCGGCCCGCAACGAAGTCGGGAAACCCCTCTCGACGGTGCGCGTTACCCCTGCGGCGCCTGTGCGCGTGCGCCCTCACCCGATGAGCGACTGCAGCAGCACCGCCGGATGCTGGGCGCGGACGCCGGTGAAGTCGTGCACCTGGTGGCGGCACGACGTGCCGGCGGCCACGAGGACGTTCCCCGATTCGAGCGCGCGCGCGGCCGGGAGCAGCCGTCTCTCCCCGATCCGCTGAGAGATGTCGAAGTGTTCCTGGGCGTAGCCGAACGATCCGGCCATGCCGCAACAGCCCGAGTCGAGGTCGGTGACGCGCGATCCCGGGATTCGTTCGAGGAGCGCCTTCGCGGGTGCGACGAGACCGAGCGACTTCTGGTGGCAGTGGCCGTGGAGGACGATCCTGTCCGGTCCCGCCCGGAGCGAGAGTGCCGCGCTGCCGTCGTCGAGGCGCCGGTTCAGGTAGTCCTCGAAGAGCACGCACGCGGCGGCGACCTCCCGGGCCCGTTGCTGCTCCTCGCCCCGCAACAGGTCCGGCACGTCGTCCTTCAGCGCCGACAGGCAGCTCGGCTCCAGCAGCACGATGGGTCTTCCGGCGGCGGCCAGCGGGTGGAGCCGACGTACGGCATTCTCCGCACGGTCGCGCGCTGCGGCCAGCAGACCCTGGGAGATGAGCGGCCGCCCGCAACAGGCGTGCGGTCCCAGCTCGACCGTCAGGCCTGCCGCTTCCAGAACGGCGGCCGCCGCCAGGCCGATTTGCGGGTCGTAGTAGTTGGTGAAGGTGTCGTTGAACAGGACGGCGACGGCGCCCGATGCCGGCGTGCCGGTTGCCGCTTCGCCCGCATCCGGCTCGGCGGTGGCGCGTGAGCCGTTGCCGGTCGGGCGCCGCCGCCACGCCGCGGCCAGCGTGCGGGGCGCCCATGGCGGGAGAGACCGCCGCCGGTCGATTCCGAAGAGCCGTTCGTTCAGCGCCCGGACCCGGTCGTGCTCGAGCCACGGGTTGATCAGCGGCGCGGCCCGGCTGGCCAACGCCGACAGGGTGCGGATGTGGCCCAGCACGCGCGCCCGGAGCGGCGTGCCGTGGCGACGCCAGTAGTCGGCGAGGAACTCGCTCTTGAAGCGCGCCATGTCGACGCCGACCGGGCACTCGGTCTTGCAGGCTCGGCACTCGAGGCAGAGGTCCAGGACGTCGTAGACGCCGCGGTCTCCCAGTCCGGTGTCGCGAGGACCGTCTGCGTTGCCGAGGCCGCCGTTCATCGCCAGCCGGAGCGTATTCGCCCGTCCCCGCGTCGAGTGGGCCTCGTCGCGCGTCGCCATGTAGGACGGGCACATCGTGCCGCTGAGTGTCTTGCGGCAGGCGCCGACGCCGCTGCACATCTCGACCGCGCGTCCAAGCCCGCCGTGCTCGCCGTGATCGAAGGCCGCCTCCGGGTTCGGCGTCCGGTAGTCCGGGCCGTAGCGCAGGTTGGCGGTCAGCGGCGGCGCGTCGACGATCTTGCCCGGGTTGAAGAGTCCCGCGGGATCGAACGTTTGCTTGACTGTACGAAAGGCTTCGTACAGTTCCGGCCCGAACATGCGCGCCATGAAGGGGCCGCGCACGAGGCCGTCTCCGTGCTCGCCGGAGAGCGCTCCGCCGAACTCCAGCACCAGGTCGGCGATCTCGTTCGCGA
This sequence comes from Acidobacteriota bacterium, assembly GCA_011523845.1. Classification (GTDB taxonomy): domain Bacteria; phylum Acidobacteriota; class Vicinamibacteria; order Vicinamibacterales; family UBA8438; genus WTFV01. The sequence goes on along the minus strand of WTFV01000031.1, from coordinate 19,431 downwards.
TCGATTCGAACTGCTGCACGCCGGCGGCGGTCTTCATGTTGATGACGGGACGCACGTGCAGGCAGCCGACCGAGGCGTGGGCGTAGACGCCGGCGGTCGTCCCGTGCCGGCGAATCGTCTCCAGGAACCGCTCGATGAAGTCGCGCAGCTTCTCCGGCGCGACGGCCGTGTCCTCGACGAAGGAGATGCTCTTCGCGTCCCCCTTCATCGCCATCGAGAGGCCGAGCGACGACTCGCGCAGCTTCCAGATGCGGGCCTGTTCGGCCGGCGCGATGGCGCGGGAGGTGTGCGCGGCTACGCCCCGCGCGTGGACGTTCGACTCCAGACGATTGAGCCGGGGCCGGAGCTCCAGCTCGGAGTCGCCATAGAGCTCCACGCACAGCAACGCGCCGCAGTCGGTCTTCAGTACCGCGCGCCGCATCGCATCGAGGGTCGGATTCTCTCGCGCGTGGTCGAGAATCGAGTGGTCCATCACCTCTACCGCGGAAGGATTGTGGGCCAGGATCGCCGGCGTTTCGCCGAGCGCGTCGAGCAGGTGTCGGTACTCGATGATGAGCACCGCCTTCGCCTTCGGCAGCGGCACCAGGTTGAGACGCGCCTCGAGGATGAAGCCGAGGGTCCCTTCCGAGCCGACGATGAGCTTGGCGAGGTTGAACGGCTCCCCGGTACCGGTGCGGCGCGGGGTGAACGCGTCCAGGTTGTAGCCGCCGACGCGCCGCAGGATCTTCGGATAGCGCCGGGCGATCTCTTCCGCATGACGCGCCGCCATCCGGCGCACGGTGCGGTAGCAGTTTCCCTCGAAGGTGTCCGCCGCGCAGGCGGCATCCAGCTCTTCGGCCGTCAGCGGCCGCAGATGCGCGATGGAGCCGTCGGCCAGGGCAACGTGCAGGTCGAGCACATGGTCGATGGTCTTGCCGTACAGCACCGACCGGGCGCCGCTCGAGTTGTTGGAGATCATGCCGCCGATGGTCGCGCGGCTGGCGGTCGAGATGTCGGGTGCGAACCGCAGCCGGTGCGGCGCGAGCTGCGCGTTCAGCTCGTCGAGCACGATGCCCGGCTCGACGCGCGCCCACCGTTCCTCGACGTTCACTTCGAGCACGCGGTTGAAGTACTTCGACGTGTCGATCTGCAGTCCGGAGCCGATCGCCTGGCCCGCCTGCGACGTGCCGCCGCCGCGGGCGGTGATCGAGCAGCCGTGGGCGCGGGCGCAATCGAGCGCCGCCAGCACGTCTTCCCGCGATCGCACGATGGCCACCCCGAGCGGCTGTATCTGGTAGACGCTGGCGTCGGTGGAGTAGAGCGCGCGAGACACCGCGTCGAAGCGCGCCTCGCCGGCGAGCCGCGCCGCGAGATCGGTCCGGAGGTCACTCATGCGGCGCAGTATAAATCGCGGCCTGGGCCAGCGCGGTCCAGATCCAGCCCTCGCGTTCGGCGAGGCGGCGATCCGGAGGGGGGACCGCGCGCTCCGTTGTAGACAATCCTGTGCAGCCGGTACGCACACGGCCGGGTCCTGGCCGCGCGATGCTCCTCGTGCGGAGGATCAATCAGATCGACCGGATTCGCGGAGTGGCCGGCCAGGTACGCTAAATTTAGCGCCATGCCACACGCCAGCGGCCGACATTTCCTGCAGATCCCCGGACCGACCAACGTGCCGGACCGCGTCCTGCGCGCGATGGTGGCGCCGACCATCGATCACCGCGGGCCGGCGTTCCGCGACCTGACCCGCGAGGTGCTCGCCGGGATGGCCACGGTCGTGCAGACCCGCCATCCGGTCGTGCTGTTCCCGGCGTCCGGAACCGGGGCGTGGGAGGCGGCGCTGGCCAACACGCTGTCGCCCGGCGACCGCGTGCTGATGGCCGAGACCGGCCACTTCGCGACGCTGTGGAAGGGCATCGCGACCCGCCTGGGGCTCGACCCGCTGTTTCTGCCGGGCGACTGGCGGCGCGGCGTGGACGGGGCGCAGGTCGAGGCGCGCCTCGCGGAGGACGGCGTCCATGCCATCAAGGCGGTCTGCGTGGTCCACAACGAGACCTCGACCGGAGTGACGAGCGACATCGCCGCCGTCCGCCGCGCTCTCGACGCCGCCCGACATCCGGCGCTCCTGTTGGTCGACACGATCTCGTCGCTGGCGTCGATCGACTACCGGCACGACGAGTGGGGGGTCGACGTCACCGTCGGCGCTTCGCAGAAAGGCCTGATGCTGCCCCCCGGCCTCAGCTTCAACGCGGTGGGGGACAAGGCGCTCGCCGCGCACGCCGCGGCGCGGCTGCCGCGCAGCTACTGGGACTGGGGACCGATTCTGGCCGCCAACGAAAAGGGCTTCTTCCCCTACACGCCGGCGACGAACCTCCTCTTCGGGTTGCGCGAGGCGCTCCGCATGCTCCAGGCGGAGGGGCTCGACAACGTCTTCGCCCGCCACGACCGTCACGCCGAGGCGACCCGTCGCGCGGTGAGGACGTGGGGACTGGAGCTTCTCTGCGTCAACCCCTCTGAGTACAGCTCCTCGCTCACCGCCGTGCTGACGCCGGAAGGTCACGACGCCGGGCGCCTCCTCGACGTCATCCTCGACCGGTTCGACATGGCGCTGGGCGTCGGGCTCGGCATCCTGGCCGGCAAGGTGTTCCGCATCGGTCATCTCGGCGACTTCAACGACCTGAGCCTGCTCGGCACGCTGGCCGGCGTCGAGATGGGCCTGGCGCTGGCCGGGATTCCACACCAGTCCGGCGGCGTCGGAGCCGCTCTGGCCCACCTCACCGAGTGCGCGCGGTCCCCGACGGCCGAGCCCGCGCCGGCGTAGCGGGGCGAACCGGCATCGCGGGAGCGCGCGTGCGGCGGCTCGTTCGGCGGGTGGGAGACTCCTTGCCCGTCTCGGTGGCGGGCATGTACGGTCGGCATGCAGTGGATCAGCCATCGGAACGGGCGAAGGGCAAGACGCTTCCGCCGCCTGTCGAGACCTACCTTCGCGAAACCAACCCGTGGTGGGACGCCCGCCCGCGGCCGCCGGTGCCTCCCTTTCGGCGCTGGGGCTATCACGCCGTCCAGCGCAAGCTCCGCGCGCAACTCGCGCCGGCGGTCGTGCTGCGCGGGCCGCGGCAGATCGGCAAGACGACGATTCAGGCGCAGATCATCGATGACCTGTTGCGGCAGCCTGGCTTCGACCCGCGACGGGTGCTCCGCGTCCAGTTCGACGATCTGCCGCCGTTGCGCGGCGATGCGATGCCGCTGTTCGCGATCGCCTGGTGGTACGAACAGGCGATCCTCGGCCAGCCGCTGAACGGCGCTGCCCACGCTGACGAGCACGCCTATCTGTTCTTCGACGAATTGCAGAACGTCTCCGACTGGGCGCCGCAACTCAAGGCGCTCGTCGACCACTACGCGGTTCGGGTCGTCGTTACCGGCAGCAGCGCTTTCCGCATTGCGGCGGGTCGTGACAGTCTCGCCGGACGGGTCGCTACCGTGGAGATGGGGCCGCTGCTACTCCGTGAGATCGCTGGACTCCGCTGGGGAGTCGACGCCCCGCCGGCCCTTCCCGACAACGGCTTCGGCGAGTTGCGGACGGCCGATTTCTGGCGCGGGCTGAATGCGACCGTGCGCGCCGACGCGGAAGTGATCGGCCGTGCCGCCACCGCCTTCTCCGAGCGCGGCGGGTATCCGTTGGGACACCTTCATCCCGATCTGCCGTGGCACGACGTCGCAGACCAGCTCAACGAGACCGTCATTCGGCGGGTCATCGCCCACGACCTGGGCGCCGGCGGGCGCGGGCGGGACGGACGGCTGTTCGAGGAACTCGTCGGGGTCGCGTGCCGATACGCCGGACAGGCGCCCGGACGCAACCTGTGGCTCGGCGAGCTCGGTCGCACGGTCGGAACGGAAGTACGCTGGCGACGGGTGCAGGACTACCTCCAGTTGCTGGACGACACGTTAATCGTCCGGCTGGTCGAACCGCTCAATCTCCGTCTCCGGCGCGGATTCGGATACCGGAAGATCTGCGTCACCGACCACGCTCTGCGGGCGAGCTGGCTGGGCGAAGTCGTGCCGCTCGACGGCGCCGGGCTCGATCGGTCACCGCACCTGGCGGACCTGGCGGGCCGCATCGCCGAGAGCACCGTGGGGGCGTTCCTGGCCGACATCCGGCAGATTCGCCTTCACCACTTTCCCGAACGGGCCGGTGAGCCGGAGGTCGACTTCGTACTGACCGCCGGCGAGTACCGCATCCCGCTGGAAGTGAAGTTCCGCCGCCGCATCGATCCCCACCGCGACACGCGCGGCCTGCGCTCGTTTCTCGATACGACGGCCTACAACGCGCCGTTCGGCGTGCTCGTGACGCAGGACGAGGACGTCGAGCTGGAGGACGCCAGGATCGTCCCCGTGTCGCTTCGCGCGCTGCTGTGGATGCGATGAGCTTCGGTCGGAATCACGCACCGTGTCGTTCATGCGAATCAGCAACCGTTTTCCGGCCAACGGGATGACAACGTCGTCGATGCGACGTCCTCAGTGCCTTGGCGGATGGCGTCCTCGTACGTGATGCCGCATGCCGATGCCATGAGATCCACGACGATCTCGTCAGCGACCCGAACGACGGAATAACGTCGCACGTCGCCGTCCTCGACCTGCGATACAGCATTGTCGGGAAGCGTTCCCAGAGCCTTCTTGATGGCCGCGACGTTGTCGTCCGCGGGATCGACGAGCAAATCGATGTCCTTCGTCGTGCGGACGAAGCCGTGAAGAACGACGGCGAAACCTCCGATCAGGAGGTACCGGATCCCTTCCTGGCCGAGCGCCCGGCAGAGGGCCACGAGGTCCTGGAGCTCAGGCGCGCGGCTGTATGCGCGATCTGGCTCATCATCCATTCGTCGGCTGCCTCGAAGGAAGAGAATCGGTGGAGACCGCGCGGGACCAAATCGTGCCCCCGAAGCTGATTGAGCGCACGCTGCAGGTGCTCGATATCGTCGAGTATTCGTGCGCCGGACGCACGCTTCGACACAACCTTCACGCCCGATCCTAGCACGCTCGACCGACGGCCTGCCGGCGACGCATGCACGACGTTGGCCGGACGTTCGACGACACGGGCGGAGTCGGCCGGAGTACGCGATAATTGCCACCAGTCGGCGGCCAGCGGTGGCAATCCCTGCCATCGACGGCGCCGGCCAAGGGTGGCGGCAGATGGAGTGGCTCCGACGTTGCAGTTTCTACCGCGGCCTTCTTGCGGCAGGGCTGGCGGTCGGGCTCCTCGTCCTGGCGCCCGGGCCGGCGTCGGCGCAGCGCGTCGAGCGGGTGGTCGACGGCGACACGATCATCGTCAGCGGCGTGGGACGCGTGCGGCTGATCGGCGTCGATACCCCCGAGTCCGTGGATCCGCGGCGGCCGGTGGAGTTCTTCGGCAAGGAGGCCGGCGCCTTCACGAAGCGGCTGGTCGAAGGCAGGCGCGTGCGGCTGGAGTACGACTGGGAACGCGCCGACAGGTATGGGCGGACGCTGGCGTACGTCTACCTGCCGGACGGCACGTTCGTGAACGCGGAGATCATCCGGCAGGGCTACGGTCATGCGTACACGCGGTTCCCCTTCAAGTACCTGGGGCGGTTCCGGCAGTTCGAGCGCGAGGCGCGCGCCGCCGGCCGCGGCCTCTGGGGCGCCACCCCCGGCGCCGAGCGGCGGGTGGTAGCATCGGCAGCGCCCTCCGGGCGGCCGGCAGTTTCGGACCCGCCTGCAGCCCTTGCCCGCTGGGACGACAACGGCAACGGCCGCATCACCTGCGCCGAGGCCCGGCGGCACGGGATCGCGCCGGTTCCCCGCGGCCATCCGGCGTACCGCTACATGCGGGACGGCGACGGCGACGGGATCGTCTGCGAGTGAAGTCAGTCCCCGAGCAGCCAGCGCGCGGCCGGCGCCCAGGCCACGCCGTCCGGCAGCCGCTGCGGTGGCGGCGAAGAATCGAGCGTCACGAGAAGGAGAAGGGCATCGCCGTACGTCTCACCCGCCGACCGCAGCGCGCGTACCTCCCGCTCCCAAGTCCGGTCGTCTGCCGTTTCCAGGCAGACCTGCACGAGCAACGGCGCTTCGCCCGGGCGGTGGGCGCAGAAATCGACCTCCCAACCCTCCGGCGTGCGGACGTAGGAGACCGCCCAGCCGCGCCTTTCCAGTTCCAGCAGGACGGCGGTTTCCAGCGCGTGACCCTGGTAACTGCGGCCACCGCGGGCGAACAGCGGGATCAGCCCCGGGTCGACGGGATACGCCTTGCGGGGATTGACCATCCTCTGGCGCTCGGATGCGGCATCCAGGGAGACGGTGCGCACGAGGAAGGCATCCTCCAGGTAGCCGAGGTAGGCGTGCAGCGTGTCCTTGCCGACCCTGACTCCCTGTGATCGCAGGGTGTCGTACTGCTTCTTGACCGAGAAGCCGCCGCCCGGGTTGGCCAGCAACCGTCGCTGGAGCCAGCGCAGGGCCAGCGGATTGGTGACCCCGTGCCGGTCGATCACGTCGCGCAGCACGACGACGTCCACGTAGCCTGCGAGCAATGCCGCCCGGTCTCGGGGGTCCGCGCCCTGCGCCTCGGGAAAGCCGCCCTGGACGAGATAGCGTCGCAGGCTCTGGTCGAGCCCCTTCGGTCCCGTGCCCGCTCCGGCGCGCGCGGGCGGTTCGTTCCCGGCGTGGCGCAACGCCTCGCGGAAGCTGAAGGGATGGACGAGCACCTCCATCGCCCGCCCGCGGAGGCTGGTCGCCACCTCGCGGCTCAGGAGACGGGCCGACGAGCCGGTGACGAACACCTCCATTCCGCCGGTGTCCATCAGGCGGCGGACCAGCCCCTCCCATCCCGGAACGTACTGGATCTCATCCAGGTAGAGGGTGACGCCGGCCGACGACTGGAGATCGGGAAACCGGCGGGCGTGCTCCTCGATCAGCCAGCCGAGGTCGGCGACGGTGAGGCCCGCGAGCCGCTCGTCCTCGAGCAGAAGCAGCAACTGCGATTCGGAAGGGGCGCCGCGATGCAGGCGCGCGGAGCGGCACTGCGCCAGAAACGAGGTCTTGCCGCTCCGGCGCACGCCAATGACGGCGAACGCCTTGCCGGGAATCGACGGTAGTCGCACGTCCCGGCGTGTGAGGCGCCGTGGCCTGGCCGCCAGGGACTCGTCCAGCTTCGCTCGCAGGACTTCTCGCGATATTGTCACTGCAAGAATGACAATATCGAAAGATACGTCACTCTGTAAAGGACAAATAGGGGCCGTCTCGGGGATGGCGCGGGCCCCTTCAGGGACCCGCGCCGTGTTCCCTATTCCTCCCGCAACGCGTAGACGAACAGCCCGTTGCCCGCCGCGACCGCGACGTACTGCCGGCCGTCGACCGCATAGCTGATCGGGCCGTTGGCGATCATCCCGCCGAGCGTCTTCCGCCAGAGCAGCGTGCCGTCCCGGGCGTCGAAGGCGTGGAAGTAGCCCTCGCGGTTGCCGGTGAAGAGCACGTCGGTGGCGGTCGTCAGGATGCCGCTGCTCGTGACGTCGGTCATCTCGTACTTCCAGGCCTGCTCGCCGGTGGCCGGGTCGATGGCGATGACGGCGCCCGTGCCCGCGGATTCGGTCCAGGTGTTGATGGGGCCTCGCGCCAGGCTGGGAAGCGCGCCGCCGGGAACGGGCGGGGCCGGCCGGCCGCCGAGGAACAGCCGTCCCTCCTCGTACTCGACCTCCTGCGCCTCGAACACCGAGCCGTAGCCCTCCCAGGCCGAGAGGTAGAAGAGCCGCGTCGACGGGCTGTAGGAGGGCGAGTACCAGTTGGTGCCGCCCTGCACGCCGGGATAGGTGGTGACCCCCGGCTCCTGCGGAATGAAGATCGGCCGCCCGTTGTCGTCGAGCCCCTCCGCCCAGGTCTGCTCGATGAATTCCTGCCCGTTGATGAACTGCCCGGTCTCGCGGTCGAGCACGTAGAAGAAGCCGTTGCGGTTGCCCCAGAGCATCAGCTTCAGCGTGCTGCCGTCCTGGGCCGGGAAGTCGGCGAGCACGGGCACCTGCACCGAGTCGTAGTCGTACGGATCGTTGGGCGTGAACTGGAAGTACCACTCGAGCTCGCCGGTGTCGGCGTCGAGCGCGACCACCGAGTCCGAGTAGAGGTTGTCGCCGGGCCGCTGCGCCGGGTTCCAGTCGGGGCCGGGATTGCCGATGCCCCAGTAGATGAGGTCGGCGTCGGGGTCGTACGAGCCGGTGATCCAGGCCGAGGCGCCGCCGTAGCGCCAGTCGTCCCCCTCCCACGTGTCGTGGCCGGGTTCGCCGGGGCCGGGGATGGTGTAGAACCGCCACTCCTCCTCGCCGGTCGCGGGGTCATGGGCGGAGATGAAGCCGCGGATGCCGTACTCGCCGCCGGCGACGCTGACGATCACCTTGTCCTTGACGATGAGCGGGGCGAGGGTCAACGCATAGCCCGCCCCCGGGTCGGCGACGGCGGTCTGCCAGATCGGCCGGCCGCTGACCGCGTCGATGGCGATGAGCTGCGCGTCGATGGTGCCCATGAACAGCGTCTCGCCGAGGATCGCCACCCCGCGGTTGACGCGGCCGCAGCAGGGGCGCGACTCCGGTGACGGGGTGTACTCGTAGCGCCAGAAGACGCGGCCGAGCTTCGCGTCGAGCGCCAGCACGGTATTGGGCGCCTCGGTGACGTACATGATGCCGTCCACCACGAGCGGCGTCGTCTGGAAGACCTGCAGCGACTGCTGCTGGAAGACCCACTGCAGCTCCAGGCGGTCGACGTTGTCGACGGTGATCTGGTCGAGCGTCGTGTGGCGGTTGCTGTCGTAGTTGCCGGAGTAGGTGAGCCAGTTGTGCGGCTCGTCGGCGGCGTTGAGCAGCCGCTCGAAGGTGACCTGGGCGGCCAGCGGCTGCGGCAGCAGGACCGCGAGCGCCAGGGCTGCCGGCGTCAGGGCGGTGAGCGTCGTGCGGGCCATCAGTTCATCCCTTTCAGGGTCAGGAGGAACGCCAGCACGTCGGCGCGTTCCTGCTCGGTCAGTGTCTCGGCGTACGAAGGCATCGGCGAGGTCATGATCACCGTGTACTCGCTGAGGTCGTCCTTGACGAGCGAGACCAGCCGCTCGTTCTCGTCGAGGAGCTGCACGGTGTAGGTGTCCTCGTTGAGCCGCCGCCCGGCGTAGACGGTGCCGTCGTTGCCCACGGCGCGGATGCTGCGGTTGCGGGGCAGCATGGCGCCGGTCGGATCGACGAGGGACTCGGCCAGCGAGCCGGCGCTGCGCACGGCGCCGATGTCGGTCAGATCCGGGGCGAGGCGCGAACCGTCGCCGCCAATGCGGTGGCAGCTCGCGCAATCCGCCGTGCCGCGGTAGATCGCCTCTCCGGCGGCGGCATCGCCCACCAGCACGTCGCTCGCGTCGAAGTCGCCCATCGTGCGCAGGTAGGCCACCAGGCCCGTGAGCTCGGACGTGGTGTAGTCGCCGGGCGGCATCGCCGTGTCGGGGATGCCGGCGCTGATGATGCGCATCAGGTCCTGGTCGGAGCCGGCCGAGCGGAACTGGCCGGTGCGCAGGTTCACGCCCTCGACGGCGTCGCCGTCGGGGCCGTGGCAGGCGACGCAGGTCTCGCCGTAGACCTGCATGCCGTAGTTGATGTCGGCCTGCGCGTACTCCCCCGCGTGCGTCTGCTGGGCCGCCGCGCCGGTCGCCGCGAGCAATGCGGCCGCCGCCAGCAGCGCCGCCGTTCCCCATCCGTGTCCACGTCGTTGCACGCCGCTCCTCCTTGGTCGTTCTGCCCGCGCGCTCGGCCGAGCCCCGCCATTGTAGCCGGTCCGTGCCGCGCCACGCCCGCGCTCGGCGCCGCTTCGCTCCTGAGGGCGGAGGGAGCCGGTCGGGCCTGCCGCGCCGCGCGTACGTATCGGCGCCCATCTTCAACCCGACCATGACCGAATCCGCGCCGCCGCTTGCCGGTGCGCGCTATGCTGGAGGCGTCATGCATCCACATACGCGCTCGCCGTTCGTCGTCCTCTTCCTGGTTGCCGCCGTCGTATCCGCCGCGCCGGGATCCGTCCGGGCCCAGGAGTCCGCCCCGGACCACGTCGTGCCGTCGACTCCCGAGAACGTCGTCTGGGGCTGGTACCCCATCGATCGTGCGCCGGTGCTGACGATCCGGTCCGGCGACACGGTGCGCATCGACACGCTCAGCCACGCCGGCACCACCCAGGCGGAGGAACCCGTGGCGTATCTGGGCGGGTTCGGCGCGTCGCCGGACGAGGTGCTGCAGGACGTGGTCGACTTCTGGGGCACACGGCCCGACCGGCCGCGAGAGGGGCGCAGCGGGCACGTCATCACGGGGCCGATCTACATCGACGGCGCCGAGCCGGGCGACATGCTCGAGGTGCAGATCCTGTCCGTGCGCACCCGGGCGCCCTACGGGATCAACAACACCGGTCCGACCAGCGGCGTCTTCGGGTCCGGCTATCCCGGTACTTCAGCGGAAGACGAGCCGATGGACATGCCGGCGATGCGGCACTTCATCCGGACCGGAGAGGTGGACGGCCGCGAGGTGGCGTTCTTCGCCGACGGCATCCAGGTGCCGCTGGCGCCGTTCATGGGAGTCATGGCGGTGGCCCCGGAGAACCCGACCGTCGGACAGCCGGGCGTCGCCGTGGCCGGCGTGCAGGCGTCGCGGCCGCCCGGCCCGTTCGGCGGCAACCTCGACGTCAAGGACCTGACCGCGGGCAGCACGCTCTACCTGCCGGTCTTCCACCCCGGCGCGCGCTTCTACGTCGGCGACCCGCACTCGGTACAGGGCGACGGCGAGGTGAGCGGGACGGCCATCGAGCAGTCCTTGAGCGGGGACTTTCGTTTCGTGCTCCACAAGGGGCGGCCCATCGCGGGGCCGCGCGCCGAGAACGCGACGCACCACATCCTGATGGGCATCGATCTCGACCTCGACCGGGCGCTGCGCAAGGCGGTGGTGGCGACCGTCGACTTCCTTGCCGAAGAGCAGGGGCTGACCCGCTCGCAGGCGTTCTCGCTGGCCAGCATCGCGGTCGATTTCCGCGTCGCCGAGGCGGTCGACCTGACGCAGGTCGTGACGGCGTTCGTTCCGAAAGCGATCTTCCTGGACCGGTAGCCGCCGCCGACAGGATCACGAGGAAGCGTCGGATCCTGTCGCGATCGCGGGTGTTACGTGATTCCACTTGACGGGTCCCCGCGGTAGTCGTAGTGTGGAAAGGATGCAGGTCGATTGGGGAACGGTCGTGGCCGTGGCCGGCGTGCTGTTGGCCGGCCTGGCCATGCTCAATCGGCGTATCGACCGCCGGTTCGACGCCGTCGACCGGAAGTTCGAATCCATCGACCGGAAGTTCGAGCGTCGATTCGAGGTCGTCGAGCAGCAGATTCGCGCCCTGGCGCAGGATGTCGGCAACCTCCGGCAGGACGTTGGCCGGCTGCAGGGGCTGGTAGAGCGGGCGTACGAGCCTGACCGTTTCACGCAGGCGCAGGCGCGCGTCCGGGAGCGGCGCCCGACCTACGGCGACGAACCACCGAAGACCGAGGCAGCGGGTCAGGAAGAGCCTGGGACGTAGACTCGGCTACTCCGGCAGCGCGAAGGCGAAAATCGCGTTGCCGGCGGCAATCGCCACATGCTGCCGTACGTCGGGGATTGACGTGCACCCGATCTCGCCTCCGGCCAGCGGCGCCTCGCGCGTTTCCGCCCGGCGTGCCGCTTCGAAACAGCAGGCACATGCGCCGTGCGCCGGCAAAATCGGTCGAGGTCAGCGCGCTGAGCACCCGGCAGAGCACCGTCGCCATGCTGAAGGATGGCACGCAACTGCCCGTCAGCCGGAGCGGCTACGCCAGGCTGAATGAACTGAACACGGCCTCGTCCAGCCGGCTCGCGGGGCCGCGCGAGCCGCGATCAAGGAACATGTACGCCTTTCCTGGGTGCGCTTCCTGGTGCTGCCGAGTACGCGGCCGTTCGGCCGCCGCGCTACCGCTCGAGCCGTTCCAGTGCATCCCTGGCATCGCCGATCTGCTCCAGGCAGAGCCGGTCGATGAGATCCAGGCAACGCGACGTCCACTCGTCGTCCTGGTGCTGCTGGCAGGTTCGCAAGGCAAGCGTCGCGACGGTGAGCGCGTCCGCGTAGCGGTCGTTGCGCGGGTCCCGCGCCTCCTCGGCGAAGCGATCGAGGAACTGCTCGCAGGCGACGCAGGTCGCGCCCGGGAGCCGTTCGCGTCCACCGTCCAGCGTGTGCAGAAGGGGCGCCGGGTCGTCCCCGTACGCCCTGCTCCTGCAGAACGCTTCTATCAGGTCGTCGTATGCATCCAGCGGCGCGTCCTTCACATGCCGGAAGCAGGATGCCGCCCTGCGCCGCACCGCGTCGTCGTCGTCGTCGAACAGAGCCATGAGGGTGGCGGTGGACCAGTTGCGGTACTCCGGAATCGCGAGGTTCGCCGCGGCGACGTGCGCCACGCCGAGTCGATGCGCCGGACTGCCGTGTCTGGCGTCGGCCGCCAGATCCGCGGCGCTGCGATCGTCCGGCCGCGCGCTCATCGCGGCGACCGCCGGCGATGATGCATCGCCCGCGCCGGGAGTGCCGGCCCCGGTGTGCTGCAGGGCGGCGAGGCTCGCCAAGCGCGCACCCGCTTCGCAGACCTCCGGTTCGGACGACTTCAGCATGCGTTCGACGATCGGACGTACCTCGACGAAGCGTTCGCGCAGGCGGTCACGGATGAAGCCATAGACCTGCGAGGCTGCGAGCAACGCATCCTCGGACACGTTCATGGCCCGCATCAGCTTCATGCCGAGCGCCGGATCCCGGTCGGCGACAGCACGAACCGCGCCCGCCGCGCATGCTCGCACGGACGCGCTGGGGTCGCGGATGAGCCGGTCGACGGTAACCCGGAATCGCGGGATGCAGGAAGCGTCCTCGACGATGAGCCTTCGTATCGCCTCGGCCGCGCTCCCGCGCGCGGTCTCGATGCCGACATCCTCATCCTGCCACGCGGTCGTCGCCGGGTCCTCGTGCTCGGTGGCGAGCCAGTGGAGCATCCGGACGGCGTCGTTCGGGAGCGGCTCCCTGATGCTGCCCAGCACGTCGGCGATGGACCGCCCGCAGGGGCCGCGCGATTCGACGAAGGCCTTGTGACAGACCTGCAGCTTCAAGTCGGAGGAGACCGCCGCGGACTTCAGGACCGCCAGCGTGCGATCCAGATACACCGGATGCGCCGCGGCGGGGAGCTTCAGGGCGAGCCGGGCGAATCGGTCCGGGTCCACCGCGGCCTTCGCCTCCAGCAGGTCGGCCAGTTTCCCCTGGCCGCCCTGCGACTCGTCGCCCTTCGCCGACGCCGCGACCTTCGAGCGGTGCCGTCCGATGGCGGCAAGCCATTGCTCGTCGGTCATCGCCTCGACGGCGCCGCTGTCGCCCGCCGACTCGACCGAATCGACGGCGATGGGCTGGCGTTCCCGTTCCGTCCCTCCGAACCTGCGCGCCAGGCTCTGCACCTCGTCGTTGGCGCGCGTGCTGCGCAACTCGACCGGCAGCGCCGAGAGCAGGGCGAAGCGCGCCCGGCCGGACTGCCGGTACCCGCGGATGCCGCGCTCGTCGGGAGCGACGTAGTCGAGCAGCACCTGCTCGAGACGCTGGCGACTCGCCGCCGTGCAGCTCGGCGTCACGGCCCGGAGCGTTTCGGCTGCGTACCACTGGGGGCTGTCGGAAAAGCCGCACTGGAACCGCCACGGCTCGTCGCACAGCAACCCGATTGCCTCGTCCGCCCGGTGCGCCGCCCCGCCCTGGTACACCGACAGCAGCAGCAGGTTCGCGACGTGCGTATCACGGGCGCGCAGGTCCGCGATCGCGTCCGGCACCGTCGCATCGCCTCCCCGCGCGAGTGCGCCGAGCGCCGCGGCGAGCCCCGACAGACAGGCATGGTCCGCGTCCGGATACTCGGTCCTGGCGATGACGGGCCATACGGCGTCCCGCCGGGGCGGGCTGGTTCCGGTCAGCGTGGCTTCGGAGATGTCGAGCACCGGACCCAGCACGTGCCGCGCGAATGCGCCGGGGGCGCGCTCCGCCGTCCGGTCGAACATCCTCGCGGCGGCGTCGTCGTAGCCCGGCAACTCGTGGCCGGCCATGTCCTCTCCGGCGGAGCGGATGACTGCCAGGCGGCGACGAAGTCGGTGCGCCGCGACTTCCGGGATCCACTCCGGGCGGTGCTCGCTCAGGTCATGGAGCATGCTCCAGAACGTCGGATTCGATCCTGTCCCGCCGCGGGCCTCGTCGAGCGTGCCGTTGTCGACGAGGTGCAGAAAGAACTCGAAGAGACGGCGGCTCGCGTGGTGATCGGCCCATTCCATGAAGGAACGCAGCCGGGTCGTCCACACCCCCCCGAGATCGGCGTATGGTTCGAGCAGGGCCGCGACGAGGTCGGGCGCGTTGCCGCTGTGCCGTTGCAGGTAGCTCACGGCGGTGGTGGCGAGCCGGTCGTCGTCCGCGGCGAGCCAGCCCTCGATCACTCCGCGCCGGTCGGCGAACGCGAACCAGGACGGCGACTCGAAGAACCGGCGCCAGGCGAGCGCCGACAGCGGGTCGGCATTTGCCTCGTCGTTCCGGATGGCGTTCAGCGCGGGCGCGAGCCACTTCTCCCAGAGCCGCCACTCCGGCTCGGTGGGATCGGGGACGTCGGCGAGCAGGGCGAAAGCGAGATCCTTGACATGCGTCCGGATACGCTTGCTCCCGAGCACTTCTTCCAGCTCTCGCACGTACAACGACGGGTCCGCGTCCCGGCTGTACGTCAACACCTGCCGGATCCGGCCGCGGTCGAACGGATGCTGCCCGGAGCGCTCCAGCGACGCCGCCAGCGCCTCCCGGCGGTTGAAGGAGATGCGCGCGGCGCAGTAGTCGAATACGGTCTCGTGGCTGAATGCGCAACGTTGCCCGTGGAGGGTGACCACCCCTTCGGCGGCCAGGTGCTCCAGGTACGCGGGGGAGACTTCGTCCAGACTCTCGCCGGGAGCAGAGGACCCCCGGGCGGACGTCATCTCGTCGCAGAGGGTCCTGATCGCCTCCATCCACTGGTCCGGCAACGGGGCGGCGCGCGCCGCCACCGCCCGTCGCTTCGTGTTCCAGAAACGGTCGAAGAGCGCCTTGGCGGTCGTGAAGGCGGGAGCGCTCGAGGCGTCGGGGTGGCCTTCGAGAAACAGGCGCAGGTGTTGCGGAAGGCGCAGGATCTCCAGCCGGCGCGCGCCGAACGACCCGGGATCGAAGCCGGCTTCGGCCAGGGTCTTCTCCACCGCCTCGGGGCCGAGCTCGCCCAGGTCGATCTGCACGTCCGCGCCGGGCAGGAGTCGCCGCAGACCCGGGTCGTTTCTCCAGTCGAAGGCCCGGCAGACGACCACGGCATGTATCGTGGCCCGCGCACGGATGCCGCGCGCTTCGTGGCACAAGCGCTCGACCAGACTGCCCGCACCTCCCGCCTCGCCGGAGGCCCCCCCGAGCGTGTCCACCTGATCGACGATCAGGACGCCGGGCCGTCCCGCCGCCTGCGCCGCCTCCGCGAGCACCAGGACCGGCGACTCTTCCAGGTCGAGGCGGCGTCCCAGATCCAGGGTGGTTGCCGCCGAGGCCACGACATCGAGTCGGAACGCCAGCACCGGCACGCCCGCTGCGCGCAGCGCATCCGTTACCCCGACGACGCAGGCCGTCTTTCCGGCGCCGGCTCTTCCGGTCAGGACGCTCTCGCCGGGGGCGCCGGTCGCCTCCAGCCGCGCTCCCAGCTTCGCCGCCGCCGTTCTCGGTATCACCGTCCCGCGAATGAGGCGCCGGCGTGCGGGGGCCAGGTACCGATCGGTCGTCGTCGCCACGGTGTCGCCTGCCCGGTCGGGGCTGTGCAGGCGGCGTGGGCGACACCCGCGCCGGGCGAGTCGTTCGACCAGTGCGCGGCGGGTCATCGCGCGCGGGGAGGAGCCCTCCGCGATCGACAGGAGTCGGGTGACGACCGTGCCGACCTCGGCGAAAAAGAGCGCCTGCAGCCCCCAACGGACCTGCGCCTCGAGATCCGCCTCGGCGATTGTCCGAACGTCGATCCGCCGCAGCCGGTCGTACGCCGCCGCGGCGTCGCAGAGCCAGTACCGCTGCAGTCGCGCGAACCATTCCCGTCGGGACGTGGTCGTGAGCCAGCCGCGCTCGAACGCCTGCGCCGAATCGGCCCCCTTCGCCGCATCGCTCGGCCCGGCGATCTCCGCGGCGCCGTTGGGGGACACGAAGACGGCCCGGTCGAGGTTGCCGCCCAGACGATCGCCGACGACCTGCAGCAAACGGCCCGCGCCGCCATCCAGCGTCGTGAGCCACGCGCCGGCGGGTCGCGGCTGCCGCGGATAGTGGATTTCGCGCCGCGTGCCCGCGGTCACCAACAGCTCTGCCCGACCGGCGTCGAGGGCGTCGATGCGCAGGGTCTCGGTGGCGCCGTGGAGCAGACGCACGCACTCGGAGAGCGTCCACCAGTGCTCGTAGCGGATGCCGGCCGTGTCCGCGGGCGTGTCGGATCTGTTCATGGCGCGAGGCGGCTACGTGCAGTCCCGAATGGGTACACTGGGGCGTGCCCGCCGGCATGCTCGAGGAGCCATCGTTCGAAGTCCCGCGCGGGCTGTTGCCGCTACGCTACCGATACGAACCATGACACCAACTGTACTGCACGCGTTCCGACGCCACCCGCCGCCGGGCTCCGCGCCGCCAGACCCGTCGCAAGGCTCCGTGTCCGGCCCCGGTTCCCACCGCGGGTTGTCGGCTGGCGTGCGTTCTACGTCCGCGACGCCGCAAGGCGCCGTGTTCGGCCCCGGCCCCCGCCGCCCCGGGAGTTTGGGCCGCAGAAATCACCTCGGTTTCGTTCCATGGCGCAAGCTCCCGGCCCGCAGCCTGACCATGGCGGCGCTCCTGGCGGCGCTGGTGTGCCTGGACGCGCCGGACCTTGCGGCCCAGGCGGGGACGACCACCGGCGTCATGCGCGGCACCGTCCGCGACCCGGCCGGCGATCCGGTGCCGGGGACGGTGATCGTCATCCGGAATCGCGATACCGATCTGCTGACGACGGTGGAGACGGGGTCGGCGGGGACGTTCGTGCGCACCCTGCTGCCTCCCGGCACCTACGACCTCATGGTCGCGCCGGCGACCGCCGGGTTCGGAACGGAGCGCATCGAGGGCGCGGTCCTGCGGGTCGGCGGCGTGCTCGACCTGAACGTCGAGCTGCGGATCGTGGCGGCCGAGACGGTGACCGTCGTCAGCGAGGCGCCGGCGGTGATCGACGCCACGGACGTCACGCGCTCGCAGCGCATCCAGGAGGACGTCGTGGACGCGCTGCCGAGCAACGGGCGCAACTACCTGAACCTGACGCTGCTGACGCCCGGCGCGTCGATCTCGCAGGGACCCGACGGCGACGAGCTGAACATCAGCGGCCAGCGCGGCATCTTCAACAACTTCATCGTCGACGGCGCGGACTTCAACAACCCCTTCTTCGGCGAGCAGCGGGGCGGGCAGCGACCGGCCTTCACCTTCAACCAGGACGCCATCGAGGACCTGGTGGTGGTGAACCAGGGCGCCACGGCCGAGTTCGGCCGTTCGGCGGGCGGGTTCGTCAACGTGATCACCAAGTCGGGGACCAACGACCTTGGCGGCTCGGCGCACTACTTCGGCCAGTGGGACGAGATCGCGGCGCCGTTCCCGGCGACGCGGGGCGGCGGAAAGCCCGATTTCGGGCGGAACCAGGCCGGGGCGACGTTGGGCGGCCCCCTCGTGCGCGACCGGGCCTTCTTCTTCCTGGCCTACGACCAGCAGGTGTCCGACGAAACCAAGCAGACGGTCCGCCATGTCCTGAGCCCGGCGAACCTGGAGCGGCTCGACAGCTTCCTGCAGACGCGCTGGCCCGGGCTGTTCGACGACGAGTTCGGGCCGATCCGGCGCACCGACGACGCGCGTTCGCTGCTGGCCAAGCTGGATTTCAACCTGGACGGCCGCCACCAGGCCTCGTTCAAGTACAACTACACGTGGGCGGAGCAGGTGAACGGCACCTTCGACGTCGACGCCTGGGGGGCGTCGATGAACGGGATCGAGGGAGACGAATCACACGCGTTCAACGGCAGCCTGCGCTCCCTGCTCACCAACGCGCTCTCCAACGAGCTGCGCATCCAGTGGGCGCGCGAGGACCGGCCCCGCTGGTACGAGGGCCCGCTGCTGCCCGGCGCGCGCACCCCCGGCCCGCCGCAGTTCGACCGGCTGGGCGGCCGCCCGTTCCCCGACATTTCCATGGATTTCGCCGACGGGTTCCGGATCGGACTCCCGTTCTTCCTCCCGATCGATCCGTCGTTCGACACGCGGCTGCAGGTGGTCGACAACGTGTCGTTCGCCACCGGCAACCACCTGTTCAAGGCGGGGGTGGAGTACAACCGGACGCGTGCCGAACAGCAGTTCGTCGGTCTGGCGAACGGGCGCTACATCTTCGACTCGGTCGACGGCTTCATCGGTTTCGTCGACCACGGCAGCCGCTTCGTCACCTGCTCCGACGGAACGTCGAGCGCCCTGGGCGTCTGCCCGCCGGGCGCAAGCGTCGCCGGGCCGGTCCTCCTCTACCTGCAGTCGGCGACCGTGCCCGGCATTCCTCCCAGTCAGCTCGGCGTGCAGGAGTTCCGGACCCACGAGCTGGGCGCGTTCCTGCAGGACACCTGGCATCCGCACGATCGCGTGACCCTGGACCTCGGGCTCCGCTGGGAGGGGACCTGGCATCCCACGATGCTCGTCGAGCCGGAGGACACGTTCTTCGCACCCTATCTCGACGACCCCCGGTTCCCGTCCGACGGCCGCGTGCCGGACGACCTGGACAACTTCCAGCCGCGGGTCGGACTGGCCTGGGACGCCGCCGGCGACGGGCGCACCGTGGTGCGCGCCAACGGCGGCTCGTATGTCGCCCGCATCCCCATGCTCGTCTTCGCCCAGCACCGCTCGACCAACGGGGCCTTCCAGCAGATCCTGTTCCGCAGCAGCGCCGCCGCCCCGGCCCTCGGGCCCGTGCCCGCCATCGACGAGCTGATCGACGCGTCGACGACGCCGCCATTCCTGCCGGACATCCAGGTCGCCGACCGCGACCTGGAGTTGCCGCGCACCTGGTCGTTCAGCACCGGCCTCGACCGGGACCTGGGGGGCGGCGTGGCCGCGAGCGCCACCTTCGTCCACGCGCGGACCGACCAGCTCTTCCGCTTCGTCAACCGCAACGATCCGGCGTTCGGCTCGCCGTTCGGGATCGGCACGCACCCGTCCGGGGGCGGCATCAACAACCTGACCGTCGCCGAAAGCAGCGCGCGCTCGCGCTACCACGCGCTGATCGTCGGGCTGCGCGGGCGGGGCGCGGTCCGCAACCGGCCCGTCACCTTCGAGACCCACTACACGCTGGCCTACGACCGCTCCGACGACGACAACGAGCGCGACCCGTTC
>WTFV01000039.1 GCA_011523845.1 Acidobacteriota bacterium | reverse complement strand
AGAACTGCCCTGGGTGACGATTCCGGCCGGGACCTTCCAGATGGGCTGCGTGCCGAACGATCTCGCGTGCCTCGACAGCGAACGCCCGCGCCACCGGGTAACCCTCTCGACGTTCGATCTGATGGCGACCGAGGTGACGGTCGGCCAGTACGCCGCGTTCGTGGCTGCGACCGGCTACGCCCGGCCGGCGGTGCCCGACTACCCGCAGACGCCCGATCATCCGGCAGTCCACATGACGTGGCACGATGCCGCGGCGTTCTGCGGCTGGGCCGGCGGGCGCCTGCCCACCGAGGCGGAGTGGGAGTACGCGGCGCGGGCCGGCCACGACGGGCGCCGCTACTGGTGGGGCGACGAGCTGACGCGCGACTACGCCAACTTCGGCACGCTGGAATGCTGCAGCGGGGCCACGGGGGGCGCCGACGCGTGGCTCAACACGGCACCGGTGGGTTCGTTTCCCCCCAACGACTTCGGGCTCCACGACATGACCGGCAACGTCTGGGAGTGGGTGGACGGCTGGATCACGGTCAGCTACCCGGCAGGGCCGCTCACCGATCCGCAGCCGGCCGAGACGGGCTACCTGCGCGTCATGCGCGGCGCGTCGTGGCTCAACTTCCCGAACGTGCTGCGGGTTTCGGTCCGCTTGCCGTTCTCGGCCGACGGCCACACGAGCAACGTCGGAGCGCGTTGCGCGCGGGATGCGCGGATGTTGGTCGTCTCCGTCGAATGACCCGATGGTTCGACGCGGCGCAGGCAGGCGGCCGCGGCATCCGCCGGCATTCTCCATCGCCGTTGAGGCCTCCGTCGCCGCCTTGCCGACCGTGACCAGTAACGACTGGTGCGGTGAGTGGCACTCTGATGTCCTGACGCCAACGGCATCGAAGGCTACCGTCGTCGAAGTGACGCACGGCACAACCGCCACCCGCGGCGCCGCAAGCTCAGTGAATGGGCCTGTACGGCGGTGGGCACCGGGCGACGCGGGCCGCCGCTCAGGGAAGCAGATCGTCGACGGCGATCCGTGCTTCGGGGCAGGCCAGGGGCGCGACCGTATCGCCGGAACGGTGGATCGTGATGCTGCGGTAGCCGTCGGCGGTCGGATCGCGGTAGACCTCGATGCGGGCGTCCGGAAGGGCGAGGATCCAGTACTCCGGGATGCCGCAACGGGCGTACAGGCGCTGCTTGACGGTTCGGTCACGGCGCAGCGAGTCGTCCGACACCTCGACGACCAGCAGGGCCGTGGTCGGGTGCGCGTCGCGGTAGGTTCGACTGTCACCCTCGACGACGGCGAGATCCGGCTCGGGTTCGGAGTGGTCGTCGGTGGCGAGAGGAAACTGCGTTCGCACGCGATAGCCGGCGCCGAACGCGTTTCGGAGCGCCTCCATCGTGAGATCCACACCAGTGGTGTGCCGGCTGCCCTGCGGGTTCATCGCGAGGATCTCTCCGTCGATCAACTCGAGCCTGGCGTCCGGATCGAACACGCCGGCCTCGACGGCTCGGTCGTACTCGGCGCGGCTCCAGCGGTAGTGGCGGATGGTCGCGTCGGCCATGACATTCGGACCCGAATGTCTATCGTAGCAGCGGAGTCGGCGGTACGCGTGCGCGCGATAGCTCGTCGCCGGGCGCGACGAGTCCACGCACGTCTCCACCAGCACCGCATGCACGCCGTGCCGCGACGGTACGCGTTGACACCGTTGACACCCTGCGGGCGCCCCATTTAGCATGCGTGCGCGCAGTACACGGTCGCGACGCGCAGTGCCCGGTACGCGGGTCGCCGCGACGCGCAGTGCGTGGTCACGGCGGCCGTCTGCGCAAGCCACGGCGGCAAGGCACGTAGCCCGGCGGCGGGCAGACGTGCGGAGGTTCTCATGAAGACGAAGACGCGGAACCCGAAGCGGTCCGGCGGCACGGCGGCGGAGTCACGGCGCGCGTTCATGCGCCAGGCGGTCCTGGGCGGGGCCGGCGCCACGGCGGCCGCCCTCGGCACGGGCCGCGTCGCGAGCGCCGCCGAGGAGGACGTCGAGCCGATCACCATTCCGAGCGAGTTCGAGCAGGCCGAGGCGGCCCCGTTGCCCGAGATCGACTTCCCGATGTCGGGCGCGCAGGTGTTCGCGCGCGCCTGCAAGGAAGAGGGGGTCAAGGCGCTGTTCTGCTGCCCGGGCAACTACGACGTCGTGCACGCGATCGGTGACATGGGCATCCCGGTCTACTCGGGGCGCCACGAGGGCTCGCTGTGCCACGCGGCCGACGCCTTCTGCCGCGCGACCGGTGAGGTGGCCGCGACGTCCGGGACCGAGGGACCCGGCTTCACCGACATGATCTGCGCCATCTCGGCCGCCAACTCGGCCCGCTCGCCGATCCTCGTCCTGGCCAGCAACAAGACCATCTTCGCCGAGGACACCGAGCAGGGCATCCAGGACCAGCAGCAGCAGCCGCTGACCGAGGGCATCAAGAAGTACGGCAAGCGGCTCATCACGCCCGCCCGCACCTGGGAGTACGCCGGCTACGCGTTCCGGCAGCTTCGGAGCGGCGTGCCCAAGCCGGTGCACCTCGACTTCCCGGCCGAGATCGCCCGCGCCCGGTTCACCGACCCGATCGACGTCGAGTACTTCTACGACAAGACGAAGTACCGCACCGACGCCAGGCCGCATCCCGATCCGCGGGCCATCGACGAGGCGGTCCAACTGTTGCGAAGCGCCGAGCGCCCGGTCATCGTGTCGAGCAACGGCGTTCTCTACAGCAAGGCGTGGGAGGCGCTGCGGAAGCTGGCCGAGCGCGCGCACGTCCCGGTGGTCGAGTCGGGCGCCATGAAGGGCCAGTTCCCGGCCGATCACGAGCTGTCGGCGGACGCGGCGCCGATGGCGCTGATGAGCGCGGACGTCGTCCTGCTCGTCGGCCAGTACTGCATGCCGACCCTCGGGGAGTTCGCCTTCGGTCCCGACGCGCGCTACATCCGTATCGATCCGGGCGCAGAGGACATCGGGCGCAACCTGCCCATCGACGTCGGCATCGTCAGTGACGAGCGGGCGGCGCTCGAGGCGCTGGCCGACGCGATGCCGCGCCAGCGGCGCGAAGCGTGGGTGGCCGAGGTGGCCGCGGCGCGCGAGGCGTTCGAGGCGGAGAACGAGGAGTACTACCGGACGGGTCTGGGCTACACCGACGCGGTGCATCCCGCGGTCATCGGGAAGGAGCTGGCGGACTTCCTGCACCACGGCGACCTGCCGGCGGATCGCACGACCATTCTGCAGGGCGGCTACGGCATCGCCCGCTACACGCGCCGCTACCTGCGGGCGCACCGGCCGGCGCAGATCATCAACGGCGCCTATCAGTACGGGGCGATAGGCCCGGACGTCGGCTACACCGTCGGCGTGGCGGCCGCGGTCCGCCACGGCGTCGGCGCGCAGGCCGGCTTCGAGGGGCACCCGGTGATCGGCATCACCGGCGACGGCGGCTTCGGCTACACCGCGATGGAGGTCGAGACGCTGTCCAAGTACCGCTTCCCGGCCGTGATCGTGGTCTACAACAACAACGCGTGGGGCACGTGGACGGGCCAGCGCAACAACACCATCGGGCTCCCGGTGCACCTGTTCCAGGAGAACCTGCGCTACGACAAGCTCGGCGAGGCGCTCGGGGCGCACGGCGAGTACGTCACGCGACCCGACGAAATGCGGCCGGCGCTGGAGCGGGCCTACCAGGTGGCGCTCGACGAGAGCCGTCCGAGCGTCGTCAACGTGCAGGCGAAGAAGGAGTTCTGGCTGCGCGACCAGTATCCGCCCGGGTTCCTCGGCAAGATCGAGCCGGGCGTGATGTCCTACTACCATTAGGAGTCCGTGGCGAAACCCCGCGTGGCACCGAGAGCGGCGAGGCGCCGCGTGGCAAGGCGCGACGAGGGAGCATATTGGCCATGTTCGACCGAGGAGCAACGCAGTCCACGCGGGATGCATCGCCGCTCGAATGCAGCGGGGCTCTTGCCGCGGGCTCCTGAGTTGGTGGAAGGACGCCGGCGCGTTCGTGAGGAAGGGAGCGGGCCGTTGCCGGACGGCCTCGACGAGGTGCGGGCCCGGCTGCAGGAGTACGCCGAGCGGGGCGTCTTTCGCGGCCTTGCGGAGCGGTCGGTCCGCCGCGGCCGGTACGAGTTCACGTTTCGCTGGCTCGCCCCTGCGCCGTTCACGCTGAGCTACGATCCGGTCTCCGGGACGCTCGCGTTCCGCGATCTGCTGCCCAACGTGCCGGCGAGATCGTCGCTGGCGGGCGTGTTGCGCCGGTTCATCCGGGGCCGCGCCGCGGCCGATCTGCCGGCGCATCGCCGGGTGGATCCGGAGCGCGCAGGCGTGCGCTGCTTCGTGCGACGGTCCGCCCTGTCGGTCGAGGTGGTGGCCCGCGAGGATCATCACGGCTACGGCGTGAACCGGGCCGTGAACCTCGTCCACGAGATCTTCATGCATTTGCACACGTACTTTCCGGAGTACATGTGGGAGAACTTCGATGCGCCGCAGGAATGAAGTGAACTTCGTGCAGGCCGTTCGTCGCTGGAGGGTGCGCCTCGCCGCGGC
>WTFV01000193.1 GCA_011523845.1 Acidobacteriota bacterium | reverse complement strand
GGGGTCGGATCGCGGTAGACCTCCAGACGGGCGTCGGGCAGGGCGAGGATCCAGTCCGCGATCCCGCGGCGGCGCCTATAATCGAAAATCGAGTCGGATGAACGGCGTGATCGCACAGCAGCTCGAGCGGTACTTCGCGGCGCGCGCGGCTGACGGGAACGTCGCCGCCGCTTGGCTCTTCGGCAGCGTCGCGCGTGGGGACGACGACGACCGGAGCGACGTCGACGTGGCGGTTCTCTACCGGCGCGATCCGCCGCGGACGTTCGACGCGCTGCCGTTGCGTCTGGAGGGGGAGATCGAACGACTCCTGGGCCGGCGCACGGAGGTCGTCTGCCTGAACCTGGCGCCCGTCGACCTGTGCGCCCGCGTGCTGCGTGACGGCGTGCTCCTCGTGGACCGTGATCCCGCCTTGCGCATCGGATTCGAGGTGCGGACGCGCAACCTGTGGTTCGACCTGCAGCCGGTGCTCCGCACGTATCGGCGGTTGGCGGCGCCGGCGGGATGACCGATCCGGAGCTGGTCGCGAAACGGCTCGCGATCATCGAGACGAGCGTCCGCGAGCTGCGCGAGCTGGCCCGCCCGACGGCGATTCACACCGATATTCGCGAGGCGCGGTTCGTGGAGCACACGCTGCAGATCGCGATCCAGGCGGTTCTCGACACCGCCTCGCACATCGTGTCCGACGAGCGGCTCGGGGAACCGCGCACCAACCGGGAGCTGTTCGACCTGCTCGAACGGGCCGGCTGGGTCCCGCCGGCGCTGGCCGGTGCGTTGCGCGACATGGCGGGCTTCCGGAACGTCCTCGTGCACGGTTACGATACGGTCGATCTCGAAATCGTCCGGGACGTCGTCGAGCACCATCTCGGCGAGTTCCTGCAGTTCGCCGACACGGTGCGAAGGCGCATCGGCGGATGATGTATACTGTTTCCTTGACTACAGGAAGCCTGCCGATGTTCGTGCTTGCCCTCTTCGCCGCACTCCGCATGCGCGGATAGTCTCCCGCCGCATGCGCGACCAGGAATCTGCGCCGCAGGAACGGTGCAGACTTCTGGACAGGCCCCGCTCCATCACGACAGTTCCGCCGTTCGTTCGGTTCGATCCTTCCGCGCGGCGAGGCTGATCTACTTCCTTCTTCGTTCGGCTCCGCGGGTCCGCTGCATTCGATGCGGCGTCCCGTTTCGTCGTCTCCGCTCTCTAGTTCGTGGTGCATCCGATGTCTCTCGTCAACGTGGTTTCCAACGGCCGCCGCACCCTGGCGGCCCGCAACGCGCAACTCTGGGCCGACGTGCGCGACGCCGTGCGCGCCGTGCCCCGCGACTACACCAGCGGCAGCCTGGGGCGCGCCGTCCTGCTGCTGGCGGTGCCGATGGTCCTCGAGATGGGGATGCAGTCGGTCTTCTCGGTCGTCGACGTCTACTTCGTCGGCCGTCTCGGTCCGGAGGCGGTGGCCGTCCTCGGCCTGTCGGATTCGCTCATCGCCCTCGTGTTCGCGGTGTCGATCGGCCTCAGCATGGGCGCCACGGCGATGGTGGCCCGGCGCGTCGGCGAAGGTTCGCCCGAGCGCGCGTCTTCCGCCGCCGTGCAGGCCATCGCCGGCGGGTGCGCGGCGTCGTTGGTCATCGGCGTGGCGGGGGTCGTCTGGGCTTCCGATCTGCTGGTGCTGCTGGGCGCCACGCCGGAGCTGGCGGCGAGCGGCCGGACCTTCACGGCGATCATGCTGGGCGGCTGCGTCACGGTGACGCTGCTGTTCATGATCAACGGCATCTTCCGCGGCGCGGGCGATCCGGTGCTGGCGATGCGGGCGCTCTGGCTGGCGAACCTCGTCAACATCGTGCTGGACCCGATCCTGATCTTCGGTCTGGGACCCGTCCCGGCGTTCGGGCTCGAAGGGGCGGCGATCGCGACGACGGTGGGGCGAGGCCTCGGCGTCGCCTACCAGCTTCGGGCGCTCACGAGCGGCAACGGCCGCGTGACCATCGACTGGCGGCGGGCCCGCATCGAGACAGAGACCATGCTGCGCCTGCTGCGCGTCAGCGGCATCGGCATCCTGCAGTACCTGGTCGGGACCGCGAGCTTCGTCGGCCTTATCCGCATCCTCGCGCCGTTCGGCGACACGGTGCTGGCGGGCTACACCGTCGCGGTGCGGATCATCATCTTCGTGCTGCTGCCGGTCTGGGGCGTCGGCAACGCCGCCGCGACCCTGGTGGGACAGAACCTGGGCGCCGGCCAGCCGGATCGCGCCGAGCGCGCGGTCTGGTTCACCGCGCGCCTGAACACGGTGCTGCTGGGCATCGTCGGCGTGATCTTCGTGGTCTTCGCCCGACCCATCGTCGGGCTCCTGGCGACCGATCCGGAGGTCGTGGCGCTGGCCGCCGCCTGCTTGCGCGTCGTCGCCTGCAGCTACGTGTTCTGGGGCTTCGGCCTCGTCACCGTGCTGGCGTTCAACGGAGCCGGGGACACGACCACGCCGACGTGGATCAACTTCTTCGTCTACTGGGTGGTGCAGCTCCCCCTCGCCTGGACGCTCGCCGGCCCCGCCGGTCTGGGGCCGAACGGGGTGTTCGTGACCGTCGCGGTCTGCCAGACGCTGATGGCGGCGGTGGGCGTCCTCGCGTTCCGGCGCGGAGGTTGGAAGAAGCGGGTGTTGTAGAGGGGAAGATTCTGGCGCTGCAATGGGGCCAGCACCACCAGCCGGACGGCGGGTCGTCAGCCGTCGCGTTACAGAGGGGAGGGGCCCTGGCGTTGCGAGGGGGACTTCGACCGCGTTCATGCTCATGGCGGCGGCACCGGCTGGGGGACCGGCGGCGTATCCGGCTCACGCCGTCGGCCCGCTCCGGCTACACGGACGGCTTCTTCCAACGCGACAGCGTGTAGGTCAGCACGGCCAGCAGCGTCTCGTCGAGGAACGGGATCGGGTCCGGGACGAGCAGATCGATGACGAGCAACGCGGCGGCCAGGACGAAGAGCTGCCAGGACCGGAGACCTTCGAGGAACGTGATCATGGGAGTGTCGCTGGCAGGGAGTACATACATTACGCATACTACATGCATGTCCAGCAAGACCATAACGCTCCGGGAGGAGGCGTACGAACGGCTGCGTGCGGCGCGTCGCTATCCCGGCGAGTCGTTCAGCGCTGTCGTCTTGCGGGCGACGTGGCCGGAGACGACGACGACCGGCCGGGCGTTCCTGGACATCTGCAGGGAACGGGGAGCCGTCTTCGATGCCGCGGCGCTCGATCGGGTGGAGGCGCTCAAGCGCGATGACTTTCTGCGTGGCGGCACGGTAAACAAGCTCTCGTGGGAGGACACGTATCGCGCCATGGCCGCCGAGCGTGAGGACTGGAGCGATCTGGACGCGACGCTCGCCGACGGCTTGGAGTGATGGCGACGGCCGTAATGAACCCGGCGGGTTCGCGACCGGCGATTCTGCTGACGGGCGCCACCGGCTGCATCGGCGGCCGCCTGCTTGCGACGCTCGAGGCGCGCGGGTATCCGGTCCGCTGCATGACACGACATCCGCAGGCCCTGGCCGGTCGTGTGGGACCGTGCACCAGCGTGATCCGCGGCGACTGTCTGGACCCGACTTCGTTGCGGGACGTGCTGGCCGGTATCGACACCGCCTATTACCTGGTCCACTCGATGGGGGGCACGGCGGATTTCGAGGCGCAGGACCGCGCCGCGGCACGCAACTTCGGGGCCGCCGCGCGCGCCGCGGGCGTGCGCCGCATCGTGTACGTGGGCGGCCTGGGATCGGCCGCCGGCCTCTCCCGGCATCTGCGGAGCCGGCAGGAGACCGGTGCCGTGCTGCGCGAGTCGGGCGTGCCGGTCATCGAGCTGCGGAGCGGCATCGTGCTCGGGGCCGGCAGTCTCTCGTTCGAGTTGATCCGCGCCCTGGTCGAGCGGCTCCCGGTCATGATCTGTCCGTCGTGGGTCCGCACCCCGACCCAGCCGATCGCGCTGGCGGACCTGGTGGCGTATCTCGTGGCGGTGCTCGACCGGCCTCACGGTGAGAGCCGGGTGTTCGAGGCGGGGGGTGCGGACGTGGTGTCGTACGCCGAGATCATGCAGGAGTACGCCCGGCAGCGCGGACTCCGACGCTGGCTGATGCCGGTGCCGTTGCTGACGCCACGCCTGTCGAGCCTCTGGCTGGCGTTGACCACGCCGGTGTACGCACGGGTGGGCCGCGAGCTGGTGGACGGCCTCCGCACTGCGACGGTCGTGAGCGATTCTGATGCCCGAACCGCGTTCCCCGTCCGCCCGCTGGGGTTGCGGCAGGCGATCGCGCGGGCCATCGAGGAAGAGGATGCGGCGTTCGCTGCCGGCTCGTGGTCGGAAGCCCGGCTGTTGGCGGGAACGGCGCTGCGCTGGGGCGGCGTCCGCCTCCGTACCAGGCTGATTCACTCGTGCGCTGTCGACCTGCCCGTGGCGCCTGCCGCGGCGTTCGCGCCCATCCGGCGCATCGGGGGCGCCAACGGCTGGTACTACGGCGACTGGCTCTGGCGCCTGCGCGGTCTCGTCGACCGGCTGCTGGGCGGCGTCGGCATGAACCGCGGCCGCCGCGACGGTGAACACCTGGCGGAGGGCGACGTGCTGGACTGCTGGCGGGTGGAGGCGTACGAGCCGAGGGTTCGCCTGCGGCTCGCGGCCGAGATGAAGTTGCCGGGCCGCGCGTGGCTCCAGTTCGACGTTACGCCGCGCGGCGAAGGGGGTTCCACCGTCCGCCAGACCGCCGTCTTCGATGCGGCCGGCCTGCTGGGGCGGTGCTACTGGCACGTGCTGTACCCGGTTCACGTCGTTCTGTTCAGGGGGTTGCTCGGGAGCATCGCCCGGCGGGCGGTTAAGGAGCCGTCGGTCCCGGAGTCGCGAGCGGCGCGGTGAGACGGGGATGGTGTGGGATGGTGGTCAAGCTTGGGATCGACGCACAAGTTGCGTTACTGGCTGCCAATCACATCTGAACTTGCGATGGATCCATGAAATATAGGAACTTATGCGAGTATTATCATGGTTCGTATGGTGAGCGACCACGTCCCGTCCCGCGGCGCGGCGGCCAGTGCCAGGCGATTGATTCCTCGCGCGGCGCAAGAACTCGTCACGCGGGCGCTCGGACGCTCCCCGGTAGTCGCCATCGTCGGGCCGCGCCAGTGCGGCAAGACGACGCTGGCCCGCCAACTTGTGCCCGCGGATTCGCCCAACTACTTCGATCTCGAAGATCCGGTCAGCCTAGCCCGGTTGGACCAGCGGCTGACCGCGCTTTGAGACCTTGCAGGCATCGTCGTCATCGACGAAGTGCAGCACCGGCCGGATCTGTTCCCGGCCCTGCGGGTGCTGGCTGACCGCGACGACAACCCGGCCCGGTTCCTCGTGCTCGGCAGCGCCGGTCCGAACCTGCTGCGCCAGAGCGCCGAGTCGCTGACCGGCCGCATCGAGTACATCGAGCTGGGGGGCTTGCAGGTTGCCGAGGTCGGTCGTTCGCAGATGTCGCGCCTCTGGGTCCGCGGCGGGTTCCCGCGATCGTTCCTGGCCGATACCGACGCCGACAGCGTGGCGTGGCGGAAGGCGTTCGTCCGCACGGTCGTCGAGCGCGACCTGCCACAGTTCGGCGCCGAGCTCGGCGCGCCGGCGCTGCACCGGCTTCTGGCCATGCTGGCGCGCTACCACGGCCGGATCCTCAACGTCACCGAGTTGTCGACCGCGCTGAACGTCGCCCAGGCTACCGTGCGCAGATACCTGGACCTGCTGGAGCAGCTCTTCCTGATCCGCCAGTTACGCCCCTGGCGCGAGAACCTCCGCAAGCGGCAGGTCAAGCGCCCCAAGCTCTACGTTCGGGATCCCGGCCTGTATCACCACCTGATTGGCGTGGGGACCATGGATGCGCTGCAGACGCACCCGCGCATCGGCGCCTCGTGGGAGGGATTCGTTCTCGAGAAGGTGATCGCCGAGTCCGCGCCGGACGAGGCCTGCTTCTGGGCGACCCACAACGGCGCGGAGCTCGACCTGCTGTTGTTGATTCGGGGCCGGCGGGTGGGCGTCGAGATCAAGCGCGTGGACGCGCCCCGGCGCGTCCGCTCGATGGCTGTCGCGCTGGACGACCTGCGGCTGGATGCCCTCTACGTGGTCTACCCGGGGGAAATGCCATATGGCATCGACGACCGGATCACCGCGGTCCCGGCCGGCGTGCCCTTCTCGATGTCCGCCGCCGGTTCGTCGGCGCCGGCCGCCTATCCGACGTTGCCAGCGTCGGGGCAGTAGAGTGGGGGGGGCAAGCCGGTCATGACCAGACGCAGTGCAGCGGAACAGCGCTGAAGATCTGGTTCACGCCAGTTGCTTCGCGGGAGGCCGGGCCGAGGCGTCGTTCCCAACGCCCGCGTTCTCGCCCTCCAATGAGGCCGCGATCGGAAAGATCGCGGATCGATCCCTCGCTCACCTAGGCCGATTTCGAGTGATGCTTGCACACCTTCAATCAGGCCTCCTATGGGGGAGGATTCACGGCACCCAGAAACTGATCTTGACAGAAGTTATAATGTTCTGTGCAAGTATAACTTTAAATGTAGTTCTTGTGGTACGCTCTGCAGCAGGGATGTCTGATGACGACACTGAAGATCGATTACGTCCGAGCCGAAGCGATCCGGGTTTCGCTGGAAGTACGGACCGATGAACCATGGGCTGAATCCGGAAGTGCTCCTTCCGCAGGCGCCGTCACGACGGTCGCTCCGACGATCCGCCGACACCGAAGACGGAGCGACGTGCCCGTCGAGAAGCGGCCCTGCATTGGAGAAGACAGCGGTGGTGGGTCTGTCCCGAGGAGCTCGGATTCGCCGCGTGGATCTCGATCGACTGACAGGTTCTGTCACCTCGATGCTGATAGCGTGATCGACGCTGACGGCCGTAGCGTGTAGACGTGCTGAACACCCTGGAATTCGACCCGACGTTCAAGGCGTTGACCGGCCACGCGCCGTTTCCCTGGCAGCGACGCCTGTTCGACCGGATGTTCAACGGCGATCTTCCGTCAGCCGTGGACATTCCGACGGGACTTGGCAAGACCGCCGTCATGGCCGTCTGGCTGCTGGCGCGCGCGTCCGGAGCTCCGCTGCCTCGCCGGCTCGTCTATGTTGTCGACCGCCGCGCGGTGGTCGATCAGGCCACCGATTTTGCCGAAGTGATTCGCAGGAGTCTGCAGAAGCCATCGCTCGATCCGGTTCGCTCGGAGTTGGGCCTCGCGGACAGGGCGCTGCCAATCTCCACCCTGCGCGGCCAGCACGTCGACAACCGCGAGTGGCTGGAAGACCCGGCGGTGCCGGCGATCGTCGTTGGCACCGTCGACATGATCGGTTCCCGCCTGTTGTTCGAGGGCTACGGCGTATCGCGGCGCATGCGTCCGTATCAGGCGGGATTGATGGGCTGCGACACTCTCGTGCTGCTGGACGAAGCGCATCTCTCGCGCCCGTTCGAGCGGCTCCTGCGGACCATCGAGGCCGGGCGGAGGCCGCGGGCGGGAGTCAACGCCGAGGCTATGCCGGGCGAATTCGCGGGTTCTCTCGCGACTGCGCAGGTCCCGCCGGATTTCAGGGTGTTGCCGCTCTCCGCGACCCTCGGTTCGTCCTCGATGCTCACCGGCGCTGCCCTGACACTCGATCAGGAAGATCAGGAGCACGAGATCGTCAGGACACGACTCGACGCGTCGAAGACGCTCACTGTCGAGGCACTCGACGCGAACGCATCCATCGAGGCGGTTCTGAGTGAGCGGGCCTGGAACCTCGCTCGGCGCGAAGCCGAGGCCGATGGCGGCAAGCCGGTTCGCATGCTGGTTTACTGCGACAGGAGAAAGGTCGCGGAGAGCGTCGCGGCCGATCTACGTCGGCGAAACAAGCTGGCGAAGGGCGGCGCAGCGGTGATCCTGTTCGTCGGCGGCCGGCGCGTGTACGAGCGGCAGGAGGCCGCGGACGATCTGCGGCGGCATGGTCTGCTCGCGGGTAACGGCGTTCCGGTGAACGCGTCCGTGTTCGTGGTCGCGACGTCGGCCGGCGAAGTCGGGGTCGATCTCGACGCGGACCATATGGTGTGCGACCTGGTCTCCTGGGAGCGTATGGTGCAGCGGCTCGGTCGCGTGAACCGGCGTGGTTCCGGTGCGGCGCACGTTCTCGTGATCGATCAGGGTCCGCCCGAGAAGAAGTCGGAAGTGGATGTCGCGCGCCATCAGGTTGTCAGAGCGTTGCTGCAGGAATTGCCGTGGGCCGGGGACGGCTACCAGGCCGGTCCGGCAGCGCTCCAGAGCACGGCCCGCTCCTCGGAGGCGCGGACAGCCGCGGCCTCGACCCCGCCTCCGCTGCATCCTGCCCTGACGCGGCCATTGATGGACGCGTGGGCGATGACCTCGCTGGCCGAGCATGGCGGGCGGCCTGAAGTGGATCCCTGGCTGCGTGGCTGGGTAGAGCAGATTCCACAGACCACGGTCGTGTGGCGGCGCCTGCTTCCGGTACGCGTCGACTCGGACGGGGCCCGTCCCAGAACCGTCGCTCTCCACAAGAAGGCTGTCGAGGCGTTCTTCGAGGTCGCGGCGCCGCACGCCGCCGAGCGGCTCGATACCGAGACGCCGCGGGTCGTCGAATGGCTGCGGAAGCGCGCTCGCAAGCTGACGAGAACACTGGAAGTGGAGCCTCGCGATGCACGCGACCTCGAAACCGAGGCTGATGTTGATGGCGGCGAGAGCGACGACGGCGCAAGCCCGGCGGCGACGCCCGGTGCCGAGCGGGTCTCTGCGTTGCATCGTGAAGCGCCGGTGGCGTTCGTGCTCAATGGAAGCGGCAAGCCGGCCGATCTTGACGGCGAGACCGACAGCGTTCTCACGTTGAGGGAGGCCGCAAGCGGTTTGACTGTCAAGGAACTGGAGCGGAGACTCGCCGGCAGACTGCTGGTGGTGGATGCCAGGATGTGCGGGCTCGGCGACGGATTGCTCGATGCCGCCGATGGAG
This sequence comes from Acidobacteriota bacterium, assembly GCA_011523845.1. Classification (GTDB taxonomy): domain Bacteria; phylum Acidobacteriota; class Vicinamibacteria; order Vicinamibacterales; family UBA8438; genus WTFV01. The sequence continues at coordinate 23,324 of WTFV01000193.1, read as the reverse complement.
AGCCGGTTCGCACGGTCGAGGACAACTGGGGCGAGCCGCACAAGTGGGATGACGCTCTGCGGAGCGGCGTCGACACGGCAGGACTGCCGGGAGTTCGCGTGCTTCTGCTGGATGACGAAGAGCGTCGCAGGATTGCGGCAGAGCGGGAAGCGCGCGAGAAAGACGGTCAGGTATCCGACGAGTGGGGCGAGTCCTGGGCGACGCCGTACCGGATATCGGCCGCGGGCCTGCCCAGGACGTGGCTGGTCGTGGAGAAACGGCGCGCCACGGTGTCGGACGAGGACTCGCACGCCGTGGCTCCGCTTCAGCGCCTGGAGGAACATCAGGAACTCGCCGCTCGGGAAGCCGGCCGGATTGCGGAGGATCTCGGTCTCGACAAGGAGGACCGCGCAATGCTCGTCGCGGCGGCACGGCGTCATGACGAGGGCAAGCGGGTGCCGCGCTGGCAACGAGCGTTCAACGCGCCGCGCAAGTACGGACCGTACGCGAAGACCCCGGGGCCGTTGAACCGGCATGTCCTGGACGGCTACCGCCACGAGTTTCAGTCGATGCTCGATGCAGAGGCGAACGGTCTCGACGGAGTCGAACGATCCGACCCGCGCTTCGATCTCGCTCTACACATGATCGCCGCCCACCACGGCAATTCCCGGCCGGCTATCGGCATCGACGGCTGCGACAGGTTGCCGCCGACCGCGGCCGCACGGAGGGCCTTTGCGGTCGGACTTCGCTTCGCACGGCTGCAGCGGCAGTGGGGGCCGTGGGGACTCGCCTGGTGGGAGGCGCTGCTGCGAGCCGCGGATCAGCGCGCGTCCAGGGCGCTCGACGAGGCCGCGCGGCAATCGCGCAAGAAGGAGACGGACGCGAAGCGCTCGCCGACCACGGCGCCTGGAGGTCAGTTGGGGTTGTTCCCTTCGTCCACGGGAGCGGGGGACTGATGGGTGTCGCCGCGGTTCCGGTGGACTTGACGAATCCCGGACAGGTCTTCGCCTGCCTCGGTTTTGTGGAGGCCGCCGACGTGCTGCTTGGTCGGGCCGCCGGCGGCTTCGATTGGAAGGAGCCGGACTGCGTTCGGTTCGGGTTCGCCGCGGCCGGCGACGAGGATCCGGCCGTACGCGTGCTGCGTTTTCTGGACGAGGCCACGGTCACCTCTTTGGCCCCGCCGAACTCGCGGAATGGCACCGAGAAGTGGAATATCGACACCATCCGCGATTCGACCGCGTTTCCGTTCCCCGATCCGGAGAGCCCTGCGAAGTTGCCGGCGCGCCTGGAGGACAACGCCGGGCACGTCCTCGTCATCGACCATTGGGGTGACGCAACACGGCGGGACAACGTCAAGTTCTGGGCCGGCGCGGGCGGCTACCCCGGCGCCGCACTGGCGCGCGACGCGCTCGATCTCGTGCGCGGGCGCATCGTGAATCGGGCTGGCGATCCCTTCGCCGTCGATGCGCTCCAGAGCGGCAGCTTTCGCTTCGACTGGCGCCGCGACTACGTACCACTGGATGCCGGATTCTCGCCCAACGTTCACGGCGACGTCGTGATGCGCGGCTATCCCATCGTGGAGTTGCTGGCGGCAATCGGACTCGCTCACGCGCGGCCGGTGCGGCACAACAAGTTGAGCTACAGCTTTGGCGTAGCCGGCGTTTCCGGGACCGACCTGTACGATCCGATTCTCCTGCGTGCAGCGCTCGGCGCCCGGCAGCCTCCCTTTCCGGGCATGCCGTTTCGCAGGTTCCGCATGCAGCTCGATTGGCCGGGACAGGAGAACCAGGCGCGCTGTATAACCAGTGTCATCGAGGAGAGACTGTAGACATGATCGAATTCGACGATCGTTTCGCCGAGCGTTGCTCCAACGACGAGCCGGCCGGGCCTGTAGCACTGACGTTGCGGCAGAAGCTGTTGCCGGTCGAGGGGCCGGACTCGGTGATCTTTCCTCCGACCTATGCCGGCATCGGCTACAACGTCGATACCCTGTCGGACGGCACGAGGGTTGCGACCATCGACAGCGTGGGCGCGCAGGCGAATCGGCTGGAGCCGCTGTTCAAGGCCAGCGATAGCGGAACAGCCGAGAATCCGCGCAGCAGGCTGGTGCCACAGGTGACGATTACCCACGACGGCGGGTCGGTGTCCATTCTCGACGCGGGGCACCGCCTGGGCGACGCGCTCATCCGATCCACGGCACTGGCGTCGGAGGCGAACAAGGCGTTTCGCGCGTATCAGGACACCGGGGACGCTTCAGCAATTGCGAGGCTGGCGCCGACGTCGCTCGTGTTCGGCGCCTGGGATTCGCGCGACACGCAGGCGAAGGTACCGCGCATCCTCCAGTCGGTGATCCGCGCCTGGGACATCGACGAGTTGAAGCGCTCGGCGCAATACAGTCCGCCCGTCGACTACGCCGCGCTGCAAGTGTTCAGCGAGGACGAGAAGAAAAAGCAGGAGGGCAGCGCCAAGAGCCAGTTGGCGCAACGAGGCTTCGTGCACGTGCCGGCAACCGAGGAACATGGCGGCATCCTGGTTCGCGGTTGGATCCGTCGCGACGTGACCATCAACCTGATCGCGCTGCGGCGCCTGCACGGCGATGACGGCAAGGTACTGCGCCGCTATGTTCTGGGACTGGCCCTCGCGGCAGCGACTGCGTCCCTGGATGGGTTTCTGCGCCAGGGCTGTCTCATTACACCGGACCCGGAGGCGCGGGCGACCTGGGAGGCCGTCGAGCGAGACGGGGAAAGGGAACAGGTAGCGCTCGACGAGAAGAAGGCGCTGGCCTTTGCGCAGCCGGCGGCGAAGGCGTTCGGCATTGCCGCCCATCGGACGGTGGCGTTCGACAGGGCGCTCGCCAAGAGCGACGCGAAGAAGAAGGTCTGAGCGATGGCGCGCGCCCTTCTGGTGACCGTTCGGTTGCACGAAGGCCGTTACCACGGTCTCGACAATCGCCACGCGTGCGAGTGGCCGCCGGCCCCGGCAAGACTCTTTCAGGCGCTGCTCGCCGGAGTCGCGCGCGGGGTCACGGTGCCGGCGGCGGCGCAGGCCGCGCTCGACTGGTTGCAGACGTTGCCGCCGCCCGTGATCGCGGCGCCCCGCGGCAAGCCCGGCCAACCCTATCTCAGCTACGTTCCCAACAACGACCTCGATGCCGAGTTGCACGGCAGGCGCTACGAGGACGCGGTGGCCCGGACGCGGGTCGGCAAACGCATCCGCCCCACCTTGTTCGATGCCGCTGTACCGATCGTCTATTGCTGGTCGGTGCCCGACGATGACGACGACCACGGCCCGGCACTGTGCGCCTTGGCCGCCAGCCTCTATCAACTCGGTCGTGGAATGGACATGGCCTGGGCGGATGCAGTCCTGGTCGATGCCGATGAAGCGAAGCAGCGTGTCCTCGAGCACGGCGGGACCGTGTACCGGCCGGCGGAGAACGGGAGTCGGACTCAACACCTGCCTTGTCCGCAACCGGGTCTGCGGCAGAGTCTTACGACTCGATTCGAGGGCATGCGCGCGCGGTTTCAGGTGGACCGAACCACGCGCAAGCCCGTTCGCGCCTTCGCCCAGCCTCCGAAGCCGCGAACCCGGCAGGTTGCCTACGGCGCCGCGCCGCATCGCTTCGTCTTCGAGTTGCGGGAGCCCGACGCGCGAGCCGACTACGCAGGCTGGGTATTGAGCGGCGCGGCGGAACTCGTGCAGAGCGCCCGCGACAAGGCGGCCGGTCATCTGCGCAACGCGATTTACGACTTGGGCGACTCGATCGAGCGGTACCTGATTGGCCGCGGTGCAGGTGAAGCGGACAAACCCACGAGAGTGCGCATCGTGCCGATCCCGTCGGTGGGCCATGAGCATGCCGACCTGCTCGTCCGCCGGTTGGAGGTCCTGGTTCCGCAGGCGTGTCCACTCGCGCCGGAAGATATCGCCTGGGCCTTCTCGCAGGTCGCCTGGACGGATGACGACGGTGTCGTCGTGCGCGAACTGCATCGGGTCGAAACTGATCGGATGATCTCGCGGTTCGAGCAACGCGCCCGGTGCTGGCGGAGCGTCACGCCACTCGCGCTGCCCGCGGCTCGGCGTCGGCGCATCGATCCGTCCCGCCATGCAGAGCAGGCGAAAGGTGGTGTCGAGCGCGCCGCCGAGGAGGCGTGTGCGGTTGCCGCCACACGGCATGCGCTCCGCCATGCGGACATCGCCGTACCGGCCACGAAGGTTCTTGTGCAGCGTGAACCCTTCCAACGTCACGGCGCTCGCGCCGAGTGGTTTGCGCCGGGCACCCGCTTTTCCAAGCGGGCCCTCTGGCACGCGGCGCTCACGTTCACGGAGCCCGTGTCCGGCCCGCTTCTGCTGGGCGATGGCCGGTTCGTGGGGCTCGGCCTCATGCATCCGGACGATGAGCAGGTTCAAGGCGTGGTGGCGTTCGCCATAGCGGGCGGGCTGGCGGATGACGCCGAACCATGGGTCGTCGCCCGGGCCGCCCGGCGCGCGATGATGGCGCGGGTGCAGGCGAAGCTGCGCCGCGGGGTCGTGATTCCGGAGTACGTAAGCGGCCATCGGCCGGATGGACATCCGGCAGGTGATGGAAGGCACCGCCACGTGGCGGTCGTCGCCGACCTGCCGCGCGGGCGCCTGCTCTATGTCGCACCGAGCGAGATGCAGCGGTGTGGACTGCGCTGGCGCGATATCGAGACGCCACATCGGCTGATGGCAGGCGCGCTCGAAGGTATGGACGTCCTGCGTGCGGGTACAGCGGGCCGCCTGAGGCTCGTTCCGGCGACCGTCGATCGAGATGCCGACGCCCTGTTCGCTCCAGCGCGAGTATGGGCGTTCGCCATAGCGGGCGGGCTGGCGGATGACGCCGAACCATGGGTCGTCGCCCGGGCCGCCCGGCGCGCGATGATGGCGCGGGTGCAGGCGAAGCTGCGCCGCGGGGTCGTGATTCCGGAGTACGTAAGCGGCCATCGGCCGGATGGACATCCGGCAGGTGATGGAAGGCACCGCCACGTGGCGGTCGTCGCCGACCTGCCGCGCGGGCGCCTGCTCTATGTCGCACCGAGCGAGATGCAGCGGTGTGGACTGCGCTGGCGCGATATCGAGACGCCACATCGGCTGATGGCAGGCGCGCTCGAAGGTATGGACGTCCTGCGTGCGGGTACAGCGGGCCGCCTGAGGCTCGTTCCGGCGACCGTCGATCGAGATGCCGACGCCCTGTTCGCTCCAGCGCGAGTATGGGAGAGCGTGACGGCCTATGACGTAACACGCCATCATCGCGGCTCCGGCGTTGAGGATGCGCTCGGACTGGACGTTGGCGCGGAGCTGGAGCGCTGCGGTTGGCCGAGACTTCACCCGGATTCCATCGAGGTGCTCGCCGTCTGCCAGGGCCCGCGCGGAGGGCTGTCCGGCCGCCTGCGGCTGACATTTCGGACTGCGCAGGTCGGCCCATTGCTGATTGGCAGGACCGCGCACAAGGGGGGAGGGCTTTTCGCCGGAAGTTGACGGTATTCCGGGAGGGACCGAGGCGTTCTCATGACCAGACGCAGATTGCCGATCGGCATCCAGACCTTCCGGCAGATCAGGGAAGGGGACTACTACTGCGTCGACAAGACCGCCCACCTCGCGCGGCTGGTCGACGAGGCCAAACACTACGTTCTCTCGCGCCCCCGGTGCTTCGGCAAGAGCCTGTTGCTGGACACCCTCAAGGAGCTGTTCGAGGGCAACGAGCCGCTGTTCCGGGGGCTGGCCATCCACGGCGGCTGGGACTGGTCGGTTCGTCATCCGGTGTTGCGTTTGAGCTTCGGCGGCGGCAGGTTTCGAAGGGAAGACGACGTCCCGGCCCATGTGGCGGGCCAGTTGGAGATGCTGGAGAAGCGCGCGGGGATCGCTCCCCGTCCCGCCGCCGCGTCGATACGTTTCCGTCGTCTGGTCAGGGAGTTGCACGAGCGCACCGGCCGGCGCGTCGTGGTGCTGGTAGACGACTACGACAAGCCGGTGCTGGACCTGCTGGACGCGCCGACGGCGTGCCGCGCCAACCGGGACTTCCTCTGCGGTCTCTACAGCGTCGTCAAGGAGTGCGACGCGCACGTGCACTTCACGCTTCTTGCCGGCGTCAGCAGGTTCTCCACGGGCAGCATCTTCTCCGGTCTCAACAACCTCATCGACATCACGCTGGATTCGAGCTTCTCCGGCATCTGCGGCTACACGGACGCGGATCTGGATGCGGTGTTCGCGCCGGAGCTTCCCGGTCTCGATCGGGACGAAATCCGGGATTGGTACGGTGGCTACGCGTGGCGCGGCGAGGCGGTCTGCAACCCGTTCGACGTCCTCCATCTGTTCGATCGCCGCGACTTCGGGCCCTGGTGGTTCGATGCGGGGGTACCGGCGTTCCTGGGCGAGATGCTGATCGAACGTGGCCTGGATCCTGCAGCCGTCGACGGCATGATCTGTCGCCGGAGCATGCTGTCGTACTTCGACGTCGACGACATCGTCATGGAGACGCTGCTGTTCCAGACCGGCTGCCTCGCGATCACCGGCACGGAGGATCTCGGCGGCGAGACTCTGTATCGGCTCGGCTATCCGAACCGGGAGGTGCGCCAGAGCCTGAACGAGCGCCTGCTGCGCGCCGCGGTCCCCGATGCATCCCGGCAGGAGGACGCCTGATCTCTCGCCTCGCAGGCGCGGCTCCTGACCGCGTTTTCGCGAAAAAGCTAAAATCCGCGCAGCGTGAAAAGCTAACGGGGGCGCGTCGGGATGACCCCGCCGTCGGAGAAGCTGGCCGGTTCCCTGGATGCCCTGCGGTCTCTTCAGGAACGCGGCGTCGTCGCCGTGCGCGCCCGGGATCTCCCGCGGTCGCACCGCGAGCGGCTCGTCCGGCACGGGTTCCTGCTGCCGGTCATGAAGGGCTGGTACGTCGCCGGCTCGCCGGACCGGCGCGCGGGAGACAGCACGGCGTGGTACGCGTCGTTCTGGCGCTTCTGCGCCGGTTACCTGCGCGCCCGCTTCGGCGCGGCCTGGTGCCTGTCGCCGGAGCAGTCCCTCCTGCTGCACGCGGGCAATCGAACGGTGCCGGCGCAGCTTCTCGTCCGGGCGCCGCGAGGACGCAACCGCATCACTCCCTTGCTCCACGGAACGTCCCTGCTGGAAGTGCGCGCCGCGATGCCCGCAGCCGGGGACGTCGTCGAGGTGGACGGGATGCGCGCGTTCAGTCCGGCCGCCGCGCTGATCGCCTGCCCGGCCCGGTTCTTCCACCGCTGTCCGGTCGATGCGCGGGCGGTGCTCGCCCTCGTCGGCGATGCGTCGGACCTGTTGTCCCGCCTTCTCGCCGGCGGTCACGGTACGGTCGCGGGCCGTCTGGCCGCCGCCTTCCGCGACATCGGTCGGGACGGGATCGCGAACGAGATCGTCGAGACGATGCGGGCGGCCGATTTCGGTGTCCGGGAATCCAATCCCTTCGCGACGGCGCCCTCCGCGCGACCGATCCGGCGCGATGTGGCTCCCGTGGTTCGGCGGCTGCACCTGATCCGGGACGCCATGCGAGGCCGCATCCTCGATCGTTTTCCCCGCCCGCCCGGCCGCCCCGCCGAGGTCGAGGTCGTGCTCGCCCGGATCGAGGACGTCTACGTCACCGATGCGTATCACTCGCTCTCCATCGAGGGCTATCACGTCAGTCCGACGCTGATCGCCCGCGTGCGGAGCGGCGACTGGAACCCGGAGCGCCAGCCGGCCGACCGGGCGCACCGCGACGCGCTCGCCGCCCGCGGCTACTGGCAGGCCTACCAGGCGGTGCGCAACAGCGTCCGCCGTGCGGTCGCGGGCGAGCCTCCCGGCGCAGTCGCGGAAGCAGACCATCGGACCTGGTACCGGGAGCTGTTCGCGCCGAGCGTCGCCGCCGGCCTCGTCCGCCCGGCCGACCTCGCCGGTTACCGCGACGCACCTGTCTTCATCCAGCGCTCGATGCACGTGCCGCCGAGCCCGCGCGCCGTCCGCGACGCAATGCCGGCGCTGTTCGAACTGCTGCGGGACGAGCCGGACCCGGCGGTGCGCGTCGTGCTCGGGCACTTCCTGTTCGTCTACGTCCACCCCTACCCGGACGGCAACGGCCGCATCGGCCGGTTCCTGATGAACCTGATGCTGACGGCCGCCGGCTATCCCTGGACGGTCATTCCGGTCGAGCGCCGGGATGCGTACATGGCGGCGCTGGAAGCCGCGAGCGTCCGGCACGACATCGGCCTGTTCGCGGACTTTCTGGCGGGGTTGGTGGGAGGGGTTGGTTGACCAAGTCCTTTTCGAGGACTATTTTGGGTTCGTCATGACCATGGTGAACGTGCACGAAGCCAAGACCCAGCTCTCGGCTTCTCGAACGCGTGCACGCCGGCGAGGAAATCGTGATTGCGAAGGCGGGCAAACCTTGCGCTCGCCTGGTGCCGTTGGAGCCGCCGCCGGAGCGCGTACTCGGACGTTATCGAGATCGTGACGGCGAACGTGCCGGACTCGGTGTTCGAACCGCTGACCGGGGCCGAGTTGGCTGCATGGGAAGGCGACGGATGAACCTGCTGCTCGACACGTGGCGGACGACGACCAGTGGGACCGGTACGCGGACCATTGGTCAGGGGCCGTACCGAAGAGCGAAGGCCGGTGCGAGACGGGCGGCCAGTTCCTCGGCGCGTCGAGTGCGGGCGATGTCGTTCGGTTCCTGGAGCAGCGCCTCCAGGTCCCCCGGTCGGAGACCGGGCGCCGCGGCCGACTCCTCGGTTCCGCGCCACCCGTCCGGTCCGGCGACGAAGATGGTCGCGGCGCCTTGCGGTCGGGCTTCCGAGCCTCCGGTACGGCTCCAGACCCATAGCTCCGGAACACCGAGCCGCCGGTAGGCTGCCAGGCGGGCTTCGAACCGTTCCCGGCTCAGCGGCGTGGTGTCGATTTCCACGACCACATCGGGAACCGGCGCAGGGCGGACGGCCGTCTCGAGCGCCTTGAGCTTCGCCGGGGACACGAAGAGCTGCGCGTTCGGATGACGCCGGTCGTCTTCGCTGCCTTCGACCGGTGCGGTTGCACCGACGTGGGCCGGCACACGGGATGTGCGGCGCAACTCCGTCAGGAGCTCGGCCACGGCGAAGGCTCTCGGGTCGTGGTACCGACCGTTGGGCACGGCGTCCACCTCCAGCGTGCGCCGGGGACCGTTGTACGAGGAACCGCGCGGCAGGCTCTCGCTGTCCATCAGCCGGTCGTAGCATTCCACGGGCATGGGGAAGATCAGTGCGCCGTGTTCGACGCGCAGGTCCGAGTGCTGATTGAAGATCGCCGTCGCGGCGGCCATGCCGGCAGCCTACTCTACTTCAGGCGCGGACGGGTAGTGACCGCGGCTTCGGTATCGATGTCGACTTCATCACCTCCGGCTGACACGAGCTGGCGGGAGCATGCCGGGATGATCTCGCCGCCGGAGAAGCTGGTCGGACCACAGTGGCCATGGGCGCGCTAGCATTACGACATGCAAGACCCCGGTGCTCGCCGGACCGGTCCGCCCCGGACCCTGCTGCCGTTCGGGCCCGATCGCCTGGCGCTTCCGCACGACCTGCGGTTCCGCGGCCTGCGTCACGGCATCTGGCTGCACCCGGACGTATCGGACCACCTGCGGGTGTGGGCCAACCTCTACAACCGGCTGGGAATCGTGCTCCAGCACCTGGCGGCGCACGGGCGGACCACCGTCGTGAAGGGTTGCCGGGACGGGAACCGCGGCTGGCGTCGATCGCCGCTCGGTGGCGCCAACGGCATGCAGTACTACCTGTGGTGGACGCCGTGCGGCAGCCGGGTAGCCGACGGGTTGGCCCTTCCCGCAGACGCCGTCCTCGTGCGGGCCGCCCGCCATCACGACGACCACGCCCCGCTCGAAGCCGGCAGCCTCGACGACTACCTGCCGCTGTCCGCGCCCGACGATCTGAACGACGACATCGCCGGGCGGCCCTGGACGGATGCGCAGATCCGGTTCGTGGAGGACGAGCGGCCGGTCCGCCTCATGCTCGGCCGGCCGGGCTCGGGCAAGACGACCGTGCTCTGGAAGGCGGTCGAGGCCAGGAGCGGGCAGCGCATCCTGTACCTCACGTGGTCGAGCGCCCTGACGCGCCATGCCGAGGAACGCTTCGCGTCGTTCGCGCCCGCCGACGTCGAGGTCGTCGCCCGCGACTTCGCGATGTTCGTCGGCGAGGTCTGCGGGACCGACGTCCCCCGGCAGGCCCTGGCCGCCAGCCGCAGCAGGTTCGACGGCGCCGTCACCCGGCTCGGCCGCGATATGGCCGGACCATGGAAGAACCGGCGCGATGCGCTGCACGCCGAGCTGCGCGCCATCCTCTTCGGGCGGGCGATACCCGGCGAGACCGGGTGCGCCGTCGAGCGCGGCGTCGCGCGCCTCGGCGACGATGCGTACCGCGATCTGCGCGGGGACCACGACGGCGTCGGCCCCAAGGCGGCCAGGGCGCTGCTCAAGGTCGCTCGCTTCCTGCCGGCGGACGGCGTGCGGGCGGTCTTTCCCGAACTCGTCGCCGCTACGACCGCCATCGGCAGGCTGCGTGACGACGAGCTCCCGGAGGGCTTCGACGACTTCGACCGCATCGTCGTCGACGAGCTCCAGGACCTCACGCTGCTCGAAACCGCGGTCGTGGTGGAGCTGTGCCGGGCGATCGGACACCGGCGCGGCCGGCCGCCCTGGCTGTTGATGGCCGGCGACGCAGGGCAGACGGTCCGGCCGACCGGGTTCGACTGGGGGCCGCTGAACGACCTGCTGGCCCGATGGGTGGGCGCGCCGGCCAGGTTTCAGCTCGATGAGCACCTGCGCTGCCCCAGCCGCATCGCCGAGGTCGTCGAGCGCGCCTCGGAGCGGTACGTCGACCTCGAGAAGCGGGTTCGCCCCACGAAGCAGCGGCGCCAGGACGGAGGCCAGCACGTCGATGCGCATCTGGTCCACGTGCCCGTCCCCGGCCGGTCCGAGGCGGTCGAACTGCTGGAGCGCCTCGACGAGGCGGACGAAGTCGTGGTCCTCACGGCACGGAACGATCCCCCGTCGTGGGTTCCCGAGCACCTGCGCGACAGCGTGCTCACGCCCGCCGAGGCCAAGGGACTGGAATACCAGTCGGTATGTCTTCTCGACCCGGGCCGCCTGCTGTCGCACCTGCGCAGCGAGGAGCAGGAGTTTCTGGTCGATGCCGAGCTCGACCAGCAGGCCCGCCGGACCGCGATTGATCATCTCCGGGTGACGCTGAGCCGGGCGACGGAAACCCTCGCGTGCATCGACGTCGAGGCGACGGACGAGGAACAGGCGCTCAGCCTGGCGCTGCTGGGGGACGCGGCGCCCTACACTCCGGAAGATCTGCTCGACCACTTCGCGCAGGCCGACGCATCCCCCGAGGAGCGCGTGCAGGCGCGGACCAACGACGCCCGGCTGCTGATCGACTCGGCGCCGGGCCGGGCCTGGCAGCGCGCCCGCCAGGCGTTCCGACTCCTGGGCGACCCCGAGCTGCCGAACGGCGTGTCGGACCGCGCCGTGCGCCTGGATGCGCGCACGACGCTGCTCGCCACGGCGGCGCGGCTGCTCGTCGACGGTCCGCCCGACGGGGTGCAGCGCCGCGAGGTGTTCCAGGCCGCTCGGGAAGCGATCTTCTCCGCGGACGGGTCCCCGCCGGTGGCGTCTGAATCCACTGTCCACCGCACCGGGCCGGGCGAGCGGCCGGACACGAGTGAACGGTCCGCCGCCGAGCGGCACCGCGCCTTCCTGCGGGGCCACCAGGAGGAGCAGACGCTCCTGGAACTGGCGGCCTGGTCGGACGACCGATCCGCGCCCCCGTTGGCCCTGCTGGAGCGGGCGCACACGCTCGATGTGCTGCAGCAACCCGGGGGCGATTGGCTGCGACCGGCGCTGCTGCCCGCGGCGCAGGCCCTGCGCGAGGGACTGAACGCGGCGGCGGCCGACCCGGAGTACGCCGCGTGGTTCGCCGAGACCCAGGTCGAGGCCTGGCTGCGCCTGACCGGCTACACGGGAGATGCGCCGGCGAGGGTTCGCCTGCTGCGCGGCAAGGCCTTCGACACGCTGCTGAAGGCGGCTGCGGGCGAGAAGGGACCCGCGCGCAGGAAGCGGCTCGGGAAGGCCGAAGCGCTGCTGGAGACGATCACCCCGGACCCGCTGCGACTCGGCCGGCTGCGCGAGGCGCAGGAGCGGCCCGAGGAGGCCGCCGCCGCCTACGAGCGCGCCGGCGCCCACAAGGAAGTGCTGCGCGTCTGGCGGAACGCCGGCGACTGGGAGCGCGCGGTCGAGCTGGCCCAGGGCGACATCCGCGCGGACCTGGACTGGCTCCTCGAGCTGCAGCGCCTGGTCGAACGCCGGCCCGCGCAGCAGAACCGGCGCCTGCGGAACGGCGAGCGCGATCGCCTCGAGAGGCTGCTCGACACGGTCCAGAAGCGGCCGCCGCGCAAGCGCAGCGGGAACAGCGAGTGACGGCTTGGGGGTAGGGCTCCCCCGGTTGCCGGCAGCCGTCGTCCGGGAGGTATCATCCGTGCCTCGCGCCGCGTCGACGGCGCACAGACGATGCGGCCCCCCGACGCTACCGACCGCGCCCGCGCGAGATTCACGCACCCATCGACGCAGCCCGCCTCGACAGCTTGGCGGGCCGTGCCCGTTACGTCGGCAGTCAGGAACACAAGGACGTTCCCAGCTTCGCCGGTGCGCCCCGGCTGCGCGCCGATGCGTCGTGCTGTCCTCGTGACCTGGCTCGAGAGCAGCAGCGGGTCGACGAGTGGCTTCGCAGCGCGATTCGTGCTGGAGCAGTCGGAGCCCCGTGGGAGGGAGCATTTCCCCGTTACGTGTGGTACAAGCACCGAGAAACGGTTTTCGAAGGGCGATTGGTGAACCGGGAGACTGGAGAGTACAAGGGATTTCCGCTCCATCGGGACGAGTGGCCCCGCGGCATCGAGGAGCGCTATGGCGATCCGGATCGAAACTGAGTGGGTGCACGCGGAGGCCATCAGCGGACCCGAACTGTCGGCGACGTGGGCGTCGTTGCGCATTCGAGTCAACGACGAGGTGATCACGCGCATCGTCGACCGGACCGACACCGTTCGTTCGCGGGTCTACGTGCCGTTGTATCCGCTTGCCGAGTCCATCGTAACGAACTGGTGGTTTCTGCTGCACGAAGTCGAGAATCCCGCCAAGGCCATGGACGTTGCCTTTACAAGGAGGCACTCGCTCGTGTCCGCCCCTGAAGGATACGCGTTTCCGAATCTCCAGTTGACGCCGTCCGGTGAACGAGTGCGTCTCGTGTGGAAAGGGGAGCGACGGCACTGGTCCCGAATCGAGTTCCTCGACGAAGGGGAGGCCTGGATCGACCTGGACGAGTTTCGAGAATGCTGTCGGGATCTCGTGGATCGTGTCGTCCGGCGGCTGCTGGCCCTTGGCATCGAGGAGACGTTTCTCCAGGAGGAATGGGCAGGAGTGCAGGCGGCTGATCATGACGAAGCCGTGTTCTGCAAGGCCGCTGCGGGGTTGGGATTGGATCCCTACGCGCTGGACGATGAGGCCCGCGCTTCGGTCATGCGACTCGAGGAAGCTCTGGACAGGGACTGGTTCGGCGAAGCCATTGCGGTGCTCGATGCAGAACGTCTCGATGCCCAGGTGGCGTCCATAGCGGCAGTCCTGGAGGCGGGAAGATCCAATGGTATCTCTCTGGAGCGTCTTCGTTCCATCGGTCCGCTGGTGGCCGGCACGGGAGCAGAGCGGCAGGTAGACAGACCTTGGGCCTCCGGTTACGCCCTGGCGCGGCATGCGCGTCAGGAATTGGATCTGAGCGGTACCCCGCTGCCCGCCACAGCGGATCTGGCGACAGCCCTCGGCGAAGAGCCGCAAGCGCTGGCAGGGGTGATGCGGGCCACGGACTTCGGCGTCGCCGATCTCGTGAACGGCGTGGTAACGCAGGACGAGAACGGTCGTCCGGCCTTCGCGGTTCGAAGCGGGCACGAGAGCGCCAGACGGTTCCAGTTCTGTCGCGGACTGGCTGAAGTGTTGGCAGCGCCGAACACGGATGCGTTGCTGACGCAAGCGCGCTCCGACAGACAACAGTGGAGCCGTGCGTTCGCGGCCGAGTTCCTCGCCCCGTCCGCAGCCCTGCGGGCCAGGGTGTCGTGCTCGACACTGAATGAAGACGCCGTCGACGAACTGGCCGCCGAGTTCGGGGTCTCGTCCATGCTCATCGCCCATCAGGTTCAGAACCATGGGATTGCGGAGATCCGGTAGTGTCGGGAGCGCGGCGTCGCCGCGGCCGAATGACGCCGGACCCTGATCTCCCGGCGTGGGTTCTCGAGCGCCTGCGCGACAGCGTCCTCACGCCGGCCGAGGCCACGGCGCCGGTCGCGGGAACGTCAGCGTCCCTCGATCTCGTTGCGGGCGGCGCTGGAGAGGAATGCCGAGCGGGTCATGCCGCGCCGCTTCGCCTCTTCGTCGATGGCGCGCAGCAGGCCGAAGTCCAGAGAGACGTTGATGCGGCGCGGTGAACCCTTGTCGAGAATGAGCGGGACGAACGCGATGGTCGCTCCGTCCCGCCAGTCGGCCAGACTCTCGTCGGCGTTGATGTCGTGGAGGGAGCGCGGCTCGGGAACGGGTTCTCCGTCGGCCAGCATGCCTTCGACGTGAAACGAGAGCGCCTCGGCCCCGCGGCGGAGCGCGTGGTCGACGGTGTCGCCGGCAGAGACGCAGCCGGGGAAGTCGGGAAAGCTGACGCCGAATCCGGGCTCGTCGTCGTCGTGAAGGAATGCCACGTACCGCATCTCAGTCTTTCCGTGGGACCCAGCCCGCGCCGATGGGCAGTCCGTGTCTGGTCATGGGCGGTGTGTCATGCGGCGTCGAAGGCAGGCGATCTTGCGATCCGCAGCCAGTCCGCGACCTCCGGCACTCCGTCGCCGTCATCGTCGCGCGCCAGCTCTTCGAGATCCTGGAACAAACGCCGCAGGGAAGCCGGATCGTCCGGCGCGCGGGCGGCGAAACCGTGAACGAGCACGCTGTTGTTGCGCAGCGTCGGCTTCAGCAGAGTCTCGTCATCGAACCGCAGGAGCGACTTGGCCAGTCGATCTCCACAATGTCGCAGAAGTCTGCCCACCTGAAACCGGGAGGCCAGCAGCTTGCCGCCGGGGCCTTCGGAGAAGGGCTTCCGCTTCTTGCGCTCGGACTCGCGCCGCACGGCCAGTACGGCATCGTGATCCGGATCGAGGTTCGCCGAATCGAGACCGTGATCGAACAGTCTGGCCTGACCGATCAACTCCAGCAGACGATAGGCGCGTACGAGGGCATCCTCGTTCTGACCCTGCCGCACGCGGCGCTCGCCGTTCGCCAGCAGATCGACGGCCAGTCTGCGCAGCCGGGCGGCCATCGAACGGTGGTCGATACGTTCCGGTTCCCGCGCCAGGGCGGCGACCCAGGCGTGCGCGTCCGGCGTCGGCCAGAACCGCCGCCAGTCGTCCGATGGAGGCGCCGCTACTTGGACGGTCGCCGCTGCTGCATGATCGAGTCGGTCCCACGCGGCGTAGAATCGTGCCGCCGAACGAACGGCCCTCGCCGTGTGGACGAAATCGTTGGGATAGAGCGGCGCCAACGGACCATCGGGGGCGGGAAGCACGTGTGCCAAGGCTGCGAAATCGCCTCTGGCGAACAGGGCTCGTGCGAGATCCAGACGCCGGTGGCCGTCTACGGTCGTGGTGCGAATGCCGCGTACCTGTTCGGAGCCGGGCTCGACCATGCCGCGCCGATCACGGCGGCCTGTGACGTAGCGCAGCCGCGGGACCGCCCGGCGAGTCGCGGCCAGGACGAGCGCAGCGCTCATCGCCTTCGTACCGCGGGTGAAGTCGACGACGACGTCTTCCGGTGCAGCGTCTTGCAGGACCGACGCCAACACCCGGTCGAAGTGTGCGTAGGCCGCATCCGCGTCGTTCTCGTCGCCGGCCGGCAGCGCCGATACTTCCACTGTTGCACCGTCGAGCCGGCGCCGCAGCGTCCGAGCGAAGTCCTCGGTCACGCTGGATGGCAGCAGCACCACGCGCGTCCAGGCCTCGGTGGCGATCGACTTCCGCAACGGCGTGAACAGCGTTTCTTCGAGCCGATCGAGATCGCCGGTCCCTACCGTCATGACCAACGTGCGTCCGCCGCGCTGCGTCATTCGCTAACGTCTCCGGCGTCCGTGCTGACGCGGTTTCCGGTCCGGGGGCGGCCCGAGTCGGTCGTGACGGGATGGTTCGGAGTCACGATCCGTCGGCCATCTGAAGGCGATCTCCCGCGGATTGGCCGAGGCCACGATCAAGTCGACGCTCTGGCCCGGTTCGGCATCGCCTGGCGCGTCACCTGAGTTCTGAATCGGGCCCTGCAGGCCGCTGGGCTCGTGGCTCGCCTTCCAGCCACCCTTCTTCGTCTTTTCTTTGAGCAATACGGCCTGAACGCGCGCTCCCGCTCCGGGCAGCCGGGGAACCGCGGCTGATTGGCCGCCGTCCGCCGGTCCTTCCGGCACCGGCGACCGTGTGCCGTGCACCGCGTGCCTCTGCGCCCGAGCCTCAAGCTCCGATTGCAGGTGGTTCGTGAGTTCCAGCAGCACTTTCCGGCTGGTCTCGATGTCGGGCAGTGTGGCCGACGGAAAGGCAGTTATGCGTACAGTGAGGGCGCCGTCGGGGCGCGGGGCCAAGTGGTAATGGACTGGCGCAGCATGACGGCGGTGACCACCCGCAATCAGCTCCGTCGGCGACCTGTGGGTGTCACCGCTCTGGTGCTTCATCGGCGTGCTGCGTGGACCATGGATCTTTCGCGGCAGGCCGAGCGCGCGCTTGCGATCGTGGTGAGCGTTCTTCCGCGCGAATGCTTGGGCGACGAATCCGAGCTGGTCGATGGCCCGCCAGTGGTCACGCCACGGAGTAGCGACCTCCACCGTCAGTATTTCTTCGAGGCTGCACGTGGCCGCGGGGCCTTGAGGACGCGTGGCGAATCCGACGGCGCGGCGAAGCTCCGCGCTTTGTTTCCTGCAATCCTCCACGGCCTCGATGCCTTGGACTTCGATGTCGGCGAAGGAACCGAAGCCCTTCCGTCCTTTGGAGCCGACGCCGCCGTAGTAGCAGAGCAGCCAGAGCGCGGCCTCGCCTTGTCGCAAGACGTCGGCGGCGCCCACGGATTGTCCGCCTTCCGGCAGGTGAGCCTGTCGCGCGTTCAGCGTTATCGCCCAGGACGCTCCCGGCTCGGCGTAGAAGCGCTGACGCTTGTGACCCCTGATCTTCTCGTCCATCCCGTAGGCGGCGTAGAACAGCCCTTGGGTCGTGTTGCGCGGGGGCTGTTCGAGGCCGTGGGTCTCGGCGAATTGCCTCTTCGGACGAAACCGGTCCTTGTAGTCGAACAGGTTGACCGTGGGTTGCCCGTCACACCGCACGGACGCCGCGAGCGCCGCGCCGTGCTCCGCGTCACCCCAGATCGCCGTTTCCAGACAGCGGAGATCCTCGCGATTGAGATGGGCGGCATGCATGGTCCGCCACCACCAGCGAAGCAGGCCGCGCAGGGTGGCGGGCCGCAGGTCGCAATCGTCGCGCTTCTGGCCTGCCCCGGCGAGAAAGGCGGGCGTCGCCAGCGTGAGCATGTGCTTCGCGGTATGCCGCGCCGCCCTGGGTGCGGCCGGTTCCGCCAGGTCGTCCATCCGGAAGCGGCCGTAACCGGCGTGGGTCTTGGCGCCGGCGCCCTCGTGCACCAGGGCCGCCTGGAGCCATTCGGCCGCCAGGGCCGCAAGTTCTCGGGCCGAACCATCCGTGCTCGCGGCGATTCGCGGGGACACCGCGAAATCGAACGTCGTACCCTCCGCCACCGACAGGAAATAGACGGGGATCGGGTCTTCCCAGTCGCCGGGATCGTCGTCACCCGCGTAGTACTTCAGGTGATGGTTGTTCACGATGTCCGGCTGCAGGCGCGGCCACTTCGTCGGCCAAGCGTCGTGGAAGACGACCGCACCCGCCTGTGATTCCTTCGGATCGCCCACCCCCTCCGGTCTCCATGCCTTGCCCTTCTCCGTCCCCGGCGTCCAACCGAAAACCGCGCGGATGCGTCGCCAGGCCGCCGCCCGGTCGTTCTGGTCCGCACACCAGACCGTTTCGGCGTACGCGCGAGCCATTCCCTTGAGCCCGCTGCCGGGCAGACAGGCGAAGCCGTAGATCGGGTGCAAGTGGATGCCGGCGTTCTCAAGACCCGAGGCGCGGGCGAGGTGGAGGGTCAACGGCCCGACGGTCGTGGTCTCGAAGCGCATGGCGCTGCAAGCCGCCAGCATCTGGGACCGGCGGCACGACATGTCCCTGAGTAGGGCCGTATCGCCCGCCGCCCCGCATACGCGTTGAATCGCCTGATGCTGGAGCTTCTGATCGCCGGGCGGCGAGAGCTTGTCGAGCTGCAATCCGGGATGACGCATGGAGCCGGCAACCTGCTCGACGAGATCGGCAACGCCCCCAGGCAACTTCAGTTCGGCGGAGGCTGCGGCGGTCTCAGTTCTTGTCATCTTTGAACTCGGCCTCGGCGAAGCGGGTCAGCCATTGCAGATAAGCCAGAACCTCCTCCGTGGTGATCCGGAGGAAGTTCCCGTCGCCCTTGACGATCTCGTCAATCAGCGCATCGGCGCTCGGCCGATCGGTCCCGCTGTCCGACCGGCGACGCTTGTCGAGAACCCAATCGGCGATGTCGCGCAACAGCAGAGTGTTCGCGCTCTCGGCCTGGGAGCTGGCCTTGGCATACAGGAACGCGAGCGCATGACCCAGGCCGGCAGTGAGGATCCGTACGGGCAGCCGCTTCGCCTCACGCGAGTAGCTCGAACCCAACGTCGTCGTGTCCTTGGCCTTGACGCGGGCGACCGCCTCCCACGCGTGGCGGGCGCGGCGCTGGTCCAGCGTCGGTCCGACTGCGTCACGCATCGCCATCCTCCGGTTTCATGACCCGGATCGCGCACAGGCCCTTGCCGATGGTCTGGTCGGCGCCGATCTGGAGAATGAGCGGCGTATGGTTTCGCAGCAGATCGAGCATGCCCGCCGCATCCCGCTCGACCTTCTCGTTGCGGCTACCCGTCGCCAGGGCGACCGCGTAGAACAGGGTCTCGGGCGGCAGGAACTCCTCGTAGAACAACGCTTGGCCTCGCGCGGTCTTCGTTTCGTAGTCGAGACCGATGCGTGCGACCACCTCGGTCGCATGTCGTGCGAAGTGCGTGAAGTCGTCATCCTGCAGCACGACCAGGTTCCGCGTCAGCCGCTCGGCGGTTGCCTTGTCCGTGACGGCCGTCTTCGCCAGCCACTCGGCGACGCCTCCGTCGTCTCCGGTGCGATGGAACTCGAACTCCTCCAACAGCAACTGGTTCCCTTCGATCAGGTTGTCCGATCGCTGCGGGCAGGCGGCGCCGCCTTGTTCCACTGGCGGTGGGGCGGGTGGCGCAGTCCCGCCACGCGCCAGCAGTCTCGCGTCGCGTCCGAGGCGATCGAGCACGGCCGGACACGTCACCCAGGCGAACACGCCGCGGAGCGACCGCACGGGGAAGGCGACCAGGCGGGCGTCGGTGAAGGCGAGCGCGCCGGCGTAGTCGGACGCCTTGGCGGTCTGGGATGCGCCAGCCTCGGATGGCGGTGGCGGCCCGAACGCCGCGAAGAGTTCCTCGTCCTCGCCGCCCAACCTCCTGCGGCACGCGTCGCGGAGTACACCCTTCAGCCCTGAGCCGGGGATCATCGGCCACTGCGTGTGCCGCTCGCGCTGGACGGGAAGGTCCACGACACCGAGCGCCGTGCCGCCGCCGGGATGCAGCCCTGTCAGGGCATGCAGGAACAACAGGTTGGCGGCAGACGAATCACGCATGGTTCCACACTCCCTCGAGGTACGTCCCCCAGCCGACAGCGGCATCCTCTCCCGTACACAGGGAACGGTTGCGGTTGGGCAGATCCGTCGTTCGGTCCAGGAAATAGACGCTACCTGCGGCGACGGCGAAACGGTTCGGTTTCGGACCGCGGCGCGCTAGATCCCAGCCGGACACGGGGACGAACCCCGGCACGGCCGCCGCGACCAGCGGCAGCCCTGGCGGACGCCACCCGCCGAACGGAGCGGGAGTCGTCAGCAGGACGAGCTTCCCGCTGCCTTGGGCGTTCACGGGGGCTGGCCAAGTCCCGGCGGTCATTCGTCGAACAATCGCCCGTCGGCTCTCGCCTCCGAGGGCGAGGACATCCTCGGCATCCGGGCAGCACGCCTCCAGATCCTCTCCCGCGCCGACGAGGTCGACCGCGAGAGTCACGCCGGGACGCAGTCGCATCATCCGGACGGCGTAGATCATGCCTTTACCAGCCGTTCCGGTCTTCGCGTCCACGCCGACCCCGACGCGATCTTCGCAGACCAACAAGTCCTCCGCACCGAGTATCTCGTCGGGTCGCGGGATGTCACCCTTAAGGAATCGTTCGAGGCCGGTGGTGCACAGGTAGCCTGCCTGCTGCTTCGCGGGACCGCCCCCGCGCCGCCACAGGGGCCGCGTCCCGTCCATCTCCGTCGGCGACCACCCTGGAAGCTCATCGGCGAGTGGATCGAGCCGATGCAATCCTCCGTCGATGTCGCGCTCGATCGTCGCGGGCATCGGTACAAGGCGCTTCCCGCTCCTGGCGAACCACGGACCGCGAATACCCAGGCGCCCGACGATTGCTGGTCCAGAGCCCTGCGAGGCGGCGGCGTCCCCGAAGGTCGCACCCTGTCTTACGGCAGCGGCGAGCACCTCAACGTCGCCTCCGAGCCGTCCGATCAGCCAAGTCCGCACCGCGCCGGCAAGCGTTTGAGGCATCGGCAGGCCCCCCGTCGCACGCGGCGCCGCATCGAACGGACGGCCGTCCCGGAAGAACAGGACGTCGAGCGGCTCCAGTTCGAGCGTTACCGCCGCATTCCTCGCGACCGGACCATCAGTCATCTCGGCCTCTCGCCATGAACGATGCCGACTGGCAGAGGGTGGCAAAATCCAGCAACAGACGCCCCGCGCCGGCGCCGTTTCGGTGTCCGCTATAGAGCCTGAAGGCATCCGCGACCTTCGCGCCAGTCCGACCGCTGTCTTCTGTCCGGTCGACGAGTCGTCCAATCTCCGCCTGCATCGCCTCGCGCGGCAGCAGGTCTGATCCCAGCGTTGGCAACTCCGCGCGGAGCTTGTAGGTCCATCGATCCGAGGCGCCGTCCGCGAACGTACGACGTAGATCGGCCAACCACGGCACGAACGGCCAGGGGCAGATGGCGCGCGCCGCTTCGCCGGAGCGACGCGCCGAGACGAGGGCGAGCAGGTCGCGGCCCGCGTGTTTCGCCCGCGCTTCCGCGTCCCGCGCCGCTTCCAGGGCGGTTCGGAGATCCTCCCGAAAGTGCACGATTGCGAGGCCGGCCGACATCGACGCACAGGCCCCCATGGTGATCCGCCTCCGGCCGTTGCATTCCCGCCAGCCGTCTTCGACCGGATCATCCACACCGGAGAAGGCGTCGCGCAGCGACCGGACGCAATCGAGCGATGTCGATACCGGACAGAGCGCCAGGATGTCGTCGCCGCCTGAATAGATCATCGTCCCATGGTGAGTCGCTACGACCTCCGGTGCCACTTCGGTCGCGAACGTGGACAGCGCGGCGCTGATCGCGCCGTGCAGCGCCGGTCCGACGGGCCGGCGAGCGGAGAGGCCTTCCTCTGCACGGGCATTGCCGAGTCCTTCGAAATAAGCGCGCAGCTTCGGATGCAGCAGGCGGCGCAGCGCCGGCGTCTTCTGCCCGGCGAGCCATCGCCCTATTTCGTCGCCGTCCATGGCGATGACCGCGTAGTATGAGGGCGGCCATCGCGTCCCGGCCCGCCTTCCCGTGCTGCGGTGCGGCTCGCCGACGTCGCCTCGGGCGCCACGGATGCGCTCCCAGAGATCCTCCGGCACGGGCTCTTCGTCGCTGTCCTCGTGCCGGCGTCGCCAATGGAGCCACAGGCCGCTCCAATGCCCCCCTTGCCGGCGCTCCCCATCTGGATCGATCCCCGCATCGGCAAGCCACGCGGCCGCCGCCACGGTCGCGGTGTCCGGGAACCGCAGATCCTCAGGCGTGAGTTCGAGTTCCGATGCGATGAGGGCGGGACCGGCGAACCGCTTCGTCAGCGCAACAGCGCACAACCGCTCGCGAGGCCGGAGCCTGACGCCAGCCACGGAGACTCGTTCCGCGACCTTCCGCCAGAAGGCCCGAGACGCGCTCGACTCGGCAGGCCCCATCTGCTCCCAGCTTCCGAACAACGTGCACTTGGCCGGCGACGGACCGTCGCCGGGTTCCGTGGTCGGTGGCACGTGGCGCACCCGACGCGCCGCCGCCATCAGGCGCGCGACAATCTCCATCCGGGCCTGCCAGCGGCCGGCGCTGTCCTGACCGTAGTCGGGCCGATGGGCGGAAGGGATCGCCAGGGCCAGATCGCGAATCCGTTGCGACTCGGTCCACCCCGCCGCGAAATCGGTTGCGCCGACGAGCCGAGCGAGCTGTTTCTCGCCAAGTGTGCTCGCCGGCGCGACTACCGCTCTGAAGTCGAGCGCGCTCTCGATCTGCTCGTCCCAGCGCCGAGCCCAGCTCTGATCGAGACGTTCGAACTTGGGACCAATCGTCTCCCGTACCGCCGCCGCAACCCGCCGCCAGCCGGCCTGTGCTGCGTCGAGACACGCTCGGCGAAACGCTGCGCCTTCCGAACCGTCCGGTCCCCACGGCACTACCGCGACGAAGCGATGCGGCAGTGACGGCGCGAGGCGCGCGGGCTGGGACGGGATCGGAACCCGATCACCGAGTCCCATGCGCCTCAACCAGAGGTCAACGAGCGGTGAACCGCGCAGTGCCGGGTAAACGAACGCCGTCGGCCCGAGCTTCTCGATCACCGGCGACATGGCCTGAAAGGCAAGCCACGACAGCAGAGCGCTGCCGGACCAGAGATCGCGCACGCTACGCGCCGCGCGGATGAACGGCTGCACCGGGCCGAGCGCAAAGCACAGGTAGGCCGCGCCCTCCGGCGCTCCCGCGGCGTAAAGGCCGGCAGTCATGTCGACATGCTGAAACAGCGTGTGGTCGGGAATGCGCGTATCCGCCGGAAGCCGTACCGCGTCCTCGCCGAACTCGCTCGCAATCCTGTCGGGTAGGAGCCGCCAGACCGCGAGAAAACGCTCTCGCGGCTCCGCCAGCCCGTGTACGATCCCCTCGATGAGTGCGGTTGCCCTGTCCGGGGCCGGATCGAAGCTGCGCGGCTTGAGCTCGACACTGACGCCACTAGCCCTGCCCGTGCCCCGGATATTCGAGGCTGGACTTTGTGATGCGCGTGAGC
>WTFV01000095.1 GCA_011523845.1 Acidobacteriota bacterium | reverse complement strand
TGAAAGGACTTGTCTCCTATTCGGCTCATATTATAAAATGAGGGGATCTCTGAGGCTCGGACCCCATTCCGTACGCAATCGGCGCGCGGATAGCCCCAGACTATCCTGGAATCCTGGACGACCTGTCCCTTCCTCCTCGCCAAGACGTTCTTCGGCCTTTCAGGGCAACCACGCGTCCGGCGGCGGCCCTGCTGACCTCGTGGAACAGTCGGCTGCCAGCGAGATAGCGGACAGCATTCCAGAGGCCACTATCGATGGTCATGTCGAGGAACCACCGAAGGCTTGACCCTCGCCGGTGGGCGCTCACTCGCCGGGCCATGTTCGACCGGGACAGCCGGCGTTTGTGGGCGATGCGGGCGCGCCGGCTGTCAGAGGCGCGAGGATGGCCCGTACGGGCCATCCGGCTGCCGGGATCTGAGGGTTCCGCCTCGGCGCGGGGGGCGCGCCGGCTGCGCCCGGCGCGGCAGGGTCCCATCCCGGTTTAGCGCGGCCGTTGCGTCGGGAGTTCCCGCGACCAGTTGATCGTCTCGATGCCGAACGGTGTCGCTGGCTCTGTCAGCACCTCCTTCCCTTGGTCGAGCAGCTCGGCTCGCTCGCACCAACGCCAAGCCAGCACTAGGTAGCGCCGGGTCACGTGAACAGGGAAGAAGCCCTTGCCGGCGGCCCAGACAAACGCATCCCTTGAGCCTTTCGACGAGTTGCACTCCCGGCAAGCGGGGACCAGGTTGTCGGCGGCGTCCGGACCGTTCTTAAACTGCGGGATCAGGTGGTCGACGCTCGTTGCCTCCTCGCCGCAGTAGACGCACTCGCCAGCGAGCTTCAGCTTTTCCTCACGCACCCCGATGGCTCGGGGTGCCTTCCCACTGTCCAACAGCCGGCGCCGCTCGGCCATTCCGATCCCTGCACACCGGCTCAGGTTGGTGGTGCCACGCCGGAACAGCGTGTGGTAGATCATTCGGGCGTACGCCTTCGCCAACTCCTCGCGGACGGTCTTCGTCCGGATTCGGTCAAAGCCGCGCATCGCGGGGCTCCGAACAGGCGCCGATTGCTCGCTCATCCGTGCTCCTGCAGGGCGAATCGTATCCCAGAGCGTACGAGGGTGACGTCTTCGATGATCGTGGCGATGCGTTTGCGGTCGACCGGCTGCGTCTGCGGGGCGACATCCCTGGGGCGGTTCAGGCCGCGCCCGGCACCCGCCGGGCTATGAAGAGTCCAACGATGGCCGCTGTCGGAAACCGGGCGCCCAGGACGACGCGCGCGGCGCGGAAGTGAGCCCCGGTCGCAAGCACGTCGTCGACGATCGCGATGGAAGTCGGCGCGAGCATCGTCAGGGCCTCGTCGACCTCGTAGCGATCCTGGATCTCTGACGGACCCGGACGGCCGCCGACGGCCGCGTGCGCGGCGGCTGTGCTCTCCGTCTGGACGATGAGCTCGCGGATATTGGCTTGCTGGCCAAGCCAGATAGCCTGGAGCATCCGCGTCATCCTAGTCGTCGTACAGCGGATCCTGTTGAGTGACAGACGAAAGTGAACTAATCCACGCTCCGTTGTCACGAGCTGATCACTGTCTCTCCGCGGTCGAGCCTGCGCCGCCCTCCGGGTGCGGCCCACAAGAAGGGCAAGGGCGGAAGTAGCTTTATGGTTGCCGCTTCAGGATTTCGTGTGGGCAGCCAGCGCGTCCGGGTAGAGGTCGAGCCCTCCCAGATGGAAGTAGATGGCGTTGCGGAAGCGCTCTCGGTTGCGGTACCCGCAGGCCAGCCGCTTGATCCACTGGATCTTCGCGTTGGTCGCCTCTAAGCGGGCGTTGGTGACGTTCGTCAGGACCGCGTCGATCACCCCGTCCCAATGCCGCTTGATCATCCGGGCGACCTTCTTCACCGGCTCCAACCGACTGCGAATCGCCCATCCGTACCAGCGTTTCCACATCCGCTCGGCCCAGCTCCGCGACCGGTAGTTCCACAGCCGCATCGCCGACTCCTTGATCGCCCACGCACGGGCCACCCGCAACGAGCTCGTCCGAAGCGGCGTGAACTCACGTTGTTGCCGCCGCGTCATGTTCCCGCGGCGCGTCAGCCACAGGTAGCGCGTCTTCACCAGCCGGTCGTCCCCTTGTTGCCGCAGCTCCCGGTTCTCCGACCGCCGGACCTGGTCGACCGCCGCGCCCAGGTGTGCTCCTGCACCGACCCGATGTAGGCCTGCCACATGTCCATCGCCACCATCTCGATCAGCGCGCAGCCCTCCTCGCCCACCGCCTCGAAATACCCGTCGATGGCCGCACGGTCCCGACCGTCGGCCACATACAGCACGCGCGGCTCCGACGCCGTCAGGTCGTTGACCACGGTCACATACTCGTGCCGCCGTTGGAACGACGTCTCGTCTACCCCGACCACCGGCGACGCGGCCACCGCACGCCGCGACAGCCCCCGTCGCACGGCCCGTGCCTGGATCCCCGACACCTGGTCCCAGCTCAACCGACACTGCCGGGCCACCGCCTCGAAGCTCGCTACCGCCAGCCAGTCGATCACCATCGCCTCGAACAGCGCCGTGAAACGCGACCGCGGGTCCGCCCACGGCACCCCCACTTGTTGGACTCCGTGCTCGGCGCAGCGCACCCGAGGCACCTCGGCCCACACCAGCGTCCGGTACTGCATCGTGTCCAAGGTGGCGCCACGTCCGACGACGCCGGTCGTACCCCGGACACGCCGCACCGCAGGCCGGGCAGACCAGCGTCTCGCCCACAAACTCCACGCCCACTTCGACGTCGCCCTGCTCGAGGGCCAGCCGCACGTGGGCACACCTGCCACGGGCGCTCGATGCCCAGCAGTCTCTCGTAGAGGGTCGTCTCGGTCATCCGGCCAGTGTATCGACTGGCCGGACGAAGCCGTCCGGCCATAACCCGCTCTGAGCCGGCGCGAGCGGCGAGTCACCTGAAAGGCCGAAGCGAAAGCGGAGGAGGCGCGAAGCGACTTGACTCGACGGGAGCAGAGGCTACCCCGCCGACTCAGCTACCCACACGATTCCCGGAAGACCCTTATGGTTAGCTGCTACATAGCTTGCTTTCCCAGTCCTCCATTGCCTTGAATGCATCACTGTCATCCACCGCAGCCGTTTTGAACAGTCCAACCACGACACTCACTGGCACAATCAGCGCCTCCTGATACAAAGCCTTCCGTAAACAGTTCTCCTCTAAGACCAGAAACTCATGGGTTCCATCGTCTCGCATCAACGGCACACAGTACCCAGCGTGAACGAACTTGTTAGCGACCATTCTAGCTTCTAACTTGGCAGCGGTTCTTGAGTAAGTTGCAGGGACTACTCCATCACCGACATCAATCCACTGTCTGCTATCCGCATCCAGGGCGTCATTAAAGTCACACCCAAAGACTTCTTGCTTCAATGCGGTGGTCTTCTTGGTGACATGCCTATCCTCAATCAACTTGCGCAAAATGAAGAACCCAACCATAGCAGCAAGTACGGCCCCATCCTCATCATGTCTGATAGCTCTCGATTCTCCCAGGTTCCCCGCTAGCCGCAACAATTCGTGCTTCAACTTAACGACAAGCTGAGGGTTATTTATGACAGGCGTCCGCGTCTGCTTATTGATCACAATGCTCCTCATCCCCACTAACGAAGCGTAAACCTCACCACACACTTACAAAACCAGGAAGTGGATAATTGTATCGCTTCTTCCCCTTTCCGTCACCGTCCAGCACTCACTCCCGCCCGGCGCGTGCCTGCTGCCTCGTTCAACCTTGGGAGGAGCCGAGTGCGGGAAAGTCGCTCGCTCGGATCACGGCGATCCAGTCCGCCTGGCCGGCACGCCGACCCGAACCACGCGCTGCGGCCACTGCCGCGGAACGGCCGACGAGGTCCTGCCGCGACCGGCTTGGCTCCGACACCGCGACGTCGCCCGCGAGACTCCCGATCCGCGCGCCTCCTACCGCAGCTACCGGAGTTGCCCCGAGGTCGAGGATGTTCTCACCGACGAGGACCTCGCGGCGCTGATGGAGGCCCGCGAGCACGACGGCTGGCCCGCGGAACTCGCAGGGAGCGTGTACGGCATGCCGTCCTGGCTGATCAGGTACACGGGCTGGAACGCGCTGATCCGCGCCGCCTTCACCCTCCTGTTGCTGCTGTAGTGCGACGGGCAAGCCCAGCCGCTCCGGTTGGTGGCCGTGAGGGTGAACGGCCTCAAGCCCAGGTTCCTGAGCTTCGAGGGCTACGGCCTCGACGCGTACCGATGGGGCATCACCGTCCTCATGCGGATCTACAGCCAGAGCACGTGCTTCGGGTGCGGCCTGCTGCGAGCCCGCGCCGCCCATCGTCCAGGGCGCCGCTGCAGTTGCCGCTGGATGGTCCTCGGGCCGGGTTCATGAGCTGGAACCGGGACGAGACACGGATTGTGGTCAGCGTCGACGGCACGTTGGGTCGGGATGCCCCAAGAATACGTGGGGTTCGGGGCGAACTCTGCGCCGTCTGCGCAATGCACTCATAACAAACAACTTGCAGGCATGGCGCAGAGTCTCCGTGACCTATTCCATTCACGATTTCGAGCTGGATTCAATCGGACTGTGTAGGACTGCCCGAGCACCCGAGGGGTGCGGCTCTTTTTCGTCGGCGGCCCGGAGGAGGTCCATGGGGCTTCTGAG
>WTFV01000201.1 GCA_011523845.1 Acidobacteriota bacterium | reverse complement strand
AGCTCAACCGATGCGTTCACCACGCAAGAAGCCCGGTCCGAAGCCCTGGAAGCGAATCCCCGGCGTCGTCCAGCGCGTGCATCGCACGGCGACGGAGTGGCGCGAGATCCTGGCGCGGTTCCGTGCCAGCGACCAGTCGAAGACGAAAGCTCTGCGCGGATGAATGCGATCGCGCGCAGCACGTTCATCGGGTGGGAGCGGGTGCGAGAGTTGCGGCGGTTGCGAGCCGCGGTCGCCACGACTTCCGTCGACAGGGGGTGCGGCCATGCGGAAAATCATCGGTGCGGGCCGAGTCGAGGCCAGCGCCGCCGGCAGGTCCGCAAGCCACGCCATGTTCGATGCCGGACACCTCTCCGAAGGGAGACACTTCGCCGAATTGGTAGTCGTCACGGCTTACCCCAAATTGGCTTGATTTCCATCTCGTAGTGGACAACGCACAAACATCGTCAGGTCAAGTGAGGTGGTTCGAACGTCATTCGCCCTGCCCGACTTCTCCTTCGTGGACCTGTTGCCGTGATACGATGCATACGCCAAGGGGTCGACCATGGCCACCGGGAACAGGGAGAACGGTGACCCTCCAGTTCAACCGACAAAGGAGACAATTACTCATGTCAGCTACGGAAGATCGGCTCAAGCAGCTCATCAACGATCACCTCGACCTCGGTCGGGACCCGGATTTCGACGCACCGTTCAACGAATCGGGAGTGTCGTCTGTCGACGCGATCGCGTTCTTCAAGAAGGTGAGCCAGGAGTTCGACCTCCCGTTCACCCCGGCAGAGTTCGCCAAATGCCCGACGTTGCGAGAGGTGGCCAGCTACATCGATTCGCATAGCGGGTGAACGACACCAGCGTTAGATCGCGTACGCGATAACCTATGCCAGCAGTCCCCATCGTGGTGATCCGCTCCTGACTGCGTGGAGCGGATTCACCTCCGGCAATTCCTCTCGTTCCGGTCTCTCCCCGGACGCCTCCATCACGGGAACAGGCCTCCAGGAACAGGCCTCCACGAGGGACCGGACCCCGACATGAGCGTCGAGACAGAGTGGGAGATTCCCGAGCCGATATCGGTGTGTGAGGTTCGTCTCGATGACGAATCGATAACGACCGTACGTCAGCACGGAAATCCTTCGGGTCCGCGGCTCGTTCTGAGCCACGGCAACGGCCTCGCTATCGACCTCTATTTTCCGTTCTGGTCGCTTCTCGCCGACGACTTCGAACTGCTGGTCTACGACCTCAGGAATCACGGCTGGAACCCGGTCGGACGGCGGCGGGAGCACAACATTCCGACGCTGATCCACGATCACGACCTCATCCTCGAGAGCATCGACCGGCGCTACGGCAGCAAGCCGACCATCGGGGTCTATCATTCCCTGTCGACGCTCGTGACGATCCTCGCGGATACCCGGCCCTATTCGGCACTGGTGCTGTTCGACCCGCCGCTCTGCAAGCCCACCGCGAACGAGACCGAATTCGATGAAGCCGCGGAACGCGGCGCCGCGATGACCAAGCGGCGAGGCTACCGCTTCAAGAACGAAGAGCAGTTCATCGAACTGCTCGGCTTTCTGCCGGGTTTCGCCCGCGTCCTGCCCGGGGTCCGGGAGCTCATGAGCAGAACGACTCTGCGCAGAGCGGCCGACGGCCAGGAGTTCGAGCTTCGCTGCCCACGCGAGTACGAGGCCCAGATCATGGAATTCGTCAGAAGCTTCGCACCCTTGCTCGACCTGACCCTGCTCACCTGTCCGACCAAGATCATCGGCGCCGATCCCACCGCGCCCTTCGCCTATCTGCCCACCTTCAACCTCAGCCATATCCTGGGGGTGGACTACGACTTCCTACCGGACGCGACCCATTACCTGCAGCTCGAGCAGCCCGAGGCGTGCGTCGCTCTCATGTGCGAGTTTCTGAAAGCCGCTGGAGTCGGCTGAGCGCTTGCCGCCGGAGCGGGGCAGGCCCTGCACGTGCGTTGGCAGTCCGGCCTCCAGCCATGCAGCCGTCCCGCGAAGAGACGCGGCTACCGCGGCACCGCATCGATCCAGAACCTCCGACGCTGGAAGGGGTAGCCGGGCAGTGAAACCCGGCGCCGGGCCTCGCCCGCGAAGAGCCCTTCGAAACGCAGCCGGATTCCGGCCTCAAAGGCCTGCGCAGCCGCGGCCGCAAAACCGACATCGCCCACCGCCACTTCCCCGACTTCCGCGTGGGGTCGGTGGAGACTCGAGACAGCGGCCGGCGCGCCGCGCCCGGCGGCACGAGGCCAAGCGTCCCGTATTGCCGGACCGAGTGCCGCTTCCGGACCGATCTCGACGACCGCATCGACCTCGAGCTCCGCCACCGCAGCCACGGCGACTCCCAGGTTGAAGGGTTCGACGGCCTGCCCCTGCCAGTAATCGCTTTCCAGAGCATCTCCGGGCCGCGACGTCCGTCCCGTGGTGCCGCTCACGAACGTCGCCGCGGCCGGGGAAATCTCAACCCCGGCGAGCGTTTCCTGAAGGCCGACGCGAGCGCCAGGCTGCGCGCCCACCTGCGACAGGGCTTCGAGCAACTGCCCTCGCGCCGCCGCCAGGCGCAAGCCATCTTCCAGGCCGATCATGCCAGCAGCCTGCGCCGCCGCTATCTCGCCGGAGCCCTGACCGAACACGACGCCAGGTCGCACCCCGACACTGGACCACAGTGCGACAAGGGCGCATTCCAGCGCATAGATTGCCGGCTGCGTCCAGGCGGGATCGTGGAGAACGGCGCCGCTCCCCGCACGTCCGAACATCGCCTCGAGCAGCGAGGCACCTTCGAATTCCCGGAACGCCGCCTCGCAACGCTCCAGTACGGCCCGGGCGACCGGCTCGCTTCGGTGGAGGGTCTCGCCCATTCCGGCCCACCGGCCGAGGTCATCCGCAAAGGCGAATGCAATCCTTGCCGGCGCCTCGGCCGCCGGAACGTCGTCCGCCTCTCGCAGCGCCGACAGGCCCTCGCGCAGCGATTGTGCATCCCGGAACACGATGGCCGCCCGGTGCGCGAAATGACTCCGCCCGACCCCCGCGGTCCATGCCATGTCGGACAGCGCCGGAGCGATGTCTCCGCCTTGCGCGGAGTGCGCGGTGACCCTTTCGTCGAGCCATGTCACATAGCGTGCCGCCAACTCGCGAAGCGCCTCGTCCGACTTGCACGAGAGCGGCAGAAGGCGAGCCGGGCGCGCGGCGAGCGCCTCGTCCGGCACCGGATCCTCCACCGACTCTCGCGCCGGCGCCGGCACGGCGACGGCGGCCGGCCGTGCGGCTCCGGCGGGCGCAATCGGGCCCGCGGCAGGGACGCCGGAGCCGTCGAACCCGCCGTACCCCTCCACCACCACGTGTGCGTTCGCCCCGGAAATCCCGAACGCGCTGATGCCGGCACGGGGCGGCCGGTCGGGAACGAGAGGCCACTGCGTCGGTTGCGAGGTCACCCGCGCCGGCAGCTCGTCCCACTCGATGAGCGGGCTCGGATTCCGGAAATCCGGCTGCGGCGGAATCAACCTCTGCTGCATTGCCAGCACGACCTTGATCAGCCCCGCGACTCCTGCCGCCGACTCCGGGTGCCCGATGTTCGGCTTGAACGAGCCGATCAGGAGCGGGCGCTCCGGGGCGCGTCCTCTTCCGTACACCTTCGTCGCCGCATGCACTTCGATGGGGTCTCCCATCGCCGAGCCTGTTCCGTGCGCCTCCAGGTAGTCCACTTCGGAGGGCGCAATCCCGGCCCGGAACAATGCCTCCTCGATGACCCGCTCCTGCGCCGGACCGTTCGGCACCGTGAGCCCCGCGCTCGCCCCGCTCTGATTCACCGCCGAGCCGCGGATCACGGCCCGGATCCGGTCGCCATCGCCTTGCGCGTCGGCGAGCCGCTTCAGAACCACCATCCCGCAACCCTCGCCCCGCACGAAGCCATCCGCATCCGCGTCGAAGGGACGGCAGCGACCACTCGCGGACAGCAGCCCCAACTCCGCCATGAACTTCGTCACTCCGGGAGACAGGACCGCGTGCACGCCGCCGCCGAGGGCCACGTCCACCTCGCCCCGCTCGAGGCCCACGATGGCCTGATGCAACGCGGCCAGAGACGATGCGCAGGTCATGTCCAGGGCCGTCGCCGGTCCCGACAGTCCCAGCGCAAAGGCCACCCGACCGACCGCGACGCTTCCGGCGTTGCCGAGATACCCGACCTCCTCGCCGCCGAGCGCGATCACGTCCCGATACTCGCTTCCACCCAGTCCCGCGTATACTCCGGCGCGACCGCCCCTCAGGGTGCCGGGATCGATGCCCGCGTCCTCGAGCGCCTGCCAGGTCGTCTCCAGCAGCAGCCGCTGGCGCGGGTCCATCGTCCGGGCCTCGATGGGCCGGATGCCGAAGAATCTCGCGTCGAACCGGTCGATTCCCTCAACGAACCCGCCGTGCCGGTACGCGTCCCCGGCCGCGGGATCGCCCGTGACGCCGTTCCAGTCGGCGGGGTCCCGGCGCCCGTCGGTGACCGCAGTGCGTCCCTCCTCCAGCAGCCGCCGGAAGGCGGCCAGATCCTGTGCGCCGGGGAGTCGGCACGCCATGCCGACGATCGCGATCCGGTCGCCGCCGGTGCCCGGTTCCGCGGGTCGGGCCGGCTCGGGACGCGCTGCCGGGGCAGGTGCGGCGTCGGCTTCGCCCGAGT
>WTFV01000025.1 GCA_011523845.1 Acidobacteriota bacterium | reverse complement strand
GGACGCCCGACTCGCGGACATGGTGCGCAAGGGCGTGCTGACGCCGCCGGCGGCGCCGGGCGTCGGACCGCCTCCGGCACCGAAGCCGATCATGAAGCTGGAAGAACTCCTCACGGAGTTGGACCGCGACAGAAGCGACCGGTGATCTACATCGACGCCTCCGTCCTGCTGGCGGACGTGTTCGCCGAGGATCGGTCTCCGCCTGCGGAACTCTGGAGCCAGAACCTGGTCGCCAGTCGACTGCTCCAGTACGAAGTCTGGACCCGCGTCCACCAGCGCAAGCTCGCCGGATCCCACGGCGACACCGCCTCGGCGCTCCTCGGACGCATCGCCCTGCTGGAGCTGTCGCCGCCTGTCCTCTCCCGCGCGCTCGGCGCATTTCCCGTGCCTGTTCGCACCCTCGACGCCCTGCATTTGGCGTCGGTCGACTACCTGCGCCAGGATGGACAGTCCGTCGAGCTCGCCACCTACGACCGCCGGATGTCGGACGCCGCCCGGGCAATGGGTGTTCCGTTGGTCGACCTGCCGACCTGACCGTCGCCCCGCGGTCGGAAGCACCGGGCCCGGAGACGTGCATCGATCACGTGCAGCCTCTCAACTCGGACTTCATTCTCATGAGCACGGACCTCGCCTCTGCGGATACGTACAGATCGCCGTTCGTGCGCGGGACTTCTAGTGGTCCGTCACGCCCTAATCTTCGGACACGGACATGGGTTTACAGCCCGCAATCGTTGACGATCACAGCACGGCGCATCCGAACATTCAGTCGTGACGCAGCACTAGTCCGCGGGACACCGAAGAGCTCCTTCCGGCTGATGCCGACGTGGCCCTGTCAGCGTTCGGCGACTTCGTCTCGACTGCGGAACGGGTTCGAAGGCACCCTGTTGGGGCGGCGCGCCCTGGACAGGTCCAGGTTCGGCGTGAGATCTTCACCTGCTTCGAACTTCGCCTCGAATTCACTCGCCTTCATGGAACGAAATCCTCACACGTCGATCATCCGCGACCGCAGCATCGATTGCACGAACCGCGCCAGCCGCTCCTCGGCCGGCTCGACGCGCTCGCCGAACCGTACGCGCAGCCGATCCGCCATCTCCGTGAGCCGCGTCTCGCCGTCGCACGCCTTCCAGATGAAGGACCCGACGTCGTCGAGACGGATGCGGTAGCAGGGATCGCCCAGTTTCGAGGCGAGCCAGCGACCGATGCGGCCCGTCCCAAGTTGCGGGCGCAGAACGACGCAACGCCCGTCGTCCAGACCGCGCCAGTCGAGGAGGCGGCGCGGGCAGGCGTTCCAGAAGGCGGCGGCCTCAGCCGATGCGGCCGCGGCATCGGCGGAGCGCGGACCCGGCGTCGGAGGCGATCCGTGCGGCATCAGAGGACTTCTACGAGCGGCTGCCCCCCCGCGGCGGGACGCGCGGGCTGCACGCCGGCAGGCCCGGGGCCCACCCCGGAAATCCCTGCGGACCGAGCTGCCGGGCTCACTTCCCGCCGCCGCGCATGGCCTTCAGCGGCATCCTGACCAGCATGTAGTAGAGCAGTATGAAGACGAGCGCGCCGCCGAGCGCGCTGTCGGCAATCTGCGGCAGGGCCAGCCACGGCAGCGCCTCGCTGGCCCCGACCATGAAGGCGAGCAGCACGGCCATCAGCGCCTCGCCGGCGATGAAGCCGGACGACAGCAGCACGCCGGTGTTGGTCGCGCGCGTTCGCTGCTCTCCGGTCGCCGCCTGCTCGTCGAGCGAGCGCGACAGCCACCAGCTCACCAGGCCGCCGACGAAGATGCCCGCCGTCGACGGGAAGGGCAGGTACATCCCGACCGCGATCAGCATCGGCGAGGGCGCCTGAATGAGAATCATGACGCCGGCCAGCGCCATTCCGGCGATGACCAGCGGCCAGGCCATGTCCCCGCCGACGATGCCCTGCGAGATGAGCGCCATCAGACCGGCCTGCGGCGCCGGCAGCTCGGGACTGCCGATCTCGTACACCTGGTCCATCAGGATCATCGGCCAGATGAGGACCATGGCGGCGACGGTCACCCCGACCAGCTCGCCAATCTGCATCTTCCAGGGCGTGCCGCCGAGTATGTGGCCGACCTTCAGGTCCTGCAGCATGTCGCCGGCGATGCCGCACGCGCAGCAGACCACGCCGGCCACGGCCAGCACGCCGAGGATGCCGCTCGAGCCGGTGACGCCGATCCCGACCATGACGATGGCGGCGATGAGCAGCGTGCTCAGGGTCAGGCCGCTGATCGGGTTGTTCGAGCTGCCGAGCAGCCCCACGAGGTAGCCGGCCACGGCGGCGAACAGGAACCCGAGAATGACCATCATGATGGTCAGCAGGATGGCGCCGCCGAAGCTCTCGCTGAAATACCAGTAGAGGCCGAACAGCGGGACGGCCAGCGCCGCGATCGCGAGGCCGGTCTTCCGGAAGTCGATGTCGATGTCCTGGCGGCCGGCGCCTTCGGCCTGCGCGGCGCCGAGGTCCCCGAAGGCGCGACCGATGCCGTGGATGAGCGACGTGCGCAGCTTGTACAGCGTGTAGAACGCGGCGACGATCATCGTCCCGACCGCGAGCGGCCGCACCTGCCGCAGCCAGATCTCGGTGCTCAGCTCGATGAACCCTGCCGAGTTCGTCGCCCCGGCGGCCAGCGCGGGGTTCAGGAAGAGTCCCAGCGGAACCAGCAGCAGCCAGCCGAGCACCGCGCCGGCGAACAGCGTCGCGGCGATCTGCGGCCCGACGATGAAGCCGACCCCGATCAGCGCCGGTGACGCCGCCGGCGACTGCAGCAGGAACCCGCCGACGTAGTTCACCTGCCGGCCGAGAATCTCGATGGTCGACTGCCCGAGCGAGACGAACCACGTGGCCGAATCCGCCACCAGCTTGATGCCGTTGCTGTTCTTGAGAAGCTCCCAGCCCCCGGCGACGCCCATCGCCTGGAACACGAACTTGGCGCCGGTCTGCCGCCCGCCCTGCCCCGCCTTGACCAGCTCGGCCGCGGCGACGCTTTCGGGGAACGGCAGCTCCGCCTCGACCACCAGGGTGCGGCGCAGCACGATGATGAAGAGGACCCCGAGGATGCCGCCCACCAGCATGATGGCGGTGCTTTCCCAGTAGCGCAGCTCGTCCCACACCCCGCTGATGACGAACGCGGGGATCGTGAAGATCGCCCCGGCGACCAGCGCCTCCCCCACCGACGCGGTGGTCCGCGCCATGTTCTCCTCGAGGATCGAGCCCCCGAAGATGCGCAGCGCCGCCATCGCCACCACCGCGGCCGGGAAGGTGGCGGCCACCGTGAGACCGGCCCGCATCCCGAGGTAGGCGTTGGCGGTGCCGAGCACGATCGCCATCGCCGTGCCGAGAAGCACGGCACGGAACGTCAGCTCCGGCAGATCGGTCGATTCGGGCACGAACGGCACGAACGGACGGGAGGACGAGTCGTTGGTCGGGTTCATGCCGTCATTCTGCACATCACGGCGCCGGTTGTCACCCTGCCGTGCGGCAGCGGAACGCCCCGCCGCCGCGCACGCGCTCCCTCTCTGCCGAGGGCCAGGAGCTTGCGCCGCGGAACACGGCGAAGCGGCGTTCTGCGACGCAGGTCATGGAGCCGGGGGGGATGGGCCGAAACGCCGAGCCAGCGCGGCGTTTCGGGGCGCCGCCCCGGTATACTCCGCTGCGGTGAGGCGCATCCCCGACATCTATGCCGAGAAGCGCGCCGCCGGCCGGCCGGTCATCTCCATCGAGTTCTTTCCGCCCAAGACGCCGCGGGGGGACGAGAGCCTGTTCGAGCGGGTGCTGCCCCGCCTCGCCGAAGCCCGGCCCGACTTCTGCTCGGTGACGTACGGCGCAGGCGGCGGCGGCACGCGCGAGAAAACCCTGCGGATCGTCGAACGCATGCAGCGGGAGCACGGCCTGACCGCGATGGCGCACGTCACCTGCGTCAGCTTCACGCGGGCCCGGATGGACGGGTTTCTCGACGAGGCGGCCGGGCTCGGCATCGAGAACATCCTGGCCCTGCGCGGCGACCCGCCGCCCGGGGAACCGGACTTTCGGCGGCCCGCCGGCGGCTTCGACTACGCCTTCCAGCTCATCGACGTCCTGAAGGCCCGGTCCGACGAGTTCGCCATCGGCTGCGCCGGCTTCCCGGAGGGTCATCCCGACTGCACGGAGGGGAAACACGTCGACTGGCAGCGCTTGCGCGACAAGGTCGACCACGGCGCCGAGTTCATCCTCACGCAGCTCTTCTTCGACAATGCCGACTACTTTCGGATGGTCGACTACCTGACCGGCACGCTCGGCCTGACCGTGCCGATCACCCCCGGCGTCCTGCCCATCCTGAGCACGAAGCAGGTGAAGCGTTTCACCGCACTCTGCGGCGCCACGCTGCCGCCGGCACTGGTCGCCGACCTCGATCGCCTCGGGGACGACGACGAGGCGGTGACGCGGTTCGGCATCGACTTCGCCTCTCGGCAGTGCGAGGCGCTGCTGGCGGGAGGCGCGCCCGGCCTGCACCTCTACGGTCTGAACCGGTCCCGGGCGGCGCTGGCGATCCTCCGCAACC
Organism: Acidobacteriota bacterium; assembly: GCA_011523845.1. Taxonomy (GTDB): domain Bacteria; phylum Acidobacteriota; class Vicinamibacteria; order Vicinamibacterales; family UBA8438; genus WTFV01. The sequence goes on along the minus strand of WTFV01000025.1, from coordinate 117 downwards.
TCAAGCTCGCGTAGCGCGAACTCAGCGTCGTCTGCGCGGGTTTCTGTGGCGCATACCCTAGGGCTGCCCGTGCCCCGGATGTCCGGGGCTGGACTGTAACGAGCAGGAAATCATTCG
>WTFV01000037.1 GCA_011523845.1 Acidobacteriota bacterium | reverse complement strand
GCGGGCCGAGACGGCTGGCGACCGGTTGGGGCTGACGGGCGCGCTCGTCGTGGCCGAGGCCGTAGTCGGCGAGGCGCAGGGTCTCCGGGAGCATCCAGCCCTCGCCGTCGTTCTGCGACAGAAAGGCTTCGATGCCCTTCTCCCGATCACCGTCGACCGCGTCGATCTTCGCCTGGAGGTCGTGGAACGCGACAAGGGTGAGGACGGTGTGGCGCAGTTCGGGGGGCTTGTCGCGGTCGACGCGCCAGAAGCCGCGAACGTCGAGAGCGGAACTTCGGCTTCGAAGGCTGTCCGTGCCCAGATCGACGTCACGGAGGACATGCCTGAGATCGTCCCCGTCACAGTCGTACCAAGCGGCCGCAATCGCATCCAAGATCGACCGCTGGCGCCTGCGTTCTCCGTCGCACAAGGCGGCGACGAGGCCGCCGTCGTTAGCGGTCATCAACAATTCTGGAGCATGGACGGGATGACGGAGATTCAGGCGCAACGCGATGGCCGCCAACGCGAACGCCGCGGGCGACATCTCGGGTGCCGGTACCGCAATGTTGACCAGCATGTGCCAGCTCAGATGGGCCCCGCCGCCTCTCTGACGAATCTGCCAGTCGAACACGTAGGAATTGACCAACGTCGAGGCCAACGCCTGGAATGTGCATCCATCGGTAGTTTCCGCGAAGCGAGTAAGGATGGGCGTGGAGTGACCGCAAGGGAATCCGGGAAGCAGCGCGCCCATGAAACACCTGACGTCGCTGTCGCGTGAAATATCCCGAAAGCCAATTTTCAAGCTCGAACCCGGGTCTTGCCGACCACGCGCGTCCTCCGCCGCCATCAGGTACTGAGGATTCCAGTGCAGGCTCCCGAGGTCGCTGTAGTCCCACTTGGCCCGCAGGCCGGTGCCGCTGAGCCAGCCGCGAGCACTCGGCAGGAACGACTGGATCATGATGCCCTGGTACAGGGGCAGCGCGATGTGACCGATCTTCTCCTCCGCGATCCATGCATCGCCCGTCCGCGAGAGGACGACGCCCGGCGGGAAGCTGGCCCGCGAGACCGGTAGCGGGTCGTAGGGCGGCTGCGCGCACCGCGACCGCCATTTGGTCCGGGCGACGTCGCCGGGTCTCAGCCAGTGCCCGTGCGCGAACCGCGCCTCGACCTGCCGGCGCTCGGGCCCGGCGGTCGTGTCGAACAGCCAATCTTCCAGCTTGGTCGCCGAAGGCTCGGGTCGCGACGGGTCCACGCCCATCTCCTCCCACAGCTCCTCGATGGGCCGCCAGTCGCCGCACAGCCAGCGGCTGTACTCGTCGGGCCGGTAGCCCTTCTCCTCCCACTGCGGTCGGGGCGGGAAGAGGTGCGAGTCGCTGGTCATGTTGAAATCGCCCTGTGCGTAACGGAGACGCCAGCTATCGGGGCCGTCGTCGCCCAGCAGCACAGCGTCCGCGTAGATCTTCTCGAGGATCTCCAGGTCGCGCCGCGACTGGATCTCGAGCAGGGCGAGGCTCTTCGGGCTGAACTGTCGGATCTGCGCGACGGTGTAAGGCGTGGCGAGGTCTTCGGCACGCGCCCAGTCGTCGACGTCGCGGCGCATGAAGGCGGTGCGGATGGCGGCGGTGGCGCCGCCCTTCTCGATGACGACGGGGTTGAACTTGTAGCTTCTGTGGATCGGAAAGACGGTGTCGCGGTTCTCGACGCCGAACAACCACTCCCAGCGGCAGCGCCCAAGGACCAGGTCGCGCAGGGGGCGTGCCCCGTGGTCCGAGTACAGGCCCGAGGGTACGAGGAACCCGAACCGGCCGCCCCGTCGCTGCACCCGGACGGCGCCGTCGGCGTCGACGGGCGGTCGCGGCGGTCTGAGCAAAGCGTGCGCGGCTTCGAGGAACAGCTTGTAGGTATACGCCTTGCCTTCACCACGGTGTGCAAACGGGTGGGCTGGATCACAGAAGCCGCGAGCGCGCAATCTTGCGGAGCGCCAACGATCGAACCAGGCGCCGATGAGGGCGTTGCCGCACTTGATCTTGTGGTCGAGGAAGCCGAACGGCAGGGTGCGATCCATGGTCTCGATCCACAGCGACAGGCGGCACAGCCCCACCGCCAGGGGGTCGAGATCGACGGCGTAGATGCAGCGTTCGACGACGTGGCGCCGCAGCACCGCCCGGAGACGCGGCTCGAAGCGGTCGTCGTCCGGGCGGCAGGGGATCAGCTCGTCGGCGAGGCGGGGTTCGCCGCGGGCGGCGCCGCGTGGCGATCCCCGCTCGGCCGCCTCGTCCCGGTCCGACGTCCCGTTCGCGTCCCGGATGCCGAGCAGGCGCACCAGCACCCGGTCGCCGTCGGGTTCGAGGCGGCCGTGATGCTGGAGCGCGGCGTACAGGGCGTCGGTGAGGAAGCGCAGCGCGGCCAGCGGGAAGGTGCCGGACCCGCAGGCGGGGTCGCAGACGGTCAGGTCGAGGATGCGTTCCGGCGGCTTCGGTGTCCAGCGGGCCGCGGGCGCGTCGACATCGGGCTTGCCGTCGGTACCGGCCGGCGGGTCGTAGGCGAGCGGCCGCAACGTCCGCTGCACGGTCGGTACCGCGAGGCCGGGTCGCGTGTAGAAGCTGCCCGAGCCCTTGCGCGTGCCGCCCCAGCGGACGAGATACCACTCACCGGGGAGGACCACGCGGGCGACGAGTTGCCGCGCCTTGGCGGCGAGGCGTTGCTCGAACGCGAGTCGGCGCTCGGGCGTATCCCGTCCGCCGGGCTTCTTGAGCAGACGGGCCGCCTGCACCGCGCTGCGCGCCCACGCCTCGGCGCGCGTTCGGTTCCGCTGGCGCTCGTCCGCCGCACCCGCGGCGTGTTCCGGCGCGCCGTCCGGGGACGGCACCGCCTCCGCGGCGTCGGAAAGCAGCGACTCTTCCTCTTCCCGGGTGTTCTCATCGATGTTCGAGGGTCGTCCTCCGCTGTCTCCTCCTCCGGCTGATCGTCCGTAACACCGGACTTCTCCTTGAGTCTCTCGAACAGGGTCCGCAGCGAGCCGTCGTCCATGGCCTCCAGGCGCGAGAGAGGCAGCGCCGGCTGGTCGCCCACTGAGAGGAAGGTCCGTGACCGTGTTCCGACAGTGTGCGAGTCGGGCCACGACGTCGGCGGCCACGGGCACGAGTCGAGACTTGCCGAACTTGGTGTCGCGAATGCGGTGCACCGCCGTCTCCAGGTCGACGTCAGCCAGGGTGAGGCGAAGGCCCTTCGCCGGCCCGCAACCCGGTGAGGTACAGCAGGACCAGCAGCGTCCGGAGGATGAGCTCGCGCCGGGGCGAGCTGCGTTGCCGGTCCAGGTTGTCGCAGGCGTCGAGGATCGGCGACCTTCATCGAGCGAGAGGACCCGCGGCACGCGGGTGCGGCGGTGGATGCCGAGGAATCGAGCCGCGGGACGAACGTGCGCGGGTCGTCGAGTGCGAGGAAGCGACACACTTCCCGGATGAGCGACGGGGAGGGCCGGACGGTCGTACCGGCGTTGCTGCATTCCGCAGCCTCGCGACACTGGCCCGCCCGGCCGTGAGGCCCGGTCTCTCCGGTTGCGCCGGGAATGGCGCGCCTTTGCGTCACTCCCGGCGAGGCTCGATCCCCGCCCGCGTTGTTCGGCGCTGCAGCCTCGGCCGTTGTGTCGGGCCGCTGTTGCCTTCAGTTGGCTGGCTGGATCCGGACGTGCAGCTGATGCCACGCAACCTTCCCGCTGTCGATCAGTTCGACGAGGCGCTCGTTGTTGCGGGCGCTGGCGATGACCGCGCGGCAGGGTTGCTTCGTGAGGCGCTGCATCAGCGCCGCGTGGCTTCGCGCCCGGTCGGCGTCGTGCAGGTCGCCGGTGCAGGACGCCTCGACCGCGAGGTAGGTCGTGCTTCCTTCCGCGTCCGCGGTTTCCGCGATGATGTCGCTGGCCACGAAGCTCTTGATCTCGTCGTCCCGCAGGTCGGCTCCGTTTTCTCTGGCGATGCGCCTGAGCTCGACTCCGGGGACGATCCGTCGGTACTCGAGATCGAGTTCGTCGGCGATGACCGCGATGGCGGCGCGGGCCTTCGTTTCGGCGTGGGCGCCTTTCAGGACCCCCACGTCGTTCTTCAGCGTCGCGACATCCTTCTTCAGCGTGTCCACGTCGGCGGTCAGGAGATCGAGCCGCCTAGTCGTCTCCGCGGCGAATTTCGCGAACAGGGCGGGCAGTGCGAGCAGCTCCTCTCCGAGCAGCTGCTGGCGCAGCGCCGTACGCCACTCCGGGTGCCGCTCGAGTGCGGTCAGGATGTCCTGCAAGCTCCGCACCGGGACGTCGGCTGGTGCTGTCGTCGCCATCGTTCCTTGCTCATTCTACGCGGCGTACGTGCTGTTGGGAATCCGTGCTGGCCCGGATTGCCCGGATTTGCCGGGCCTTGGTCGGAGCTGGATGCCGCGGTCCACGCCGCGTGGGCCTGCGCGTCGCTGCGCCTGCCGGTTTCGTCCTCTGCCCGGGCGGCGGCGTCATCCCGGACCGGCTGCGCAGGGCGCTCACGCTTCGCCGCGCATGGCGTTTGCGTGCCGCTCTCCGGGTGTGGCTCGCTCTGCCGACCGCTCCATCCCCTGGCTCGGCGGGAGAGAGCTCGTTCAGCATCTGGCGCCGAATGGCCCGCCGCGCCAACAAGGCAGGGACGACCAACTGGGCCTACACGGTGGTAGACCTGCGCTT
>WTFV01000155.1:94370-142013 GCA_011523845.1 Acidobacteriota bacterium | reverse complement strand
TATCGAGAGGTCTTCGGCGTGATCTGACGCATGCAAAATGAGGGGATGCATGAGATTCCAGGTGCCAATCGAGATCCTCGATGTAACGATCGTGGTTGGCTCCCATGTTGTGCCCAAGCTCGTGGAGGAACGTATTGGGGCCGCAGTCGTGATTCGAAAGGCCAACCTCATTTGGAGGCCAGGGCGAAAGGGGCCAGAAGAGGGTAGCTCTTCCACAGGCACTATCGTTGTCCCAATCCCCGACCAGATGAACCAAGTCGGCGGAATGGCGCTCGCGCTCGCGGTGAACGAAATCGAGGCAGCCGTCGGAGGCGTCTATCAAACACGAAATGACACCCTCCGAAGTCCCCACCTCCCGATAACCCCGCGCACGAACCAGCTCCGCGAGCCGAAGTCTGGTGTGGATCCGGCTGCGAGCGTACACCGCGTTCGCCCACGCGACCCAGTTGTCCACGAATGCCAGGACCCCGGCCTGGTCCCCGCGGGCGGCCGCTACCCGGTCCGTGTAGACCACGAGCACGTCGACCCAGTAACCGTCCACCGACTGCGCCGCAACGGAAGCTTGGGCATCCAGCACGGCATCCGCTCGTGACCCCCCATCGGGGAGGACCACATCCGTCTCACCCGGGAGCGGAGCCACGCGCCGGTGCGGCGAGATGACGAGACCACCCGCGCCTGCGGCGCCGTGCATCGACCAGCCTCCGCGGGATGAGTAGATGTCCCCGGAGACAACGTCGCCATGTACGGCCAGAGTGACGACCGAAGCGGCATCGCCGGCGACCCGCCCGTGCAACACCTGCCCGAACCCCGTCGGCTCCAAGCGAACGAAGTCGACATCGATGAACGCGCCGCCAGGCAGCGGCAGAACGACGCGAGCAGCCGTAGCGCGGTTGGGCGCGACGACGGCGTCGAGAACGACACGCAACAGTCCGGGGTCGAGCGTCGCCGACAGACCGCTCCCGGCGGCCGGATCCGGCTGCGGAACCTGCGGCTGCGCCAGGAAGCCGACGAAATCGACGCGCCCCTGCGTCTCCTGGGCAGTGACAACGGCGGGCAGAACGAGCGCAGCGATGCACGCAGAGCCGGCGACAAGGGAACGAATACTCACAGCCATCTCTCCAGTCAGAAGGAGAAGCGCCAGGACAGCCGTGCGACGTCCGGCCGGACGACGACCTCGGGAACCGCGGTGCGGCCGAAGAACGCGAGGATAACGGCGCCGGCAGCCGCGGCCCCGAGCCCCACATACAATCGATTGGGCGGGATGAACTCTTCGGCGCGGAGGCTGCCTTGCATACCGGCCTCCATCTCCGCGGGCAGGCCGTCGGGGCCGGGCTGGGACCTGCGCCACTGTTCCGGCGGCCGGTAGCTGCCGCTGAGCGGAACGCCGGGCACGGAGTCGTCCGTCCACCAGACCCGGGTCTCGTACGACCAGTCGAGCTGACACCGCCCGCCGACACGGCTCACCGTCGGATCCGCGGCATTACCGAACTGGAGCGACGCAGTCGCATGGAGCGGCTCTGGAGAGAGGGCCATGGGAGTGGCCAATCTGGTCGAGAAACTGGCCGAGTTGAGCGCCGTGCCTGCGGCGATACGGCAATCCCTGTAGCTGGTGGCCCAGTAGGCGCCGAAGGCGGCGGCACCCGCGCCGATGAGCGTGCGCGCAAGCGACCATCGGGTTCCCGCAGGCGCAGTGTTCGTGGCGGGCGGCGCGCCCGCCTCACTTGGCGCGGGCTGAGCACTGACCGCAACGGGACCGGCAAGCAGCAGACCGACGACAAGAGCGGACAGGAAAACGTTCTGGAACATTGGTTGGGTCTCCCCCTGTGCCGCCTTGAGCATCGCGGCGCGGTTCGAGGCGATTCACTTCATGCTCCGTACAAACGTCACGCCGGCGGAGACCGAACAGGCGTCACGCGACGCCGCCGACACCGGCGAGCACGATGCCGAGCGTGCTCAGCGCGGTGCGAACCCGATACCGGCCCAAGGCCAACGTCAAGGCTGACGTGTGGCACCGGAACTGGCCCATGCCGATTCTCTCAAATTGCTCATGTTGATAGCATGTACCTACCATGTTTTTTGTGCGTTTTTCTGGGCAGGTCGGGCCGGCAGCGGCGCGAACGGATCGGGGATCCTCGTCGTTCTGCGTCGTAAGCGCAGCGTCTCGAGAGTGTCGTCGAAGGCGGAGACGTTGAAGCGCAGGATGACGTGGCGCAACCGGCCAAGGGCCTGATCGCACCTTCCGGCCACGGCCGCGGCGTCCGGTGGACGAGGCTATAGAGACACCACTCGGCCTATTCTGACCTATTCCGGCTTGCGGCTGGTTGGGTGAAGCAGAACACCTTCATGTGGCGCCCACCCCGAACTCAGCACGACACGCAGTTGTGGTTGTTCTTCGAACCGAGGCTCTCCAGCAGCGCCACCGTCTCCGGTATCGGCGAGACGCGCTGCACCGGGCCGTTGGCCATGTCGGCGGTGGTCTGACCCCGGCGGCTGACGGCGGTGACGTCGCCGCCCTGCTCGACCAGGTAGAGGATCAGCTCGTTGTCGCCGCGCGCGGCGGCGTGGTGGATGGCGTTGTAGCCGTTGTGATCGCGCTGGTCGACGTCGGCGCCCAGCGCGACGAGGTACTCGACCGTCGCCAGCCAGGCATCCGGGGCATGCCGGTGGGCGTTGCCGGCGAATCCCTCGCCGTACCCCACCCCGGAAGCCGCGTGGATCGGGTACACGCCCGGGTCGCCCGCCTTGTACGGCGGCAGCCCGGAAGGATCCGGCCCCATCGACTTCAGGTCGGTCGCCACCCACAGGCCGGGGGCCGCCGGCAGCGCCGCGAACGGATCCGGCTCGTCGTCGTTCTGCGCGGTGGTGCCGCCCCGCGCCTGCCGCGGCGGCGGGGCCTTGGTGGGAATGTGCGCATCCGCGCCGTGCTCGACGAGCAGCCGCATGGCCGGCAGATCGGTCGCGTAGGCGGCGCGCCAGAAGGCGGTCGCGCCCTCGGTGTCGACGAGGCCGCAGTTCCGGTTGCCGCAGCCGCTATAGACCATGTACCAGGGGTGGCGGGTCAGTCGGGCGTCGGGGTCGGCGCCCGCCTCGAGCAGCGCCAGCATGACGTCGAGATACGTCGCCTGCTGAAAGCCGTGCTGCTGCGGCTGGGGGAATCGCGTGCGTGGCTGCCACTCGGCGTTTACCGTGGCCCACAGCGGCGTCACCCCGTTGAGCCCGGACGCGACGTTGGGATCGGCCCCGCGCTCTATCAGCATCAGGGCGAGATCGAACTGCGCGTTGATCGTGGCCATCAGAAGGGGGCTCGTGCCGTCCCCGGCCGAGACATGGTCGATGTCGGCCCCGCCGTCCAGCAGCGCCGCCGCCGCGTCCGAGTACCCCTGCCGCACCGCGTGCAGCAGCGCCGTCAGCCCGCCCTGGGCCTCGATTGCCGGCGGCCGTGCGTCGGGATCCTCCTCCGGCTCCGGGGTTTCCCCGGACAGGTAGCGCTCGCGCCCGGCGAGAACCGCGGCCTGGATCTGGGTCGGCGTCGCCCGGACGTCGCCCGCCTCGAACGCCTCCATCACGCTCCGTTGCCGCCGCTGTGCCTCCGCGGCCAGCCGGCCGTCGGCAACCAGATCGATCGTCTTCGAGGTCACGTCGGGATCGGCCCCGCGGGCCAGCAGCGTGCGGATGGCGTCGACGCGGTCCCGCGCCGCGGCGAACATCAGCGGCGTCTGGCCCCACGCCTTCTCCCGTGGGTCGACCTCGGCGCCGTGGTCGAGCAGGGCCGTGATCGCCGGGACGCTGCCGGAGGCGGCAGCCAGGTGCAGCGCGGTCACGCCGCCGGTGCTCGTCGCCGCCGTCGCGCTCGCGCCCGACGCGAGGAACAGCTCGACGACGGCGGCCTGGCCCGCGGTGCTCGCCACGTGGAGCGGCGTGTAGTGACCGATGCGCGTCACCGCGTCCACCGTGGCGCCGGCGTGAACCAGCGCCTCGGCCATCCTCGCGTCGCCGCGCTCGGCGGCCCAGTGCAGAGCCGACATGCCGTCGCCGTGGGCGGCGTTGGCGTCCTCCCCGCGGGCGAGCAGGGACCGGACCGTGTCGAGGTCGCCCGCGCGCGCCGCGTCGGCCACCGGGGTGGCCGTGGGCGCGGCCGAGAGCGCGGTGCCGAGGACGAGACTCCCGGCGACCGCGATGAGCAGAGCGGCAACCGCAATGCCCGCACGATTCGACGTCGGTATCAGATGCACCGGCCCTTCCCTTTCCGTGTGGCTGCCAGGGCAGCCGTCGTCTGCGTCGGCACCGTCCCTGCGACACGGACTCCGCGAGGCCGACAATCGCCGGCTGCGGCTCCAGTTGCCGCTCAACCATGCCTCGCCAGGAGTCTGCCCCGTTCTGCGGCGCAGACTCCTAGATGGCGTCCGCCGCGACCGGCGCGTGCAGCGCGAACGTGCCGTTGCTGTCGCCGAAGTGATCCATCTCCAGCCCCAGCGACTGCATGAGCGTGAGCATCGCGTTCGCCATCGGCGTCCCGTCCGCCGCCTTCAGATGCAGGTTGCCGGTCAGGTGGCCGTTGGCCCCGCCCAGCAGGACGAGCGGGCAGCGCCGGTGGTTGTGGATGTTGGCGTCGGCCATCGGCGAGCCCCAGATGATCGCCGTCTTGTCGAGCAGCGACGCATCCCCCTCCATGGTGTCCCGCATCTTCTCGATGAAGTACGGGAGCTGGCCGACGCGGTACTGGCAGATCTGGTTGAAGACCATGATCCGCTCCTCGTTGTTCCCGTGGTGCGAGGAGGGATGGAACGGGCGGTTGGTGCCGCTCTCCGGGAACACGCGGTTCTGGGCGTCGCGGCCGGTCTTGAACGAGATGACCCGCGTCATGTCCGTCTCCATGGCCAGCACCTGGAGATCGAACATGAGCTGCATGTGCTCGGTGAACGAGTCGGGCACGCCGCGCGGGGCGTCGGGCAGCTCCCGCGTCTCGCCGCCGTCGTTGCGGCCCTCGACCATCTGGATGCGGCGCTCGACCTCGCGGACGTCGTCGAGGTAGCGGTCCATCCGGCGCCGGTCCACCGTGCCGAGCTCCTTGCGGACCTCGGCCACGTCGTTGAGGATCCAGTCGAGGATGCTGCGCCGCGTCGCCCGCCGCTCGGCCCGCTCCTCGGGGGTGCCGCCCGCGCCGAACAGCATCTCGAACGCCACGCGCGGGTCGCGGATCATCGGCAGCGGCTCGCTCGGCGACGACCAGCTTATGGAGTCGGTGTAGGCGCACGAGTAGTTGTAGGTGCAGCCGCCCGCCTGATCGAGGTTCTCGATGCACAACTGCATCGACGGCATCGGCGTCGACTGGCCGAACCGGCGCGCGTAGAGCTGATCGAGCGACGTGCCCACCCACAGGTCCGAGCCCTGCGTCTGCTTCGGGTGCGACTGCGTCAGGAAGACCGCGGACGACCGGAAATGGTCGCCGCCGATCTCCGGCGGGCTGAACGCCTCGGCCATCCGCACGTCCGTATTGCTGACGATGGTCAGATAATCGCGGAACGGTTCGAGCGACTTCAGCGCGTTGTCGGGCAGCAACTCGAAGTCGGCTCCCACCGTCGCCGGCGCGAACAGGTGCTGCGTTGCCCCCCACTCGTTGCAGCCGGGCAGGCCGTGGACCTCCTCGATGCAGACCAGGCGCGTCACGTCCGCCGTGGCCGCCGCGACGGTGCGGCCGAGCCGGCCCGCCGGGGTCATCGCGTCGAGGAACGGCAGCGCCACGGTGGCTCCCATTCCGCGCAGGAACGTCCGGCGAGGCAGGTGCTTTCCGGTGATGAACGACATGGTTTCTCCTCTGCCCGATCCCTGGTCGGCGTCGTCTGCGTGCACGTTCCCGCGGCGCTGGACCCCGGTTCGGTCGCCGCGGGCTCAGTCGCCCCGCTTGCGCTGGAACGCGTCGCTTCTCACAACGCCCATGATGAACGACGCCATCCGGTAGTCGTCCGCCTCGGCCCCGCGCGCGATGGCGCGGACGGTCGGCTGATCGAAGTGCTCTACCCGCCGGCCGGTGGCGAAGGCCAGCAGGTTCTCGGTGAAGGTGCGCACGAGCGGGATCGGCCGCGCCAGCAGCGCGTCGACCAGCTCGTCCGGTGACGTCACCGGGGTGCCGTCGTAGTAGTCGCCGCGGGTGTCGAGCGGGATCCCGTTCTCCCGCAGGCGCCACTTCGCGGTGACGTCGAAGTTGTCGAGAGCCAGGCCGATGGGGTCGATCAGCCGGTGGCACGAGCTGCAGCTCGGGTTCGACCGGTGCGCCTCCATCCGCTCGCGCGTCGTCAGGCGCCGCCCGTCCCGCACCTCCTCGGTATCCTCCAGCGCCGGGATGTCGGGCGGCGGAGGCGGCGGGGGCGTGCCCAGCAGCACTTCCATCACCCACTTTCCGCGCAGCACGGGCGAGGTGCGGTTGGCGAGCGAGGTGAGGACCAGCATGCTGCCGTGGCCGAGGACGCCCCGGCGCGTGTCGTCGGGATACGCGACCCGCCGGAAATGGCGCCCGGCCACGCCGGGAATCCCGTAGTGACGCGCGAGCCGTTCGTCGACGAACGTGTAGTCGGCCCGGTAGAGGTCGAGCAGGCTGCGGTTGTCCCGCACCAGGTTGGCGAAGAACAGCTCCGTCTCGCGGCGCATCGCCCGCGCGAGGTTCTCGTCGTAGTTCGGGAAGAAGTTCGGGTCCGGCCGGACCTTGTCCATGTCCTGCAGCCGGAACCACTGCGCCGCGAACCGTCGCCCGAGGGCCGCCGCGCGCGGGTCGGCGAGCATGCGCAGCGCCTGCCGATCCAGCTCGTCCGGCGTCAGGAGCCCCTCGTCGGCCAGCGTCTGCAGCTCGTCGTCCGGCGGGGTTCCCCACAGGAAGAACGACAGGCGCGAGGCCAGGTCGACGTCGCTCAGGCGGTAGCCGCGCTCGGGGGCGTCCACCGGCTCGCGCTCGAGCCGCAGCACGAAATGGGGGCTCGCCAGCAGCGCCTCCAGCCCCGTCCGCGCGCCGACCTCGAAGCCGCCCGTCGCGGCCCCCTCGTCGAAGAACCGCAGCAGGTCGTCGACCTCGCGGTCGGTCAGGGTCCGCCGGTAGGCCTCGCGGCCCAGCCGGGCGAGGATGCCGCGCGCGCACGGCCGCGCCTCTTCGGGGGCCGTCGGGCGGCAGGTGAAGATTCGCCGCCGGCTCGGCGTCTCCGACAGGCCGGTCGCGTTGAAGGGCCCCGTGATGATGACGTCGCGCACGTGCGGCAGCGTCGTGATGCCTGCCCCGCCCGAGCCGCCCCCGGCGAAGGACCAGTCGTGCGGGCGGATCAGGTCCTCGTAGGGCCCGTCGTGCCGCCGGATGAAGGCCGCCGCCACCCGGTGCGTCCCGGCCCGGACGAAGATCGGCGGGGTCGCGGTGCTCACGCCGCCCCGGCCGTCGGCGTCGACGCGCCGGTCGGTGTTGTAGTGCAGCAACGCCACCCGCTCGCCGTCTATCGAGACGTCGATGTCCTCGATGCGGGTGTTGGCCCCGGAGGTGAACGTCAATCCGAAGACGTACTCGGCGTCGGCCGGGAACACGTGGTCGACCACCAGCCCGCCGCGCGTCCCGTACGGCGCCCCCTCGACGTGGTCCCAGGGGTGCTGCGACACGTACTCGGAGTTGGTGTAGGTGTGATCGACGGCCCGGCCGTTGCGCTCCCCCACCGCGAGCCGGCTGATGGCGCTGGCCGCGTTCAGGTACGCCTCGAGCAGCGTGGCCGACAACGTCTGTGCGTCGGCGATGTTGTCGAAGTTGGCGCTCACCGGATCCAGCGGCAGCCAGTCGCCGGCGTCGACCTCCAGATCCAGCAGGTCGCGGATGGCCTGCGCGTACTCCGCGCGGTTGAGGCGCTGGAAGGGCCGGCTGCCGGGATCCGGGGCGAGCGCGGCGGCCTCGTCCAGGCGGCGCTCCAGGGTCTCGGCCAGGTTGAGCAGCGCCGCGGCGTCCGGGCGGCGGGGGCCGGGCGGCGGCATCATGCCGGCCCGCAGCTTGCGGACCATCCGCTCGGCGACGTCGGCGTGCTCGGCCGCGTCCCGGACGTCGAAGCGGTCCAGCGACATATTGCCGCGCAGGGTGCGGTCGTTGTGGCACGTCCTGCACGTGCCCTGGACGACGCGGTTCGCCTCGGCGTCGGCCCGGGCGGTCTGTGCGAGACGCGCCTCCGCGGACGGCGCATGCTCCGCAACCGCACGCCCGGTGACCGCGGCAGGCCCGGTAGCCGCGGCAGGCGGCCCGATAGCCGCAGCAGGCTCCGCGGCGGCCGGCGCCCCCGCCGCACGGGTCGAAGCGGGGCCGGCCGCGGCGAGCAGGACGCACAATCCGCCGACGACAGCAACTCGTACTCTCATGGATGCACGCTCGGATCCCCATGCGCGGGGTGACGTATCAGTGTGCCCTGTCTGCGCCCAGGATTCAAGATCGATGACGGACCCGGGATCGCGCCCGTTCCAGGCGTCCGGATACGCCGACGGCGGCGCGGAGCGCGTCACCTTCCGTCGATCGCGGCCGGCGCGCGGCAGCCCCGCAAGGCCAGGCAACCACGAGGGCGTGCGAGCCGTCCCGGAGCACCACGTCGCCCCGGCCGGCGCCGTGTTGGCGCAGCCACCGGACCGCCGCGGCGAACCTGCACGGCGCGCGCGCCACGTGCCCGCCGAACGTCAGGGTCACCGGCCCGACCAGCACCGCGCCGGCCGTGGTAGTCCGTCCCGGCGCCCGCCCGACCACGGCCGGCCCGGACCGCAGCGTCGCCGCGAGCACGGTGCGCGCATCGCACGCATGGCGCCTTCGCCCGTGTCGCACCGTTCCATCGCACGAGTCTGTCGAAACCTGTCCTGTCATGCCTGTACCTGTGCAAGCATTTTCCATGCCCGACGGATCCCATCCAGCCGGTCGGCGGCGGGGCGCCCGCTCACCCACGGGCGCCGCGGGAGCGGGCCATCCAGCCGATCGGCGGCGGGGCGCCCGCTCACCCCGGTCTTGCGCTTTGGTGTGTGCCGGGGCACGGCGGGCCGCGTGTGGCATGATCGACGGGTTCGGCGACCCCGCGCGCGCCGAACCGAGGACGAGCACGGATGGCCGCCGCCTACCCCCGCATCCCCTACGGCGAAGCCGACATCAGGCGCATCCGCCTGAGGGGCTGGCTGTACGTGGACAAGACCCGTTTCCTCCGCCGCCTCGAAGAAGAGAGCTACGCCTTCCTGATCCGTCCCCGCCGCTTCGGCAAGAGCCTCTGGGTGTCGGTGCTGGAGAACTACTACGACCGCACCCGCGCCGACGAGTGGCACGCCATCTTCGACGGGACCGACATCGGCCGGCAGCCCACCGAGGACCGGTCGCGCTACGTCATCCTGCGCTTCAACTTCTCCGCCTTCGACGACACCCTGGAGACGTTGCGGGAGCGCTTCGAGACCTACTGCCTCATCGAGATCCGCGCGGCGCTGGAACGCAACGCGGACCTGTTCCCCGACGCGGCGATCCGCCGCATCCTGGCGCACTCCTCCGTGGACGGCAAGTTCCGCGAGCTGTTCCGATACGCCGGCGACCACGGCATCCCGCTCTACGTGCTGATCGACGAGTACGACAACTTCGCCAACACGGTGCTGGCCCACCACGGGCGGGAGGCGTACGAATCGTTCACGCACGGCGGCGGCTTCTACCGCAACTTCTTCGCCACGCTCAAGGCGGGGGCCGGCGAGAGCGGCGGCGGCCTGGAGCGGTTGTTCATCACCGGCGTCTCGCCCATCACGATGGACGACGTGACCAGCGGCTTCAACATCGGCAGGAACGTCAGCCTCCGGCCGGAGTTCAGCGACCTGCTCGGCTTCACCGAGGAAGAGGTGCGCGACCTGCTGGCGCTGTACCAGGACCGCGGCGCTTTCGATCAGGATGTGGACACGACCCTGGAAGTGATGCACGAGTGGTACGACGGTTACCGGTTCGCCAGGAGCGCGCAGGGCGATCTGTACAACACCGACATGGTGCTCTACTACCTGTCGGAATCGGTGCCGAACAAGCCCATACCGGACGAGCCGATCGACGTCAACGTGCGCATCGACTACGGCAAGCTGCGGCATCTGCTGGTGGTGAACCGGGAGGCCGGCGTCCGCTTCAACGGCAACTTCGACCTGCTGCGGAACATCGCCGGCGAAGGCGGCGCCGACGCCGACGTCAATCTCAGCTTCCCGCTCGAGAGGCTCGTCGAGCCGGAGAACTTCCTGTCGCTGCTCTACTACTTCGGCCTGCTGAGCATCCGCGGCGCGTCGGAGGGCGCCACGCGGCTGGGCATCCCGAACCAGACCGTGCGGCGGCTGCTGTACGGCTACCTGCGCGACGGCTACCGCGACGTCGGGGTCTTCTCCGTCAGCCACTACAGATTCTCGAACCTCGTGCGGCACATGGCCTACCGCGGCGCGTGGCGGCCGGCGCTGGCGTTCCTGGCCGAGGCCATCGCGGCGCAGACCGGCATCCGCGACTACCTGGACGGCGAGAAGGTGGTGCAGGCGTTCCTGGCCGCGCACTTCAGCCTGGTCGGCCACTTCGTGATCCACTCGGAGCGCGAGCTGAACAAGGGCTACGCCGACCTGCATCTGGAGCCGTTCCTGGCCCGCTATCCGGACGTCCGCTACGGCTACGTGCTGGAGATCAAGTACCTGAAGCGCGGCGAGGCGGTGGACGGAACTGCGGTGGCGGGGCGGCTGCGGGAGGCCCGGGCGCAGTTGCAGCGCTACCTGGCCGACGAGAGCCTGCGCCGCCACCAGCCGTCGGTGCGTCACGTCGGCCTGGCCGTGGTGTTCCACGGCTGGGAGCTGGCGGCCTGCGAGGCCGTGGGCGACGAATAGTGGCGCGGCCGGGTCGCCGAAACCGAGAAACGGGCGGCGGCGTCAGAACACCGCCAGCGGATTCACCGCCGAGCCGGCCCCGTTGGGCACCCCGTGCGGCGAGGCCATGAACAGGAACTCCCAGCGGTTCAGCTCGCGGGCCGTCTCCGCCAGCTCCTCCAGACCCATGTTGTCGAACAGATGCACGCCCAGGGCGACGAGGGTGAAGAAGTGGATCGGAATCGTCACGCCCTCGACGGCGCCCCCCTCCTGCGGGACGTCGGCACCCAGCAGCGCGATGTCGCGCTCCTTGAAGAACGGGATCAGCGACGGGTGATAGCCGCCCTGCTGCCCGATATCGCGCCCCGTGCGCAGGAACAGTGCGTCGCCGGATGAGATGGTGATGCCCGTCTCGGCCTCCCACGTCTCGATATCCTGCCGGCGCACCGCCTTTCCCGGCATGTCGATGAGCACGCCGCGCGTGACGAGGCCGCCCTTCAGGTTGACGCTCCCCATCTCGGTGCAGCCGTCCTCGGTGGTCGCCACCGCCTCGAATTCGCGGCCGTTGTAGACGCGGCCGTCCCAGGCGACGTGGCACAGCGCGTCGAGATGCGTGACCAGGCTGCCGTGGTACTCGATCTCGTAGCGCTCCCAGAAGTAGCCGTTGTCGGTGTCGATGCCGAACACGTTGCGGACGGATCCGCCCAGCACCGGCGGCCGGTCCGCACCCGCCGCCACCGCGTCGGCCGAGCGGTCGACCGTCATGTCATGGAGACCACCCGCCCGGTCCGAACCAGCCGCGCCGCCTCCACGCGCTTGGCCTCGGTAATGAGGTTGAGCGCCCCGAGCTGATCGTCGTCGCCCCACCGGCCCCAGTTCGACAGATCGGTCATCCAGGCCTCGAACTGCGCCCGGGTCACCTCGTCCCCGGCGGGAGGCTCCTGCGCGAGTGAGACCGTCCCGAGAGCGATGCCCAGCGCGACCACCACAACCGCCATGCGTCTCATGATTCCCTCCGAGTTCCAGTCGCCGCTCCCGTACGCCGGCGCGGGGCAGCCGTGCCGTTCACCGGACGCGATCAGAACCGCTGCAGCTCGACGAAGTTCGGGTTCTCCGCCGCTCGGCCGGCGCTGTCAGGGGCGCCACGCTGCGGTGGAGCGTCAGGCGGCGAGCGACCCCCTCGTTGCGCGGTGACGGCGTAAATCCTGGTGTGGCCAGGGTGCGGCTCCGAACGAACAGGCATCAGGTCCGTGGAGCGGGCTGCCTCCGTCTTTCAGGCTGCCGGCGGGGCCTGCGGAAGAACCGCTCGCTCCAGTGCTTCGAGTCGTTGTCCTACCTTGCCGAACTCGATCTCGACGTTGCGGAGTCGCGCGTCCAACCCCTTGTGATCTTCGCGCATGTCGCCGCGGAACGCCTTGATCCGGGCGTTCATCGAGTTGAGGCGGCTGTTGATTCCGCTCGCCACGATTGCGATGACGCTGACGACGACGGCCGTTACCCCGATTCCGGTTCCGATGATCGACAGGATGATGGTGGTCTCGTTCATCTGTCCTCACGATATCATGCGCCCGTGGTCCCGTTTTCGGCTCTTCCGCGAACCCTGTACCGCGCCGTTCCGCACGCATCGCCGTCGCCCTGCTCGCCCGCCCGGCGGCACCCGTCCGCGAATCCCTGCTCGCGGGCCGGGCGTGGACCTCCAGCGGCGTCGGACCCGGCCGCGCCTCCTTTCGGAGGCCGCAGTACGATCCCGTCGGCGGCCAGCTCCCGTGTGAACCGCGGTAGAATGCCGTGTTGGATCACCACGCACGTCGACCAACCGACCATGCAGCACCCCACCCCCATCGACCCGCGCGACCACGCCGTCTATGCGCCCGACAGGATGGGCAAGACCACCCTCTTCCGGTCCGATCGCGTCATGGTGGGACTCAACGCCTTCGAGCCCGGCCAGGAGCACCGGCTGCACTCCCACGCGGGGATGGACAAGGTCTACCACGTGATCGAGGGTGACGGACTGTTCCTGCTGGAAGGCCGGGAGGCGCCCATGCGGCCCGGGACCCTGCTCGTCGCCCCCGAGGGCGCGCCGCACGGTATTCGCAACACCGGCACCGGGCGACTGCTGGTGCTCGCGGTCCTGGCGCCCGCGCCAGCGTGATAGTGCTGGTCGAGGAGACGCGCCTCGTCTTTCCCTGGCGAGCCGGCGCAGGCTGTGCGTGACGACGATGCTCGTCCGCCCGCAGGCGTAGAGCACCGCCTTCAACGCCTTCTCACCCGCCTGTTGCGCCTGGAAACAGGCCCACTCGTTGTGCCCGTGGCCGCGCTGCCCTCCGCCGCGGCGAGATCGCGGTCCGTCTCGCACTGGGCGCCACGGCGCGGCGCGTGTTCGGGAGCGCCCTCGGGTACGGGATCCGCCCGGTCGTCAGCGGCGTGGTCCTCGGACTGACCGCCGCCCTCCTGGGCGGCCGGGCGATCGGCGCGCTGCTCTACGAGGTGGCGCCGGACGACTGGACGGTCCTCGGCGCGGCAACCCTGATCGTGCTCGGCGTGGCCCTGGCCGCCTGCCTCTTGCCCGCCACCCGGGCCGTCCGCACCCCGCCCGCAATGCTGCTCAAGTCCGAGTAGGGCTCGCCGTAGTCGACGCCTTCGTCATCCGGCATGCAGACGGACAGCTTTCCGCAGCTCGTCCATCTGCAATCGGAACCCGGGCAACAGCGGATCGGCCGATACCCTGTCCGGTCGCTGCAGACGTTCGACAGGCGAGTCGGGACGGTACACGAACACCTGATCGCCCGGCGGATCGATCAGCCATCCGAGCCGCGCGCCGCTGTCCATGTACTCGCGCATCTTGTCCTGGAGCACGGCCAGGCTGTCGGTCGGGGAACGGAGCTCGACGACGAAGTCGGGGCACAGCGGAAGGAACCTCGCTCGCTGCTCGGCGGTAAGGGATGCCAGTCGGGCATGGCTGACCCACGAGGCATCCGGCGATCGGACGGCGCCGTTGGGCAGCACGAACCCGCCCGAGGAATCGAACGTCCGGCCCGTTCCGTCGCGCTTCGCCCAGACGCCCAACTGAATGGCGATCTCCGCATTCAGTGCGCTGGAATCCCCACCGGCCGGCGGCATGATCGACAGCCCCCCCTGCGCGGTCCGTTCGATGCGCAACTCCCGGTTGAGCCGGCAGAGTTCGTAGAACTGATCGTCCGTAAGCTGCAGAACCGGCCGGACACGCACCAGCAGACCGGCGCCTTCCGCCGGCATCGGGCCAGGGACTTGTTGGAGGGCCACGTTCGCGTTCCTTCGATGGTCGCGAAGCAGACAGTCAGTATAGTGCCATTCGTGCGGAACACGCTGATCCGACCTGATCCGACCGAGGTCCGACCAACCCGTGCACGACCCAGTCCACCCACCGCGGTGCCGGATCCGCCGGGACTCCGAGTGGCGAGCCTCGCTCGCCCGACAATCGTCGCCCGCGGGTCCGATTGCCGCTCAACCGGGCCTCGCCGGGAGTTCTGCACCGTTCTACGGCGCTGACTCCTGGCCCAATCGACCAGCCGCCGCGACCGCTCGGCCCAGTCGTTCCCGTTCGGCCGGTAGAGCCTCGGTCCCGTCCCCGTGAGGCGCCGATTCCATCAACGAGCGCATGTGCGAGACATCCTCGACGTACTCGGCGCGTCGGCGTTCGTGACTGGCGCGGTTCTTGGTGCACACGAGGGTGTAGGGCCTGCCCCGGCGCTCGGTCTCGTGATCCAGATCGAGACGGTGGCGTTCGATGATGTCGTGGAGATGGGCGCGCAGTTCCTTGCGCAACGGGAAGCGCGCCTGCCGGACGACGGGGTCCTGGCAGAAGACGCGCAGCTTTCCGCACAGCTCGCAGCGGCAGGCGACGTCCGCCGCGATACTCCAGTCGCGCGGCTCCTCCGGCGGTGTTGCGCTGCGGGCCAGGAGCGCGTCCGCGGCCTGGCGCCACAGGCTGGCATAGGCGGCGGTGGCGGGCAGGCCCGTCTCGCGGTACAGACCGCGCAACGCCGCGGGCAGGGTACGATCCGGCGACACCGACCGCGGATGACGGGCGATGGCCTGCGCCGCCTCGTGCGCCTCGTCCGCCAGGCCGCACCGGCACGCCAGCATGAACAGCTCGCGGATGACGAGCGCGTTGAACGGTGGCGCCTTCGGAGCGCGCTGCAACGGCGGCATCCCAGCCGCCGGTTTCTTCTTCGCCAACCCGGCTGACAGCGCAAGCAACGCGGCCCGCAGGCCGGCCTGCTGCGTAGCGCGCCACGCGGCGCTCGCCGCCCATCGATCGCCGATCTCCCACAGCAACGCCAGCGTGCGTTCGGGCAGCCTTGCGAAATGGTCCTTCAGGAGGTCGGGCAGCAGCTCCCCGGCCGCGCGCGGCCCGAGCAGATCGAGCACCGGCAGCAGCTCCTCGTTCTCGCTGCCGCTGTAGCTGGCGCGCATGACCCGGCTCACGAACCGGCCGGCGAGGGAAGCATCGCCGACGACCGCCAGCAGGTGGAGCATCTCGGCGCGGGCCGACTCCCGCGCAGTGGACGTTCCCGCCGCCCGCCAATCACCGAGTTGCAGGCCGAAGCCGCCGGCGCCGACCGCATCTTCCCGGTCGCGGTCTCCGATCGGCCAGAGGTCGATCAGGTGCGAGACGAGGCGCTGGATCCGGTCTCCGGTGGCGTCGTCGCGCGCGCATTCCTCCGTCACCCAGGCGACGGCGCGGTCGATACCGGCGCTGGCCACGACGTCCAGCGTCCCCGCCCGGGGCCAGACCACGAGCGCCGCGCGACGATACGTGCGTTCCAGCGTCACGCCTTCGTTGCCCGTCGCTTCGTGCAGCGTCTGATCGTCCGGGGCGGCGTCGTCGAGCGCCCCGCGCGGAAGCAATTCCCCGGACTGCAGCGGGGTCTCTCCGAACGGCGGGATGCTGCCGTCCGGGGCGACCCAGCCGTCGATCCAGTGATAGCTGTCGAACACTTCGCCGATCTCCATGTCTTCCACGTCGGTGTCGTCGTCCAGGTACCAGCTATCGACGTACGCGTCGCCGACGCGCGCGTCCCCCTGAACATGAACGTAGACGGTGGCCGCGTACAACGCGCAGTCGACGCGCTCGGCGGCTTGCCCCAGGACCCGCGCCACCGCCGCGTCGGTGTTCTTGAGCGCATCGAAGGACAGGCCGGCCTCCGAGTACTCGTGCTCGAGCAGCCACACCAGCTTGTCGCCGGCCGCGTCCGCGCGCAATTCGGCCAGCCGTTCCGCGATCGCGGCGATCCGATCGGCGTAGTCGGGAAGTTTCACGGGCGTCTGCCTGCCGCCCGGGCGCAGGCACAGGTTGAAGACCAGCGACAGGCGGTATCCGTCCCTGACGGGCCGGGTCTCGTGGACGCAGTCGGCGTAGAACGCGGCGAACGCGAGCTCCGACGGCTCGGCCGCATGCATGTCCAGCACCACCTCGCGGTCGCGGTGGCGTACGACCAGCTCGCCGCCGGCGCCGGTCGCCGGCAGCGCAATCGACAGCGTCGCGACCATGCCGTCGGCCTTCTCGGTGTCGCGGTGCGGCGCGAAGAACCCGCCGGGTTCGTAGATGAGCAGCTTGTAGAGCCGCGCGTCGAGGCGGTCGACGGGACACCCGAGGCCGGCCGCCGCCGCGGCGAGGATCTGCTTGAACGTCGCCGGCCACGCGCCGCCGGCCACCTGCACCCGCGCCGCGTCGATCTGCCGGCAGTCCCGGACCGCCGTGTCCACCAGCGTGTCCGGCCCCCTGCCGTACGGCGCACGCTCGGCCGCCGCTATCAGGGCTCGAACCTGCGCGTCGGGAACGGGAAACGACAGCACGCCGACGCCGTCCACCTCAATCCGGGGCATGAGGTAGAACGACCGTCCGTGGGCGTAGAAGTCGCCGGGACGGTCTACGGAGAGCAGCAGCTTCTCCAGTTGCGGCTGGTCCTCGCGGTAGACGATCTCCATCACTCCCCCATGGTCCCTCGAGGCACACTCCCGGCGCCCTCTGCGCGGCGGATGCGGTCGGCAACCACGCGCGCGTTGCCGCTCCTCGAGGCGACGCTGCCGGCGCCCTCTGCGCGGCGAGCACGCGGAACCCCGGCGCCGTCCTGCGCCACGGTGCGGGTGGAAGACGCCCTGGACGCCCTGGAAGACGCCCCGCCCTTCGGCGCTACTGCCTGCCGATAGCCGCCCGGCCCTGCCGGAGCACGTACTTCTGGATCTTGCCGGTGGCCGTCTTCGGCAACTGGTCGACGAAGGTGAACCGGCGCGGCGCCTTGAAGTGCGCCATGTTGTCGCGCGCGTAGGCGACGAGCTGCTCGGCGGTAGCGGAGGCGCCGTCGTTCAGCACCACGAAGGCATGCGGGGTCTCGCCCCAGCGCTCGTCGGGGACGCCGACGACGGCGATCTCGCAGATGGCCGGGTGGCGCATCATCACGCCCTCGACCTCGACCGAGGAGATGTTCTCGCCGCCGCTGATGATGACGTCCTTGAAGCGGTCGCGGATCTCCACGTAGCCGTCCGGATGGACGACCGCGGCGTCGCCGCTGTGGAACCAGCCGCCGCGCATCGCCGTCGCCGTCGCCTCGGGATCGTTGTAGTAGCCGGCGGTGACGACGTTGCCGCGCACGACGATCTCGCCGAGGGTCTGCGCGTCGCGCGGGACCTCGTTGCCGTCGTCGTCGACGACCCGCAGCTCGCCGGACGTGATGAGCTCGACCCCCTGCCGGGCCTTGACGACGGCCCGCTCGTCGGCCGACAGATCGCGATGCTCAGGCCGGGGCTCGCAGACGGTGATGAACGGCGCCGTCTCCGTCAGGCCGTAGACGTGGATCAGCTCCCACCCGAACTCGCCTTCCAGCCGCTGGATGGTCGCGGCGGCCGGGGGCGCGCCGGCGGTCATCACCCTGACGCCGCGCCGGACCTCGCCCCGCGAGCCTGCGGGCGCGTTGGCCAGCATGATCAGCACGGTCGGGGCCGCGCACATGTGCGTGACCGCCTCGTCGCGCATCAACCGGAACGCCAGCGCCGGGTCCACGGCGCGCAGGCAGACGTGCGCACCGCCGACCGCGGTCACGACCCACGTGAACGTCCAGCCGTTGGCGTGGAACATCGGCAGCGTCCACAGGTACCGCGTCCCGCAGTTCATCGGCCAGTGGACGAGCGTGCCGACCACGTTCGCCCAGGCGTTCCGGTGGGTGATCATCACCCCCTTGGGGCGCGACGTCGTGCCGCTGGTGTAGTTGATCGTGAGCAGGTCGCTCTCGTCCACCCCGGCCGCCTCGAAGACCGGCTCCTCGGCGCCGAGCAGCGTCTCGTAGTCGAGCCACCCCTCGCGCGCGCCCTCCAGCGCCACGAGATGCTCGACGCCCGGACACTCCCCGCGCACGCTGTCGACCGCTTCCAGGTAGTCGGCGTGCGCGCAGACCACCTTCGCGCCGCTGTGGCCGATGATGTAGGCGATCTCGTCCGCGGTCAGCCGGAAGTTGATGGGGACCAGCACCGCACCGATCTGCGGCACCGCGTAGAACGATTCGAGTTGCGCGTGGGTGTTCGGCGCGACGTAGGCGACGCGGTCGCCCTTGCGGACGCCCAGCCTCTGCAGGGCGGCGGACCAGCGGTCGCAGCGCGCGAAGAACTCGGCGTAGGTGAGCCGGAGCGACCCGTCGATCACCGCCGTGCGATCCGCGTAGAGCCTGCGGGCGCGGCGCTGAAACTCCAGCGGCGTGAGCGGCGTTTCCACGATGGCCCCGGATGATACCATGCAGGTTCGAGCGCCTTGTCCCGTGTCGGACAGGGCCTCGGGGGTCGGCCTGACGACGGCCAGGAGCTTGCGCCGCAGAACGCAGTGCAACGGCGTTCTGCGACGCTGAGGTCATAGAGCCCGGGGGGACCCGGGGGATAGGCCGAGACGCGGAGCCAGCGAGGCGTCTCGGAGCGCTCGCGAAGTCGTCCGGGCGAAGACGAGACCGCCGCAGGGTCCCGAGAGTCGGTCCCGCGGGCGGAGATTCCGGAGATTGCCATGACGTTCGTTTCATCGTTCGAGCCGAAGCCGGTCTGGAGCCACTTCGACACCATCCTGACCATTCCGCGCGCGTCCAAGGACGAGGAGCGGATGCGGCAGCACGTGATCGCCGCCGCGAGCTCGGCCGGCTGCGACCACGCGATCGACGCCGCCGGCAACGTGGTGGTGCGCAAGCCCGCCACCGCCGGGCATGAACAGGCGCCGGTCACCATCCTGCAGTCCCACCTCGACATGGTGCAGGAGAAGAACGCCGACGTCGCCTTCGATTTCACGACCGACGCCATCGTCCCGCGGCGCGAAGGCGAGCATCTCTACGCCACCGGCACCACGCTCGGCTCGGACAACGGGATTGGCGTCGCGACGATGCTCGCGGTGCTGGATTCGACCGATCTGGTCCACGGGCCGCTGGAGCTGCTGTTCACCATCGACGAGGAGACCGGGCTGACCGGGGCGGCGCAGCTCGACGCCGGCCTCCTGTCCGGACGCCGGTTGATCAACCTCGACTCGGAGGAGGAGGGCATCCTGTACGTCGGCTGCGCCGGCGGCGGCGACATGCGGCTGTCGCTCGGCGTGACGCCGGCCGCCGCCGGCGGCGGCGACCGCGCGGTGACGGTGGCGCTCACGGGACTCAAGGGCGGCCATTCCGGCTGCGACATCCACCTGCAGCGCGGCAACGCGGTCTGCCTGCTGGCCCGCGCCCTCTGGGCGGCGCACGCCGGCACCCCGTTCCGCCTCGCCCGGCTCGAGGGCGGCAGCGCCCACAACGCCATCCCGCGCGAGGCGTTCGCCACCCTCGTGGCCGGGGCGGCCGACGTCGAGAGCATTGCGGCCACGATGCGCGCCGAGTTCGAAGCGTTCCGGGACGAGTACCGGCCCGCCGACCCCGGCATGGCGCTGGCCGTCGGTGAACCGGCCCCCGCGGAACAGGCCTGGACCGCCGGCGCGACGGCGACCGTGCTGCGGCTCATCTCCAGCCTGCCGCACGGCGTCCAGGCGATGAGCTACGACATTCCGGGCCTGGTGGAGACCAGCAGCAACGTCGCCACCGTCAAGGGGTCGAACGGCTCGCTCGTCATCACCACCAGCTCGCGCTCGTCCGTGGACGCCGAGCTCGACGCGCTGCGTCGCCGCATCCGCGCGACCGGCGAGCTCGCCGGGGCGGACGTGGACGTGCGCCCCGCCTACCCGGGCTGGAAGCCGAACATGGAGTCGGAGGTGCTGGAGGTCGTCAAGCAGGTCCACGCGCGGGAGCTGGGGTCGAAGCCCGAGGTCGCGGCGATTCACGCCGGGCTGGAGTGCGGCATCATCGGCAAGAAGATCCCCGGCATGGACATGATCTCCTTCGGCCCGGTCATCGAGGCGCCCCACTCTCCCGACGAGCGGGTCCACATCGACTCGGTGGGACGCTTCTACCGGCTGCTGACGGCGACGCTGGCCGAGCTGGCGTAGCCGAGCATAGAGGGTCGGCGCCGGGGTGCTACGCTCGTTTCCATGACCGTCGATACGAAATGGATCGTCGGTACCAGCGTAGCGATCATCGCATCTGTCGTCGGTTCCGCCGTGGCAGTGATTGCCGTCGTTGTCACTCTTGTGGGTGATATCCGCGCCGATCTCCGGCGCATGGATGATCGGTTGCGTGCCGTCGAGGTCGCCTTCGGGAAGGTGGACCAGCGCCTGGAAACGCTGGAACGGCTACACCTGCCCACCCCCGAAGCCAACGAGCAACCGGCGGTCCGGAGCAGGCTGCGGCGTCGCATCCCGTGGCCGACTCAGGGATTGGCGGCGCGTTGCCGCTCCTCGTGGCGCGCCCCGCCGAGGATGCCGGTCACGGCGCGATTGCCTTCATGGCAGGCGTACTCGTAGAGGTCGTAGCTCATGTCGCGCCGCAGCGGCAGCTCCAGGGTCCAGGGCGCCGTGTAGACGTTCGGGTCCTCGACGCGCACCTCCCAGTCGAGGATGTCCTCGGCCACGCGCGTGAAGCGCTCCACCAGGTGCAGTTCGCGGCTCACCGGGACCCCGTGCATGCGGCCCGCGTTCTGGTTCGGGGTGATCCACGCCTTCTCGGTGAAGTTCCGCGTCTCCACGACCAGGGTCTCCCCTTCCCACCGCCCGCGGGCGTCCCCCATCCACTGCGTGATCTTCGCGTCGACGAAGGGTAGGTCGTCGAGGGGAATGATCCGCGGCTCGCGCACCATCTCGTAGAGGATGACCACATGGCCGGGAATCTGGAAGATATGGTTGCCCGTGTTGTAGGTGTTCGGGAGCATCGAGCCCGGCACGCCGCGCGTGATGCAGCGGCTGTACGGGCTCATGTTCTCGTGCGAGTCGGTGCGGTTGGCGACGAGCCACGCGGCCCGCGCATCGGCCTCCGGCCGCGTCGGCACCCTTCCGGTCGGCGGGTCGGCGATCATCGACGTGCGGCGCGTGTAGACGACCGTCTCGAGGGGATCGCTCCAGAACCAGTTGTAGCCGCGGGCCAGGCTCCCGGACGCGGTGGTCCGCGTGGCGCCCGGCGCGTTGTCGGCCTCGCGCATCTCGCGGCCGCGGCGCTCGATCTCGGTCGCCTCCTCTTCCGTAAAGAACGCCTGGTCGCCCAGCCCGGCCGGCCGCTCCAGCGGCGTCAGCGTGTCGTTCCTCCAGATGCCCGAAATGTCCGGCTGCCCGTCGGCCGTGCGTGGAGCGCGATAGGCCGGATCGGGCGCGCCGCGCGTCTGTCCCGCTCCGCTGTGCGCCATCATCGTCAGGAATGCCACTGCCACCGTGGTCGCAATCCGCATGTGCATCGCGTCTCCGTCTGGTTTCCCCGGACCCGGCAAGGCCGGCGCCTCTTCGAACGCGATTCGTGTCCCACTGCCCGCAGCGCGTGGGAAACTACGCGGTTTCGTCGCCGCCAACCCCCAGCACGATCGCGCCGGTTGCCCGCGCGACCGCCGCGAGTCGTTCGTCGAAGACCACGAACGGCACGTCGTGGCCCAGCCTGTCCTGCAGATCGTAGCAACTGGCAAGCTGGATGGCGTCGGACGCACGCAACGCGTATGCGTTGAGCAGGGCGCGCGCGCGCGACGTGACAACCGGCACGACTTCGACGACCAGGAACGAGCGCAACTCCCGATCCAGTCTCGCGAGCCAGACATCGCGCTGCTCTACCGTGCAGTGGCCCGTGCGGGCCCGGCGCGCAAGGGCCGACGCTACCTCCACCTCCGACAACCGACTGATGGCTACCGTTCCCGACGCCAACAGACGTTCGACCGTCCTGGTTCCGGATTCCGGTGCATAGCCCTTGACCAGGGCGCTGGCGTCGAAGTAGCGAATCAGAATCGGTCCTCTCGACCCTCGCTGACGGCATCGGCGAAGGCATGCCCGCGCCCGTCCATCCGGCTGACGACACGCGACAGGGGCTTGCCGGTACCGGTCACGACACCTTCGGCTCGCAACTGATCCAGCCGCGCTTCGAGGGACTGTCCGGCCATGTCGACCGGGGTGACAGTGGCGACCGGACGACCGCGGTCGGTTATCGTGAGCGTCCGCCCCTCGCGAACCTGCCGAAGATAGGTACCGAGCCGCGTCTTGAATTCCCGGGCGCCGATGGTGAGGGGCTCAGGCATGTAGTCATTGTGACTACATGAACCTGCGCTGTCAATCTGTCGGCCCGCTCCGAGTGCACGACAGACTTGTGAGAAGACCGCCCTCGGCGCTGTCGCGCTGGCGATTCGGTGTCGTTCCCGGCAGGCGTCTCACTTTCTTGTCGTGCACCCGTCCGCTCCCACCAACGCGGGCTGTTCGATCCGGGAGCCGGTCGATCAGGTGCGCGGAACGTGGACGCGTCGTCATGGGAGAGAGTCCAGACGCGGCGCGTCCAGGAATCTCACTCCACCGGATTGCCGCGGGGATCCCGCAGCGTCCGGTACCCGTCCGCCCGGTCGCGAGCCACGTGGGCGTCCCGGTAGAAGCCGGCCGTGTGGAGCGTGATGGTCACTTCGTCGGCGCCGGCGTTCTCCCAGTACCAGCCGTGCACGCCGGTGAAGGGGGCGATGTAGCTGCCGTGGGCCACGTCGTTCTCCTGGGCGTCGAAGCTCTCGGCGTAGCCGGGCGGCGCCCCGTCCGGCGCGCTGTGGAAGTTGTATTCGAGCGGTCCGGTGGCGGTCCAGGAGTAGACCATCGTCCCGCCTTCCTGGATGCGGTAGGTGTACTCGACCCACTCGCCGGGTCCCACGGGGAGCTCGTAGGCGTCGAGCCGGTACTCGTCCTCCTCCGCCGTGATCGCAACGACCTGCGCGAGCGCGAGCAGACCGAACAGCTCGCCGGTGCCGAGCGGGTCGACGCCGCGCTCGGCCGGGAGGACCGCCCCGACGAAGACCAGGGCCGCCACGACCAGCGAGGCGAGCGCGGCAATGCCGAGCCGCTTGATCGAGGTCGGCGGAGCCGTGGGCGAGGGAACGGGTTCAGCCATCGGGGATAGATATCAGGGATAGAAGAAGTAGCCGAAGATCTGCTGCGCGGTCAGCAGGAACCCGCCGCCCATCAGGGCCGCGTTCGTCATGAAGGCGTGGCGGAAGAAGCTCGGCCGCATCCGCCACAGCGTAATCCCGATGAGCACGGCGCTGAGGGCCAGGACCTGCCCGATCTCCACGCCGACGTTGAAGCTCAGGATGTTGGCGACCAACCCGTTGTCGGTCACGGTGAACTCCTGCAGCTTGGTGGCGAGGCCCAGCCCGTGGAAGAGCCCGAAGATCAGCACCGCCGCCTTGGTGTTCGGACGGACGTTGAACACGCGCTCGAAACCGCCCATGTTCTCGAACGCCTTGTAGCAGACCGACAGGCCGATGATGGCGTCGATGAGGTAGGCGTTCACCTCCAGCCCGCCCAGCACCCCGAGGAGCAGCGTGACGCTGTGCCCCAGCGTGAACAGGCTGACGTAGAGGACCACGTCCCGCAGGCGGTACAGGAAGAAGATGACGCCGACCAGGAACAGCAGATGGTCGGTGCCGGTGACCATGTGCTTCGCGCCGAGGTACATGAACGGCGCGGGCGCCGGGCCGTCCACGCCCTGGACGAACGCGGCGTTCTGCGTGTCCATCGGGTGGCCGGCCGCGACCTCCGGCGCCAGGAGCAGCGCCGGGAGCACGAGCGCGGCGAGAATGCCGGGGCGCAGAAAGCTGAACATGGTTGGAAGAATAAGGCGCGGGGCCGTACAAGGCAACGCGCCGGGCGCGGGCACCCGGCGCGCCTGACGCTCGACCCGCACGATTTGCGGCGGCTCGCGCCGGCGGTCGGGTCGCGGCCGGCCCGCGGGTGAATGCAGGCCGGCCGGATCCCGACTACTGCTCGTTCGTCGGCCGTCCGCCCTTCGGGCCGATGGTGTTGCGCAGCACGCCGACGTTCTCGAGCTCGATCTCGACGACGTCGCCCGGCTGCATGGCCGAGGTCGACCCCGGCGTGCCGGTGAAGATCATGTCGCCCGGCTCGAGCGTCACGTAGCGGCTGATGTAGCTGACCAGGTAGGAGGAATCGAACAGCAGGTCGCGCGTCCGCTGCGACTGCATGACCTGGCCGTTCACCCGCGTCTGGAGCAGCAGGTCGTCGTAGTCGACGCCGCGCGCCATGACCGGTCCGACCGGCCCGAAGGTGTCGGCGCCCTTGGCGCGGAACCACTGCAGATCGTTGCTCTGCCATACCCGCTCGCTGATGTCGTTGCCCGGCGCGACCGCGAAGATGTGGTCGGGCGCGTCCTCGACCGAGACGTTGCGCGTCACCTTGCCGATGATCAGCACCATCTCGCCTTCGAAGTGCAGGTTGGTGGCGTCCTCGTAGTAGGTGATCTCCGCCTCGTGCCCGATGAGCGACGTCGCGTGCTTGTCGAACAGGCCGGGGTACTCGGCCGGCTGCGCCCCGCCGAGGTGGCTGCGGTAGTTCAGTCCGGCCGCGACCACCTTCTGCGGCTCGGTCGGCGGCAGCAGGGTGACGTCGCCCAGCGCCACGGTGACGCCGGTCCGCTCGGGCGACTCGAAGACGCTGCCGCCGAGCTGGTGGATCGTCTCCCCTTCGAGGACGCCGTACGACGTCGCGCCGTCGTGCTCGTACCGCACGTACTTCGTCACGTCCTGTGCGAACGCCGACGCGCCGACGGCCAGCACCGTCACGGCCACGACCGCCGACACGAGATGCATGCGCTTCATTGCCTTTCCTCCTCTGAAACTCGACAGCCTGGAATTCGACTCCCGCCTTGCCGAGCGGGCGCTTCGCCGTTTCCGGGGCAGCGCGGGGTTGTGCCGCCTGTGCAACCGGTCACGCGCCGGGAATATAGCACCCCACCGCCCGCGTCTCCGAGAACGCGAGGGTCTCTCCTGCCGCGAGGCGGCTCAGCCGGTCGTGCAGATCGCGGGTTCGGGGCGCCCGGCGCGCCACGCCGAAGGAGACGTAACGGTCATCAATCCGTCCGCGGTAGATCAGGCGCCGACCGGGGTCGAACACTGCCACCTCCGGGGTCACGGTGGCGCCGGCCAGCCCCACGAGCGCACCGTCGACGTCCCGCACGGCCCCGAACGGATAACCGAACGAGGAGTGGTGCTCCCGCAACTCGTCCACGGGCCGGTGCGTGTCGACGTAGACCAGCCAGAACCGAACCGTGCCGGCGAACTCGTCGTGCAGGCGCCGCATCTCCGGCGCATACCGGTTCGAGATCGGGCAGTCGGTCATCACGAAGAGCAGGACGGTCGCCTCGATCTCCCGAACGGGAGCGAGCGGCTCGACCTCGGTTCCGTCGAGCCCCGGCACTGCCACGGCGGTGAAGGACGCGCCCGAACCCGGCCCCGCCGTCCGGCCGGCGCCAACCGCCCCGAGCCCGGCGACCGCCGTGATCGCTGCCGCGGCAGCGACTCCGACCGAGAACAACCGGCGGGCTCTCTTCACCATGCGGATCCCGTAGCGTAGCACGCCCGCGTGCTATCCTGCCTTATCAGGGACGGCCGGCCTGTAGTGAAGCGGTGGGCAGCCCCGCGCCAGCCATGCGGCGGGCCGCCCGCGGGACCTCCCCGCGGCCTCATTGAAGGGAAGAGGGAAAGGCATGACTGCCACTGCCGATCTGCTGACGCGCGACATCGCCCACCTCATCCACCCGCTCCACGAAGAGCCGTTGCAGCGCAACGCCCGGGTCTGGGTGAAAGGCGACGGGGCGATCCTCACCGACGCGGACGGGCGCGAGTACATCGACGGCCTGGCCGGACTGTGGAACGTCACGGCCGGACACGGCCGAACGGAGCTGGCCGAGGCGATGCGCGAGCAGGCCGCCGAGCTCGCCTACGTGTCCGGCTACGCCGGCAGCTCCAACCCACGCGCCATCGAGCTGGCCGAACGCCTGTCGGCGCTGTGCTACCGCTCGATCAACCGTTTCTTCTTCACGAGCGGCGGCGGAGAGGCTACCGACAGCAGCATCAAGATGGCGCGCGCCTACTGGAAGCTGCGCGGCCGGCCGAACAAAACGAAGGTGATCTCGCGCATCAACGGCTACCACGGGGTAACCCTGGCGGCGATGAGCGCGACCGGGCTCAGCCGCTACTGGCCGCTGTTCGAACCGCTCGTCCCGGGCTTCTCCCACATTCCCGCGCCGGACCCGTACCGCTACGAGGCGCCGCCCGGCGAGAGCCAGGGCGTGGCCGCGGCGAACGAGCTCGAACGGGCCATCCTGCGGGAGGGCGCCGACACCGTGGCGATGTTCATCGCCGAGCCGGTGCAGGGCGCCGGCGGCGTCATCGTCCCGCCGGACGACTACTTCCCGCGCATCCGCGAGATCTGCGACCGGTACGACGTGCTGCTCGTCGCCGACGAGGTGATCACCGGATTCGGCCGGACCGGGCGCCTGTTCGCCCTCGAACACTGGGGCGTCGAGCCGGACATCATGCAGTTCGCCAAGGCGATCACGTCGGGATACTTCCCGTTCGGCGGCATCGGCATCAGCGACCGGGTGGCGGAGGCCCTCGACGAGGCCGGGGAGCCGTGGATGCACGCCTACACCTACAGCGCCCATCCCGTCGGCTGCGCGGTGGCCCTGCGGACGTTGCGCATCATCGAGGACGAGCGGTTCCCCGAGCAGGCGGCCGCCAAGGGCGACGAGTTGCTCGCGCGCCTCGAAATAGCGCTCGCCGACCACCCGCACGTCGGCAACATCCGCGGCAAGGGGCTGATGTGCGCGGTGGAGCTGGTCGAGGACCGTGCGACGAAGCGGTCGTTTCCCGCAGATCACGGAATCGGCACGGCGGTGCTCCGCGCCGCCCTCGACCGTGGCCTGGTCAGCCGGGTCAAGGCCGACACCTACGTGCTGGCGCCCCCGATGGTGATCACGAGCGCGCAGATCGAGCGGCTGGTCCAGATCCTGGCCGAGGCGATCCGAGCGGTGCTCGACTGACGCGGCCACGCACGTTGACAATCCGCCGCTCTCGGCCACATAATCGCATAACAATGTTCGAGCAATAGCCATGGCACCAAGATCGACGCCCCGACTCGTTGACGACAAACGATCTCTGGACGAATCGCCTGAAGCAGCCGACTCCTCACAGCAGTCGTCGGCGGCAGCTTCGGAAGGTATGCCAGATCCGCAACGCCGCGCGCCAATCTGCATTCCCGGCGAGATCGCGGGAGACATGACCGAGTCACTCGTTCGCCTTCAGGTTGCGCGCAAGCGGCCGCTTTTCGCTCTTGTTGCCACCCAAATAGACGAGAACATTTGGGACTACGTCTACTCTTGGAAGACGGAGCTTCGGGCCGTCGGACAAAGCGAACCGGTCGACGTCCTAATCCATTCACCGGGCGGCGTCCTTACCCCTTGCTACTTGGTGGCTCGTTTTCTGGCGCATTGCATGAATTCCTGGACTGCGCTCGTTCCCCGGCTTGCGGTTAGCGGTGCAACTCTCATTACACTCGGATCTCGTGACATTATAATGTCACACGGAGCTCAACTTGGCCCGCTGGATCCACAGGTGATCAGCAAGCGGCCGCAGAAATTCTTCACCAGCGAGCGCCAATCTCCCCTTGAGGCACTGGAGCTGGTAAGTTACGTACGGGAACTTACGTTCTCGTCAATGGACACGTCGATGCACGAGCTCTTGCGGCAGGGCGTAGCCCCACAACGTGCACTGGAGAGTTCCATTGAGATTGCCACGCGAGTGGCCCGTCCTCTCCTGGAACGAATCGAGCCGTACGACTTGGCCGCACTGAGACTCGACAGTCGGCTCGCTCGGCTGTACTGTGAGCGCGTTGCGCGTCCGATCGACCAATCGAGACAGACCCAAAGAAATGCAAATTACGAAGCGCTCGTCGAGTTCTTCCCCGCGCACGAATTTGCGATCGACATCGTAGAGGCACGCGACAATCTCAAGTTCAACGTTAATGAACCTGACGGCACGATCGAGTCTATCTTCGACGAACTTCGCTCAAAACTCTCTCGTGCCGAGGCTTACATTGGCCTCTTTCCGAAGGACTCACCATCCAAGGACTGACGACCATGAAACCTCTATACGGGCAGCCTTCTCTGGCACCAGTCGAACGGCAGCCTGACGATGTCGATATCGGCGACATCATCAGAAAGTCCGACGACCGTGCGCGCCGGTACTTCGAGGCTCACATCAAGCGGCCGCTCTTTCCGTACTCGGCACCCCGAGTCGAGCCCACAAAAACGGTGACGTCTGGAACGGAGTACTGATGTCGATCCGTCGTACGCCTGGCGCGATTGCCTGCCTTCCAAGTCGACCGGCCTCGCGGCGTTGCCGTCGGAGTGACCGCGCTGACCGACGCCGCAAGCAGGATTGATTCCGCAGGGCCAGGGTTACGGCCCAGCAGAATCCGACCCGAGAATCCGCAACGATGTGACAAGCGCGAGCGCCTGTGCGGCGCTCCCCAACGCTCAGCGACAGCAGCAGGGGGCTGAGCAGCGGGATCAGAGGACAACGACGTGTCATCAGCACCACGCCGGCTGGTGACCGTCCTCCCCGCACGGAGAACTTCCGCGGCAACGAAAGACGGCCCGACCAGATCGCAGCGCACTTCTCGAGAGCGGGTGGGGTGGGTCGACCGGCATCGAGCCGGCGCGCGCTATGGCTCGGTGGACTCCGCGCCGTCCCGGTCGATGGAGAAGCGCCCGGTCGTGTGTCCACGGAACGTCCCCTGCTCGAGCCACTCCCGCGACGCCTCGTGCATGAACCTGTACTGCGTCTTCTCCCAGACCGCGAAGTGGGTCGCGCAGGCCATGGTCACCAGCACCCTGCCGTCGGCGCCGGTCAGGTCCTCGTAGAGCTGCTCGTCCGGCTCGAGCAGGCGGTCCTGCTCGCCGACCAGAATCAGCGTCGGCGCCTGTACCTTCGCGGCGTAATCCCGGTTCCAGCCCCAGGAACCGGCCGAGGTGCGCACGCGCATCACGCCGTGCGGCGGACCCCAGACCGAGCCGCGCTGGTCGTAGGCCATGACGGTCTGCCAGATGACCCGCTGAATGCCCGGATCGATCTGATCGTCGCAGGCGACGGTGGACCGCCAGCGTCCGTTCTCCAGCATGTCCCGGGTCTGCAGGCGCATCGGCACCTCGCCGGCCGGAATCACCTCGGGTGGCTCCGAAGGCCGGTCACGCCCGTAGCCCGGCGCGAACAGCACCAGCTTGTCGACCTTTTCGGGATGGCGCGCCGCAAAGCCGCCCGTGCGCGGGCCGCCGGCCGACCAGCCGACCAGGCTGACCCTGTCGACGCCCCGCAACTCGCGGATGTAGTCGACGACGCGGCCGATCTCGTCCCAGTCCGACTGGCTCGTCGTCAGTCCGTGCCGGTAGCTCGGCTCGCAGTCCTCGGCCAGCGGGTTCGGGGTCACGATGGCGCGGTCGCCGGCCGCCATGTTGCAGGGGTCGTCCATCAACGGCCGCGGCGACAGGCCGTATCCGGTCTGGTCCATCGAGAACGTGTCGAACCCGGCCGCCGCCAGGTGCTCCATCCAGGAGTAGTCCTTGTAGGGCAGGTCGTAGTCCGGCACCGATGGAATCGACCCCCCGTGCACGAAGAGCACGACCCTGCCTTCCGGCCGGTGCCCCGCCGCGATCCGGTCCGCCAGCTCCCGGCTCAGCTTCTCGTGCAGGAAGAGGCCGACCCGCTCCCCCTCGTTGGCCGGAACCGTCGAAGTGTGCGGCACGAAGCGGTCGACGGTGACGAACGCATCGTCCGCCGCGCCGAGCCCGGTCGCCGCCAGCGCGAACACACCGCAAACCGCCGCCACCAGCGCACCCGCACGCCGCATCGTTGTGGTCTTTCGCATCATGGCCTGCTCCTCCGCCGTGCCGGCGGGCCGGCGTCGTCGACTACCGGGTCCGAAGGCCGCTCGCGACGCGAACGGCCGCCGAGCACGAGTCGCGCGTCGCTGACTGGTTGCTTCGACGACGGTCCGCTTGCGGGACACGCCGCGCTCGGATCCCGAAAACGCGGCAACCCGACGACCCCGACGGAACGTCTCCGGTCGATGTCCCGCAAACCGGCAATCATCGATCACGCGCAGGCACTCGTCGTGCCGGCGGGCGTGATGCGTCGCCGCGACGGCGCGTCAGCGCGGCGGCTGAATCGGTCCCGCGGCCGGACGAGCCGTCTCGTCCACCTCGTAGCCTCTCGCCTTCCAGTCGTTCAACGCGCAGAATTCGCCGGCACTGTAACCGTTGGATCTGAAGAGCTCCGCAGCCCGGGAGCTCCGCCCGCCGGCGTTTCAAAAGAAGACGAGCCGCACGTCCTTCGGAATGTCCGGCATGCGGGCTTCGAGCTCGCCGACCGGAATGTGGATCGAGCCGGGGATCGAGCCGCTCTCGACCTCGTAGTCCTCCCGGACGTCGATCAGCAGGACCTCCGCGCCGGCATCGAGCTGCGCCTTCAGCTCGTCGACGTCCACGCGCTCGGTCTGCGCGGCCGCCGAAGCCGCCAGCACGACGCCGAACACGGGGAGCCACGCCGTCATGCGCGCACGCGCCATTCGTCTCGCCCTCATCACGGTACCTCGCTGATGAATCGATTCAACGCCTGTCGATTTCCGCGTGTTCCGCCAATGATGCCTCAAGCGGCAGTGCCGGCACCAGCAGTTCCGCCGCCGCCCCACCGGAGAAGTCGACCGGCGCCGCCGCGGACGTCGGATTCCGTGGCGAAAACGGCGACGACGTGATCAGCGCCTTCCACGACTGCTACAATGATCCCCGGTCGCGTGACAGCCCGTCTGACCTGCCGCATCGGCCTCGCGTCGTTCGTCGCATGCCTCGCGATGACTCCCGCGGTTTCGGCTCAGACGCCGCGGACTCTCGCCATTGCCCCCTTTACGTACATCGGCGCGGAACCGGGCCTCGACTGGATCGGGACCGGCATTGCCGAGACCCTCGGCACGGACCTGCGCGGCGCGGACGGCATCGACGTCCTCAGCCGCGCAGTAGTCGAGGAAGCGGCAGCCAGCCTGGGTGGCACCGAATCCCGGCCGCCCACCGAGCGTCTGCTGATCGAGACGGTCCGGGAGCTGGGCGCGGACTACCTGCTGGCGGGAGCCTTTCAGCAGCTCGGCGAACGGTTGCGCCTGACCGCGCGGCTCATCGACGTCCAGAGCGAAACGGCGGTGGAAGCGTTCAGGGCCGACGGCCGCAGCGACGATCTTTTCGAGCTGCAGGACGGGCTGGCCGGCAGCGTTCGCGAGGCCGTGCGACGACTCGGCGGCCCGGACGGCGGCGCGCGGAGCACAGATGCCGGGACGCCGTCGGGAAACGCCGGTGACGGGGGCGCCGCGCGCCGTGCGGACAACGGCAACGGCGCCGGGCGGCCAGCCGCCAATGCCGGATACGGTAACGGGCGTAACGGAGGCAACGGCGGGGGCGTCGGGCCGGATGCGTCGACGGCCGGCCGCGGACCGGCGGCGGGCGGGACCGGCGGCGGCGAGCTCCTGCTCGGCGCAACGCCCGCGCCGCGGTCGACGCCGGCGCCCGCGCCGGGGGCCCAGGCCGGACCGGCAGCAGGGTTCGCGATCGGCGGCCGCCGCAGCGTGCAGGCCCGTCGGACGAACGAGCCGCCCACCATCGACGGCCGCCTCGACGACGCGGTCTGGCGCGACGCGGTGCTCATCACCGACTTCACCCAGACCAACCCGGTCGAGGGCGCGGCCCCGACCGAGCGGACCGAGGCGTGGATCGCCTATGACGCCGAGCACCTCTATTTCGCCTTCTACGCCCACTACACCGACCCGACCCAGATGCGCGCCAACCGCGTCGACCGGGACCAGTTCTGGCGCGACGACTGGATCGCGGTGATGTTCGACCCGTTCCTCGATCAGCAGCGCGCGTATCGCTTCTCGGTCAACGCGTACGGGATCCAGGGCGACGCCATCATCCGGGGAGGCCGGAGCATGCGCGGGCCGCCGGGTGGCGGCGGCGACTGGTCCTGGGACGCGCTGTTCGAGACGGGCGGGGCCATCGTGCGGGACGGCTGGACGGCCGAGATGGCGATTCCGTTCAAGAGCCTGCGGTATCCGTCCCGCGGCGCCGGGGAGCACCGCTGGGGCTTCCAGATCACCCGCACGCTGCAGACGAAGGACGAGACGCTGGTCTGGGCGCCGATGACGCGGGCCGTCGCGGGCGTGCTCACCCAGATGGGCACGCTGGGCGGCCTCCGCGGGCTGTCCGTCAGCCGCAATCTCGAGATCCTGCCGACGGCGACCGCAATTCAGCTCGGCCGGCTGACCGACACGGGCTACGTGGACGACAAGACCCAACCCGACTTCGGGTTCAACATGAAGTACGGGGTCACGTCGAATCTCACCGCCGACTTCACCCTCAATCCCGACTTCTCGCAGATCGAGGCCGATCGCCCGCAGATCGAGACGAACCAGCGGTACCCGCTGTTCTTCCCCGAGTTGCGGCCGTTCTTCCTCGAGGGCCAGGAGATCTTCCGCACCCCGGGCCGCACGAATCTGGTCCACACCAAGACCATCGTCGACCCGCAGATCGGCGCCAAGCTCACCGGCAAGACCGGCAACACGACGCTCGGGGTGCTCGTCGCGAACGACGCGGCGCCCGGCAAGTTCGACGACCCGGGCGAGTACGGTTTCGGCGAGACCGCGAACTTCGTCATCGGGCGCGCCCGCTACGATCTCTACTCGCAGTCGTACATCGGCGCGATCATGACCGACCGGGAGTTCCTCGACTCCTACAGCCGGGTCGCGGGCGTCGACGGCCGGTTCCGGCTCGGTCAGACCCACCGGGCGCAGTTCCTGGCGGTCTCCTCGTCGCACCGCGACCTGGACGGCAATGCCCTGAGCGGACCGATGTTCAACGCCGAGCTCCGGCGCGACAGCCGGCACCTGAGCTACAGCGTCGACTTCAACAGCATCGACCCGGACTTCCGCACCGACGCGGGGTTCGTCCGCCGGGTCGACATGCAGCAGTTCGACGCCGACATCGAGTACGAATGGTGGCCCGAGAGCTGGCTCATCAGTTGGGGTCCGCAGTTCCGCTACCGGCGCAACGTCGACCACGCCGGCATCCTGCAGGACGAGGACTTCCGCGCCGACCTCAGCGCGCGGTTCGCGCGCAACGTCTTCTTCCGCGCCGACGCGCAGCGGGAGATGGAACGCTTCCAGGGGATCGATTTCCACAAGGCCCGCTTCTCGATGCGCAACGGCATCAACACGAGCAGGCGCTTCTCGCTCTTCTACGGCATCGACTGGGGAGAGCAGATCCGCTTCGTCGAGAACCCGTTCCTCGGCCGCATGTTCGACTACAGCATCGGCCTGACGGTGCTGCCGACCTCGCGCCTGAACACGCGATTCGACCTCGACGCCGCCCGGTTCAACGACATGCACACCGGCGAGATGGTCTTCGACGTGAAGATCCTGCGCGCGTTCACCACCTACCAGTTCACCGACCGGCTGCTGGTCCGGAACATCCTGGAGCACAACACGGGCAACGGGAAGGTGGGCATCAACCTCCTGTTCACCTACCGCGTGAACGCCGGCACCGCGTTCTACATCGGCTACGACGACCGGCTGCAGGAGGGCATCTACCTGGACCGGGAACGGTTCTACAACCGCGACCTGCAACGGCAGCAACGGGCGTTCTTCACCAAGCTGCAGTACCTGTTCCGCTACTGATTCTCCGGCGCGGTGCGGGCGCCACGCGGCGCCCTGCCGGCCCGGCCGGGCGGGCCCCCTCTCGACGGCGCGGGACCGGCCAGTGCACCGCCACTCTCCGGGCGCCGGCCGAGCCGCAGCCGAGGAACATCTCTCGACGGCCCGGGGCCGGCCAGTGTCGCGCCACTCGCCGCCCGAGCGTCGAGCCGGAACGCGAGTCCGGCCCGCCGGTCGGATACCGATGCGTGTTGTACGATGGCTCGATGGTCGATACCGCGCAGCAGTCGTCACTCGACCACCTGCTGCAGGCGCGCCTCGAGGACCGCGCCCGGCGCGGTCTCCACCGGCACGTGCGTCCCCTCGACGGGGGAGTACGCCCGCGGGTGGTCGTCGACGGACGTTCCCTCATCCAGCTCTGCTCGAACGATTATCTCGGACTCGCCGCGCACCCGGCAGTGACGCGCGCGGCGGCCGACGCGGCCCTGGAGCACGGCGCGGGCGCCGGCTCCGCGCGCCTCATCGTGGGGACCTCGGCGCTCCACGCGGCGCTCGAACGCGACATCGCGCGGTCGGATACCGATGCGTGTTGTACGATGGCTCGATGGTCGATACCGCGCAGCAGTCGTCACTCGACCACCTGCTGCAGGCGCGCCTCGAGGACCGCGCCCGGCGCGGTCTCCACCGGCACGTGCGTCCCCTCGACGGGGGAGTACGCCCGCGGGTGGTCGTCGACGGACGTTCCCTCATCCAGCTCTGCTCGAACGATTATCTCGGACTCGCCGCGCACCCGGCAGTGACGCGCGCGGCGGCCGACGCGGCCCTGGAGCACGGCGCGGGCGCCGGCTCCGCGCGCCTCATCGTGGGGACCTCGGCGCTCCACGCGGCGCTCGAACGCGACATCGCGCGGCTCAAGCAGACCGCGGCCGCGCTCGTGTTCTCCTCCGGTTATCACGCCAACACCGGCGTGCTGGCGGCCCTCGCCGGCGCCGAGGACGTCATCTTCAGCGACGAGCTGAACCACGCCAGCCTCATCGACGGCTGCCGCCTCTCGCGCGCGGCGGTCCAGGTCTACCGGCACGCCGACGCCGGCCACCTCGAACGGCTGCTGGGCGAGGCCGGCGGTTTCCGGCGCCGACTGATCGTCACCGAGACGGTCTTCGGGATGGACGGGGACCTCGCACCGCTGGCGGACCTCGCGGCGCTGTCCCGCCGTCACGACGCCTGGCTCGTGGTCGACGAGGCGCACGCGACCGGCGTCTTCGGCCCCACGGGCGGAGGACTCGTCTCCGAGCTCGGGCTCACCGCTGCGATCGACGTGCAGATAGGCACGTTGAGCAAGGCGCTCGGCTCCCTCGGGGGCTATGTCGCCGGCTCGGCGGCACTGATCGACTGGATGGTCAACGCCGCGCGCACGTTCATCTACACGACCGCCCTGCCGCCGGCCGCCGTCGCCGCGGCGCGGGCCGCCATCGCGGTGCTGAGCGCCGAACCCGAGCGACGGGACCGCGTGTGGGCGCACGCCACCCGGCTGCGCGAGGGCCTGACGGAGATCGGCTACACGCTGGGTCCGAGCCGCTCGCCGATCGTGCCGGTCCTCGTCGGGGACGCCGAAGCGGCCGTGCATCTCGGCGAGGCGCTGCTGGCGCGGGGCGTGCTGGCGCCGGCGATTCGCCCGCCGACCGTGCCCGACGGCACGGCGCGCCTGCGCGTCACGCCGATGGCGACGCACACGGCGGACGATCTGACCGCCGCGATCGACGCGTTCGCCGCGGCGGGACGCGAGACGGGCCACCTCCGATGAGCGGCGCCGGCGAACCCGCACTCTCCCACGAAGCACTCCGGCGCCTGGACCACGCGCATCTCTGGCATCCGTTCACGCCGATGCAGGCGTGGTTCGACGAAGATCCGGTGGTCATCGTCCGGGGCGACGCAAACGAGCTGATCGATGACGCCGGGCGGCGTTACCTCGACGGCGTCTCGTCGCTCTGGTGCAACGTCCACGGGCACAACCACCCGGCGCTGAACGCGGCCATCTCCAGGCAGCTCGGGCAGGTGGCGCACACCACGCTGCTCGGCCTGACCAACGTGCCGGCAGTGCGGCTCGCCGAGCGCCTGGCGGCGCTGGCCCCGTCCGGCCTGACCCGGGTCTTCTATTCCGACAACGGGGCGACGGCCGAGGAGGCCGCCCTGAAGATGGCGCTCCAGTACTGGCACCTGTCCGGGAAGCCGGGCAAGACCCGCTTCGCGTCGCTCGTGCAGGCGTACCACGGCGACACCCTCGGCGCGGTCGGCGTCGGCTACTCCGAGACCTTCCACCGGTTCTTCAGGCCGGTGCTGGCCGACGCGCTGCGGCTGACCCCGCCGCACGTCCGGCGCTGGCGCGACCGCCTGTCCCCCGCCGACGCGCTGGCGCGGGCCGTTGCCGAGGCGCGCGAGGGGATCGCCCGCGAGCGGGAGGTGCTGGCCGCGGTCGTCGTCGAGCCGCTCATGCAGGGCGCGGCCGGCATGTGGCCGCACCCCCCGGAGTACCTGCGGGCCCTCCGGGAGGCCACCACCGAGGCCGGCGTCCTCCTCGTCTGCGACGAGGTGGCGACGGGGTTCGGCCGCACCGGGACGATGTTCGCCTGCGAGCAGGCCGGCATCGCTCCCGACCTGCTGTGCGTGGCCAAGGGGATCACCGGCGGCTACCTGCCGCTCGCCGCCACGCTGGCGACCGAGCACATTCACGACGCGTTCCTCGGGCCGCCGGCCGCGGGCCGTACCTTCTACCACGGCCATACCTACACCGGGAACCCGCTCGGCTGCGCAGCCGCCCTGGCCAGCCTCGAACTGTTCGAACGCGACCGGACGCTGGATCGGCTCGGTCCGAAGATCGACCGGCTCGAACGGCTGCTGGCGACCGCGATCGCGCCGCTGCCCCACGTGGCCGACGTCCGCCAGTGCGGCGTGATGGTCGGCATCGAGCTGGCCGCGGATGTCGCGGAAAGGCACCCCTATCCCGCCGCCGAGCGGATGGGCGCCCGCGTGACGGTGGCGTCGCGCCGGCGGGGCGTCATCGTCCGCCCCCTCGGGGACGTCGTCGTGCTGATGCCGCCGCTCTCGATTACCGGCGAGGAGATCGACCGCCTCGCGACCGTCGTCCGCGACGCCATCGCGGAGGTCACCGGCGCCTGATGGCCGGGCTCTTCATCACCGGTACCGACACCGGGGTCGGCAAGACGTTCGTCGCGCGGGGCATCGCCGCGGCGTTGCGCGGCCGCGGGCGACGCGTCGGCGTGCTGAAACCCGTGGAAACGGGCTGCGGCGGAGGCCTCGCGCGACGCCCCGCCGATGCGTTGGCCCTGCGGGCGGCCGCGGGCAGCGCGCTGCCGCTCGACCGCATCTGCCCCTACCAGCTCGACGCGCCACTGGCCCCCGACGTGGCCGCCCGGCTGGAGAACATCCGCATCGACCCGGAAGCGATCGTCGCCGCGTTCCGCGCCATCGAGCCGGCTCACGACCTCACCCTCGTCGAAGGCGCCGGCGGCCTGCTCGTCCCCCTCGCGGGCCGCTACTCGATGGCGGATCTGGCGCGCGACCTCGACCTGCCGCTGCTCGTCGTGGTCGATTCGAAGCTCGGCGCCATCAACCACACGCTGCTCACGCTGGAGGCGGCCGCCGCGCGCGGGCTGCCGGTGCGGGGCTACGTCCTCAACCACGCGTCGGCGGCGGACGAGGCGGCCGCCACCAACGCCTCGGTGCTGGCGCGCTGCACCGACACGCCGTGCCTCGGCACGATCGCGTGGACGCGCGCGGCCGAGCGCGACCCGGGCGAGATCGTCGGGCCGGCCCTCGACTGGGACCGGCTGCTGCGCGGCGGCGGCGGCGACTGAACACCGATCGGGACGTTACGGGCGGACCGCCGGGCCGGCCGCCACCTGCTCGCAGGCGGCGTCCGCCGCCTCGCCGCGCAGGCCGAGCCGCTCGAGGAAGGCCGAATCGGCGTCGGGCTCGGGGTTGGGAGTGGTCAGAAGCCGGTCGCCGAGGAAGATCGAGTTGGCTCCCGCCAGGAAGCAGAGCGCCTGCGTCACCTCGCCCATCTGCATGCGCCCGGCGCTGAGCCGCACCTTCGAGACCGGCATCAGGATCCGGGCGGTGGCGATCATCCGCACGACGTCGTCCCAGGAGACCGGGTCGCGATGCTCCAGCGGCGTGCCCTCCACCGCCACCAACGTGTTGATCGGCACGCTCTCCGGCTGGGGGTGCTGTCTCGCCAGCTCGAAGAGGAGGTCGATGCGGTCGTCGTGGCTCTCGCCCATGCCGAGGATACCGCCGCAACAGACCTTGACGCCGGCCTCGCGGACGTGGCGCAACGTCTCCAGGCGGTCGTCGTAGGAGCGCGTGGTGACGATCGACGCGTAGAATTCGCGCCCGCTGTCGAGATTGTGGTTGTAGTAGTCGAGCCCGGCTTCCCGCAGACGCTCGGCCTGGCCGCGATCGAGCATCCCGAGGGTGGCGCAGCTCTCCAGGCCCAGCGCCTTGATCCGGGTGATCATCTCGAGCACCCGGTCGAACGCCGGACCGTCGGTCGCCTGTCGCCACGCCGCGCCGATGCAGAAGCGGTCGGCGCCGCCCGCCCGCGCCCGCGCCGCGGCGGTCGCGACCGCGGACACGCTCATGAGTCCGGCGGACTCGACACCCGTGTCGTAGCGGGCGGACTGCGGGCAGTACGCGCAGTCCTCCGGGCAGCCGCCCGTCTTCACGCTCAGGAGCGACGCGCACTGCACGGCCGCCGGATCGTGATGCCGCCGGTGCACGCTGGCCGCCTCGTAGACGAGGTCGAGCAACCCGCGGCCATAGAAG
Source organism: Acidobacteriota bacterium (assembly GCA_011523845.1). GTDB lineage: Bacteria > Acidobacteriota > Vicinamibacteria > Vicinamibacterales > UBA8438 > WTFV01. The sequence continues at coordinate 103,198 of WTFV01000155.1, read as the reverse complement.
GCGGCGACGTGGTCCCGGGTCAACGAGTCGTTATCCATATCTGCCGCGACGAAAGGATCCGGGTTCGACCGCGTCCGGCCGACCGACTGCGAATTATAGTCGCCTTCACGCCGGAGAGCCGGCAGATGCGATCGAGGCGGGCAGGGCGCCCGTCGACGCTGCGAGGCCGAAGCGCCGTATTCGTATCAAACACCCGCGTCTCTTCTGTCGCGTCTGTCCCTGCTCGCGGATCGCCCTATAATCGAGAGGTCATGTTCGACGGTCTGAGTCACGAAGCCCTGGCGGCGCGGGAGCGGGCGCTCTCCGCACAATTCGAATCGCTGAAGAAGGCCGGCCTCGCGCTCGACCTGACGCGCGGCAAGCCGAGCCCCGAGCAGGTCGCCCTGTCCGATGGGCTCGACGAGGCGCTCGGCGGCGACTATCGCCTCGACGACGGCACCGACGCCCGCAACTACGGCGGCCTGCTCGGCATCCCGGAGGCGCGGCGCCTGGGCGCCGAATTGCTCGGGGCCCGCCCGGAGGAGACGATCGCGGGCGGCAACGCCAGCCTCACGTTCATGTACCAGTACCTGCTGCACGCCTGGCTGAACGGGCCGCTCGGCCCGGAGACAGCGTGGCGGCACGAGCCGGGTCCGCTGAAGTTCCTGTGCGTCGTGCCGGGCTACGACCGCCACTTCACGATTACCGAGAGTCTCGGCTTCGAGTTGCTCGACGTCCCGATCCGCGACGGCGGGCCCGACATGGATGAGGTCGAGGCCCTGGTGGCGGACGACCCGCGCATCAAGGGCATCTGGTGCGTGCCGAAGTACTCGAATCCGACGGGGCACGTCTACTCGGACGAGGTCGTCGAGCGCTTCGCGCACCTGGCGCGGCGGGCCGGGCCCGGCTTCCGCATCATGTGGGACAACGCCTACGCGGTGCACGACTTCGACGACGCCCCCCCGGTGCTGGTCAACCTGCTGGACCGCTGCCGGGCGGCGGGCGCCGAGGACAGCGCGGTGTTGTTCGGCTCGACGTCGAAGATCACCCGCGCGGGGGCGGGAGTGGCGTTCATGGCCGCCTCGCCGGCGAACCTCTCGTCGTTCGCCAAGCATCTCGGGGTGCAGACGATCGGCCCCGACAAGGTCAACCAGTTGCGCCATGTCCGGTTCCTGCGGGACGCCGACGGGATCCGCGCCCACATGCGGCGGCAGGCTTCCATCGTGCGGCCGAAGTTCGAAAGGGTGCTCCACCATCTCGACGCCGGGCTCGCATCCGACGGCCTCGCCTCGTGGAGCCGGCCGCGCGGCGGCTACTTTCTCTCGTTCGAGGCCCCCGAGGGACTGGCCGCCGCGATCGTGGGGCTGGCCGGCGAGGCGGGCGTGAAGCTGACGCCGGCCGGCGCGACCTTTCCGTACGGCCGCGACCGGCGCGATTCCAACATCCGGCTCGCCCCGACCTATCCGTCACTCGACGAGATCGATCGCGCCATGCCGGTATTCGTCACCGCGGTCGCGCTGGCCGCGGCGCGCCGGCGGCTCGGGCAGGCCGCCGCCCACGCCTGACGACCGGATGCCCGCGGAGCCTTCATGAGTGCCATCCACAACCGGGCCGTCGGTCGGGCGTTCGCAATCGCGGTCGTGGTTTCCTGGCTCGTGCCGGCGTCTGCCGCCGCGCAGACCGCGGTGACGTACGACGACGTGGCGCCGCTGCTGAACGCGCACTGCGCCGGCTGTCACCGCCTGGGAGGCCTGGGACCGTTCAGCCTGACCACCTACGAGGAAGCGCGGCCGCGCGCCGGCCGGATGGTAGAGATGGTCGCCGCCCGGCGAATGCCCCCCTGGCAACCCGTGCGCGGCTACGGCGCGAGCGCACTCGAAGGCGAACCACGCCTCACGAACGACGACATCGAGACGCTGCGGCGCTGGACCGCTGCCGGCGCGCCGGCGGGCAGCGCGAATGCAACCGCGCCGCCCTCGTTCCGCGCCGACTGGCCGCTGGGCGAACCCGATCTGATCGTCTCGATGCCCGAGCCCTACACCGTGGAAGCGGGCAATGGTCTGGAGTATCGCAACTTCGCCCTGCCCGTCGACATCCCCGCCCCGCGCTGGGTGCGCGCCGTGGACGTCCGGCCGGAGGCGGGAGCGCAGGCGTCCATCCAGCGCGCGCAGATGACGTTGGACGACGCCGGAAACGGGAGGCGGCTCCAGGAGGAGGAGGACGCCCCCGGCTTCCCCGGCCTCGCTCCGGACCTCGGGCGGTTTCCCCCCGGGGACTTCCTGGTCTGGGCCGGTGGCCGCCGGACCCCACCGCCCGGGGAGGACCTGGCGTGGCAGCTCCATCCGGGCACCGACCTGCTGCTGCAACTCGGCCTGCGAGCTCGCGAGCAGCCGGTGGAGGTCCGGCTTTCGGTCGGACTGTACTTCGCCGACGGTCCGCCCGCGCGGCGAGGCGTCGGCATCGTCCTCGACGCGCCGGCGCTCGACATCCCGGCCGGCGAGCCGGCCCACGCGGTGGAGGATCGCTACATCGTACCGGTCCCCGTCGACGTGGCGGGCGTGTATGCCTACCTGCATCGTCTGGGCAGGGCGGTCGAGGTAACCGCCGAAACCCCCGACGGAAACTCGCTCGGCCTCCTGCGCATCGACGACTGGCAGTTCGACTGGCAGGACGGCTACCGCTACGTCGAGCCGGTGCGCCTGCCGGCGGGCACGCTGCTGGTGGCCCGCTTCAACTTCGACAACTCCGGCACGAACCCGCACAATCCGGCGAGCCCCCCGGTCCGGGTTCGCTACAACCCGGACGACACCACGCCGCGGGCCGAGGTCTTCCTGCTGGCGTTGCCCGCCACCGCCGACGACGAGGCCGCTCTCGTCCAGAACCTGCTGCGGAAGCAGGCCCGCAACGACCTGCTGGGTCTGCAGGCGATGCTGCGGGTGGATCCGAACGACTACCGCAGTCACACCGACCTGGCCGCCCGCTACCTGTCCCTGAACCAGTTGGCGCTGGCCCGGCAGCACCTGGAGACCGCGTTGTCCCTGGCGCCCGACCACGCGACGGCTCAATACAATCTGGGCTCGCTGCTGGTAGCCGAAGGCGACACGGCCGGCGCCATCGAGGCGTTCCGCGAGACGGTCGCGCTGCGGCCCGAGTACGCCGCCGCGCACAACAACCTGGGAGCGTTGCTTGCCGCCACCGGCTCCACGACGGACGCGATCGTCTACTACCGCCTTGCGCTGCGTTTCGGTTCACGGGACGCCAGCGCCCGCTACAACCTGGCGAACGCCCTGCTGGCGACCGGAGAACCCGAGGAGGCGATCACCCATTTCCGCGAGGCGCTGACCCTGAGCCCCGACGATGCGGACGTGCACACGAACCTGGCGCGCGCCCTGGTCTCAACCGGCGATCTGGCCGGCGGGGCCACCCACTACCGCCGCGCCCTCGACCTGAACCCGCGTATTCCTCTCGCGCTGGTCGGTCTGGCCTGGCTGCGGGCGGCGGCGCCCGACCCGGCGCTTCGCGCGTCGGCCGAGGCGCTCTCCCTGGCCCAACAGGCGGTAGCGCTCGTCGGCGACCATCCGGAAGTGCTCGACACCCTCGGGGCGGCGTACGCCGCCGTGGGCCGGTTCGAGGACGCACTGTCGACGGCGCGCAGGGCGGCAGAGGCGGCCCGCGGCACGCCCTTCGAGTGGCTCGTACCGGCCATCGAGGAACGCATCCGCCACTACCTGACCTTCCGGCCCTACCGCATGCCGGTCGCGGAGCCCTGATCGTCTCCGCGACGCCTGCACGCCTCGCGGACGAACGCCTCGATCGCCGGAAACCGCGACTCGACCGGGATGGCCTCCGGCAGCCCGGGCACGTCGCCCCGCTCGGCGAGCCACGCGATGCACGGGCGCCCGTAGCGCAGCGCCAGCCGGGCTTCGCTCGCCGTCCCGTCCGATCCCGGCAGGACGATCACGACATCCGAGGAGAGCACGTTGAGGTGGTTCCGGGAGGCGGGATCGGCGCCGTGCGCGCCGACCTGGTCGAGGTGGGTGCGAATGACGATCTCGACCCAGGGATTGGGGTATCCCGGCCGCGAGACGCCCGCGCTGTCGCCCTTGGCGGCGGGCAGGATGCCGATGGCGACGCCGCGGCGCTCCGCGACGCGGACGAACGCCTCGGTGACGGCGGCCATCACCCCCCGACCGCCGCCCGTCAACAGGTGAAACCCGGCACGCGCAATCCACTCGCCGAGGCGGCGGGCGCGCTCCGCGTGGGGCTCACGACCGGAACCCATGACGCCGACGACCGGCAACCGCGACGGGTACTCCATCGGCGCCAACTATAATGGCCTCGTGGACCGCAGACCCTCGATGCGACCGTCGTTTCTCTTCGCCCTGGTCGCGGTCGGTCTGGCCGCGGGGTGCGGCGCGGCCGGAGACGCAGCTTCCGACGCGGTCGAGAGCATGGAGTCCGTGCGGCTCGACGTCGAGCACCGCTCCGAGTGGCGGCAACTGTGGATCGAGGGCTCGACCGACCTGCCGGACGGCGCGTTCGTCGACTACCAGGTGGCGCACGAGATGAGCGACACGACGCCGGCCGGGGACTGGCCGGCCACGAACCTCATCGAGTCCGGCCGGGCATCGGTCACCGGCGGACACTTCTGGACGCGCATCAACACGTTCAACTGGCCCCCCGGCAGGGTGCGCATCGTGGTGCAGTTCCCCCTCCCGCCGCAGCCCGCGGAGGTCGAGGCGCGCTACGGCGCGTTCGGCGAGCGCCTGGCGGGCGACAACGTCGTCACCGTGGCCGGGGCCAGGGTCGTCGAGGTCGAGCACCTCTTCGATCACCGCCGGTAGCCCGCGGAGCGGATGCCGGTCGGGTTCACCGGCGCGACCACGAGGTACGCGCCGCGGCCTGGCGTCGGACCGCTTCAGGATTGCGCCGACCGAGGTGAGGGTATGACACGGCGCTGGCTCGACGACCTGGGGCGTGACCTGCGCCACGCCGGCCGCAGCTTGCGGCGCAGTCCCGGCCTTGCGGCCACCGTGGCGCTCATCCTCGCATTGGGCATCGGCGCGAACACCGCCGTGTTCGGCGTCGTGTACAGCGTCCTGCTGCGCCCCCTGCCGTATCCGGACGCCGGCGCCATCGTGCGCATCGGCGATTCCTTCGGCCCGAGAAGCCTGTCGGCCATGCTGCTGTCGAACCGCTCGATGCCCTTGCTGCAGGAACTCTCCGAGTCGTTCGAGCAACTCGCCGCCTACGAGGAAATCTCCGCCGAGTGGGACGGCGCGGGCGGTGTCGACCTGCGCGGCGCCAGGGTGTCGCCGGCGCTGTTCCCGCTGTTGCGGGCGGCGCCTCACCTGGGACGGCTCTTCCTGGAGGAAGAAGCGCGGATGGGCGCGGAGCGCGTCGTGCTGCTGAGCCACGGCGCCTGGACGAGGCGCTTCGCGTCGGATCCGGCCATCGTCGGAACCACGCTCGACCTCGATGGCGACCCGCATCTCGTTGTCGGCGTGCTCGCCGAGGGCTTCCACTTCCCGACCCCGGACAGCGAACTCTGGATGCCGTACGTCATTCCGCCGTTCACGCAGACGAGCATGCAGGAAGCACCGGGGCAGCGCACCGTCTTCCTGAATGAACTCACGTTCAGCGCGCTCGGGCGACTGCGGCCGGGCGTCTCCGCGGAGCAGGCCGGCGCCGAAGCCCGCGGCATCCTGCAACGCAGCAGCGGCGGATTCCCGGCGCTGGCGGGCGCGAGCGGACCGCGCGACGTGCGGGTGGTGCCGCTGCTGGAGGAGATGGTGGGCGAGTACCGGCCGGCGCTGGCGATGCTGACCGCAGTGACCGTGCTCGTGCTGCTGGTCGCGTGCCTGAATGCGGCGGGTCTGCTGCTGGCGCGCGGGGTGACGCGCCAGCGGATGCTGGCCATCAGCGCGGCGCTGGGTGCGAGCAGGAGCCGGCTCGCACGGCAACTCCTGACCGAGAGCACGGTGCTGAGCCTGAGCGGCGGCGTGCTCGGCCTGGCTGCCGCGGCCGTCGTTCTGCGCGCCGTGCCCGCGCTCGTTCCGGGCGACGTCGCGCGCCTGGACGAAGCGGGAATCGACCCGGTGGCGCTCGCCTTCACTGTCGGGCTGTCGGTCCTGGTCGGGCTGCTGTGCGGGGCGGGGCCGGCGTTCCGGCGGTCGCTCGTCCATCCGGCGCGCATGCTGAACGAGGGCAACGCGCAGTGGGCGGGCGGTTTCCGGTTGCTGCGGACGCACCGCATGCGCGCCACGCTGTCCACGGCACAGGTGGCGCTGGCGGTCGTGCTGCTGATTGGGGCGGGCCTGCTGCTGCGCAGCTTCGTGCGGCTCACCACCTTCGATCGAGGCTTCGATCCTGCCGATGTGGTTGCCACAAGGGTCGTGAGCCCAATAATGAGCCAGTCCCCCACGACGCCGGATGCAATCCTGGACCGCAGAGCTTCGGCGCTGCGCTTCCAGACTCGACTTCTCGATGAGATGGCGGCACGGCTGGCGCCCCTCCCCGGCGTCGAAGCTGTGGGGTTGTCGTGGAGCCTGCCCTTCGTGGGGCAACTCTCAAGTCGGGGGCCGCTTCGCGTGGCAGGTACTCCGGTACCGAGCAATCCGAACGAGATGGTGCAAACGGAGCTTCAGATCGCAAGTCCCGGCTACTTCGAGACAATGCGATTCCGCCTTCGCGAAGGTCGTACCTTCAGCCGTGTGGACGGGCCCGAGAGCCCGCGCGTGCTGGTGGCCAACGAGACGCTGGCCCACGAACTCTTCGGGGACGGGCTGGCGGTGGGCCAGCGGGTGTTGGTGGCCGGCGTTCCCTGGGAGGTAATCGGCGTCGTCGGAGACATCCTGTACGGCGGGCTCGAACTCACGGCGGAATCCCGACCCGAAGCGTTCTTCCCGCTGGCGCAGATCCACGAAGAGATGGGCTTCGGCCTGGGACCGGCCAGAATCACAGTCCGGACGACCCGCGACCCGGTGGCGTTGATTCCATTCCTGCGCGAGGCCGTGACGGCGACGGACCCGCAAGCGACGATGGAGCAAGTGACGGCGATGGAGGAGCACCTGTCCAGCGCGGTCGCGGAGCCTCGCCTCTACGCATTCTTCGTCGGGTCGCTCGCGGGTCTCACCCTGGTCCTGGCGGCGTTGGGCGTCTACGGGTTGTTGAGCTACACCGTGGCGCAACGCCGGCGCGAGATAGCGATTCGGGTGGCGCTGGGCGCGGGACGCCGGCAGATTCTCGCGCTGGTCGTTGGACAGGGCGCGGCGATCGTGGCCGTCGGCACCTTGCTGGGCATGGGCGCCGCGGTGGCGTCGAGCCGGACGTTGGAGAGCCTTCTCTACGGTATCGCCACCGACGACCGCCTGACGTTCCTGCTGGCCCCGTTCATGCTGGTCGTCGTCGCGCTCTTCGCCTGCTGGCTGCCGGCCCGGCGGGCGACGCGGGTCGACCCGACCGGGGGGCTCCGCGTCGGATGATGTCGACAGTGTGGAGGGCGCTGCTCGGCCCGGGGGTTGCAGTCTTGCTGCTGACCGGCGTGTCGGCCTGCGGCGACGGCGTCGCGGTCGACATCGAGGCGGCCCGAGTTCTCGCCGAACGGGGAGATGCCGGCGCGCAGGCTCTGCTCGCCGAGGCGTACTACTTCGGGAAGGGCGTGGCGCTGGACTACGAAGAGGCCGTTCACTGGGCCCGGCGCGCCGCCGAACAGGGAAACGCCATCGGCCAGGCTCTGCTCGGGGAGGCGTACTTCTACGGGAACGGCGTGGCGCTGGACTACCGGGAGGCGGTCCGCTGGGCCCGGCGCGCCGCCGAACAGGGATACGCCGTCGGGCAGACGCGCCTCGGGGCCGCGTACTACTACGGACTCGGGGTTGGGCAGGACCACGCGGAGGCGGTCCGCTGGGCACGACTCGCCGCCGTGCCGGGATACGCCGCCGGGCAGGCTCTGCTCGGGCACGCGTACTACTACGGGCTCGGGGTGGCGCAGGACTACGAAGAGGCCGTCCACTGGCTCCGGCACGCCGCCGAACAGGAGGACGCCGCCGGACAGGCTCTGCTCGGACACGCGTACTACCTGGGGCTCGGGGTGACGCAGGACCACGAAGAGGCGGTCGGCTGGTACCGGCTCGCCGCCGAGCAGGGAGACTCCTTCGGGCAGGCCCTGCTCGGGGAGGCGTACTTCTACGGGAACGGCGTGGCGCAGGACGCGGGACAGGGAGTCCGCTGGTCCCGACTCGCCGCGGTGCAGGGAGACGTCATCGGGCAGACTGTCCTCGGAGAAGCGTACCTCCTGGGAGCCGGGGTGGCGCAGGACCATCGGGAGGCGGTCCACTGGCTGCGGGCCGCCGCCGAACAGGGCAGCGCCATCGGGCAGGCTCACCTCGGGCACGCGTACTACTTCGGGCGCGGCGTGGCGCAGGACCACGGGGAAGCCGTCCGCTGGCTCCGGCACGCCGCCGAACAGGGCAGCGCGTCCGGGCAGGCTCTGCTCGGGGCGGCGTACTACTTCGGGAACGGCGTTGGACAGGACTACGAGGAGGCGGCGCGCTGGTCCCGGCCCGCCGCCGAGCAGGGAGACGCCCGCGCGCAAGGTCTCCTCGGGGCGGCGTACCACTACGGGTTCGGCGTGGCGCAGAACTACCGGGAGGCGGTACGCTGGTCCCGGCGTGCTGCCGAGCAGGGGAACGCCGTCGGCCAGAGCGTTCTCGGAGAGGCGCACTACTTCGGGCGCGGCGTGGCGCAAGACCACGCAGAGGCGGTCCACTGGTCCCGGCGCGCCGCCGAGCAGGGAAACGCCGTCGGCCAGGCCCGCCTTGCGGAAGCGTACTACTTCGGGAACGGCG
>WTFV01000155.1:0-94270 GCA_011523845.1 Acidobacteriota bacterium | reverse complement strand
TGGCGCAGGACTACGGGGAGGCGCTCCGCTGGTCCCGGCCCGCCGCCGAACAGGGAAATGCCGTCGGGCAGGGTGTCCTCGCGGCGGCGTACTACTTCGGGAACGGCGTGGCGCAGGACTACGGGGAGGCGCTCCGCTGGTCCCGGCCCGCCGCCGAACAGGGGGACGCCCGTGCGCAGGGCCTCCTCGGGGCGGCGTACTTCTTCGGACGCGGGGTCGTGCTCGACCACGTTTCCGCCCACGTGTGGCTGACCCTGGCCGCCACCGCCGGCGACGAGTCGGCCCACACGCTTCGCGAGCAGGTCGCCGCGCGCATGACGCGCGAACAGCTCGCGGAAGCGCGGGCGCGCGATCGGGTGCGGTGACACCGTGAGTCACGGTCGACACACGGCCGACACCGGCCGGCGGCAAGATATGGTACCTTGTCTGGTGTCCGGTCGACGCCGGCCGGCGGGGCGTGGCGCAGTCCGGTAGCGCGCCTGCTTTGGGAGCAGGAGGTCCCGAGTTCGAACCTCGGCGCCCCGACCACTCGCTTCGACCGCGCGGATTCCGGCCCGACTCCCGCTCCCATGCCGGACATGCGGGACGGACCCGACGATTCCCGCCGATGACGTCGCCGCTGAACAGGTCGCCCCTCCTCGTCTTTCTCCTCCTCGGCATCGGCGTGTTCGCCGTCGAGCGCCGGCTGGCGGACGGGGACGACCACCGGCGCGTCGTCACGGTGACGAACGAGCAGGTCGAGGCGCTGCGCGCCCGCTGGGACGCACAGTGGGGCCGGGCGCCGACCCGCCGGGAGCTCCAGGGCTTGATTGACGAAGCGGTCCGCGAGGAGATCCTCTATCGCGAGGCGTTACGGCTGTCCCTGGACCGCGACGACCCGATCGTGCGCCGGCGGCTCGCGCAGAAGATGACGTTCATGCTGGAGGACAACGCGGAACTTCCGCCGCCCGCGGCCCACGAGGTCGGGGAGTACTTCGCGGCGCACGCCGAGCGGTACCGCGAGCCGCCGCGTACGACCTTCCGGCACATCTTCCTGAACGACGACGGAAGGATTGCCCCACGGCGGGACGCGACGGCGCTGCTGCACGAGGTGCGCAACGGCGAGGCAGAGAGCTGGAGACGCGCCGGCGACCCGTTCATGCTGCTCAGGGAATACGCGGATCGGACCGATCGGGAGATCACGGACCTGTTCGGCGCGGACTTCACGACCGCGCTGCGCGACCTCGCGGCGGGCGGTTGGCAGGGCCCCGTCGACTCGGCGCACGGCACACATCTCGTCGAGGTGCTGGAGCGAAGCGCGCCGCGACCACCGGCGCTGGACGACCTCCGGGAGCGGGTCGCCCAGGATCTGCTGGAGGCACGGCGCCGCGAGCGGAACCGGAACGCGTTGCAGGCATTGCGGGAGCGCTACGACGTGCGGCTGCCCGCCGCGGAACGGCTACAGGAACGGCCGTAGGCGATGCAGGTGGCGACCTGGAAGACGTTGGCGCTGGTAGGAGTGCTGCTGTCGTCCGCAGCCGTTGCCGCCCACGAAGTACGGCCCGCCTACCTGCAGGTGACGGAGGTCTCCCCCGGACGTTTCGACGTGCTGTGGAAGCAGCCGATCCTGCCGGACGCCGACCCCGGACTCGTCCGCCGGCTGCCGATCGCGCCGAGATTTCCCGCGCACTGCCCGGAGAGCGGCCGGCAACTGCCGGATCTGACGACCTCCGCTCTCGTCGAGCGCTGGACGCTGACCTGCGGCGAGACGGGTCTCGCCGGCGCGGCGATCTCCATCGACGGCCTGCCGCGCACCCTGACCGACGTCCTGCTCCGGGTGCGCCTGCTCGACGGGACGTCCGTCGATCACCTGCTGCGCTCGGAGGCGCCGCGCGTCGTGCTGTCGCCGGAGTCGGGCGGCGGGACAGCGGTACCCGCCTATCTGGTGCTCGGCATCGAGCACCTGCTCTTCGGATTCGATCACATCCTGTTCGTCGTCGGCCTGCTCTTCTTCGTGCGCCGGCCTCTGCAGCTCGTGCAGGTGGTCACGGCCTTCACCGCGGCGCACAGCATCACCCTGGCGCTGTCGTCGCTCGGGGTGGTGACGCTGTCGCAGCGGCCGGTCGAGGCGGTCATCGCGCTGAGCATCCTGTTCCTGGCAGTAGAGCTGGCCCGCGGCGCGCGGGGCGGACAGTCGGCGATGGCGCGCTCGCCATGGGCGATCGCGTTCGGCTTCGGCCTGCTGCACGGATTCGGCTTCGCCGGAGCGCTGGCCGAGATCGGGTTGCCCGAGTCGGCCCGGGCCATGGCGTTGCTGCTGTTCAACGTCGGGGTGGAGATCGGCCAGCTCGCCATCGTCGGCGTCCTGCTGGGATTGCTGCAAATCGTTAGAATCTGGCGCATCCCGGTGCCTGCCGCCGTTGCGCAGATGCCGATCTACGTCATGGGCGCCGTCTCCGCCTACTGGTTCGTCGAACGCGTGCTGTCGATGGCGCCGGCCGCACCCTGAGAGTCGGCGCCGTAGAGCGGCAGGGGACTCCCGGAGAGAGTCGGTTGGGCGGAAGGCGAATCCGCAAGGCGACGATTCCCGGGCCAGCCGCGGGCCGGCCGTTGCGCCACGACCGTGTTGGAGGTGTCATGTCACGTCACGACCATCGTTCCCGAGATTCCGTCGTGCGCCGGCTCTCACCGCGGAAACTCGCGGTTGCCGCGATACCGGGCGCAGTCTGGCTCCTCGGCCTCGTGCTGGCCGGCTGCTCCGACGGCGGTGGTCTTGTCGTGGCCGTGGGGCCGCAGGACGCGACCGCGGGATCGACGCCGGTCATGCGCGCCACGTCGGCGAGCCTTGTCGTGGCCGTGGGGCCGCAGGACGCGACCGCGGGACCGCAGGACGCCGCCGCGGGTCCGCAGGACGCCGCCGCGGGACCGCAGGACGCCGCCGAATCCACCGCCGCGCCCGCCCCCGCTTCCCTGCGCAACGTCTACTTCGGCGACCTCCACACGCACACGAACTTCTCCTACGACGCGTTCCTCAACGGCACCCGGGCCACCCCGGACGACGCCTACCGCTACGCGCAGGGCGAGCCGCTGACCCACGCGGCGGGCTTCGAGATCCAGCTCGACCGGCCGCTGGATTTCTTCGCGGTCACCGACCACGCCAGCTTCCTGGGCATGCTGCCGGCGATGCTCGATCCCGAGCAGGACGTCTTTCGACATCCCGACTCCGAGCTGGCGAGAAGCATCGCGTCCGGGGCGCTGACCGGCACGGACCGGCAGGCGGCCTACGCCGACATCCGGGCCCACACCCTCGGCACCCGGGAGGGCCTGCTCGACCTGAACGTGGTGCGCTCCGCGTGGCGCGAGACCATCGCCGCGGCCGAGCGTCACAACGATCCCGGCCGCTTCACCACCTTCATCGCCTACGAGTTCACCGGCAGCCCCGAGAACCAGAACCTGCATCGCAACGTGATCTTCCGCGGCAGCGCGGCGCCGGACGTGCCGTTCAGCCGGCTCGACTCGTTCAACCCGGAGGAGCTGTGGGCGTGGATGGACCGCAACCGCGAGGCGGGGATCGAGGCACTGGCCATCCCCCACAACTCCAACGGCTCCAACGGCCTGATGTTCCGGCTCGCGACCTATGCCGGCGAGCCGCTCGATGCGGGCTACGCCGAGATTCGCACCCGCAACGAGCCGCTGGTGGAGATCACGCAGACGAAGGGCACCTCCGATACGCACCCCGCGCTCTCCCCCAACGACGAGTGGGCGGACTTCGAGATCTGGTCCTACCGGATCGGCGGCGGCACGACCCCCAGCCAGCCGGCCGGCAGCTACGTGCGCGAGGCGTACCTGAACGGGCTGCGCCTGGAGGAGGAGCGCGGCATCAATCCCTTCCGCTTCGGGCTGGTCGGCGCCACCGACAACCACGCCGGATCGGGCGCGCCGACCGAGTCCGACTATTTCACCGCCGGCGGCCGCCCCCAGCGCGGCGCCTCGATACCGTTCGACCCGCCGCGGCCGGACGGCAGCCTCTACAGCGCCTCGCCGCTCGGCGCCATCCGCGGCGCCTCGGGTCTGACCGGCGTGTGGGCGGAGGAGAACACGCGCGAGTCGATCTTCGACGCGTTCCGCCGCAAGGAGACCTTCGCCACCACCGGGCCGCGCATGCGCGTGCGGTTCTTCGCCGGCTACGACTACCCGGCCGACCTCGCGGACGATCCCGACCTGGTCGCCGCGGCCTACGCCAGCGGCGTCGCCATGGGCGGCGAGCTGGTCGCACCGGGCCGGCGCGTCCCGAAGTTCCTGGTCTGGGCGAACCGTGACCCGGCAAGCAACCCGCTGGCGCGGCTGCAGGTCATCAAGGGCTGGATCGAGGGCGGCGAGGCGCACGAACGGGTCTACGACGTCGCCTGCTCGGACGGCATGTCCGTCGACCCGGACACGCACCGCTGCCCCGACAACGGCGCAACCGTGGATCCCGGCACCTGCGCCGCGAGCGACGACGCGGGAGACGCGGAGCTCCGCACGCTGTGGACGGATCCCGACTTCGATCCGACCGAGCGCGCCATCTACTACGTCCGCGTGCTGGAGAATCCCTCCTGCCGCTGGTCCACCTGGGAGGCAGTGCGCGCCGGCGTCGAGCCTCGCCCCGATCTTCCGGCCACCATCCAGGAGCGGGCCTGGTCGTCGCCGATCTGGGTCACGCCCTGACTGTCGCGAGCCACCGTCTCGGAACCTGGTGGCGACGGGAGGCGGCACCGGTCGGCCTCGCCCACCAGGCGGCGGGGGCGGTGCTCGCCGGCATGCTGGCGACGGCGCTTTCGGGCGCCGTCTGGTCCGTGCCACCGGTGGCGCCGGCGGTCCTGGCGTGGATTGCGCTGGCGCTGCTGTGGCCGGGGATCGGCCGGCGCCAGCAAGCGCAGGCGCTGGTGTTCATCACGGTCGGGCTGGCCGCCTTCTTCTGGGGCGCCGGTCGCGGGGCGCCGTTGCGCGTCGACAGCCTCCTGGCGCAGAACCAGCCCATCCTGTCGATGCTGGCCTCCGTCACGCTGCTGCGGTTGCTGAACCGCCCGCCGCGCACGGACGAACCGGCGTTGCCGCGCGGCCTCGGCGCCTACGTGCAGAGCATGCTCGGGGTGCACGCGTTCGGGTCGGTCATCAACATCTCGGCCGTCATCCTCATGTCCGATCGGCTGGCGCGCAACCAGCCGCTCGGGCCCGACCAGGCGCAGCTCTTCAGCCGGGCGTTCAGCGCGGTCGCCTTCTACTCGCCGTTCATCGGCGGCGTGGCCCTGGGCCTGGCCTACACGCCCGGATCGAACCCCCTGGTGATGATGCTGTTCGGACTGCCGCTGGCCGCGGCCGCCTTCCTGTGGCTGTACTGGTACGCGAGCAGCGGCCGCGCCGGGGACGTCGACAGCTTCGGCGGCTATCCGCTCCTACCGCAGGATCTGAAGGTGCCGCTGGCCCTCGGCGCCGGGGTGCTCCTCGCCTACCTGGCGATGCCCGGCTCTTCCGTGCTCACCCTGATCACCCTGGTCACGCCCGCCGTGGTCCTGGGGGTCCTGCTCAAGCGCCGCGGCGTGCGCGGCCTGCCCCCGGCGCTCGCGGAGTACGTACGCGAGCGCGCACCGCAGATGGGCGGCGAGCTGGCGCTCTTCCTCGGCGCCGGGGTGCTCGCGGCCGGCGTGGTCGCGGCGGCGCACGGAACCGGCGACTGGGTTCTCCTGCCGCGCCTGGACGGCTTCCACGCGAGCCTGCTGGTGCTGGCCTTCATCGTGATGTCGCTGGTCTGCATCCACCCGGCCGTGCTGGTCGGCGTCACCGTGGCGCTCGTCGAGACGGTGGAGCTCGATCCGACGCTGCTGGCCACGACGTTCGCGATGGGCTGGGGCCTGGGCTGCGCGGTCAATCCCCTGTCGGGCGTCAACGTGGTGCTCGCCAGCCGCTACGGCGCCGACAACTGGCGCATCGCGCGCAGCAACGTCGCCTACTGCGCCACGCTCTACGTCGTCGCGGTGGGGCTGCTCTACCTGTACGAGTACACCCGGTTGTAAGGGGCGACCGGTCGGTGACCGGCTCGCGTCGCCGAGCGCTTCAACTGGACGAACGTCCGGTCATGACCGCCGCAATCATCGCCTGCACCGTGCCCTCGAGCGCATCGACTCGACCTGTCAGCCGTTCCACCCGTCCCGTCAATCGATCGACCTTCCCGTTGACCACCAACACGCCGACCGCACTCACCAGAGAAAGCAACGCGGTGAGGACCTCCAGCACCGAGGCATCCATACCCCCATTGTAGGTCAGAAGAAAGCCCGCGCGTGCCACGAATCGGACGCCGGCACTTCCCACCGTCCGGCCCGCACGTCGCCCAGGCTCATTAGCGTGTTGTTGAAGACGGTGGTGTCGGGACCGACCTCGCCCGCTTCGGCGAGCTCCGCAAAAGCCTCGCGCGGCACGCGGGCGATCTCCTCGCCCTGGCGGAACAGCACCGGCGCATGGTTGACGAGCTCCACGCCGATCTCGTCCTGCAGGCTCCTCATCTGCCGTACGAGGGCGTCGATGGAGCAGCCCGACGGACCCGCCGCGCGCTGGTCGACGGCCACGAACAGGAACCGGTCGTACACGAAGTTCCGACCGGCGGTCAGGGGCACGGCGTGCGCCCCCCACTGCTCGATGAACGCGTCCACCTGCGCCAGCAGGCGCGACCGTTCGGTATCGTTCAGCTTCCGCTCCGCCGAGAATATCCAGACCCGTGCATCGTCCGGCAACGCATCGAACGCGATCCGCGGCATCCGCTCCTCCTCCGCTCAACGACTCCTCACTAGAATACAGCCAGTGGCCACCCGCACCCGTGACGTCGGATCACCGGCCGGCGCTGCTGTTCAACCCGCCGTCGAGCATGCCGCCACCGTCCACACGATCGCCGCGACGACGCACGGCCGCTACCTCGTCGCGGCGGCCGACGCTCCCGGCCCCGCGCCGCTGCTCGTCGGCTTCCACGGCTACGGCGAGCACGCCGAGCGCCATCTGGCGGAGCTCGACCGCATCCCCGGCAGCGAACGGTGGACGCGGGTAGCGGTGCAGGCGCTCCACCGGCACTACAGCGAGAGCCGCCGGCACGTCGTCGGAAGCTGGATGACCAGGCAGGACCGCGAGCTGGCCATCGCCGACAACGTCGCCTACGTCCGGGACGTCGTCGGCGCCGTCCGCCGCGAATACGAAACGACCGGCGCCCTCGTTTGCTGCGGCTTCTCTCAGGGAGTCGCCATGGCCTACCGCGCGGGCCTGCGCGCCGGGCGCGTCTGTCGTGGCATCATCGCACTGGCGGGCGACGTCCCGCCGGAGCTGCGGAGCGACCCCGCCCTTGCATGGCCACCCGTCCTGGTCGGCCGGGGCCGGCTGGACGCGTGGTACACGCAGGAGAAGATGGACGCCGACCTCGCGTTCCTGGGAGGCACCGGATCTCCGGCCATCCCGCTGGTCTTCGACGGCGGCCACGAATGGACCGACGAGTTCCGTGCGGAGGCCGGACGGTTCCTGTCCGGTCTTGTCTGAGCAGTAGACCCGACCCGATGCCCACGCCGTCCACCATCCGACTCGACGGCACCGATTCCGTAACCGCGATCGAGTATCCGGCCGACATCCCGGCCGCCGCGACCGGAGCCGCCGCCGTCCCCGACACGACGCTCATCCTCGCGCACGGGGCCGGCGCGCCGCAGACGCACCCGTTCATGACCGCCTTCGCGCGCGGCCTGTCGAGCCGAGGCGTCCACGTGGTCACCTTCAACTTCCTCTACAAGGAGCGTGGACGGCGCGCGCCGGACCCGGCCCCCCGCCTCGAGGCGTGCTACCGGGCCGTGATCGCGACGGTGCGCGAACGCGGGCCGCAGGCCGGTCGGCGTCTCCTGGTCGGCGGCAAGTCGATGGGCGGCCGCATCGCCTCGCAGGTGGTCGCCGCCGACACGCAGGCCCGCGTCTCCCCGGGCGTCGATGGTCTCGTCCTCCTCGGCTATCCCCTGCATCCACCGGGGCGGCCGGAGAAGCTGCGCGACGCGCACCTGCCGGCGGTCGCCGCGCCGATGCTGTTCGTACAGGGCAGCCGGGACACGTTCGGCACCCCCGAGGAGCTCGGCCCCGTGCTCGCCCGATGCACTAGCGCCGAGCTCTTGGTCGTCGACGGCGGGGATCATTCCTTCAAGGTACGGGGCAGGGACGCCCCCACGGAAGCGGAGGTCCACGCGCGCGTACAGGACGCCATCCGCGGCTGGATCGGCAGGCTGCGCGGCCGGGGGTCTGCGCCGTAACAGCGGCCCAGCCCCCGGGCAAGGCCTCGGTTGGACGGCAATCGAACCACCGGCGACGATTGTCGGGCCAGGCGGGCCAGGCTCCGGGGGGGCGCGCCCGCCCCGGCAAGGCACCGGGCTTTCGGGTTCGGACGATGATGTGCTCTACGTGGCGGGCCAGGCTGCGGACGCCGCCCCGCGCCAGGCACCAGGAGGGCGTCCATTCCAACGACGAGGGAGCCCGAGAACATGGCGGCGATTCACCTTGACTTTGCTCACAGGCCGGCGCTAGCGTGCTTTCACTTGACGGATGGCCGCGAGGAGCGGATGCCCGTCACGGGTCGCGCGAGCGTCGTCGGGTAAATGCGAGACGCGCGAGCAGCGTCAAGCGATTACGGGAAGCACTAGCATCGGACAAGCGTCGGCCGTTGTCGAACCCGTAACCGAAAGGCGAGTTGCAGGGTGATGCATGACGTCGTCGTTCGCGAAGCTCGGTCTGCCGTTGCCCTTTCCTCGACGGGGTCTACTTCCCCGCCTGCACACCCCTGCATCGTTCGGATCCGACCTCCCGCGCGTGGAGGACTCCCGGAAGTCCCGTCGACTTCCCTTTCGCAAACCGGCAAGGAGGCGTACCGGTGACTCGGAACAGACGCACAGGTTCGACCGTCGGAGTATCGAGAACGTCCTGTTCGAACGGCACCCCGCACCCGCTCCGGCGCATCGCGCCGATGCTCATGGCCACGGTGCTGATCCTGCCCGTCGCCGCTCCGGCGCAGCAGTCGAGCGGCATCGCCGGCTCGGTGACCGACGACACGGGCGGCGTGCTGCCCGGCGTGACCGTCGAGGTGACCAGCCCGCAGTTGCTCGCGCCCCGCGTCGTCTTCTCCGACAACCAAGGCAACTACAACGTCGTCAACCTCGTGCCCGGCACCTATACCGCCACCTTCACGCTGCCCGGCTTCTCCACGGTAATCCGCGAAGGCGTCGTGCTCACGGCCGGGTTCACGGCCAACATCGACGCCGAGATGGCGGTCGGCGGGATCGAGGAGACGATCACGGTCACCGGCGCGAGCCCGCTGGTCGACATCCAGAACACCGTTGCCCAGCAATCCCTGACGACCGAGCAGCTCGAGACCCTGCCGACCGGGTTGAAGGCCGTCGCGTCGTCGCTCATCGCGCTCGTCCCCGGGGTGACCGGCACCGCCGACGTCGGCGGGACGTCGGGTCTCTACCGGGCCAACGGCCAGAGCGGCGCGCTGTTCTTCCACGGCAAGAGCGACTCCGAGATGCTGTTCGACGGGATGGGCATCGCCGACCCGAACGGGGTGTCGATCATCTACATGGTGAACACCGCGTTCTCGTCGGAAACGGTCCTGGAAACGAGCGGCGGCAATGCCGAGAGCAAGGCGACACTGGTGATGAACCTGATTCCCGAGGAGGGCGGGAACCAGTTCTCGGGCATGTTCGACGCGCGCTATTCCAACGACAGCCTGCAGGCCGACAACCTCGACCAGGCGCTGATGGATCGGGGCGTGACCTTCACGAACGAGATGCTGAAGTTCTACAACGTGGACGCCACCCTCGGCGGCCCCATCGTGCAGGACAGGGTGTGGTTCTTTGCGGCGTCCCGTGCGGCCCGCAACAAGAACACCGTCCCCGGCCCGTTCTTCAACACCAGCATCGGCAGCCCCACCTTCGAGTACACGCCCGACGAGAGCCGCAAGGCGTACCGCACGGAGTGGATGCGGAGCGTCGGCGGACGGCTCACGTGGCAGGCCTCGGAGCGGAACAAGATCGGCGTCTTCGCCGACTTCCAGTCGTTCTTCAACCGGGGCCGCGGGGAGTTCTACTCGCCGGAGGCCTTCGTCCACCAGTACAACCTGTCGCCCGAGCAGTTGTACCAGGCGAGCTGGACGTCGCCGGTGTCGAGCCGGCTGCTGCTCGAGGCCGGCTTCTCGAACATGCGCGGCCGGTGGCCGTATCCGTCGCCGGGCGACGCCGAGTTCGCCTCCGTGCCCGGGGCGATCCACACCAGGGACCTGGCGACGGGTTTCCGCTGGAACGCGCGCAACTACTACTCGGACCACATCAAGAAGCACCGCTACGCGGAGCGGGGCTCGCTCTCCTACGTCACCGGATCGCACGCCTTCAAGGCGGGCTTCCAGATGGAGCACGGCATCTCCGAGTTCCAGCAGGAGATCCACGGCGACGTGTGGTACCACCTCCGGAACGGCGTGCCGAGCCGGATAACCCAGCATGCGACGTACGCCGACGATCCCCGCAAGGAGCACCTGACCCCCCTGGGCATCTTCGTCCAGGATCAGTGGACGCTGCCCCGCATGACGCTCAACCTCGGGGTGCGGTTCGACCGCTTCAACGGCCGTGTGCCGGCGCAGAGCTTCCGCGCCACCCGGTTCATACCGGCCCGCGAATACGCCGAGATCGCCGACGCCGTCCGCTTCACGGACATCAATCCCCGAATCGGCATCGCGTACGATCTGGCCGGTAGTGGCCGAACCGCCCTGAAGTTCGCCCTCGGGCGCTACGTGGAGACGGCGCTGAGCGGTCTGGTCACCAACCTCAACCCGTTGGTGACCTCGGTGAACAGCGTGACCCGCAACTGGGCCGACGACAACCTCAACTTCGTGCCGGACTGCGTGCTGACCAACTTCGGCCAGAACGGCGAGTGCGGGCCGATCAGCGACCTCAACTTCGGTCTGGACCGACCGGGCGCGACCACGTACCACGACTCGATCACCCAGGGCTTCGGCAACCGGAACTACACGTGGGACCTGTCGGCGGAAGTGGTCCACGAGCTGACGCAGGGCGTCTCGCTGACCGCCGGCTACTACCGCAACTGGGCCGGCAACTGGCGCGCCCTGGACAATATCCTCGTCGGCCCGGAGGACTTCGATCCGTACTGCGTCACGGCGCCGATGCATCCGCAACTGCCGGGCGGCGGGGGCTATGAGGTCTGCGGTCTCTACGACATCAAGCCCGAGAAGTTCGGGCAGGCCCAGACCGTGGCGACCGAGGCGGGACAGTTCATCTCGGGAGCCAGCGGGGTCACCTGCGGCGAGCAGCGCACGTCGTCGGGACGAGCCCCGTTTGCCGGCAGGAACTGCGGCACGTCGGACTTCTTCGGCGTCAACATCGACACGCGGTTCCTCAACGGCGCGCAGCTCGGCGGGGGCTTCGACACCGGTCGGACGGTCATCAACACCTGTTTCACGATCGATTCGCCGCAGGCCCTGCTGAACTGCGACACCCGGATCCCGTTCAGCGCGCACCACAACTTCAAGATGTTCGGCAGCTACCCGTTGCCCTACGACATCTCGTTCAGCGGCTCGTTCCGCAGCGTCGCCGGCAGACCGATAGACGCGGACTGGCGGGTGCCCAACGACCTGATCGCGCCGTCGCTGGGGCGGAACCTGGCGGCGTGCGGCACGCGGACGGTGTGCACCTCGACGGCGGCGGTCCCGCTCATCGCCCCCTATACGCAGTTCCTGGACCGGCGTAACGTCCTCGACCTGCGATTCTCGAAGGCGGTCGACGCCGGCGGGGCCCGGGTGACCTTCAACTTCGACATCTACAACATGTTCAACGGCAACCAGGTGCTGGGGGTCAACGAACGGTTCGGTTCCCGTTGGCTCGTGCCGGCGTCGCTGCAGAACAACGAGGTGGATTCGATTCTCGCGGGCCGACTGATTCACGTCGGCGGCTCGCTGGAATTCTAGCGGGAGGTACGCGACCATCCTCCGCATGCGCATCAGGGCACGGGGAGCCCGTGGCACCACCTGCGCGGAGCCTCGCTACGGGCTCCCGGGAACCCGTGGCGGGATCCGCGCGGGGGCCCACCACGGGCTCCTGACCGTGTTCCTTGCGCTGGCCCTGCTCTCGGGCTGCGGCACCGACGCGACGGACGCCGATGGGGCTGGCGGATCCGCGGGCCGCGGGGTTCGGGCAGCGGGCGATGCCGCCGGCCCCGGGCCGAGCGACGCATCCGGGTGGTTCGCCGACGTTGCGGAGGACGCCGGCATCCACTTCGTGCACTTCAACGGCATGTCCGGGGAGTACTACTTTCCCGAGATCATGCCGCCCGGCGTCGGGTTGCTGGACATCGACAACGACGGCGATCTCGACGTTTACCTCGTGCAGGGACAGTTGCTCGGCACGGGGACGGTCGACGAGGCCGTGTTCCCGCCGCCGGGATCGTTGCCGCTCACCGGCCGCCTGTACCGCAACGACCTGACGGTGCAGGCGGACGGGACCCACACGCTGCGGTTCACCGACATCACGGAAGCAAGCGGGATAGACGCGGGCGGGTACGGGATGGGAGTGGCCGCCGGCGACGTCGACAACGACGGCCGGACCGACCTGTACCTCACCAACCTCGGCCCGAACCAGTTGTTCCGCAACAACGGTGACGGCACGTTCAGCGACGTCTCGCGACAGAGCGGTCTCGACGACCCCGGCTGGGGCGTGTCGGCCGCCTTCGTGGACTACGACCGCGACGGATGGCTCGACCTCTACGTGGGGAACTACGTCGACTACGCCATCGAAGCGGACCAGGAATGCCCCAGCGAGACAGGGCGGGTCGGCTATTGCGTGCCCCAGGTGTATCGGGCGCAGCCGGACCGGCTCTATCGGAACCGGGGCGACGGCGCCTTCGCCGACGTCACCGCCACCGCCTTGGCGAGCACGACGTTCGGGCCGGCCCTCGGCGTGGCCACCGCCGACTTCGACGGCGACGGCTGGCTGGACATCTACGTCGCCAACGACGGCGAGGAGAACCAGCTCTGGATGAACCGGCGGGACGGGACGCTGGTCGATACGGGACTGGTGTCGGGCACGGCCCTGAACGGGAACGGCGCCGCCGAGGGGAGCATGGGGGTGGACGCCGGCGACTTCGACAACGACGGCGACGAAGACCTGTTCATGACCCATCTGACGACCGAGACGAACACGCTCTACGTCAACGACGGCAACGGCATGTTCGAGGACCGCAGCGCGCTGTCGGGTCTCGGTCCGCCGAGCCTTCCGCTGACCGGCTTCGGGACCGCCTGGCTCGACTTCGACAACGACGGCTGGCTCGACGTCCTGACCGTCAACGGCAAGGTGAGCCGCACGGAGGAGCGGGCCAACGAGCTGTTTCCGTACGACCAGCCGAAACAACTGTTCCGCAACCTCGGCGACGGCCGGTTCGAAGAGGTGACCGGCCGGGCCGGCGCGGTGTTCGCGGTCTCCGAGGTGGGGCGCGGGGCCGCCTTCGGCGACGTGGACAACGACGGCGACGTCGACGTGCTCGTCGGCAACGACAGCGGGCGGGTGCGCCTGCTCGTCAACCAGGTGGACGGCCCCCACCACTGGCTGGGACTGCGCCTGGTGGGAGGGCGAGAGGCTCCCCGCGACATGCTGGGCGCGCGTGTCGAGGTCGCA
Source organism: Acidobacteriota bacterium (assembly GCA_011523845.1). Taxonomy (GTDB): domain Bacteria; phylum Acidobacteriota; class Vicinamibacteria; order Vicinamibacterales; family UBA8438; genus WTFV01. The sequence goes on along the minus strand of WTFV01000155.1, from coordinate 80,570 downwards.
GGGACCGACGGCACGACCCTGTGGCGGCGGGCGCGTTCGGACGGCAGCTACGGGTCGGCCAACGACCCCCGCGTGCACGTCGGGCTGGGCGACACGACCGACGTTTCCCGTGTTCGCGTGCACTGGCCGAGCGGTCAGGTCGAGGGGTGGACCGACGTGGAGATCGATCGATGGACGACGTTGACCAGGGGGACCGGGCGGTGAGGCCAGCGTCACTTGGACCGGCAGGTCGGCACGCCGGGCGAACGCGAGGCTCGACCGAAGGGAGCGGGCGATGAAGCCATCGTCACGCCTCGCCATGCGAGCGCCTCGCCGCTCACGGTGCCACGCGGCGTTCCAACACGGGCTGCTGGCGTGGGCGGTGGCCGCCACCCTGGCCGGCTGTGTCTCGGACACCGGCGCGCCAACGCCGGAAGGGTCACTGGCGAATGCGTCCAACGAGCAGTTGCGGTCCACCCCCTTGCCCGATCTCTCGGAGATGTCCGCCGCCGTACAGGGCCAGATACGCGAGCGCTACGCGTCGTTGATCTCGACCATCGAGCAGTCGGCCACGCCCGGCGAACTGAGCGAGGCGTACGGCGAGATGGGCAACGTGCTGATGGCGGCGCGGTACGCGGAGGCGCCCGAGCCCTTCTACCTCAACGCGCAGGCGCTGGCGCCGGAGGACCGGCGTTGGCCCTACTATCTCGGGCACCTGTACACGACGCAGGGCGCGTCCGCGAAAGCCGCGGCGTCCTTCGACCAGGCCCTCGCGCTGCAGCCCGACGATGTGCCCACGCTGATCTCGCTGGGCGAAGTGCACCTCGCGCAGGGCCGGCCGGCGGCGGCCGGACCGCTGTTCACACAGGCATTGGCCCTGCGCCCCGACTCGGTCTGGGCCCGGGTCGGGCTGGGACGCGCGGCCGTGATGCGCCAGGACTACCTGCAGGCGGTGGAACACCTGGAAGAAGCCCTGGCGGTAGATCCGGAAGCCGCCGACATTCACTATCCGCTCGCGATGGCCTACCGCGGCCTGGGCGAACTCGAGAAGGCCGAAGCCCATCTGCGGCAACGGGACAGCGGTCTGGTCCGCCGGCCCGACCCCTTGATGCAGGCCATGCGCGACTCGCTGCAGAGTCCGAGCGGCTACGAGCGCGAGGGGATACAGGCCCTCGGCGCCGGAGACTGGGAAGCCGCGGCCGCGGCCTTTCGCCGGGGCATCGCGCTGGCGCCCGAGAACCCGTCGCTGCACCACCGGCTGGGAACGGCGCTGTTCATGATGGGCGACGATCGCGAGGGCCGGGCGCAGTTCGAGGAAGCGTTGCGCGTATCGCCGCAGTACGCCCAGGCGCACTACAGCCTCGGACTGCTGCTGGAGGGGGAAGGCCGGTTCGAGGAGGCGCTCCACCGATTCTCGACCGCGGTGCGACACGAGCCGAGCTACGTCGAGGCCCGGCTCCGGCTGGCCCGCCTCCTGCGGCGGATGGGACGGCCGAACGAAGCGCTCACCGAGTACGCGCAGGTGATCGCCGCGGACCCGCAAGGCGCCGAGGCGCCGTTCGGGTATGCGATGACGCTCGTCCTCCTCGGACGCTACCAGGAGGCGAGAGAACGGCTGGAGGCGGGAATCGCGAGCCATCCCGACCAGGCGATTTTCCGCAAGGCCCTCGCCCGCATGCTGGCCGCCTCACCCGACGCGCGCGCCCGCGACGGGCGGCGGGCGCTGACGCTGGTCGAGCAGTTGCTCGCGGAAGAACGGAGCTTCGATCTGGGCGAGGCCATGGCGATGGCGCTGGCCGAGGTCGGGCGATACGCCGAGGCCGCGTCGTGGCAGCGGGAGGTCATGTCCATGGCCGAGCAGGCCGGGCGCTACGACCTCGTGCAACTGATGGCCGGGAATCTCCGGCTGTACGAACGCGGCGAGCCGTCCCGCACGCCCTGGCGCGACGACGAGATGCCGTGACGATGGCCGTCTCCACGCCGACGGGCCGCGCTCCGAGCCGGCGTGTATGATGGCCGGGTCCGAGCGGAGACACGGACGCGCCACGCGGCGCGCGGCCACGAGGAGGACGTGATGCGACAGTCGAGCAGCGTATGGACCGTGGTGCTGGCGGCGGCCGGGCTCGCAGTCGGCATGGAGTTGCACGCGCAGGAAGAGGTCGAAGGAGCCAACGCGGTGCTGCCGTGGGCCTACGTGCTCAACGACCCGGCCGTGGCGGCCGAGACGCCCGATCCCGACGAGGTGGTCACGGTGCCCGGCTCCAGCGTGTCGATGCCGCGCTCGGCCATCAACATCGACAACGGCCCGCCCGACTGGCACCCCGACGGCCATCCGCGGATGCCGGACGTCGTGGCCTACGGCGGCCGCGAAGGCGTCGTCGCGTGCGGCTACTGCCACCTGCCGAACGGCCAGGGCAAGCCCGAAAACGCCGGCCTCGCCGGCCAGCCCTACGAGTACCTCGTGCAGCAGATGACCGACTGGCGCAACGGCCGGCGCAAGCCCGGCGAGCCGCGCATGGGGCCGCCTGCGTTCATGGAGCGGATCGGACTGGCGACCAGCGACGAAGAGGCGCGGATTGCAGCCCGGTACTTCTCGTCGATGGACTTCAGGCCGTGGGTGCGCGTGGTCGAGACCGACTCGGTCCCCAGAACGCAGTTCGCGGGCTGGATCCACGAGGTGATCGAGGGCGGCGGCGTGGAGCCCATCGGCACCCGCGTGGTGGAGACGCCCGTGGACCTGAAGCTGACCAAGCTGCGCGACGACTCCTCCGGCTTCATCGCCTACGTGCCGTGGGGCGCGGTGGCGCGCGGGCGCGCGATCGTGACCACGGGCGGCGACAACTCCGTGGCGTGCACCGTATGCCACGGCGACGACTTGCGCGGCATTGGCCCGGTACCGGCGCTGGCGGGCCGCTCGCCGACCTACATGGCGCGGCAGCTCTACGACCTGCAGACCGGCGTGCGCGACGGCGCGTGGTCCGACCTGATGGATGCCGCCGTGAAGAACCTCAGCCTGGCGGACATCGTGGACATCGTGGCCTACACGGCCAGCCTGGATCCGTAGCAGTCCGTGGCGAGACCCCGCGTGGCGCTATCATCGATCTGGACGCGAGCATTCGGATGGCGGACAAGAATGCGACGAACGCCGGGATCGGATTCTGGGGCTTCGGCAGCGCACTGGCGATCACGATCTCGTGGTCGCTGCACGAGTCCGTCCTGTGGGCAACCGTCCACGGCGTTCTGTCGTGGTTCTACGTCATCTACTACGTGGCTACCCGCTAGCGCCGTGAGCGCCGCGCGCCGCGGAACCGTCCGCACATGACACGGTACCATCCCGCCATGGCAGACGGGCTCGACTCGTGAAGCGCCGGCGCGACAGCCCGCGCCGGCAGGGCAACGTCGGTGCGGCTTCCGGGCGCCGAGAGTGGATCGGCGGCGTTCTTGCGCCCCCTTTCTACGTCCTCGATCGCGAGGAGCCCTACCGTCCCAAGGTGGTGCTCTGGCTCGAGCTGCCCGAGGGGTTCGTCGTCGGCCAGGCCGTGGTCATGCCCGAGGACCTCGACGGCGCCGTCGGCCGGGTACTGCGCACGGCGTTGACGGCCCCCCTCGTCGGTGCGCCGCGCCGACCCGACGCCATCCGCGTGGACGACCCTCTCTCCGCCGCCGAGGTACGCGCCGAGATCGACGGAACCATCCCGGTCACCGTCGCGCCCATACCCGAGTTGGGCGATGTGCTCGGTCACATGGTCGAGTCGATGCCGCCGGGCGACGCGGACGAGAGCTACCTCGCCGACGGCCGGGTCTCGCCCACCGCGGTCGAACGTCTGTTCACGGCCGCGCGCGGACTGTTCGCAACGGCGCCCTGGTCGATCGCCGCGGACACGCAGGTGCTGCGGATGGACGTCCCGGCCCTGGATGTCGAAGGCGCCTGCCTTTCGATCCTCGGTCAGGCGACCGGCAGGCACGGCGTACTGATCTTCCCGTCGCTCGATGGCTTCGAGGCGTTCATCGACGCGGCCGGCGACTTCGAGGACGGTCCAATCGACCTCGGTTCCGGCTGGCTGGCGCTCATGTACGAGCGGGCCGCGGATCTGCCGCCGTCGATGCGGCGCGAGGCGATGACGCACGGCTGGCCGGTGGAAAGCCCGGACGCCTATCCGGTGGTCGAGCGCCGCGACCCGGACGGCGTGATGCGCCCGCTCGTCGAGCGGGACGTGGAGATCGCCGCCGCCTGCGCCGGATCGCTCGGCGCTTTCATCCTCAAGCACGCCGCGATGTTCTCCTCGGACACGTTCACGCCGGTGTGCGAGTCGTACTTCGACGAGGACGACCGGGAGGTACGGTTCACCGTACCCCATGAAGCGTACGCCGACGTCGACCTGTCGGCCCCGGTGGACGACATGAGTGCGGACGTGGAGTTCGACGTCGCGCTCGCCGCCGAACCGGCGCCGGCCGCGCCCTTCAGACCACGTGTCGCCCGCAACGCCCCCTGTCCGTGCGGCAGCGGACGCAAGTACAAGAAATGCTGCCTGCCGGCCGACGAGGCCCAGCATGCCGATCGACAGCACGCCCCGCCGGTACACGAGTCGGACGAACGGCTGGTCGCGCGTCTCACCCGCTTCGCGATGCGGGAATTCGGCGGCGCGTGGGCAGCGTTCAGGGACGACTTCCGGAGCCTGCGCGCAGCCGTACCGCTGGCTGCCCCCTGGTCGGTCTACAACTTCGAGGTGGACGGCCGGACGGCCGTCGAGGTGTATCTCGAGCGCCACGGCCGCCGCTGCACGGCGGACGAGCGCGCCTGGCTGAACGCGCAACGCGCCGCCTGGCTCTCGGTGTGGGAGGTAGTTGCGGTCGATCCGGGCAAGACGGTGACGCTGCGCGATCTGCTGTCCGACGTGCAGCGCACGGTGCAGGAAAAACGCGGCTCGCGGACCCTGGTCCCCCGCGACGCGGTCCTCGCCCGCATCGTGGACCACGAGGGGATCTCGCTCCTCTGCGGCATGCACCCGCGTGCTCTGCCTCCCGTCGGCGCGGCCGAGGTCGTGCGGTACGCCAGACGCCGACTGCGGCGCCGGGGAGCGGTGCCGATCGACCGCCTGCGGGATCCCGCTATCGGCAGCTACCTGATTCGCCAGTGGGAGGAAACGGTGGATGCGGGTGACGCACAGCGCGCCGCGCCGCCCCAGTTCTGCAACCAGGACGGGGATCCGCTGCTGCTCACGACGGACCACTTCGACGTAGCGCCCGGCGCCGCAGCGGCAGTCGAGGCCCGCCTGGCCGTGCTCGACGGCGCCGAGCGGGACGAGGCCATCGAGGACCGAACGGAGTACGCGTTCCTGCGACCGCACGACCCGCCGCATCCAGACGGGGAACAGGCGGTCATCGGCCGCGTACGCGTCGATCCGACGGCGCTCCGACTCGAAACCAACTCGGTGGCCAGGGCGGACGCTCTGCGGGCGCGGGTCGAGACCGCGTGCGGCACCCGGATACGCCATCGCGCGCGCGAGCACACCGATCCGCAGTCACTGCTGAAGGACCGCAAGGAGCCGCCGCCTCCCCCTGCCCCCGGCTCCCCCGAGGCCAGGGCAGTAGCGGAATTCAAGAGGCGCCACTACGCGCGATGGCTCGACCAGCCGCTACCCGCCCTGCACGGAAAGACACCCCGCGAGGCGGCGCGAACCGCGGCCGGACGCGTTGAACTCGAACTGCTGCTGAAGCAGATGGAGCACAGGGAGAACCACTCCCCCGGCGATACGCCCTTCGATTTTTCCACGCTTCGCCGTGAGTTGCGGCTCGACACCACCTGACGAATCAGATCTCCAGACCTCGGGCTGTTCCTGTCGCGCCTCGGCGACGAAGCTCCGCAACGAACGTTCCTCCGGTGCAAGGGCCGGACGGGCAAGCGTTACCTCGAGCTGCAGCCTTGGACGCAAGGCAGGTGCCACAGTGAAGCCCGTGGGATAGGCGACCTGACAGCGGAAGAATCGGTGGTCATTCATGACCTCCACGTCATCATCTTCGAGCGTCCAGTCGTTCTCGGCGCGGATCGCCGCGACAACCGCCCTCCGGTAGTTCCGGCGAGCTGACCGTGGGATACCGGCCTCTGGAAGAAGCACCTTGAAGTCGAGGTCCTCTGAGAAGCGCCGGATGAGGCCGTACCCCTTGGACAGGCTGGTGCCGCCGGAAAAGACGAGCGTGAGATTGTCGTGCTTGGCGTTGATGATCGTCGCAACCAGCCGGATCGCGTACCAGTCCTTTTCCACGAAGGACGGATCGACGCCGAGATCCGTGGCAATCGCCTCGAGCAGATCAGGCTCGGGAGGCACGTTCGAAGACGGCGTACTTGCCGCCGTAGCCGATCTTGCGCGAGAAACGCCCCTTGACGGCAATCACGCGACCGGTCGGCACCTGGGTCGTGGTTCCCGCGTTGTAGGCGCGAGCAAAACTCGATGATGCAGCTTCGACGTTGAGACGCGACAGAACCTCGACCGCAAGCGCGGGGAGCGGCTTCGCAGGAACGGTCTTGCCGGAGAGCGGCGACAGGACCGCCCGGGCGTAGACGCCGTAGCCGATCCGGATGATCCGCCCCTTGGCGGTCAGCTTCCGCAGGCCCCGGCCGATCTGATCGTACCCACCGAGATCCTTGAAATCGTCGCGCAGGAAGACGCTCGCTTTCCTGCGCGCGATCCGCTCCGCCATGCGGCGCTCCAGTGGTTTCCTGACCGTGCTCATGGTCGCCTGACTCTGCAAAAATACGACACTCAACTCGTACAAGAATACGACACTTCGGGGCGGCCGGTCAACCGGGGAACCTCCTTGATTCTGCGACTTCAGACGGGATGTGCACTTGGTTCCGGGCGACCTCTCACGATGGCGGACGCCGGCTACACGTCCTCCTTCAGCGTCACCGCGTCCAGGAACGGCATCATCGCGCGCAGCTCCGCGCCGACCTTCTCGATCTGGTGCGCCTGCTCCTGCCGGCGCTGCGCCATGAACCAAGGCCGGCCGGCCTTGTCCTCGTCGATCCACTTGCGGGCGTAGGTGCCGTCCTGGATCTCCTGCAGGACCTGCTGCATCGCGGCGCGGGTCTCGTCGGTGACGATGCGCGGGCCGCCGGTGTAGTCGCCGTGCTCGGCGGTGTCGCTGACCGAGTAGCGCATGTAGTTGAGACCGCCGCGGTAGAACAGGTCGACGATGAGCTTCAGCTCGTGCATGCACTCGAAGTAGGCGACCTCCGGCTGGTAGCCCGCCTTGACCAGCGTCTCGAAGCCCGCCTTGACCAGCGCGCTGACGCCGCCGCAGAGCACCGTCTGCTCGCCGAACAGGTCGGTCTCGGTCTCCTCGGCGAAGGTGGTCTCGATGACCCCGGCGCGGGTCAGGCCGAGCGCCTTGGCGTAGGAGAGGGCGTGCTCCTTCGCGTGGCCGGTGGCGTCCTGCTCGACCGCGATGAGAGCGGGAGTACCGCCGCCTTCCAGGAAGACCTCGCGCACCCGGTGGCCGGGGGCCTTCGGCGCGATCAGAGTGACGTCGACGTCGGCCGGCGGCTGGATGGTCTTGAAGCGGATGTTGAACCCGTGGGCGAACATCAGCATCTTGCCGGCGCCGAGGTGCGGTGCGATCTGCTCGGCGTAGATCCCGGCCTGCGTCGTGTCGGGGGTCAGGATCATGACGACGTCGGCCCACGCCGCGGCGTCGCTGCCGGCCACGACGGTCAGTCCCTCCGACTCCGCCTTCGCCTTCGACCGGCTGCCCGCGTGCAGCGCCACCCGCACCTCGACGCCGCTGTCCTTCAGGTTCAGCGCGTGGGCGTGCCCCTGCGAGCCGTAGCCGAAGATCGCGACCTTCCGGCCCTGGATGTGGGAGAGGTCCGCCGAGTCGTCGTAGTAGATCGTCGCCATCTGCTCAATCCTCGCAACGCAAAACCCGCAGAGTCTACACCGAGTACGACACGTTCGGGTCGTCCGCCTCGGCCTCGTCGGCCGCCGCGGCCGGGGAGTACGGCTCCCCGCGCTCCTCCGGATCGATCATCACGCTGCGGGCGCCGCGCGTCATGCCGACCCGTCCCGTCCGGACCAGCTCGATGATGCCGTAGGGCCGAAGCACCTCCAGCAACCCGTCGATCTTGTCCTCGGTGCCGGTCGTCTCGATGACCACCGAGTCCGGCGCCACGTCGACCACCCGCGCCCGGAAGACGTCGACGAGCTGCATGACGTGGGTGCGCGTGTCGGCGTTCGCCCCGACCTTGATCATCGCCAGCTCGCGGAAGATCGCCGGACCGGTGGTGATGTCGTGCACCCGCAGCACGTTGACCAGCTTGTAGAGGTTCGCCTCCAGGCGCCGGGCGCCGATGGCGTCGGTGCGGACCACGATGGTCATGCGCGAGGCGCCCGGGATCTCGGCGTGGCCGACGGTCAGCGATTCGATGTTGAAGGCGCGCCGGCGGAACAGCGACGCCACCCGGTTGAGCACGCCCGGCTTGTCCTCCACGTAGACCACGAACGTGTGCCGTTGCATCGTCCCCGTCATGACCGCTCCCCGCTCCCTGCCGGCTGCCGCGTTCTACTCGTCATCGGCGGTCTCCACGATCGGCGCCGGGCTCGGGCGCCGGATCATGTTGTGCAGGTCGGCGCCGGCCGGCACCATCGGATAGACCGTGTCCTCCTGCTCCACCTGGAAATCGATGACCACGGTGCGCTCGTCGGCGCGCGCCCGCTCGACCGTCGGCTCCACTTCCTGCCGGGTCTTCACCGTGGCGCCGCCGAGACCGAAGCACTCGGCGAGCTTCGCGAAGTCGGGGCTCAGCAGCGGCGTCGCCGCGTAGCGCCGCTCGTAGAAGAACTCCTGCCACTGGCGGACCATCCCGAGATAGCCGTTGTTGATGATGGCGACGTTGATCTTGATCTTCTCCTGCGCGATGGTCGCCAGCTCGGCCATCGTCATCTGGAACCCGCCGTCGCCGGCCACCACCCACACCTCGGCGTCGGGCCGCGCCAGCTTCGCGCCGACCGCGGCGGGCAGGGCGAACCCCATCGTGCCGAGGCCGCCCGACGTGATCAACGTCCGCGGGTCGCGGTGGTGGTAGTACTGCGCCTCCCACATCTGGTGCTGTCCGACGTCGGTCACCACGATGGCCCGGCCGCCGGTCATCCGCCAGATGTCGTTGATGACGTGCGCCGCGTAGAGATGCCCGCTGTCGGGCAGGTTCTGGATGTCGCGCACCGCGACGTCGCCCTTCATCTCCTTGATCTTGTCGAGCCAGGCGGCACGATCGCCCGCCTCGACCAGCGGTGCGAGGTCGTCGAGGACCGCCGCGAGGTCGCCGGCGAGCGCCACGTCGACCTTGACGTTCTTGTTGAACTCGGCCGGGTCGATGTCGATGTGGATCTTGCGCGCGTTCGGGGCGTAGGTGCGGACGTTGCCGGTGACCCGGTCGTCGAAGCGCATGCCGAGGGCGAGCAGCAGGTCCGCCTCCTGGATGGCGGCGTTGACCCACGCCTCGCCGTGCATCCCCATCATGCCCATGTTCAGCGGATGCTCGGCCGGCACCCCGCCGATGCCGAGCAGGGTCATGGCGATCGGGATGTCGGCGCGCTCGGCCAGCTCCCGGACCTGCGCCGTGGCGCCCGACAGCAGGACGCCGTGGCCGGCGAAGATGATCGGCCGCTTGGCGCTGTTCAGCAGGTCGGCGGCCCGCCGGAACTCCGCTTCGGACGCGCGCAGGTCGGGCCGATAGCCCGGCAACTTGACGTCCTGCGGGTTCCAGTCGCCCTCGGTGGAGCCCTGCTGCGCGTCCTTCGTGACGTCGACCAGCACCGGCCCCGGCCGGCCGGAGCGCGCCACGTACATCGCCTCGTGAATCACCGGCGCGATCTCGTCGACGTCCGACACCAGGTAGTTGTGCTTGGTGATCGGCAGCGTGACGCCGGTCACGTCGGTCTCCTGGAACGCGTCCGAGCCGATCAGCTTGCTGCCCACCTGTCCGGTGATGCACAGCAGCGGCGACGAGTCGAGCATCGCCGTCGCGATGCCGGTCACCATGTTGGTGGCGCCGGGACCGGAGGTGGCGATGGCCACACCGACCTCCCCGCTCGCCCGCGCGTAGCCGTCGGCCATGTGCGTGGCGCCCTGCTCGTGGCGCACCAGGACGTGGCGGATCGGATACTCGAGCATCGCGTCGTAGGCGGGCAGAATCGCCCCGCCGGGATAGCCGAAGACGGTACTGACGCCCTCGCGCACCAGCGCTTCCCAGATGATCTGCGCGCCCGTTCTCATCGAAGCCATCGCCTGTTCCTGCTTCCTGTTGCCGATATCTCGGCGGTGAGCGCCGGCTGTCCCCGATGCCGGCCCAATCGGTTTCTTCACCTCGCCGGTGGCCGGTCGCGGCGCTCGGTTCGTCACCGCACCCGTCGCGGCCGACGACACCAGCCGCTCGGTTCGTCACCGCATCGGTCGCGGCCGACGACACCAGCCGCTCGGTTCGTCACCGCACCCGTCGCGGCCGACGACACCAGCCGTGCTCAGTTCGTCACCGCACCTGTCGCAGCCGAGGAGACGAGCCGCGCGTACTTGCCCATCACGCCGCTCCTGAAGCGCGGTTCCGGCGCACGCCAGGCGGCCAGCCGCGCCTGCATCTCTTCGTCGCCCACTTCGAGCTGCAGCTTCCGGTTGCGCTCGTCGAACAGAATCGTGTCCCCGTCCCGCACCACCGCGATCGGCCCGCCGCGGGCCGCCTCCGGCGCCACGTGCCCCGCCATCATGCCGCGGGTGGCGCCCGAGAACCGGCCGTCGGTCAACAGCGCCACCGATTCGCCGAGCCCCGCCCCGACGATGGCCGCGGTCACCCCGAGCATCTCCCGCATGCCCGGCCCGCCGCTCGGCCCCTCGTAGCGAATCACCACCACGTCGCCCGGTCGGATCCGGCCCTGCTCGACCGCCTCGAAGGCGCCTTCCTCGCTGTCGAACACGCGCGCCGGCCCGCGGTGCGTCGCCGGCTCGTGTCCCGCCACCTTCACCACGCAGCCGTCCGGGGCCAGGTTCCCCTTGAGGATGACGAGGCCGCCTGTCGGGGTTATCGGATCGGAAACCGGCCGCACCACCTCCTGGCCGGCGGTCTCCACCGCCGCATCGGCGACCTGGCCGATGGTCTGCCCGGTCACCGTGACGCAACCACGGTTGAGCAAGCCGGCCTCGCTCAGCCGTCTGGCCACCAGTCCGATCCCGCCCGCCCGGTACAGGTCGGTAGCGACGAAGCGTCCCCCCGGCTTCAGATCGGCGAGCAGCGGCGTGCGCTCGCTGACGCGGTCGAAATCCTCGATCTTCAGGTCGACGCCCGCCTCGTGGGCAATCGCCAGCAGGTGCAGGACGGCGTTGGTCGAGCCGCCGGTCGAGGCGACCGCGGCAATGGCGTTGTCGAGCGCGTCCCGCGTCACGATCCGCCGCGGCCGAAGGTCCTTCTTCACCAGATTCATGACCAGCGCGCCGGCACGGCGGGAGACCTCGCCCTTCTCCGCCTCCATGGCCGGCACGCCGTTGGCGCTCATGGGCGAGACGCCGAGCAGCTCGCACACCGTCGACATCGTGTTGGCGGTGAACTGGCCCCCGCAGGCCCCGGGCCCCGGGCAGGCGACGTCCTCGAGCGCGCAAAGTTGCTCGTCGGTCATCTTTCCCGCCGCGTGGGTCCCGACCGCCTCGAAAACGTCCTGGATCGTCACGTCGCGCCCTTCCCACCGTCCGGGGGCGATCGAACCGCCGTACAGCACCAGCCCGGGGATGTCGAGCCGCACCAGCGCCATCACGCCGCCGGGGATCGTCTTGTCGCAGCCGACCAGGATCACGATGCCGTCGAAGAGGTTGCCGCGCGCGACCAGCTCGATGGAGTCGGCGATCACCTCGCGGCTGACGAGCGAGGCCTTCATCCCCTCGCTGCCCATCGTGATGCCGTCGGAGATCGACACCGTGTTGAACTCCATCGGCGTCCCGCCGGCAGCCCGGATGCCCGTCTTCACCTCCTCTGCGAGATCGCGCAGGTGGTAGTTGCACGGCCCGATCTCGATCCACGTGTTCGCCACGCCGATGATCGGCCGGCGCAGGTCGGCGTCGGTGAAACCGACCGCCTTCAGCATGGCGCGGGCCGGCGCGCGGCTCGGACCCTCGGTGATCGCGGCGCTCTTGCGTGTGGTCATAGCAAAAAGGCCATCACCCGGTGTCGGATGATGGCCCCTCGTCGTCTCTGGTATTCGATGGTGTGGGGAACATCATCCGTTGGCGGCCGGCGCAATCGCGCCGGCCACGATAACGATGACCGTGGCGCTGCCGGGAAGCTGCCGGATGATGTTCATGGGTCGCGCAGCCGCCTCCAGCGGCAGGCTCATTCTACCGCGTCGGCACGCGTAGTAGCAAGATTTATAATTGTCTACAACTTCATAAATTTCTGCCACTACTCCCGCGAACGCGATCGTCCCCGCCGACGCCCCCAGGAGAGTGGCGGGATGCCGTGCACCGGCGGCTGCGGCGGCCCGCCCGGCCGGCGCCCGCGGCCGACTCGCGCGATGCCGTGCGCCGGCAGTCCGCGGTGAAACCCCGCGTGGCGCCGAGAGCGGCGAGGCGCTCGCGTGGCAAGGCGCCACGAGGGAGCATATCGGGCATGTTCGACCGCGGAGCAACGCCGTCCACGCGGAATGCAGCGCCGCTCGAATGCAGCGGGGCCTTCGCCACGGGCTGCTATCATCAGTCAGGCACGGAGCGCCGGGTCTCCTGCGTGCTCCGAAGGAGGTGAGAAGAATGCGAGATCGAGATGAACAGCCCGGTCCGGAACTCGGCCTGCGCCTGCTTGCGGCGGCGGTGGTGACCCTGTCGGTCGCCTGTTCGCCGCCGCCCCCGAACCCGACCGCGACCGTGAGCGATGTCCAGGTGGAAATCGCGATGAACCCGGAGACCGGCAATCCCATGGGCCGCAGAATCACCGGATCGCTCCAGCTCGCGGACCCGGGCACGCCGGCCACCGACGAACCGTATCCGCGCGTCGAGGTGTTGATCTGGCGCGGCGAGACGGCCTCCCGGCGCACGTGTGAGCACACGTTTCCGGATGGAATCATGACCGGAGAGTCGTACGAATTCGAGATCATCTGCAGCGCGCCCGGCAACGACCTGTCGTTCGTGGTCCGCTCGGGCGGCGAGCGCGACAGGACGTACCCCTGCGACGGCTGCGAGCGGAGGCCGATTCTCTGAGCCGCAGGACCGTTCCACGACCGCAGCAATGCGTTCAACGGCCGGTCCTGCGCCTTGCGGGACCGTCGAACCGGTTACGGCACGGGTGCAGGCCGTCTCGCGGACCGCGGGGCGCCACGCACCGCCCGGGGTCACAACGCGTCGCGGCGCAGCCTCTCCACTGTCTCGATGCAGTAGCCCTCGCTGTTCAGGTGCCGCTGGGCGAGCGTGAAGCCTGCGGTCAGCGTGAATTCGACCGTCGCGACGATCAGGAGGGCCAGGTGGGCCCACCGGCGCGAGGGTCGGCCGGCTGCCTCGATCAGCCAGCGATACGCCAACGTCACGCCTATCGCGCTGGCCGGCAACAGGAAGAACTGCCAGTAGTCGTGTCTCGCGGCGTTGAGGCTGAACGCGGCGACGTAGCCGGCGCCGGCAATCAGGAAGATCAGGCCCACCGCTACCGGTGGATTGCTCGGAGCCGCGGCGTGGAGGCCCCGCAGGCCGCGGTATCCCAATGCGGCGACAGCCACCAGTCCCGTCAGGCTGAAGTACCGCCAGTGCTGCTCCAGTAGCCGTCCAGCCGTCCACGCCGCTCCCTGATCGCCGGCCACGCTCATCCGCGACGTCAGCAGTTCGCGCAGGTAGCCGAACCCGCCGTCGGCGACCCACAGCAGATGGGCCACGTCCATCGTGAACAACAGGGCGCCGAGAACCAGCAGCAACCACAGCGTGCCGCGCGCGCGCGGGTTGCGCCTGCCCAGCCCCTCCCATGCCGCGTACAGCGCGCAGGCAGCGATCACGAAGAAACCGGCCCAGCCGGCCAGGGCGCCCCAGATGCAGGCGACCGCGCAACCGGCCCGCCAGCGCGGTGCGTCGGTCCGTTCCTGCATGGATTCCCAGCAACTCCGGACCAGCAGAATCGCTGCCGGAAGCCCGAGGACCTCGTGGTTCATCATGCGGCCGAAGAAGGCCGACTCGGGAAGCAGAACGAACACCGACGTCGCCAACAGCGCTTCCCTGCCCCGTCCCAGGATCCGACAGGCGAGGCCGAAGAACAGAACCGTGGAGAGCACATGGAAGGCGACCGCGGTCGCTCGCGTGACAACGGGCCCGTCGCGCCCGGTCAGGGAATAGACGACCGCCAGCGCCAGGCCCGGGCCCGGCGGATGGTTCGCGTACGCCTCGCCCGATGCCGTCGCGGGCGAATGGAAGTAGTTCTGCCCCCGGGTAGTGCCCAGGCCGAGCTGCACGTGGGACCGCGCGAACGTCGCGTGCAGCGCGTTGTTGTCCTCGTGCTTCAGGCGATAGTCGCGGCCGATCCCGATCGTGAGCAGCGAGAGCTGCAACCCGATGATGACCGTCAGGAGGACGAGACGCAACCGGCGAGTCATGTCGAGCACCCGTCCGTCACCCGGCGGGCGGTCTGACCCCTCGGCCGGGCTTGTCGCGTCCTCGAGAGCGGATTGTACCACCACCCCACGAGTGGCCGGCCGGTTCCGAGACGCCGGTCGTACACGATTCCCGGCGAGTCGCGGATGCGGGCGATGCCGCCGACGTTTCCAATCGACTCGGTCGGCCGCCGGTACGCCGAGACCGGACGCCAGATGACCAGATCGATGGCGTGCGGCGTTCCCGTGGCCGCCAGCGAGAGCGCAACGTCCCCGGCCGCCTCCGTGGCGGGTGAGCCCGTCCGCGGTCCGTACGTCGCGGCGAACAGGTCTGCCAGATCCGCCGCGTCGGCGCTCAGGCGGGCGGTCAGCGCTTCGTCCCCCAGCGGGCCGAGAAGGCCGCACCGAGCAACATTGCCGCCGTCGCGGCCACGACGAGCCCGATTCCGAGCCGTGACCGGCCCCGCGTGAACGGCTGCATCTCTGTTCCACGTTACTCCCAATGCGCCCGTCGGCGCGAAACCGCGTCCAGCCGGATGCGCGCCGGATGGTCGTGGTCGGTCGAAGGATGGCCATGCTATCGTGATCGAACGCCAAGGCGGCGGCCGGCCGAGGCGTCGGGCGGCCCCCCTTGCGGAGCACAAGCCGCACTTGGCCGGTGATGGTCCACCGCGCCTGCACGGCGTCTCGATGCGGCCCCGCGGCGACCTTGCGCGAAGTCACACGTCCCGATTTCCTTAGCGTTCGACCCGCCTGACGAACCGGCGGCCCCAGGTGCACCGGCGGCGCTGCCGACGCTGGACGAGTGGACGTCCGGAGACCCGAGGAGAGCACATGAAGATCGCCGTCGTCTACAACCGCGGGACCGGCAACGTCATCAATCTGTTCGGCATGCCGAACCGCGAGACTATCGCGCTGAAGACCATCGGCCGGCTCGTCTCCGCCCTCAAGGCGGGCCGACATCAGGTGGTCGCGATGGAGGGAGACAAGGACCTGGTCGCGCGGCTCGAGGAATTCATGCCGCGGGTGGTCAAGGGCGAGCGGCCGGGCCTCGTCTTCAACGTCTCGTACGGCGTGCAGGGGCAGGCGCGGTACACGCACGTGCCGAGCATCCTCGAGATGGTGGGCATTCCCTACGTCGCGTCCGGTCCGCTGGCGCACTCGCTGTGTCTCGACAAGGTCGTCACCAAGATGATCCTGCGGCAGCACGGCCTGCCGACACCCGACTTCGCGGTGCTCCACACGCCCGATGCGGAGGTCTCGGAGCTGGCCTATCCGCTCATCGTGAAGCCGAAGAACGAGGCGGTCTCGTTCGGCCTCAAGGTCGTCGACGACGAGGCGGAGATGCGGGCGGCCGCCAGGGTAATCTTCGACGAGTTCCGGCAACCGGTGCTGGTCGAGCAGTTCATCGAGGGCCGCGAGGTCAACGTCGGCCTGCTCGGCAACGATCCGCCGGATGCCTTTCCGCCCGTGGAGCTGATGTTCGGCGAGGAAGGACCTGCCATCTATACCTACGAGGACAAGACGGGCAAGAGCGGCCGGTCGATCTCGCACGCCTGTCCGGCCCCGCTCGGCGACGCGCTGACCGCGGAGGCGCAGGAGCTCGCCCGGCGCGCCTTCGTCGCGGTGGGGTGCTGCGACTGCGCCCGCGTCGACATGCGGCTGGACGGCGAGGGCAAGCTCTACATCCTGGAGATCAACAGCCTCCCGAGCCTCGGCGAGCATGGGTCCTACCTGGTGGGAGCCGAGCACGTCGGCCTCGACTTCTCGAAGTTCATCAACCGGCTGGTCGAGGTGGCGAGCGCCCGGTACTACGGCACGCCAAGCCCGCCGACGCTGGCGCCGTCCGCATCGGATCCGAGCACGCACCTGTCGACGTTCATCACGGCGCGCCGCGATCGGATGGAGCGGCGACTGGCCGACTGGGTCAGGGTGCAGAGCCGGACGACCGATCCGCTCGGCATGCAGAAGGGCTTCAAGGAGCTGTCGACGCTGTTCGAGGACCTGGGCTTGCGCGAGGTGCCGGAGCTGTCCGACGAGGGCGTCGTGGCGACGTGGCAGACGAAGGCGGGCCTCGACGACGGCGTGCTCCTGATCGGCAACCTGGACGTGCCGGTCGAGCATCAGTTCCCCGCGCAGGCGTTCCGCCGCGATCCGGAGTGGCTGCACGGCGAGGGCATCGCAACGTCGCGGGCGCCGCTCGTGATGCTGGAGTATGCGCTGCGCGCGTTGCGCAGCCTGCGGCGTCTGCCGCAGATTCCCCTGGGCGTGCTGTACTACGCCGACGAGGGCCAGGACGCCCGCTACAGCGCCGACGAGATCCGGGCCGCCGCGGTGCGCGCCAGAGAGGTGCTCGTCCTGCAGCCCGGCCTGGACCCCGACAAGGTCGTGCTGCAACGGCGCGGCCAGCGGACGTTCCGGCTCCAGGTGGAGACCGAATCGATGTGGCTGGGACGGGCGTTCAGGAAACCCGACGCGCTGCGGTGGACGTGGCGGAAGCTGGAGGAGATCGCGGAGATCTCCTCGCAGGCGGACCGCATAGCGGTCGCGACGACCGGCCTCCGCACGGAACGCCACCCGTTGCACCTGCCGCATCGGGTGACCGCGGACATCGTGGAGACCTTTCCGACGGCGGCCACCGGCGACGCGGTGGCGCGCAAGATGCGCGCCATTCTCGGCAAGGGCGGTCCGCGCCACGAGCTGGTGACCGCGACCACGCGCCCGGCGTTCGAGGAACGCCCGGCGGGTCGGCGTCTGGCCGGCGAGTTGGCCCGCGTGGCTTCCGACCTGGACTTCGCTCTCGAGCGGGGCTCGTCTGCCGGGCCGTCGGTCGCGGGCCTCGTACCGACCGACAAGGCCTGCGTCTGTGCGCTCGGACCGGTTGCCCGCGGCCTGCGCACGCCGCAGGAAGCGGTCAAGCGCATCACCCTCGTGCAACGCAGCCTCCTGCTGGCGGAGTTCCTCGCCAGCCGGCTGCCGGACAGGGAATCCCGGTGAAAGCGAAACCCGGGGCGGCCGGACCACAAGAGCGCCCGAGCGGGCCGAAGGCGGCCGCTCGGCCACGCCGCACCACGCGGACGAAGCCTCAGCGTTCCGAAGCGGTCGACACCGACCTGCTCACGCTCAGCGACCGCCGGATTCACGAGCCGCAGCGGCTGGCCGTGTCGCGCGATGGCATGGTGGCGACCGCCCACTACTGCGCGACGGCCGCCGGCGTGGAGATGCTCGAGGCGGGGGGCAACGCCTTCGACGCCGCGGTGGCGGCGGCGTTCGCGCTCGGCGTGTGCGAGCCCGCCGCGTCCGGTCTCGGCGGCCAGACGATGTTGCTGGTCCACGATGCGACGGCGGGTCGGACGTTCGCGCTCGACGGCTCGTCCCGTGCGCCGAACCGCGCGACAGCCGACGCGTTCACCGATCCGCGCGCCGAAAGGCGACGGGGTCATCGCGCGACGACGGTCCCGAGCACGCCCGCCGTTCTCGACTACGTGCGTGCTACCTACGGGACGCTGCCGCTCTCCGACGTGCTGCAGCCCGCGGTGCGCCTCGCCGAGAGCGGCTACGAAGTGAGCCTGCTGCAGCACGCGCTCACGCGCCGGGAGGTGCAGTTCCTGCGGGACGGCACGGCCGCGCCTTTCTTCCTGCGCGACGGCAGGCGTCCGTATCGCGCCGGCGAGGTCTTTCGCCAGCCCGCGTTGGGCGCGACGCTGCGGCGGCTGGCCGAGCACGGCATCGCGGACTTCTACCAGGGAGAGATTGCCGCCGCGATCGAGGCGGACATGGAGCGCCACGACGGTTTCCTGCGCAGCGACGACCTGGCGCAGATCCCGATGCCCATCGAGCGCCGACCGCTGACCGGCCGCCTCTTCGGGCACCGGGTGTTCACCATGCCGCCCCCGGGCGCCGGCCAGGCGCTGGTCGAGATGATGAACATCCACCAGCACCTGCCGGAGGCGCGGCGGGGCCTCGATTCGCGGGACGGTGCGGTGCTGTTCGCCGAGACGATCCGGCGCGCGTTCCTCGACCGCGCCGATCGGCCCTTCGACCCCAACTTCTATTCGCAGGTGACCGAAAAGCGGATGCTGCGGGACGACTACGCCCACGAGCTGGCCGCCGCGATCGGGAAGCGCTACCTGGGGCGCGGCGAGACGACCCACCTGTCGGTGATGGATCGGGCGGGGAACGCGGTCGCCCTGACCCAGTCGATAGAGAACGTCTACGGCGCGTGCGCCGCGACCCCGGAGCTCGGCTTTCTCTACAACAACTACATGAGCGCGTTCGAGTACAAGGACATCTCGCACCCGTACTACATGCGCCCGAACGCGGTGCCCTGGGCGAGCGTCGCGCCTGCCATCGTGTTCCGGGGGCGCCGGCCGCTGCTGGCGATCGGATCGCCGGGCAGCGAGCGGATTGCGCCGTCCATCCTGCAGGTGCTCATCCGTCTCTTGCATGACCGCGCGGCACCGCTGGACGCGGTGACGGCGCCTCGCCTGTTCTGCTCGCTGTCGGGGCGCGTATCGCTGGAGGCTTCCCGGATGCGGGACGACCTGCCGCGGGCGTTCGAGAAGCGCGGCTTCACCGTCGACCTCCGCGAACCGTTCTCCTTCTACCTGGGCTGCGTGCAACTCGTGGTGCGCGACCGGAGAGAGCTGATCGGGGTCGCCGACCCGAGGCGAGACGGCGCGGCGGGTGGGCCGCGGCGTGCGGTGCGCGATCCGGACGGCGTGGCGCGCGACGTGACCGCTGCGACGAAGGCGGGAGCATGACGTTGCCGATTCTCGTGTCGGTTCCCCATGCCGGACTCCGCGTGCCCGAGAACGTGGCGCCGGGGTGCCTGCTCTCGCCGGCGCAGATTGCCGAAGACGGCGACGAGCACGCCGCGGCCATCTACGACATCGCCTCGGAGGTGCAGCACTACGTCACCACGGACGTCGCGCGAGCCGTGGTCGATCTCAACCGCGCCGAGGACGACCGCCGGCCGGACGGCGTCGTCAAGACGCACACGTGCTTCAATGCGCCCGTCTGGCGCGAGCCGCTCGATGCGCAGGCCGTCGAGGCGCTGCTCGCCACGCACTACCGTCCGTACCACGCCCGGTTGACGGAACTCGCAGGGAGGGACGTCGGTCTGGCGATCGACTGCCACACGATGCTGGCGGTAGGACCTCCGATCGGACCCGGACCGGGACAGGAGCGCCCCCACGTGTGTCTCGGCAACGCCGACGGCACGTGCCCCGAGGAGTGGATGGCCTGCCTGAGCAGGAGCTTCCGCGAGCAGTTCGGGCCGCGGGTCATCGTCAACGACCCGTTTCGGGGAGGCTTCATAACGCGTTCTCACGCCGGGGAGATGCCGTGGGTGCAACTGGAGCTCTCGCGCGCTCCGTTTGCGACCGATCTCGAGAAAGGGGAGCGCGTGCTCCGTGCGCTGCGGGCAGCCCTGGATCGCATCGACGCTCTCCGGTAGCGCCCGCCGGCACTGCCGGCACGGAGCTCGTGCCGCCGATGCGGGTGCCCGACGCGCGACGAGGTGACCGCCATGACGCTACGACAGCGGCCGCCCACGCCGGCCGGATCCGTAGCCGCCTGCCGGGCGCTTGTCAGGAAGGCCCGGAGGCGGAAGGCTGCAGTTGCAGCCTCACGTGCTCGAGGTAGCCCCGCAGCGCATTGCGCGAACGGCGGCTGACGACTGGCCGCAGGAGCGACCCCCGTACGCCGGTCATCCCGTCGCTGCGGGAACGGGCGATGGAAACGAGCGCCGCGCCGGGTCTGCCCGTAAGGTCGGGGCGATCGAGGAGGAAGCGCAACTCCAGCGTGGAATGGAAATAGTGGCTGGCATAGAGCTGCTTTATTGCGATCGCATAGGCGACGCCCGTCGACAGTCTTGCGGCGAGCGGGTAGATGGTGACGTGGTTCACGCGGATGGTGGGCTTGAGTCCGAAGTCGACCATCGTCCAGTAGAAGAAGTCCTCGGCGCCTTCCGGCAGATCCCGCGGGTAGTGGTCCAGGTAGGCGAACAGGATGGGCACCTGGTCGGGCAGGGCCTCGCGACTTGCCAGCAGGGCCCGGAACTGATCGGCCACCGGCAGCGGCCGCTCGCGGTCGAAGTAGGCGCCGAGCGCCGCGTTGCCTTCCGCCTGATAGGCGCGCACCAGGTCGAGGAGCATCCTGCGCATGACCTCGTCCGCCTGGCGCCAGGCCTGCGGGGAGGACCAGTCGACCTCGTCGCGGAAGAGGTCCATGGCAGCCGACGAGAGCTTCATCTCGCAACGGCCCGGGCGACACGCCGGCAACTCGGCGAAGTCCTCGGCGGAGAGGGTCAGAGACTGGAGGTCGTCGATGCGTGGCGGTGTGCCCAAGCGGCCCATCTGCAACACGCTGGGACCGCGCTCGAACTGCTCGATGCTCCGGAACCGCTCGACATACTCCTCGGGGCTCGCGTCCAGGTACACCATGCCCACGTGGGCGAGCTCCTCACGCGCGCGCGTATCGAGGCTGCGGATGACGGCGGCGCCGCGCTCGAGTCTCCGCAGGTCGCCGGACCCAAACCCCATCGACGTGAGGATTGGCTCCATCGACGTGTCCAACTGCGCGGCACGGGGCGCGACGATGACCGTCGCCGCCACCGCGGCGATCACCGGAAGCGTGCGTGACAGCCCGTGGTAACGACGCCTGCCCGGACTGCCGGATGAGAAACCGACAAACGGCGTGGGCATCGGCATGGCGGCAATCCTTCCAGCAGCCCGTCGGAGCTCGGCCCGACGGTCCGATCAGTTCACGCGCGCCGGGGTCGACATCCGAGCCCGTAGTAGTAGAACGGTCTCGCCATGACGGTCAAGTACCGATTCTTCTACCAGAAGGGCCGCCCCAGGGCCACGTAGAAGGCCGTCGACCCGTCAGTGCCGATACTGGCGCTGGCGAGCAGTGCCCCGAGCAGGGTGTCCAGCAGCAGGCCGGCCGAGACGCTGGAGTGGATCTCGGCATCGCGCGCCGCATCGAACGCGCTGCCGGACTCGATCCAGACGCCCGCGTGGATCGGGCCGCCAATCAGGTCCGGCATCTGCCCCAACCGGTGCAGGTACCCTGAGCCGGCGTAGGCGGTCCGCGCGCCGCGGAACTGGTCCGGAGTGAACGCGCCGAGTCGAAACGGACCGCCGAGCGTGGATTGATGGAAGGGCGGCAGCCGATCATCGGACGCCGCACTGCCGGCGAGGGCGACGAAGAGGCGGCCCTCCCGTCCGGCCGGGAGGAACGTCGCGCTCGCGAATTGCGCTTGCAGGAACCCGGACTGGCGTTCCGGGGCCGTGGTGAACCATCGCGCTTCAGTCTCGATCCGTGTGCCGCTGCGAGGTGTAATCCAGTGGTCGTGCCCGTCGTGGACCCATCTGACGCGCACTTCACGCTCCGGGCCCCGGTATTGCAGCATCGGATCGCCCACGCGCCCCCGCTCGTGGACAAGCATGTTCGAGTCGAAGCCGGCGCGTTAGTGCCCTGCCGCGGACTGGCGTCGGGTGCGGCGGCCCGGCATCCCGGACCAGAGCCTCTCCCCATCATGGTAACCTGCTTCGAAGGAACCCTCGCGCATCTCGCCAGTGGGCCATGCGGCAAGTCCTTCGCGCCACGTCCCGCGAATGCAGGTGGTTTTCGTCGAGCCGGCAGCTTGCCTCCGCTACGAGAACCCGTGCACGGGATACCGGCCCTCGAATGGGCGCGTCGATCCCCAGGTACGGGCGTCGGCGTGTTGGAGACATGAATCCGAAAGCGACTCCCGCCGTCACGGCGTGGTGCCTTGCGGTGTTCGCCGTGTGGGGTCCGACCGGGGCGGCGGCGCAGCCGACGGTGGGGGACCCGCCGCCGTCCGTCGAGACGATCGAGCAGCGTCTGATCGACACGTCGCAGGATCCGGACCTGGATGACGACACGAAGGCCCGTATCCGCAACCTGTACCAGCAGGCGCTCTCCGAGCTCGATTCGGCGGCGCGCTGGCGCGCGACGGCGCTGGACTTCGCGCGCCGGACGACGGAGGCTCCTGCCGCTATCGAGGCGCTGGAGGCGGCGCTGGAGGCCCCCCCGGAAGATGCGCCGCCCATTCTGGTGACCGACAGCATCGATTCGCTGGAACAGCGGCGCGCGGAGGGGGAGGGCCGGCTCGCGGAGGCGGCATCGCGACTGACGGAAGCGGACGGCGAGCCTCTCGGGCGCACATCGCGTCGGGCGGAGATACGGGAAACACTTGCGGCGCTTGCCGATGAAGGCGCCCGGGTCGAGACGGATCTGGAGACGCCGACCGCACCGAATGCGAGTCCCCTGGAGGCTGACGCACGCCGGGCGCTGCTCTCGGCTCGCCGGCTGCAACTGGAGACGCGGACGATCTCGCTGCAGCGGGAGCTTGGGGCTTACGACGCGGAGCGCTCCTTGTTGCCTCACCGCCGAGAGCTGGCCGCCCGCGACGTGGCCCGTCTGCAGGAGCAGGTGACGCGGCTCGCCGCGGCCGCCGACGCCCTGCGGCGCCTGGACGCGACCCAACAGGCCAACGAGGCCCGGCTGCGGGCGATCCAGCTCGGCATCGCCTTGGCGGAAGAACCGGCGGAGGGGACGCGGCAGGTGTTGCTGACGCTGGCCAACGTCAACAACGGGCTGACGGCGCGGCGGCAAACGCTGGTGAACCGGTTGGACGCGGCCGAGCAGCGGCTCAGCGGGGCCCGCGTGGAGCTGACCGACCTCGACGACCGCTTCACGCGGACGCGCGAGCGGGTGGCGGCCATCGGCCAGACGAGCGCGGTCGGCCTGCTGCTGCAACGTCACCGCGGCGGTCTGCCGGACGATGTCCAACGCTACCGCGATGAGCGCCGCGTGCTCGAGGAGCGCACCCGACTCGTCCAGGAAGAGATGTTCGAGCTCGACGAACAACGGCTGCTGCTTTCCGACTCCGAGACCCGGGCGACCGAGCTGCTCGCCGGCTCCGGTGCGGCAGGCGACGAGGCCGACGAGCAGGTCGCCGCGTCGGTTCGCGGCATGCTGGAGACCCAGCGCACGTACCTGGGACTGCTGTTCGACGATCAGACGCGGTACTTCGACGTCCTGGTGCAACTGGGGACGACGTACGGCGAGCTCCACGGGACGGCCGAGACGTTTCTTCGCTTCATCGACGAACGGGTTCTCTGGACGCGCAACGCGGAAGTAGTCGCTTGGTCCGACCTGGTGGTCGCGCAGGCCGCTGCGGCGTGGCTGCTGCAACCGGGCGAGTGGCTTTCGGCAGCCCGAACGGCGGCGAACGATGCGATAGACGGTCCCTGGCGGTACGCGCCGCTGCTGGCGGTGCTGCTGGCGGCCCCGTGGGTACGGCGGCGCGTTCGACCGGCCCTGACGGCGTGCGGCCGGCGAGCGGCGTCCGGCGCGGCCACGCGGTACATGACCACGGTGCGCGGCTTGCTGCTGACGTTGGCGATCGCCGCGCCCGTGCCGGCCGTCGCATGGTTGATCGCGCGCCGCCTGGCGGTGGTAGCGGACGACTCGGAATTCCTCGAGGCGGTTGCGGCAGGACTCGCCGCGACGGCAGCCAGCTACGTGCCGCTGGAGATCCTGCGCCAGGCAGCTTGCCCGCACGGGTTGATGGCCGCCCATTTCGGGTGGCCGGCGCGGGCGGTCGCGGTACTTCGACGCCACCTGCAATGGTTCGCGGTCGCCGTGCTGCCGTTCGTCTTCGTGCTCGCGGCGGTGTCGAGTCAGGGGGATCGAGCGTGGCAGCACACGCTCGGAAGGCTCGCACTGGTCGGCTTGCAGATTCTGAGCGCGGTGTTTCTGGCTCGCGTGCTGCACCCGTCGCACGGCGTGTTCGGCGAGTACCTGGCGGCGCATCGGGAAGGCTGGCTGGATCGACTGCGCAACGTCTGGTACGGCGTCGCGGCGGGCGTCCCGTTGGCGCTGGCCGGCGTGGCGCTGGCCGGCTACATGTACGCCGCCGACGAGCTGGCCGCCAAGTCCCTGGAGACGCTGTGGCTGGCGACGGGGGTCATCGTCGTCTACGGCATGGTGTCGCGCCGGGTGCTGGTCCGCCGCCGCAGTCTCTCGTTCCGGCAGCGGCGCGAGCGCGCACTGGCCGAGGACGGCGAAACCGTGGAGCCGGCGCCGGACCTGGGCCAGATCGATGCGGACACGCGCCGTCTCATCCGGACGCTGACGACGGCGGGCGCGCTCGGGGCGATCTGGCTGGTCTGGTCCGACATGGTCCCGGCGCTGAGCGTTCTCGACAGGGTCGCGCTGTGGCCTCCCGGCGCGGCGCCCGACACGGAAGGGGCGCTCACGCTGGAGCACCTGGGCCTGACGCTCATTCTGGCGGGGCTGACGGTCGCCCTGGCCCGCAACGTGCCCGCGCTGCTCGAGATGCTCCTGCTGGGGCTTCCCATCCAGCCCGGGTCCCGCTACGCGCTGACCAGCATGAGCCGGTACGTGCTGATCTTCGGCGGCGCGCTGGCCATCTTCGGCGCCCTGGGCGTCACCTGGAGCAGCGTGCAGTGGCTCGTGGCGGCCATCGGCGTCGGACTCGGCTTCGGCCTGCAGGAGATCTTCGCGAACTTCGTCTCCGGATTGCTGCTGCTGATGGAGCGACCGGTACGCGTCGGCGACACGATCACGGTCGGCGGCGTGACCGGAACGGTCACGCGGATCCGTATTCGCGCGACGACTATCCAGGACTGGGATCTCAAGGAGCTGGTGGTTCCGAACAAGGATCTGGTGACCGGTCACCTGCTCAACTGGACGCTGTCGGACGCGGCGAACCGCGTGACGGTCTTCGTCGGGGTCGCCTACGGCTCCGATGTGGATCGGGTCACGCGCGTGCTGCGGGAGATCGTCGCCGCGACTCCCTCGGTGCTGGAGGATCCCGAGCCGAGCGTGACGTTCGAGGAGTTCGGCGACAGTGCGTTGAAGTTCTCCATCCGCGCCTACGTGAGCGACGTGGAAGAGCGGCTGCCGACCATTCATGTCCTCCACACGGCGATCGCCAAACGGTTCGGCGAGGAAGATATCGAGATCGCGTTCCCGCAGATGGACATCCACGTCCGCTCGACGGCGCCGCAGCTTCGCGACCACCCGCCGCAGCCGTTGCGGATCGCGGGTACCTCCAGTTGAACGGCTCTCGGACGGAGCGCAGGTTGTGAATGTCGGGTACTTTCTGCGCCCGTTGCACGGCGTGCCCTGTTCCCGGCCGGTCCGGACAGCGGCGCGCGGGCAGGAGAGGCGGATGCAAGCGGATTGGCGTACGACGCTGACGGTACTGGCATGGCTGACGACGGTTGCGACGGTCGGCGTCGCGCAAGAACCCGAGAGGACCGACACCGAGGTGCCTGATGCGACGGAACGGAGTGTCGCCCAGGAGCTCGATGGCGCGGACGCCGGCTGGTCGAACGCGACGGAATTGAGCGTCGTTCGGACCCAGGGCAATGCGGCGACTCAGACGTTCGGATTCAAGAACACGCTGCGCCGCAACTGGACGCGGGCAAGGGCGCGATTGCGGATCGACGGCGTCCGCGCACGGACGGCGGGCGACCGGGTGCTTCTGGTCGAGCCGGGGCTGCGTTTCCGTCCCGGCGACCTGCCGGACGAGTTCGAGACGACCGCAGCCCATGCGGATGGAGCCCCCGACGTCGAGCAGTACTTCGTCGAGGGGCGACTCGAGTGGAACATCAGCGAGCGGTTCTTCTGGAATACCGGGACCGGTTGGGACCGCAATCACGACGCCGGCATTCGCAATCGCTACGTCGTGTTCGGCGGCGTCGGCAACGTCTGGGCCAACACCGACGATCTGTCGTTCTCCACCGGCTACGGGATCAGTTACACCGTTCGTGAGGAAATCGAGCCCGACACCGCGAAGGACGACCGCTTCGCAGGCTTTCGTCTGGACAGCGACTATCACCAACGGCTCGGCGCGGCGCTCGAGTTGGACAGCGACCTGGCGCTGAACGTCAACCTCTTGTCGGCTTCCGACTACTCGCTGAACGTGACCAACGCCGTCGGTGTGGCGATGAGCGAGCATCTGTCGCTGCGCGTCAGCCTGCAGCATCTCTACGAGCACCGACCGGCTCTTGAAGATGCCGCCATCCGCGCTCGCGCGATGCTGATCGACCCCGACGGCACGCCCGGCAGCGGTGACGAGCTGTTCGAAACCGTCGTGACCGGTGGCACGGCGTTCGACTTCGGTACCGGGAAGGTCCGCAAGTCGGGGCTCGACGCCGTGTTCCGGACGGCGCTGGTGATCAGCTTCTGAATCGCGGGACGTGTCGTCGACACGCAGAGATCACCATCCGTCGGCCCGTCAAGGCTCCCGCTCGATGCGTCTTGACGATCGTCGTCGCGCTGGGGACGGGTCCGGTTCGATCTCCCGAGGGAATGCGCCGCGGTGGCTGGCGCAGTTGACGCCGGGCTCCAAGACTGCTGTACGCTTGAGGCTGAGCGCCCGTAGCTCAGCAGGATAGAGCATCGGTCTTCTAAACCGAGGGTCGCTGGTTCGAATCCAGCCGGGCGCGCCACTACATGCGGGGTTGAATCCGTTTTCGCGGGCGAAAAACCTGATGCACCCTTTGCGCCGGAAGGAACGGGAATCCGCGGCAAAGCGTGGAACGGTTCCGCCCGTTCACGCGGTCGCGGCGGGGTTGCGGCTCGTGGCGGTTCAGGTCTTCCGGTCAGCCAGCAGGATGTTGTCGATTCGGATGTTCAACGCCCGGATATCGGCCTTCAAATCCCGGTGGATCCACAGGAGCACGCCGACCACCGCAAGCGCCGCACCGATCACGTCGTAGTCCATCACCCCCATTCTACCGAATACTGACTGGCTATCGCGAGTGGGTCCGCCGGGCGCGCCACCTCTCGACCAGCAACGCCGCCATGCCGGTCGGCTGCCGATCACGGCGCAATGCCCTCGACCGCGAACCGGTCCAGATCCGGTGCCGAAGACTCGCCGGCAGGTCCGTAGAATCGCCGGGCATCCATCTGCGCCAGGACGCGCGTCCACCGCTCGTAGTCCGGCACGTGAGCGACGAGGGCACGCGCCCCGCGGAGCATGTGCCGAGCGGCGTCCGGCTCACGAAACGTCTGCGCAACGAGAAAGTCCGCGGCGTCTCGCGTTCGGTCGTGCGTACCCCCGGCATCCACGATCGCGGTCGCCGCGGCGATGGCGCGGCGGATGTCGGGACGCTCGTCCCACGCCTCCAGGCCGTCACAGGCGGCAGCGCGCCCCGCGGGCGTCCCGGCCGTGCTCCGCGATACGGGCGCCCAGCGCTTCCAGTACTTCTTCATCGCAGGCGGCCTGCATCTGCTCGAAGAGGATCCGCTCCTCCGTGTGGATGTGCGCCCGGAGCAGCTCGCCGAAGGCGGTCAGCCGCTCCTCCAGAGCAGCAGTCGGATCGGCGGCCAGGTCGCGAATCATCGCCCGCATGGTCTCGTGTTCGGCGATGAGCGCACGCGTCCGGTCGGCGCCGTCGGCGAGGTTCCTGTTCGCGGCCGGGAAGACGTGCGCCTCCTCCGCCTCGAAGTGCGGCCGCAGATCGGTCTCGAAGAAATCGATGAGGCGCACCGCCTGCTGCCCGCGGTCGGCCGGCCAGTCGGCGCGCGGGTTCGTGGACCGTCCGAGGATGAGACGCTGGGCCATCACGAGGCCGTGGTGGTGGTCGCGGGAGAGCGGGACGAGGCCGGGGTGCCGCTTCATCGTCGTGTTCCGGCGGATAGCGCCCCGAACACGGAGCACTGCCCGCCGGCGCGTCCTCGACTCGAAATTGTAGTCTTTGCAGATGCGATCAGCCTGCGCGCGCCTGAAACTGCGCCTTCTTCTTGCGACCGCCTGCACCACCCTGCTCGCAACGTCCGTGGCTCACGCCCAGGGCATCGGGTTTCAGGGCGGGATGACCGTCAACCCGGAGCAGGTCTACCTCGGGACCCATGTCGAGATGCCGCTCGGATCCGACCAGCTCGTCCTGCGCCCGGCCATCGACGGCGGGTTCGGCAGCGGCCTGCGCGCGGCGGCGATCGGCGCGGAAATCCAGTACCGCATCGAACTGGGAAACTCCGGGTGGCGGCTGTCCCAGGGTTTCGGACCGAGCGTCTACATCGCCCGATTCGCGACCAGGCGGCAGGACGAGGAGGCGACCGACGTGAGCGGCGCGTGGACCTACGCCTTCGGCGTGGTCCATGAAGGAGGCTTCTTCGTCGAGTTCAAGGGGGGAGGCAGCCGCGGTCTCGCGATCCCGGTGGTCCGACTCGGCGCGGGGTTCACCATCCGGCCCGAACGGCGCTGAACCGTGACGGGCGTCGTCCGGCTGCCGAATCGCGAGGAGAATCCGCGGCGGACGCCGTGTCGAAACTACGAACGGTCGAACCACTCGACGAAGCGGGAGGAGGGCTCTTCGACGATCATGACGCGGACGACCCGCTGATGCTCGTGCATGAGCTCCTTCGCCGCGGTCCTGGCATCATCCACCGACGCGTACTTCGCGGACGCCGCCGGCAGGTTGACTGCCCCGCCCCTGACCGTTGTCACCAGCTTGAACATCGTCCTCCCCGAAATCGCGCGGCGATCATATCACCGGCGCGGCGCGGGAGGCTGCGCGGCGGATGCGTCGATCCGGCCGGCCAGCCCCCGCCAGGTGGGCGTGCCGTCGGTTCCGAGCAGCAGGTCGACCACCAGTCCGTAGCTGGCGATGCCGGCGGCGACCCGGTTGGCGCGCAGGTAACGGTCGTAGACGCGGCTGGCGCCGCGCCGCACCACCGGCACGGCCTCGCGCAGGCGCGCTGCGATCGCCCGCAGATCGGCGCGCGGACCGCCGTCCAGCCCCGCCCACACCCGGTCGCGCGCATCCGCCGGCAGATGGCGCACGAGCTGGGAGGAAAGGTAGAGCCACGCGCTGTAGCGGCTCTGGGCGTCGCCGGCGAGACAGACGAGGACACCGACGAAGCTGGCCTCCGACTCGTTCGCGTAGCCGGCCAGATGCGACCACTCGTGGGCGACGAGGAACGGCCGCTCGAACGGCAGCACGGTCCCGTTGACCAGCACCTCGAGCGTGAAGGGGCTCAGCATGCCGTCGATCCCGGCGCGCCGGAAGTACGCGGTCAGCAGCGTCGTCTTGGGACGACCGGCCACCGCCGGGCGGCGCGCTCCGAGGCGTCGCTGCACGCGGTCGAACGCCGGCCCGAACCGCCCGGGCAGCTCCCCGAACGAGAGCCACGGTTCGGCGGCGGCCGGCGCGTGCAGCGCGTTGAGGCGATCCACGGACTCGGCGGCCAGCGACGCCAGCGCCTCCGGAGAGATCCGCGCCGCATCGTAGTCGAGCTTGGCGGTCAGCGGCATCCGGCGGTAGTTGAGGCCCCACATCGCCAGGAAGACGAGATAGAGCGCAGCCGCCGCGGCCGCCGTGTGCAGCATGAGCCGCGCCGCGACGGCGGAGCGGCTCCGCCAATCGGTCCCTGCCCCGCGCAGTCCCCGCCACCACCAGATGCCCAGCCCGAGCAGCCCGGCGATCGCCAGGACGTCGAGCAGCGAGAACGGGACCAGGGCCGAAACCGGTGTCAGGATGCGCTGCGCGGCCACGTACCACTGCCGGGAGTAGGTCTGCTCGACCCACGCAGCGGAGGTCGGGGCAAGAGCCGCGACGAGCGCCGCCGCGATGACGCCGGCCGCAATCCAGGACCCGGGACCGATTCGCCGCACGAGCCCGGCCGGCTTCGCCGACACGTTCCGGTATTCCGGCGTCCCCACGCCTGTCACCGGGATGCTCCCTCGTCGCGCCCTGCCACGCGGGCGCCTCGGCGCGCCCGGTGCCACGCGGCGTTTCACCACGGGCTCCCCGGAGTCCACCTGCGGGCTCCTGGCCCGACAATCGTCGCCTGCGGCTCCGATTGCCGCCCAACCGGCCTGACCAGAAGTCTACGCCGTTCTACGGCGCAGACTCCTAGCGTTGTTCCAGACGGACGCCGCGATCGTCGAAGACGATGAAGTGCCGCGGGAGGATGCGCACGACCACCCGTTCCTCCGGCTCGAACGCCCCGTCGACCAGCGCCCGCACGCGCACGCCCTCGGTTGCGACCGTCACGAGCGACTGTTCGCCGCACGGCTCCCTGGAGACCACACGGCCATGCCAGCCGGGCCCCTCCCGGTCGATCCGCGCATGCTGCGGGCGAATGCCGACGGTGACGTCCCGGCAGAACTCCTCGGCGATGCGGCCCACGAGCGATACGGTCCGGTTGCCCACCAGCAGCGCCTGCCCATCCTTCTCGAGGATGGCCGGCACCAGGTTGATCCGCGGCTGACCGAAGAGCTGCGCCACCCGTTCGCTGGCAGGCCGGTCGTGCACGTCGGCGGGCGTCCCGCACTGTACGATGCGGCCGCGTTCGAGCACGGCGATGCGATCCGACACGGCGAGCGCATCGTCGCCGTCGCGAGTGGCGTAAATCACGGTCCGGTGCTCAGGCCGCGAACGCAAGCCGCGCAGATCCCCCACGAAGGCGCGACGGGCGGCGGCCGCGGTGAACGCCGGGTGATCGCTCAGGTCGTCCACGAGCAACAGGTCCGGCAGGTCCTCCCGGTTCGGGGCGGCGCCCTTCCAGCCGATTCGCCGCTCGGTCCCGTCCCCGGACGTGACGGAAAAGTGCACGTTGTCGGCATCCTCCGACCATTCGCCGGGCGGCTCCCGGTCCGAACCGTCGAGCGCCATGTTCGGAAACGCGTAGCGCCGGATCCGAATCCCGCGCCATTCCTCGGTGCGCCACCGCGGCGGAAAGGCAGCGCCCGGGCTGCCGGAGCGCCATCCCCGGACGAGCCCCGGCTTCGCCCGACCCGGCTCGCGCCGGTCTTCCGAGCCCATGAACACGCGGTCGCGCCCGTCCGAGCGCCTGCCCACGAACCTGAGCAGGGCCGACTTGCCGGCGCCCGCCGGACCGACCACGGACACGATCTCACCCGACCGCGCGTAGAGCGACACGCGGTCGAGAACCGGTCTCGCAGAGCCGTCGTCCTGCCGGGTGATCTCGTCGAGGAAGAGGTACATGGCGCGCGCCGGCCGCCGGAAACCCCATGGTACACTCTCGAATGCCCGCCGATGAAGACCTGACCTGGGGCCGATCGACAGTGGAGACCGCCTGTCCGCTCGACTGCCCCGACACCTGCAGCCTGGCAATCTCTCTCGAACGCGGCCGGATCACGAAGATCGATCATTCGCCTCGCCTGGCCGACACCAACGGCTTCATCTGCAGCAAGGTTCGGCGCTTCGACCGGCGCGTCTACGGCGAGGAACGCCTGCTCTACCCGGGCTCGCGGCGCGGGGCGAAAGGCGAGGCGAGCTTCAACCGGATCGGCTGGGACCAGGCGCTCGAGACCGTCGCCGGCCGCATGCGCGCGATCCGCAGGCAATTCGGCGCCGAGGCGATTCTCCCACTGTCCTACGGGGGCTCGAACGGCCTGCTGTCCCAGGATACGACCGACGCCCGCCTCTTCCGTTCCTTCGGGACCTCACGCCTCGCGCGCACCGTCTGCGCGGCGCCCACCACCGCCGCGACCGCCGCGCTCTACGGCCGCATCGCGGGCGTCGCCAACGAGGACTACCGGCACGCCCGGCTCATCGTGATATGGGGGGCCAATCCCTCCACGTCCGGCTTCCATCTGGTGCCCCACGTGCGGCAGGCGGCGCGCGACGGCGCCACGGTGGTCGTCATCGATCCGCGCCGTACGGCGCTCGCCAGGCGGGCGGACATCCACCTGGCGGTGCGGCCCGGCACGGACGTCGTCGTCGCGCTGGCGATCCACCGCTTCCTCTTCGAGCAGGGCTTCGCGGACGAGGCATTCCTCGCGAAGTGGACGGTCAACGCCGACGAGCTGCGGCGCCGCGCCGCCGAGTGGACGTTCGAGCGCGCCGGCGCCGTTGCCGAGGTGGATCCCGAGCTGCTCGAGAAAGTGGCGGAGCTGTACGCGGAGACATCTCCCGCCGTCATCCGGTGCGGCTGGGGCCTGGAGCGCAACCGGAACGGCGGCAACGCGGCCCTGGCGGTGCTGGCGCTGCCGGCGGTCGGCGGCAAGTTCGGCGTGCGCGGCGGCGGCTACTCGATGAGCAGCTCGGGAGCGATGCCGCTGTCCAAGGAGGACTGGATAGAGACCGTCGAGCCGGACGCGCGCCTCGTCAACATGAATCGGCTCGGCCGCGCGCTGACCGAGTACGACGATCCGCCGGTCAAGATGCTCATCGTCTACAACTGCAATCCACTGGCCACGCTGCCCGCACAGAATCGCGTGCTGGCCGGCCTCGAGCGCGACGACCTGTTCACGGTGGTCTTCGACCAGGTGATGACGGACACGGCCCGCTGGGCCGACGTCGTCCTGCCCGCCACGACGTTTCTCGAGCAGTACGATCTGGCCCACAGCTATGGCCACGGCGCGGTACAGCTCGTGCAGCCGGTGATCGAACCGGCCGGCGAGTCACGACCCAACGTGGAGGTCTTCGCCGACCTCGCGGCGCGGCTCGGCATCGAGATCGACGAGCAACTGCAGAGCGACATCGGCACCTTGATGCACGTGGCCGGCGCCTTGCCGGACAACGCCGGCGAAGAGCTCCTGAGCCGCGGCATCACCCGCGGCAGCGCGCCTGCTGCGCCGGTGCAGTTCGTCGACGTCTTTCCCCGAACCCCGGACGGCCGGGTGGACCTGCTGCCGGCTGCCCTGGAACAATCGGCTCCACTCGGTCTCTACCGCTTCCGGCCGGAGCCGGCTCCGGACCGCTACCCGCTGGCGCTGATCTCCCCCGCCAGCGACAAGACCGTCTCTTCCACGCTCGGGGAGTTGCGGACGCGGCAGGTCCGGCTCCAGATTCACCCGCGCGACGCCGAGGCGCGCGACCTGTCGACCGGCGACGTGGCGCGGGTCTTCAACGACGAGGGCGAGATTCACTGCGCAATCAACGTCAACCCGGACGTGAGGCCCGGCGTCGTCAGCCTCCCCAAGGGCCTCTGGCGGCGAGACACGATGAACGGATGCACCGCCAACGCCCTCGTGTCCGACGAGCTGACCGACCTGGGCGACGGCGCCTGCTTCAACGACGCCCGCGTGGAGGTCACCCGCGTGGTGACGGCCGAGCTCGGGGGGCGCAACATCGCCATCTGGACCGCCCCCGCGACCCCGAAGCGGGTACACTAGCAGGACAGCAGACCCGCTCGCCGCGAACAGAGGAAGCATCGACATGGCCGACAAGCCTGCCGGAGGACGCACCGTCGAGTGCGTCAAGTTCCAGAAGGAGATGCCGGGGCTCGACGAGCCGCCGTGGCCCGGAGAGCTCGGGAGGCGGATCTACGACAGCGTGTCGCAGGAGGCGTGGAAGCTCTGGGAAGAGCGGATGAAGATGATCCTCAACGAGTACCGTCTGATGCCGTGGCAGAAGGAAGCCCAGGAGCTGGTTGCGCGGCAGATGGAGGAGTTCTTCTTCGGCGACGGATCGGCGTTGCCGCCCGAGTACGTCCCACCGCAGGCAAAGCAATAGCCGGCGCCGCACCGCGGCCATTCCCGTTCATCCGCCGGCCTCGACCGGGAGATCCCGGGCGAGCCGAAACGAGAGCAGCTCGTGGGCGGTGCGCACGGCGGCGACGGCGTCCTCCGGACTCCGCGCGCGCGAGAAGATGAACCCCGGGTAGCTCGCCCCCTCCGGCCAGGGCACGAATCGCTGGCCGGGCTTGGCCGTGATGATCACCTCCTCGACCCGGGGCGCCGACCGGGCGGCGTCCAGCCCCTCGACCGTCTCGTAGATCCCCGCGCCCGGCACGGGGATCATCATGACCGCCGCCGCCTCCCGGCGCAGGCGGAAACGATCGGCCGCCCCGCCCAGAGCGTGCTGCAGCAGCAGGTCTTCGAGCGCATGAGCGCTCCCGTCGGGCCCGTCGAAGCGGAGAACCCGCGAGCAGAGCCCGCCGATCGGCCGCGCGGCCACCTCGAGCACGACGACCCCGCGCGGACCGAGACGGCATTCCGCGTGCACGGGACCGTGCGTCAGGCCGAGCGCGTGAATCGCGGCAGCCACCTGTCGGACGACCTCGCGGCGCTCCGCGGTCGACAGCCGGTCGGGCGTGACGTAGATCGTCTCTTCGAAGAACGGCCCATCCAGAGGATCGGGCTTGTCGAAGATGGCCAGGACCTGAAGCTCCCCATGCGTCATCACGCCCTCGATCGCAACCTCGCGACCCGCTATGTACTCCTCTACCGCCATCGAGTCGTTGGCCGGGTCGCGGAGGGCGCGAACCGCCGGCGTCGCGAGTATCCGGCGCACCCGTTCGGCCGCGGCCACGAGCTCGGCCGGCGTGTCGGCCCGTATCACCCCGCGGCTCGCCGCCATTCCGAGCGGCTTGACGATGCAGGGATAGGCCACCCGCCGCAACAGCGCCTCGTCGTCGGCGTCCAACGGGATCGATCGGAACCACGGTACAGGCAGCCCGGCCGACCGCATGCGCATGCGGGTCTTCACCTTGTGTCCGGCGGCGCGCACCGCCGCGGGTGGGTTTCCGCGGAGCCCGAGGGCCCGCGCCGCAAGGGCTCCGATCAGCGCGGGGCGATCCCCGACGGCGAGCACGGCATCGAACGGTCCGGCGGCAGCCGTATCGACAATCGCACCAACGGCGCCGGCCTCGTCGTGGAACCGGATCGGAACCGCCCGGTCCCGCCAGGGATCGTCGAGCCGATGGCAACGGTCGGTGGCGAGAACCAGCAGCACACCCAAGCGCTCGGCCGCCGCGTCGAAGGACCGTACCTGGTACCCCGTCGTGGCGGCGACGAGCAGCACGCGCGCCGCGCTGCGTCTCATACCAGGGCCACCTCCCCGGCAGCCGGTTCCGCTCAGCAGTACCACGGCTCGTTCAGGTACGGCACCTCGGTTCGTCCGGCGGCGTCCGACTCGCTCGGCGCCGGCGCGTGTCCGTCGTGCGCCAGCGTTCGCACCGCGTCGAACAGCTCACGGCGACCGGCGGTCAGCCGCCGTCCGACCAACGCCCGGACGTCTTCGGCCAGCCGGTCCACCCGCGGATCCGGATGCCGCCACGGATAGACGAGTCGCTGGGGATCGAACGGCCCGAGTCGCGCCTTCAGATCCTCCAGCTCGCGCAAGCGGGAGCCGGCGGTAACGAGCAGCCGCAGCGTGAGCTGGATCGGCGCCACCTGCTCGACGAGGTCGAGCCGCTCGATCTCGGCCAGCATCCGGCGATAGCCGTCGACCGTCATCCAGGGCGTGAAGGCGACGAAAGTCGGCGCCAGCAGCACGCCGGCGGCGCGACAGAGCGCCACGGCGCGGATCGTGTCCTCGCGCGTATGGCCCTTCTCCAGCCGCCGCAGCACGACGTCGTCGAACGACTCCACGGCACTGGTGACGAAGAGGCAGCCGGTCTCGCGCAACCGCGGCAGCAGGTCGGCGTGCGCAATCAGGTGCTCCACCTTGATCGTGACGTCGTAGGTCAGACCGGGGAACCGCCGCGCGACCCCCTCGACCACCCGCATGGCATGCCCCACCCCGTTGAAGAAATCCGGGTCGCCGAACGTGATGTGCCCGGCCCCCTGCTCCACCTGTGCCGCGACGTCGGCGAATACGGTGTCGGTTCCCACGACGCGGAAGCGGCCGCCGTAGACCGGGACGATCGGGCAGTGCCGGCAGACGTGCTTGCAGCCGCGGCTCGCCTCGGTATAGCCGGCCACCTTCCTTGCCGCGCCGTGCTGCAGCGTGGCGTAGCCGCCCAGCGGCGGCAGCCCCGCGCGCCACGGCGGAATCAGGTCCAGCCGCGGAAGACCGGGCAACGGAACGAAGTCGGTTGCGCCGTCCGCCACGCCGGTCGCCAGACGCACCAGATCCGCCTCGAACTCCCCACCGAGCACGTGCTCGACGCCGATCGAGCGGAGCAGCTCCGCGTTCAAGGGCGCATACAGGCCGTAGGCGCACAGGCGCGCCGCCGGATTCAGACGCGCGACCCGCCTGATCACCGGCACGGCGAGGCGCGTCGCGGTGTGCATGGGCAGGTGAAACGCGACGAGGTCGGCGCCGGCCACCCGCGCGTCGAACGGCTGCCGCGAGAGGTCGAGACAGGTGACGTCCATGCCGGCGCGGCGCAGCCAGGCCGCGGGCGACGCCAGGCCGAAGGGCTGGCGCCCCAGCTCGTAGGTGGCGATGAGGGCGACTCTCATGGCACGGCAGGCCGCAACTCGATCTCCGCGTCGGTCGGCGGCGGCGTCGCGAGACTGACGATCACGAGGGTCGCGATGGACAGCGAGAGCGCCGGGTACGCCGTCTGCCAGCCGAAGGGATAGGCGGCCACTCCGTCCACCCCGCGCGCCAGACCGACGATCTCCCAGACGAGCGTCGTCAGCATGCCGACCAGGATGGACGCGACGCCGCCGGCCCGCGTCGCCCGTCGCCACAGCAGCGCGCCGAGCAGGGCGGGAGTGATGCCGGCGCCGTACATCGTGTACGCCCAGAGCGCCATCGCGAGAATGGTCGGAAAGAAGTTGCCGGCAACGTAGCCGAGGCCGCCGACGACGACCACGATCACGCGCGTGTAGAGCACCACCTGCCGGTCGGTGACCCCGGGATTGACGAAGCGCTGATAGACGTCGCGGATCAGGTTCGTCGACGGCGTCAGCAGGAAGCTGTTCGCGGTGGAGACGACTATTGCGGCGGCGCCGCATACCAGCAGCACCCCGAGCACGGGCGGCAGCACGCCGGTGGCGACGCGGATGACGATCTCCTCCGACTCCGCCACAGCCAGCCCGCCGACCGCCAGGCTGCCGAAGATCCCGATCGAGTCGATCAGCGTCTCGACGACGATCGTGCCGGCGATCCAGCCGACCACGGCCAGGCGGGCGGCCCGCTCGTCGCGCGCCGAGAAGAACTTCTGGTACATGTTCGCTTCGCCGAGCAGCAGGAACATGGTCGGCAGGAACAGCGCAAAGGCCGCCTGCGCGCCCATGTCGCCGAACAGGGACACCTGATGCGGCTCGAGCGCCGCGATCGACGCCGACAGCCCGCCCGCGTCGCCGATCAGGAAGGCGACCCCGAACATCACCGCGACGGTCATGACGATCCCGTTGCCCACGTCCAGATAGGCGATCGACAGCATGCCGGCGAGCGACGTGAAGAGAATGCAGAAGACCGCCGTGATCAGCGCCCCGGTACCCGGATCGACACCGGCGACGAGCGCCAGCAGGCGGCCGCCGCCCCGGAACTGATAGGCCGCGATGGTGGCATAGGCCAGCACCGTCGTAATCGTCCCCAGCACCCGCGCCGCCGGTCCGTACCGCAACTCGAGAATGTCGGGCACGGTGTACTGGGAGATCCGGCGCACGCGCGGCGCGATGAAGTAGACGAGCGCGATGCCGGCCCACGCCCCGGCGGACTGCCAGAGCGCGGAGAATCCCGAGCGGTAGCCGAGTCCGGCCCCGCCGAAGAGGCTCCCCGAGCCGATCCAGGTGGCGAGCAGCGTGAAGACGAGCACGCGCGCCGGCAGGCGGCGCCCGGCGACCAGGAAGTCGTCGCCGGTCCGGACGCTGCGACTGCGCCAGGCCCCGACCAGCACCAGCACCGACATGTAGACGATGACCGCCGTGAGCATGCCGGCCATTGTGGATCATAATGAGCGGTCCATGCCGCTCGACGAGTACCGGCGCAAGCGCGACTTCAGGCGGACCCCCGAACCGGACGGGGGCGAGCCGCACCGGACGCGGCGGCGCCGGACGGGCCGGGACGGCGGCGGCGGCCGTTTCTGCGTCCAGAAGCACCTCGCGAGCCATCTGCACTACGACCTGCGGCTGGAATACCGGGGCGTCCTCCTTTCCTGGGCCGTCCCGAAGGGACCTTCCCTGCAGCCCGTCGACAAGCGGATGGCGGTGCGTACGGAGGACCACCCGCTGGAGTACGGCGATTTCGAGGGGGTCATCCCGGAGGGCTACGGCGCCGGGATCGTGATGCTGTGGGACCGCGGCGCGTGGACGCCGGAAGTGGACGACGTCGACGCGGCCCTGGAAAAGGGCGACCTGAAGTTCTCGCTCGACGGCTTCAAGCTGAAAGGCTCGTGGGCGCTGGTGCGCACGCGGGACAGGACCGGGACGGCGCCGCGCCGGCACGGCCGCAACTGGCTGCTCATCAAGCATGCCGACTTCTGGTCGGGCCCGATCGACATCGCGGAGTTCGCCCCCCTGAGCGTCAAGAGCGAGGGGGACTTCGACGACATCCTGGCAGCCGACATGCCCGATCTCTGGATCGCCGGCCGCCCCGCCACGGCCCGCGGCAACGGCGGCGCCGCCGCGCTCACCCGCGAGGTGATCGAGCGTGCGGCGCGCAAGATTCTCGCGCGCCACGACGCAGCGGGCGGACGGCCCGCAGGAAGCCCGCGCAAGCGGAGTTCCGGCCGGAGACCGGGGCGGGGCCCGGCGGCAGGCTGATGGGCGGCGCCGCCTGTCAGGAGACGGCGGCAGGCTGGTGGAGGAGGCGCCGAGCCAGTACGCTCCAGACGGCATAGGCCAGCCGTCGGCGTGCATGGCGTGCGATCTGACGCTGCGAGAAGTGTCCGGTGACCAGCTCGCACTCGGTGGGAATGTCCCCTATGGGGAGCAACTCCTTGTGCTCGGCCGCGTAACGCGCAAGCACCTCCGGCGGCGGCGTGGCATTGTTGGCTATGGCGACGTCCACCGGCCGGCCGATGGCGTCGCCGACGCGGCGCACCGCCTCGCCCACGGAGAACCCCTGCATGCCCCGCCCCTCGGTCAGGATGTTCGTCACGAGCACGATCGGGCCCTTCGTCGAGCGGACCGCCTCGGCCACGCCCCGGACGAGCAGGATCGGCATCAGACTGGTATAGAAGCTGCCGGGCCCGATGACCACCGCGTCGAAGCCGCGAATGGCCTCGGCCGCTGCTTCGTGGACGTTCGGCTCCGGATCCAGCCAGATCCGCCTGATGCACTGCCCGTCGGTCTGCTGACGGTCGACGCCGACCTCGCTGACCGCACGTGAGCCGTCCTCGTACTCCGCGTACAGCGTCGACTGCTCCACGCTGACCGGCAACACGCGTCCGTTGCAGTCGAGGAGCGCCCGCAGCCCGTCGACCGCAGCCAGAAAGTCGCCGCTGTACTGCTCCATCATCGACAGCAGCAGGTTGCCGCCGGTGTGCCCGCGGAGCCGTCCGTTCTCCAGCGCCGGCAGGCGCGAGAGGAGAAGGCGACGGGCTTCGCTCTCGTTCCTGGCGAGGGCCAGGGCGCACTTGAGCACGTCGCCGGGCGGCAGGACCCCGAGCTCGTCGCGGAGCTGGCCGGAGCTCCCACCGCTGTCGAACATCGTGACGACGGCGTTCACCCGCAGCCACGGGTTCTGCTTGAGACCGCCGAGCAGGCTCGGCAGCCCGGTCCCGCCGCCGAAGCACCCGACGCTGACTTCCCGCAATTGCACGCGGCGCATTATGCCATACGGCCTGCGGCGTGCCCTCGCCGGACGTCACGACCTCGACCACCACCGGGCACGACATCGCCCTGCCGCCGGCACACCGGGAAGGTCGGTTCGCGGTGTACGATCTCCTGGACCACACGCGGATGGCCCGTCGCGATTCGCGGCTCGACGACGACTGCGGTTCGCTCATGGCCTGCAGCGTCGCCGAATCCTCTCCCCGGGAGCGACGCTTCCTCGGGCTCGTTCGCCGCAGCAGAAACGGCAGCCATGCACGCCGACCGCTTCCGTGAATTCGTCCCGGCCCGCGGTCTCGCCGGCGGGCACCGCATGACCCTGTTCACGTGGGCGCGACCGCGCCGCTTCCCGCGGCTCGGAACGCCCGTGCGGCGGTACTTCGACGTCGCAGCCGACGCGCGGGTGCTGGCGCACTGCCACTGGCAACCGTCCCCTGCGAAGCGCCCGACGCTGCTGGCCCTGCACGGGCTCGAAGGCTCGAGCGCGGCGCACTACATGCGCGGGCTCGCGGAAAAGGCGTTCGCCGCGGGCCTCAACGTGGTGCTGCTCAACCAGCGCAACTGCGGGGACACGGAGCACCTGTCGCGCGGCCTCTATCACTCGGGGCTGTCGGCCGACCCCGCCGCGGTGCTCCGTGAGCTGGCGGAGGTCGATAGATTGCGCGCCGTGGCCGTCGCGGGTTACTCGCTCGGCGGCAATCTCGGACTCCGGCTCGCGGGTACGACGCCCCCGGGGGTGCTGCGGTCGGTTTGCGCGATCTCGCCGACCATGGACCTGGCCCGCTGCGTCGACGCCCTCGAACGGCGGCAGAACGCCGTCTATCAGTGGCACTTCGTGCGCAACCTGAAGCGTCGCATGCGGCGGAAGGCGCGCGCCCTGCCCGGCCTGTTCGACCTCGACGGGCTAGATCGGATCCGCACGGTCCGCGAGTTCGATGAAGCCTTCACCGCGCCGCATCACGGATTCCGCGATGCCGCGGACTACTATCGCCGGGCCAGCAGCCTGCGGGTGGTCGACCGCATCGCCGTTCCCACGCTGATTCTCAGCGCCGAGGACGATCCGTTCGTCCCGGCGGAACAGTTCCGGGACCCCGTGGTCCAGGCGAACCCGCGCGTCACCAGCGCGGTCACGCGCCACGGAGGGCATTGCGGCTTCTATGCGGATCCCGGCCCCGGCTTCGACGGCTACTGGGCGGAACGGACGGCGGTCGACTTCGCGCTCCGCAACCTCGCCTGAAGGATCGGTTCAGGCCCGGCCGAGGTGGTCCAGCAAGCGGCGCGCGAACCTCGGCCCCGCCCCCTGTTCCTCGTGCTTGAAGTACACGTACACGTCCGTGCAACTGCCCGTGCTGCGGGAGATGGTCTCCGCCCAGCGCGCCAGGTCGGCGTCGTCGTAACCCTGATCGCGAAGCCGGAAGTAGCCGTGGCCGGCGGTCACGTGCACCGGCGTGCGCAGCCGCTCGCTGTCGGCGACGCACAGGGCCGCCTCGCGCGCGGCGAGAAGCTCGACGACAACGGGATCGTGCCAGGACGCGTGCCGGAACTCGAACGCGGCGCGCACGCCCGGCGGCAGCGTATCGAGGAAGCTCGCCAGCACGTCGACGTTCTTGCGGAACGACGGGGGCAACTGAAACAGCAACGCGCCGAGCTTGTCGCCGAGCGTCTCGGCGGCGCTGCAGAACGCGCGCGTGATCTCGCCGCACCTGCTCAGACGCGCCTCGTGCGTGATGCGGCGCGGCGCCTTCAGCGTGAAGCGGAAGCCGGCCGGCGTAACGTCGGACCAGCCGGCGAGCAGCCGCTCGGTCGGGAGCCGGTAGAACGTGTAGTTGATCTCGACCGTGTCGAGACGCTCGGCGTAGTACGGGAGCATCTTCTTCGGCGAGCACCGCTCCGGGTAGAAGGAACCCTTCCACTCCGGGTAGTTGTAACCGGAGGTTCCGACCCGGTACCGAGGCATTTTCTGCGAAAATGGGCCCAGGGGGAGGCTAGTCCAGGTCGAAGTCGCGCATCGGCCGGGAGACCGGCTCGTCGCGGGCCTGCTTCAGCGCCTCGTCGAAGCGTCTCGACAGGACGTCGCTGCGCCCCTTCTCGTCGGCAACCGATTGCTCGAAGATCGCCTCGCGCCGCTCGGCCTCGGCGGCCAGTATCCGCTGCGCATCTTCGAGCTCCGGCGTGTCCGCGCGCGCGGGCTGGCGATGCGAAATCAGACGGCGCAGGCGGGCATCGACAACCAAGCCGGAACCGCAACAGGGACAGTCGATCTCGAATTCCGAGGAGACCCGGGACATCGAGCCGCCCCTAGCCTTCCTCTTCGTAGTCGCCCTCGAGGGACGGGATGAGCCGGGTCGGAGGACGGAGCGCTTCACGGTGGTCGTAGACGGGAATCCCGCCCACGTGCACCGGCACTCGGCACGCCGGTCCCTTGCGGTCGATCACCACGGTCACCGGACTG
The DNA here is from genome assembly GCA_011523845.1 of Acidobacteriota bacterium. Taxonomy (GTDB): domain Bacteria; phylum Acidobacteriota; class Vicinamibacteria; order Vicinamibacterales; family UBA8438; genus WTFV01. Next base: position 38,107 of record WTFV01000155.1, on the reverse strand, counting down.
CCCTCGACACCGTCCCGAAAGCCGACGCGGCACCCGCACGCAAGCCTAGCGTGCTCGAATCCTTTGAGCATGGGGAATGATACACCAGTCGGGCGGCGCACTCGCTGCCGAATCTCCGTTGCGCGCCTCCGGGCGCGTGCCGGCGCTGCTAGAGCAACGAGTCGATGTCCCGCTGGAACTCTTCCCGGGTGCCGATGCCCAGGTGCGTGCGGCAGAGAGTCCCTTCACGATCGATGAAGAACGTGACGGGAAGCCCCCACACCGGGCCGTACGCCTCCTGGAAGTCCTCGCGCCCGAGCCCGACCAGCATCGGATAGTTGACCCGGAACTCGGCTGCGAAGGGGCGGATCTGCTCGGGCGTGTCGTCGACGGAGAGGCCGAGCACGACGAGCCCGTCGTCCTTGTACTGCCGCTGGAACTCGACGAACCACGGGATCTCGATCTTGCAGGGGCCACACCACGTGGCCCAGAAGTTGAGCAGGATGACGCTGCCCTTGAGCGCGGCCAGATTCACCGGGTTGCCATCGATGTCCCGCAACGTGAAGTCGAGCGGCGCCGGCTTGGCGTCGGCGTCGCAACGGGCGTCCTGGGCCGTACCGCGCTCGAAGGGAGAAACCGGCAGCACGGTGACGCCGCGCGCCGCCGGCAGCGTCAGGAAGACGAGAGCGAGCGCCGCGCCGACCGCCACGATCCACCGCCTGCTGGTCATGATCACTCCTGCTGAATCGGCGCGCCGCCCGCCAGCGGGCCGCCCCCGCGACGTCCGGACTCCGTCGGACATCCGGCGGCCGGAGCGCCACCTGCTCACCAATCTCCAGACTAGGAGATTGCGCCGTAGAACGCAACGCAGTTGAGTTCTACGGCGCTATCTTCTGGAGCGGGGGGGATGGGCCGAGACGGCGAGCCTGCGAGGCGTTTCGGGGCGCTGACGCTTCCCACCCGTGATCTCAAGCTCCGGCCGCAAGCCGGATGCCCCCCGCCCGCGCCAGCCCCGAGGCCATCCCTGAACCGCGCAAGTCACGACACGCACCGGTCCAGCGCGTCCGCCTGCTCGTGCGCGTGGTAGGAGCTCCGTACGAGGGGTCCCGACTCCACGTGCCGGAATCCAAGGCCGAGAGCGTGCTCCCTCAGCTCCGCGAACTCGTCGGGGTGGTAGTAGCGCGCGACGGGCAGATGCGCGTCCGACGGCCGCAGGTACTGGCCGATGGTGAGGATGGCGCAGCCGGCGCCCCGCAGATCCGCCAGGGCGGCCAGAATCTCCTCGCGGGACTCGCCGAGTCCCACCATGACCCCCGACTTGGTCGGCGTCGACGGCCTGTAGCGCCTCGCACGATCGAGGAGGCGCAGGGCCCGGCGGTAGCGACCGCCGGGTCGGGCCGTGCGGTAGAGACGCTCGACCGTCTCCAGATTGTGGTTGAGCACGTCCGGGCCGGCGTCGAGCACGCATTCCAGGTCGCGGTCGCGGCCCGCGAAGTCGGGGATGAGCACCTCGATGCGGCAGCTCTTCATCCGGCGCCGAACGGCCCGAATCGTGGCGGCGAAGACCGAGGCGCCCCCGTCCGGCAGGTCGTCGCGGTCGACCGAGGTGACGACCACGTACTCGAGACCGAGGGAGGCGACAGCCTCCGCGAGGCGGTCCGGCTCGGTCGGATCCACCGAGCCCGGGGCGCCGTGCACGACGTTGCAGTAGCCGCACGACCGCGTGCAGACGCTGCCCAGAATCATGAACGTGGCGGTGCCGTGCTGCCAGCACTCTCCGATGTTCGGGCAACTCGCCTCCCGGCACACGGTGTTCAGGGCGAGATCGCGAGTCAACCGGGCGAGCCGCAGGTAGCCCGGGCTGCCGGGCGCCCTGACGCGCAGCCAGGAGGGCTTGCCCCCGAGCCGCGGTCCGGCGACCCGCACGGGTCGACCGCGAATCAGAGTGACGGGGACAGCCGCGGACATGCCGCCGGCGATGGTACCGCGGGTGCTTCGACGGCGTCCACCGCCCGTCCCGCCTCGCCGGCACGACCCGACTTCACCTTGATCCCTGACCGGCCAGCCTGTATTCTGTGAGCGGCAATCCTGAGTTGGCGTAGTTCGGAGGAGGTAAATGGCCTATTCGATTTGCGAGCCGTGCGTCGGGACGAAGGACACAGCATGCGTCGATGTCTGTCCCGTCGATTGCATCCATCCGCGCAAGGACGAGGAAGAGTTCGAGGCGGAGACGATGCTCTACATCCACCCGGAGGAGTGCATCGACTGCGGCGCCTGCGTGCCGGCGTGTCCCGTCGAGGCGATCTTCGCCAACGACGAGGTTCCGGAACAGTGGGAGAGCTTCATCGACACCAACGCCCAGTGGTACGAGGGCAAGTAGACGGGGTTGAGCGAAGCGCCGGCCGCTGATGCGGCCGGCAGCGGAATCCATCCAGATGGGTCTCATCGATCATCGCTTCGAAGACAACTTCATCACGACCAATCTCGATCGCGTCCTCAATTGGGCGCGGCAGTCCTCGCTATGGCCGATGGGCTTCGGTCTGGCGTGCTGCGCGATCGAGATGATCGCGACATCGACGTCGCGCTACGACATCGCGCGCTTCGGGGCGGAGGTGTTCCGCGCGTCTCCGCGGCAGTCCGACCTGATGATCGTGGCCGGCACCGTCACGAAGAAGATGGCGCCCGTGCTGCGGCGGCTGTACGATCAGATGCCCGAGCCGAAGTGGGTCATCTCCATGGGAAGCTGCTCGAACGCGGGCGGCCCCTTCCCGACCTACAGCGTGCTGCAGGGCGTCGACAAGATCGTGCCCGTCGACGTGTACGTCTCGGGCTGTCCGCCGCGTCCCGAGGCGCTGCTCTACGGACTGATGCGGCTGCAGGACAAGATCCGCAAGGAGAACACGATCCTCCGCAAGGAGCGGGTGATCATGGCGGGACAGACCGAGCCTGTCCTCGTCGAGGATCGGGGGTAGGTCGAGGTGCTGTTTCTGGCCAAGTTCTTTCGGACCGTGTTCCTGGTGGACCTGCTGAAGGGACTCTGGGTCACGCTCAAGTACACCCCGCAGCCGGCCTTCACGTTCCAGTACCCCGAGGAGCGGCGGCCCGTGGCGCCCCGGTTCCGCGGCGTGCTTCGCCTGCAGGTCGAGCCCGAAACCGGCGCACAGACCTGTATCGTGTGCGACCAGTGCGCCAAGGCCTGCCCGGACGAGCTGATCAACCTCGGCGGTCATCGCGAGCCGGGGCACAAGATCAAGGTGCTCGACTATTTCGACTTCAACCTGTCGCGCTGCTCGTTCTGCGGTCTTTGCGCGGAAGTCTGTCCGACCAAGCCGGTGAAGGCGCTCATCATGAGCGAGGACTACGAGCTGGGCACGTACAGCCGGAACGCCCAGATCCTGCGCGTCGACGAGATGTACGACGGCGTCCCCATCGAACACTACACGCGCTAGGAGTCTGCGCCGCAAGAACGGCTTACCCCCCTGGTCAGGGCCCGGTCGGGCGGCAATCGGAGCCGCAGGCGACGATTGTCGGGCGAGCCGCGCGGCAGCGACCGTCCGCGGCGCCCGACCATTCGCTCGGCACGCCCGGCCGCAGCGCTGCTTTGATCTTGTCTTGATCGGGGCGATGGGACATAGTTGCAGGCGCGAGACAGGTGTCATTTGCGGCTCCTGCCCCAAGGCTGTGCCGCTCGAGGAGGAAGAGCATGCGGATCGGTTACCGGAGAACGTTCGTCGTGCTGGCGTTCTGCGTGGCGGCGCCCATCCTCATCGGCGCCGAGTCGACGACCGATTCGGCACGCAGCGAGGTTCGCCTGCAGCTCGGCGACCTTCTCTATGGCGACCAGCGGTACTGGGAGGCGCTGTCCGCCTACGAGAACGCGAAGCAGGGCGCCCGGCCGGATCAGCTTCTGCGTGCGTCCGGCGGTCTGCTGAAGTCGCTGCTGCACATCGCGGAGTTCAGCCGCGCCCAGCAGGAGGCCGATTTCCTCTACAGTCTCGATCCCGTCGATTCCGAATACCGGGCGCTGTACGCCGACGCGTTGTGGGCGTTCGGTCTCTTCAACGAAGCAGAGCAGGTGTATCGCGAAGTCCTCGCCGCCGACCCGGGCAGCGCCATGGCCCGCCACGGGCTCGGCCGCAGCCTCGCGGCGCGAGGCCGGCTCGAGGAAGGGCTGGTCGAACTGCAGGCGGCCCTGGCCGGCGACCCGCGCGGGGACTTCTACCACACGCTGGGATCCGTCCACCGGCGCATGCAGCGCTACGACCTGGCCGCCGACGCGTTCGAGTCGTACGTCGAGAGCCTCGCCGGCACTCGCATGGACCAGAAGATCGAGTGGGCCAGATCCGAGATCCGGTTCCTGCGGTCGTTCGGCGAACGCGTTCCGGTCCGCGTCGAACCGGAACGGCTCGACACCGTGCACACCATTCCGTTCCGCCTCGAGCGCGACAAGGTGATCGTCCGCGGACGCGTGAACGGAGGCGGCGAGATGGACATCGTCGTCGATACCGGCGCCGAGCAGATGGTGCTGTCGCAGGCGACCGCGCAGCGCGTCGGTGTCCGGCCGATCACCAATACGCTGAGTGCCGGCGTGGGCCGGGTCGGCATGCGCGGGCTGGAGCTCGGGCGCGCCGACCGGCTCGAGATCGGAACGCTGGTCGTCGACAACGTCCCGACCCTCATCAAGAACCCTCCCCTGACGGGCCTCCCCGCGACCCGTAGCGAGAACAGCTTCTCCCCGCTGGCGCTGGGCATGTCGGCGGTCGTCGACTACCAGAATCACCGCCTCGTGGTGGCCCGCGAACTGCCGCCGGAACCGCCCGCGGACGTCGAGCTTCCGATGCGCTACCACCGCCTGGCGCTCGTGCGCGGCATCATCAACGGCTCGGTCCAGAAGAGCTTCATCGTGGACACGGGCGGCGAGGTCATCTCTATCAGCCTGAGCACGGCGAACGCGCTCGGCATGGTGCCGGTGCGTCATATTCCGCTGCGCGTCTACGGAACCTCGGGATGGGACGACGACGCATACCTGCTGCCGGGCGTCGATCTCGGCTTCGACCGCATCCGGTTCAACAACTTCTCGGTCGTCGTCCTCAACCTGCACCGGCCGAGCGCCCTGCTCGGGTTCCACATCGGCGGCATCATCGGCCACACGTTCCTGGGCGACTATCGCGTGACCCTGGACCTGAAGGACAGCGTCCTCCGGCTCGCGGAGATCATCTAGACCTCGGCGCCTCGGAACGCACTTCCGTGCCGTCTGGGGCGCAAGCTTCCTGGCGCCCCGAAACGCCTCAGAAGTCGTACCCGATCCAGATCGAGAAGCGCGCCTTCCGGAAATAGTCGCTGCCGCGCAGGAAGCCGGCGAACTGCGCCTCGGTCGCGAAGACGGTGTCTTCCCAGTCCTCGTTGAACAGCGTCGGCCACGACCAATCGAGGTGGATCGGGAAGCCGATGGCGAACGTCGTCAGGCCGAAACCGTAGGACGCGCGCGCGTTGTTGAGCCGGAACCCGCTGACCAGTCTGGGCGGACCGAAGACCGGCTCGGACGCGCGACCTTCCACGTTCTCGAGGTAGTTCGCCCGGTACCCGATCACGGGCCGTACCCACTCTTCCCCCGTGGACCACAGGTTCCACGGCTGCCCGGCGATGGCCGCGGCCCCGATGTTGAAGAAGAACGTGCCCCGGATGCCGCCCAGGATGCCGATCGGCGTCGCCATCGCCTCGACCAGCGGGAACCGCAGCTCCACGTTGCCGTGAAACGCCTTGTGGCCGAGGAAGTGCAGATAGTCGTAGCCGCGCATCTCCGACTGCCCGCCGAAGAAGACGAAGTCGGGAAAGTCTCCCCAACTGTTGAAGGCGCGCCCGCGGAACGCCAGGACCCCGTTCTCGGCGATGCGCAGGTAGTAGCGGGCGTCGAGGTCGACGGTCTGCCGCGACAGGAAGCCGCCGAATCCCGGTGCGTACTCGTAGCCGGCCATCAGCGTGTTGCCGGCGACCGGACCGTACTCGCGGAAGACGGTGGTCTCCTGGATGAACCGCGTGCCGAACGGCATGAACGAACCGTCACGGAACAGCGTGGTGCCGAACTGCTGCTGCTGGAACGCATCGGACTGCGCCTGCAGCGCCTCGTTGGCGAACGTCTCCTTGAAGTTATAGATGCCGCCCGAGAACTCGATGCGCCGGAAACGATCGAGCGGGTAGATGCCGATGGCGCTCCCGCCGTTCGACCGCCGGGTAGCGATGGCGTCGTCGCGGCTCAGGAACGCGAGACTCGGGGCGAAGTACGCCCCGAGGCCGTAGAAGTACTGCTCGGACGATATTCCCTGCAGGGCGTACTGCAGTCGCCCGGCCAGGTTCACGTAGGATGCGCCGTAGGTGCGGTAGGTCTGGATCGAGTACGCCTGGATGTTGAACATCTGGTCGCCGAGCACGTCGGCGAAGCTGATCATCGTGCCGCCGAGCACGTCGCCGCTGTTGGTCAGGCCGATGCCGAAGTTGGGACGGCCCTGCATGTACATGTTCTCGAACCGGCCCTTGCGCCGCGAGTTGGCCGGGTTGAGGGTGTGGGTCAGCGGCGCCTGGAAATCGATCAGCGGACCCGGACCGCCGAAGTCGGTGGCGTCGGCGGTATAGAGCGGCTCGTCGTACTCGATGGTGTGCAGGCCGTACTCCGCCTTGAAATAGGTGATGAAACCGATACGTGGGAGGTCGGAATCCTCATCCGGCGCGAGGACGATCGGGTTGACCACCCCGGTGGCGTTGTCCGTGAGCTGGTGCAGCGCGCCGTTCTCGAGGTCGAGCGTCCAGAGATTGAAGATCTCGCCGTCGCGGGCCGTGTCGGGATCGATCGGCTGCGTCGGATCGACGGCGGTCGACGCGAAGACGATGGTGCGTTCGTCGATGAACTGCCCGCCGGCCTCGTCGTGCGTCCCGAAGGTCAGTTGCCGGCGTTCTCCGGTCTCGCGATCGAGGCGGAACAACTTGTTGTTGCCGCTCACGCGTGACAGATAGACGACGGCGCTCCCGTCCGGCGAGTAGAACGGCGCGTAGTCGGCCAGCGCGCTGTTGGTCAGGTTGGTGACTTCCTTCGTTTCCAGGTCGATCTCGTAGATGTCGCCCACGGCGCGATTGAGCGCGGAAAAGACGACCGTGCGTCCGTCTGGCGAGAAGTCCGGCGATTCCGGCTCGTCGACCGTGTCGACGAGGTCGATCAGCTCCTCGATCTCGCGGGTGACGACGTTCTGGACGACGAGCGCCTTGCCCTTCCCGTGGCGCACGATGTACGCGAGCCGGTCGCCGTCCGGCGACCACGACATCCAGGGCACCGTGTTCCAGCGGAGTCCGGTCTGGCTGATGTAGTCGAACCCGAACTCCTGGTCGAACCCCTCGGTCAGGTTCAGGATGACCTCGCCGGTGCGGGACGACAGCAGCACGATGTCCGCCTCGCGGTCCTTGCGGTTGACCGCCATCGCCGCGATCACTTCGCCGGAGGGCGACGCTTCGAGCGAGAAGACCACCGGATAGCGGCTGCGCAACGGGTCGGGCGCGAGGTTGCGCCCGTAGTCGGTCGGGCGCTCCTTGTCCCTGAACGCCTCGAAGCGGTCGTCCAGATACGTCTTGAACGCGTCGTCCCATTCTTCCGCTTCGAGGTCGAACGCCTCCTCGTAGGGATCCTCGCCGCCGCCGATCGCGTTGCGCCGGAGCGCGAAGAGGAACTGCCGGAGCCCTTCGAGTCCCCAGCGCTCCTCGATGAACTCGAAGGCGGCGTGGCCGAGGTTGTAGACGACGCGGCCGCTCGCGAAGCCGCCGTAGCGCTGGAATTCCGTCATCGACGGCACGATGTCGGCGACCGCCAGGTCTCGTACCTGCATGAGGTCGAGCGGGCGCCAGACGCCGGCCATGAAGTCGGCGAGACCCTCGTCGACCCACAGCGGCACGGTGTTCCGGATCATGGAGCGCGGGATGATGTCGAACTCGAAGATGTGGGTCAGCTCGTGCGTGATCAGGCGATAGAGCCCGTCCGGCGGCTCGTCGATCGGCAGCGCGATGCGGTTGCGGTACGGCTCGGCGAACGCGCCGACTCCCTCGGGGCTGCCTCCCGGAAAGATGTTCTGCTGCTCGAACTCGCTGTGCGTCTTGAAGACGACGAGCGGAACGCTGAACGCGAGGTCGTGGCGCAGGTCGGCGCTGAGCTGCTGGTAGGCGCTCTCGGCGTAGGCCGCCACCCGCTCGAGGTGCTCTTCGAGCTCCGGATAGTAGTAGATGTCGAAGTGGTCGGTCGAGTAGATGTGCCAGTCGAACTTGTCCCACTTGACGCGATTCTTGCCGTAGTACGACGCGAACTGCTGGGCGGCGGCCGGGGTCGCCAGCGCCGCGATCAGGAACACGAGCAGGGCAGTCGACTGCCATCGGAGTCTGCATCCGGACCTATTGCGTACCATGGAACACCTCGCGGCGCGTCGGGCAGGCTTGGCTGGCGAACAGCACTGTCAACCATCTTATCCCCGTGCCTCTGCCGGCGGCAATCGCACCAGGCAGTGGAGCAAGAGGCGTGCCGTCCCCCGGTGTCGCCAGGTGGCCGGAGCGTCACCCGCGGATGACGCGATCGCCCCCTGCAGGAGACACTGCGGGTAGGTCGGCAGGGGCTCAACCGCCCGTGATGAGACCCCGCGTCGCACCGAGAGCGGCGAGGCGCCCGCGTGGCAAGGCGCGACGAGGAAGCACACATTGGGCTTGTTCGACCGAGGAGCAACGCAATCCACGCGGGATGCATCGTCGCTCGAATGCAGCGGGGCTCTTGCCACGGGCCGTCAACCCCGCCTTGGCCGATAGACGTGCGCACTGCGTCCGAAGAAGACCTCGGCGGCCTCCGCGAACGTCTCGGACACGGTGGGATGCGGGTGAATGGCCGCGGCGATATCGGCGGCGGTGAGCCCCTTCTCCACCGCGACGACCCCCTCGGCGATCAGCTCCCCCGCCCCGGCGCCGACCAGTCCGACCCCGAGCACCTGCCCGGATTCCGGATCCAGCACGAGCTTGGTCACGCCCTCGGGTCGGTCGAGCGTGAGCGCCCGCCCGGACGCGCCCCAGGGAAACCTGGCGACGCTGACCGCGCGGCCGGCCGTAGCGGCAGCCGCTTCCGTGAGACCGCACCACGCGACCTCCGGGTCCGTGAAGACGACCGCGGGCACCGCGCGCGGGCCGTACGACGCGCTGTTGCCGACGATTGCATCGACCGCGACGCGCGCCTCGGCGAACGCCTTGTGGGCGAGAAGCGGCTCGCCGGCGACGTCGCCGACGGCGAAGATCGACGGCTCCGCGGTACGGCGCTGCCCGTCGACCAGGATGAAACCGTGGTCGTCACGCTGCACCCGCGTCCTTTCGAGACCGGTGATCTCCGAGTTCGGCGTCCGTCCGACCGCCACCAGGACCTGATCGAAGCGCTCGGTCCGCTCCCCTCCGGCGGCTGATTCCAACGAGGCGTCGATGCCGTCCGGGTGCGCCGCCAGGCGGGTCACCGACGTGCTCGGATGCACGGCACGAACGGCCTTCGCGACCCGCCGCGCCAGTACCCGCACGAGATCCGCGTCGGCGCCCGGCAGGAGACTGCCGGCCATCTCGACGATGGTGACGGCGGTTCCGAGAGCAGCGTAGACGGTCCCGAGCTCCAGTCCTATGTAGCCGCCGCCGATCACGAGCAGTGACGCCGGTACCCGTTCGATGTCGAGGGCACGCGTCGAGTCGAGCACGCGCGGGTCGTCGAGGGCGAGCACGGAGGGGCGGGCCGGACGCGAGCCGGTGGCCAGAACCGCGTGCTCGAACGCGATCGTCCGCGCGGAATCGCCGGCGCCGTCACCCGTCGGGGCCACGCGGAGCGTGTGCGCGTCCTCGAACGACGCCCTGCCCTGCGCAAAACTCACCTCCCGCTGTTTCGACAGCAGGGCCAGCCCGCCGGTCAGCCTGGCGACGACCTCGTCCTTCCATCCCCGCAGCCTGGCGACGTCGATGGTCGGCTCGCCGAACGAAACGCCCCAGGCGGCCGCGGCGCGGGCGTCGGTCATCACCTTCGCGGCGTGCAGCAGGGCCTTCGACGGCATGCAGCCGCGGTACAGGCAGACGCCGCCGGGCCGCGGCGCCTCGTCGATCAGCGTGACCCGCAGTCCCTGATCGGCCGCGAGAAAGGCCGCCGTGTAGCCGCCCGGACCGGCGCCGATGACGGCAAGCTGCGTCTCCTCGGTCATCGTGCTCGTCTACACTAATTGTAGGAGGTCGGGGGAGATGACCAGAACCGCCCTCGTCGCCGTCAGCCTCGCCGCGTTGTTCATCGCCATGAGCCCGGCGCAGGGCCGGCAGTTCGGAACCACCATGACGCCCCTGTTCGCCCCGGTCGACGTCGGCGCCGACGTCTCCTCGCTGCCGCGGTCCGAGCGCGCGGCGCTCGCGCGGATAATCGACGCGGCACGCGTCATGGACGCGCTGTTCCTGGAGCAGGTCTGGGCCGGCAACCCCTCCCTGCTGCTCGCACTCCAGGGCGACCGTGGTGCGGTCGGTCGCGCGCAACTCGCCTTCTTCCTCGTGAACAAGGGACCCTGGTCCCGCGTCGAGGAGGACCGGGCGTTCATCCCCGGCGTGCCCTCCAAGCCGGAGGGCGCCGCCTACTATCCGCCGGACGCCACGCGCGACGAGGTCGCCGCGTGGATCGACGGACTCTCCGAGGACGAGCGGCGGGCGGCTACGGGTTTCTTCACCGTCATCCGACGGGATTCGGACGGCGCATTGCGGGCCGTGCCGTACAGCCTGGAGTACCAGGGGCCGCTCGCCATAGCCGCCGCGCACCTGCGGGCAGCCGCCGAACTGACCGCCGCGCCGACGCTCGCGCGCTATCTGCGAACCCGTGCGGACGCCTTCGCGTCGAACGAGTACTACGACAGCGACGTGGCATGGATGGAGCTCGACAGCGCCATCGAACCCACCATCGGCCCGTACGAGGTGTACGAGGACGAGTGGTTCAACTACAAGGCGGCGTTCGAAGCCTTCGTCACGATCCGCGACGATGCCGAGACCGCGCAGCTCGCGCGCTTCGGTGCGGAGCTGCAGGAGCTCGAGGACAACCTGCCGATCGACCCCGCCTATCGGGACCCGGAGTTGGGCGCGCTGGCGCCGATCCGCGTGGTCAACGTCGTATTCACGTCCGGCGACGCCAACAGCGGCGTGCAGACCGCCGCGTTCAACCTGCCGAACGACGAGCGGGTCATCCGCGACCACGGCTCGAAGCGCGTCATGCTGAAGAACGTCCAGGAGGCGAAGTTCCAGCACGTGCTGACGCCGATCGCCGCGCTGGCGTTGCCGTCCAGCGAGCGGGCCGACATCTCGTTCGACGCGTTCTTCACCCACATCCTGATGCACGAGCTGATGCACGGACTCGGACCCCACTCCGTCGACGTCGACGGGCGCGAGACCACCGTGCGCCAGACCCTGCGGGAGACCTACAGCACCATCGAGGAAGCGAAAGCCGACGTCTCGGGACTGTGGGCGCTTCACTATCTCATCGACAAGGGCGTCATCGACCGCTCTCTCGAACGTTCGATCTACACGACCTTCCTCGCCTCGACGTTCCGCTCGATCCGCTTCGGCATCGGCGCGGCGCACGGTCGCGGGGTGGCGATCCAGCTCAACACCTTTCTCGACACCGGCGCGGTGCGGGTCGGACCGGACGGGCGGTTCCGCGTGGACCACGGGCGCATCCGGGACGCCGTGCGGGGGCTGACGAGCCGGCTGATGACGATCCAGGCGCAGGGGGATTACGACGAGGCGAACCGCGTGCTGGAGACCCTGGGCGTCGTGCGCCCGGAGGTGCAGCGCGTGCTCGACCGCCTCCGCAACGTGCCGATCGACATCCAGCCGCGGTACGTCACCGCGGAGGAGCTCGCCGGAAGCCCCTGACCCGCGCGCGGCCCGAGCGGGCGCCGCGCAGTCGCCCGAAGCCGCCGGGCCGATGCCGGGCACAGGACTTGTGGCGTCCGGATGCGCGCGGGACGACCATCGGGCGGTCACGTTCGCGCGTCGGTGGCCGCACCGGCCGCCGCCGGGGACTGCAGGTAGCGCATGAGGCTCGGAATGCCCGGCTGCCATCGATCGCCGGCTCCGGGCGGCTTCCAGACGTAGCCGACCATGGCCAGCCGGTCGCGGCGCTGTACCGTCTCGGGGATCGAGTCGAGGGCCAGGGCATCGGCGATGACCCCGTTCAGATCCTCCTGGGCGAGCATGGCGCGGCCGGCGAAGGCATCGGCTATCGCGCCGGCGACCGGCAGCAGGTTCTGCCGCTCCAGCTCGTCGCGACGGTGCTCGTAGTAGGCGTTCCGCTCGATCTCGAAGGCGCGGCTCGCCTGCGCGACCACGGCCTCGTCGATCAGCGCCGCGGCTTCTTGCGTTGCCGCGTCCCACAGAGCCGCCCCCCAGAGCTGCAGGAAGTACGGATAGCACTGGCTCTCGTCGAGCACGCGCCGCAGGGCCGCCGGCTCGATCGTGATGGCGGGGTCCTGCTCGGCGAGCGGTCGGACGAGCGCGTCCGCCGCGGCGTCCTCGTCGAGCAGACCGACGCCGATGTGCCTGGCGCGGTTCCAGAACGTCGCGGACATCCGGTCCAGGTGCAAGGTCAGGCCGGGAGTGCCCGCCAGCACCAGCAGGAAGGGCGCGGTCGCCGCAGTGGATTGGCCGGCATTGAGCAACGCCCGTCCTACCGCCACGTCCAGCGTATGCGCCTCATCCAGCAGGACTACCAGCGGCCGGTGGGTGCAACGCAGCGTCAAGAGGTCGGTCAGCGTGCCCGGGTCGCCGCCCAGCTCCCAGCCGAGCCGTCCGATGCCGATCGACACCGACAACTTGTCCGGGAGCAGCGACTGAAAGCGAGCCGGCGGCGCCAGGGCCGTGGCGAGCGCATCGAGGACCGGCAGGTCGCTCGGCGTACGCCAGACGACGTCGATTCCTCCGTCGGTCTCGATCTCGCCCTGCAGCCACCGCAGCAACACGGTCTTCCCGTTGCCCCGGGGACCGGACACCACGGCATCCCGCGGCGCCCCCCGCCCCGCCTGGACGTAGGCGAGCAGCCGCATCAACTCGCGCTGTTCGGCCTCCCGGCCGGCCAGACAGGGCGGCAGCACGCCGCGACCGGGTACAAAGGGATTAACGGGCCGCTGCTCGCGCATGGACGACAGGAACCGGCGCCGTTCTGCGGCGCAGTCCTTCAGCGTATCACGGTGCGGTCCGGATCGGCTCCCGAGCTGCCCTTCCAGGCACCGTGCTCGGCGCGGCGGGATGCAGGCTCGGGGTCTAGCTTTGTCGGATCGCTCGGTGGTACACTGGTTCCGATCCCGGCCTGCAGCGGACCCATGAGCGACGAAGTTGTCTTGAGTGAACTCTCTGTTGAAGAGTGGCTACGCTCGTTCGGAGACTACACCCGATCAGCTGAGGGCAAGCGCGGCCCCCTCAACCGTGGCGCCGGCGTCTCCGATGTGGTGCCGGGTGTGTACCCCCACTGGCACTACGACGCGCTGGCCATCCGGCGCCTGCTTGAGATGGTCATCGCTCAGCAGAAGGAGATCGAGCGGCTCTCGGAACGGGTGCGCGCGCTGGACCTAGAGCATTCACATGAGTAATACCCCTGGACTGAGAACGCGGTCCGAGCCCCCTCTCCCGTCGATCTCGACTCCGATGACCTTTGGGTCGGTACCCGAACGAATCAACGCGCTAGAGGCCCTGCTCACGGTGCTCATCGTCAAGGGCTCGGTCTTCACCACCTCTGCCGAACTCGCCGCTGTACAGAAAGCCGTCCGCGAGTCCGACGACCTCAACAACACCCCACTCGGGCGCGAGATGGACAGGCTCCTCGACCGCCTGAAGAGCGCGGTGGAAGACCACGAGAGCCGGGAGATCCAGGATGATCGGAAGTGACTCCCGAAGAGCAAGCCAAAGCCTTCGCTGATCAAGTCCTGAAAGAGCTGCGTGCGAGCGGATCTCCTCAGTCTGAGCCTCTACCCGACGATTCAAACTGCGACACTACCACGAACGCGACGCCGGTCACCGGCCCGCCGCGACGGTGAGAACCATGAACCATCAACGCTCAACGCGGCGGGAACTGCGCATCGTCCACGCCTGCCAGACGCCTCGTAGGCAGGGGCGGCACCGGCCGGACGTCGAGCACGGCGTGCCAGTACGCCCACGACCGCGCATCGAAGACGCCCGGCAGACCGGCGTGCAGAACCTGGCGCAGTTGTTCGTCGGTGAAATGCGTCCGCACCACGCGGAGGTCATCGACCGTGCCGTAAGTCATCAGGTGGCTCAGGAAGAGCACCGGATCGGCCAGCGTCTCCTCCGGCGGTTTGAACCACACCATCCGTTCTGCAACGCGCAGCAGTTCTGCCGGCGGTTCCGGGTTCAGCATGACGCTCCCGGTGCGACACCGGCCAGAGACTCGAAGCTCGGCAACTTCGTCGGATCAACCGCAGAGGCCGCATCGACCAGGCGCCGGCACACGTCGTGAGGCAGCGTGGCCAGGTCCGTCGGCGAAGAAGCACAGCGCCTTCAAGGTCGGCATGGGGTTGAACGCCGGACCGAACACCGCACGTGCGGCGCCGAGCACATCACTCAAGGAAACGCCGGCGCGGTGAATCAGCGCATCGATGTCCAGGTAGTCCTTGGCGGCTGCGCGAACCTGCACCACCTCCGCCTTGATCGCGGCAAGATCCAGCGGCGACGCGATGTTCACGAGGGGGTCCGCGAGGGAATCAGGGTCCGCAACGCGGCGTAGGGTCAGATCGCCGAAGAACGAGACCCGCACCGGACCGGCGCGATCCACGATGCAGGTCAACGTATCGAGACTGCGCTGCACCACTTCCGCTCCCTGAAGATACGAGACCTCGCGCAACAGTCGAGTCGAATCCACCTGGGCCGAGGAGAAGAAGTCGAAGTCAATCGACTGCCGATGACCGAGCCTCAGGGCGAGCGCTGTGCCACCGTAAAGCACGAAGTCATCCGGCGTACCACCCAACTCCCGCCAGAGCCGCTGTTGCGCCGGCGACAGCATGTCCGCGCGGGGTCGAAGCATGCGCTGTGCCTCCTCGCCTCAACCGGTCCGGGCCTTCTTATGCGCGTAGGACACCATCATCCCGCCTCGACGCAGCCGGAAGTGCTTGCCGAAGCCCTCCTCGAACGGGTTGGGAAGCCAATCCAATTCCGGCCGCTCAGACAGCGCGCTGCGAATCCGCAGGATTCGCCACCGCCAGCCTCGCTTGCGGGCAAGACGGGTTGCCGCGTTGATCTCGGTACTTCCCAGATCGAACTGCGTGTCGTCTCCCGAGGTCGCCTTCACCTCCACGCACCATGTCTTCCGGTTGTAACGGAACCGAAAGTCGAAGCCGTGCCCGTCGCTCGTGTCGTCCTGCTCCCCCGCCACCAGCGGCAGGACCTTCAGTCGGATCTCGGAAACCCACGCGTCCGACGTCACGTCCTCTCCGAACTCCTTGCGCAGGAAACGGTACGCGTGGATCTCCCCTACGATTCCCACGAGCTCGCGAAGTTCGGCCGAGGGGTGCAGATGCGATGTCTTGCCTCCCTTACCTCCGCCGCCACCACGACCACCACGGCGCCCGCTGGTCGGGCGTACTTCGGCCAGCGGCGTGAACCTGTCCTTGCTTGCACGCGGGCCGTCTGGGTCGGTGAGACTGCTGAGACGCTCGAAGAGCTCCCCGTAGCTCGCCGTACCACCTAACCCGGCGTAGCCGGAACCAAAGTTCATTGTACACTGGTCGAACGTAGCGTGTCTCGATCCGGGGGGAACCATGACGATCGGCCCATTCGTGGAGCGTCATCAGGACGATATTGTTGGTGTCATCTCCTGCTTCGATCGCGTCGTGATCACGGGAACGCTGCCCGATATCGGTCATGCCGCAGCCATGGCGGGGTATCTCGGCAGTCGCGGTGTCCGGCTGTTCGATTACCCGCTCTGGGCACAACCGCTGCGCGATGACATACGCACCAATGCCGAACGCCTCGCGGCCGAGGCCGGGATTGCGATTGAATTCATTCGCAAGCACAAAGCCTTCCGCAAGGAACAGCGGGTGAAGGAGATCCTCGAAGAACGCGGCCATCATCCCGGTCTGGTGCACATCTTCTCGGCGATGGAGACCTGTGCGTCGTTTCGTCCCTGGCATGACAAGAAGACACACCAGACATCGCTGAAGCCCAGCACTGGCAAGTGCCTGCACTACTATTTCTATTTCATCGACGAGGTCTTCGGGTTGTGCTACGTACGGGTGCCCACCTGGGCGCCGTTTCGCTTGCAGGTCTACTTCAACCGCCACAACTGGCTGGCGCGTCGCCTCGACGAGGCCGGTGTGGCGTATGAGATGGCGGACAACGCGTTCGCCGCAGCCGAAGTCCATCAACCACTCCGGCGCGGGCGAGCAGTTCGCCCCGATCTTCCACGACGCCCCCCCAGCGTGGATCGTCCGGCGGCAGAAGCGCCGTTCTGCGCAGCCGCTTGGCCGCTCGATCGGGCAGTTCGTCCGCGAGCGATCGGACGAGGTCACCAAGCCGATCCGGCCAACCGGGCCCGAAGACGGCGGCGCCCATCGAAAGCCAACCGCCGTGGCAAGCAACGGGCAGGCGCCTGATCAGAGGCAGCAACGTATCCGCGTCATCGCTGCCGAGAAGCCTCAACGTCCAAGCGAAGATCTCTGAGCAGCGGTCAGCTTCAGGGGTGTCATGAAGAGCCGGCAACGGAGGTAGGGCCGGAATGACCACATCCCGGAGGATGTCTTCCCTCCGAAAGCCCCACGCGAACCGACCGTCAAGGAACCTCTGAACGGGAGTGCGCCGCCGTGAACCCTCTTGTTCGTGCGTTCGCACATCCGGATGGAGGAACGCGATCCGATCCTGCAGAGAACCGGGAACCTCTCGCACTAGATCTGCCGCGTCGTCAACTCCCCGCACGGGCTGGAAGAACAACTTGGCGCTATCGGGATCTGCGCTGACCAGACCCCCGTCCTGAGTGGGCAGGAAGCTCGCATCGGCAAGCGGGTCCGAACCATCCGGTTTCGGCTCCCCACGCAGGTCCGCCGGAAGCACGGAGACGAGACTGTTCAGGAAGGCGTCCCACGTAACGTCTATGTTGCGCGCCTCGACCTCCAACGCCAACCGCTCGACGGTGTCTCGCCACTCTTGATGCGACGGGTTCGGCGAGCCATCGAGATCCGTGAGCAGTGTTTCGACAGCGGTCCCTCGTCCACCAAGCACGGTCGACACGACCTCGAACCCAGCGTGCTCGCGCCACCGTTCGGGACCGATCGGGTCGTCGTCCGAAACGTCAGGCATTACCCTTGCGCCGGCCGGAGCGCACCAGCCGCCGTCGCAGAGAACCAGCGCACGATCGCCGAGTGGGGTGCCCCGCTTCGACGCACGATCTTGCAGGTCTTCGATCAGGCGCCAATCCTCACCGTCCACCGTCGTGGTCGACGACAGCAGATCGACCACCGCCTGTGCACTCCAATCTTCAGGCTTCCGGGACACCAATGCACCGACGGCGTCAAGACAGAGGTCAAGCACGCATTCGAGAAGCAGTTCGTTGTAGGGCTCGTCGAAGTTTATCTGGCGGCGGTCAAGAGAACCATAGAAGGGCGCGTTGATGTACGCCCCCGTTCCGGTCTTCATCTCGGTCGGCAGAAAGATCACGAAGACCCCTGCCGCAGCCGTAGGCGCTTCCTCGACGGCAACCCCCACGGAGACCCGACAGACCTCCGGCCAGCGGTTCGGCAAGTGCTCCACGACAGCGCGGATCCGCGCACTCTGATCCGGATCATCCTGCCCGCCGACGATGTGAGACCAAAGGTGAAACTGGCGGGTCGGCGTGTCATCAGCCGCCGGTCCGGAGCCCGCCACGCGCAGCCGCTGCCGCCAGCTACATGGGCAACCGGGGAGGACAGTATCCGAGTCGACCGTGCGTTCCAGCATGCGACGCTCGCCATCTATGTCGATGACGAGTGTTGCAAGGTGATGCAGGAAGATGGTCGACCGGGCATCCAGATCCTGCAATTGGTCCTTGACCGACTGCACGGCCTCGTCGCAGGAGCCCGCCCTTCCACCATCCAGACGCAGCCGGACGACGGTCACATGCCCCGCGCTCAACAGCGCGTCCACTTCGGACGGCATGCCCGCAATGGGAAGCGGAATCTGGTACGGCGAAAGGAAGTCCCTGGCCTCGCCGGGGCCATCGATCTCTTCGTTGGATACGCGTTCAAGGTACCGACTCAACTGATCCCGTGACCAGTCGACGAGCGGACGACCCGGATCGAACGGTGAGCGTGCATCGAGGCCCTGTTCTTCGAGCTGCCGTGCTGCTTCCGCGACTTCACGGGCAACGTCGGGGTCGAAACGGAAGACAAAGGACGTGCCGCTTCCGACGGACGCCGTGGACCATATCTCCGGGCCCGTACATATCTCCAGGACACTCCGAAAGCCCAGCCCCTTGTTCCCAACGCTCTCGTTGGGATCCTTCGGACTTTGCGCGAGCCGGCAGATTCCATGGAAGTCCGCGGTGCGGAATGAACGGCCACTGTTTCCGATGTACAAGACAGGTTCGGGATCGGTGTTCAGTACGAACGAGATGCGCCGCGGATCACCCGGTTCGGCGTTCGCGAGTGCGTCGTGGGCGTTCTGCAGAAGCTCCAGAATGCACCGTCCTCGGTACTCCTGTGCCACCTGTCCGTCGAGGCTGGCGACGGTCCGGTAGTTCGGCGTGCCGTTCTTGAGCTGATCGAAGAACGTCTGTACCTGACTCTGGGCCTCATTGATGATGAGTTCATCTCCGGCCCGTCTGGATGTTGAATAGTCGGTACTCATGCGTGAGAACAGTCCTGAGCATGCTGGCCGTTTTGTACAAAACCGTCTGTCGCCTGCTGGCTCGCCCAGCCCCGACCCCGTACTACGGCATGGAATCAGACCAGCCGGGGCAGATCGGGGCCGGCTCCCCGGGAGGCCCTCCAGACCGCGAGCACGACAACGGCTTCGTCGCGAACGGTGTAGTAGACGTGGTAGCCGGTCGAACGTAGAAGCATACGGCGAACATCCCGCAATCGAGGATGAGCATAGCGTCGACCGACGTACGGAGCAGTAGCCAGCAAGTCGAAGCAGGCTGCCAGTTCTTCCACGAAGGGTCCCAGCGCGGCCGGCCGGTGTTCCCGCCAACGGTCGATCTCGCCGATCTGGACTTCGACGTCACCGGAAACGACGACGACTGCGGTCACCGGCGGCGCAACGCGTCGATGATCTCCTGCGCCGGACGGACACGTCCCGCCTTCGCGGCCGTCCAGGCACTGGAAATCGCGTCGTGAAGGCCCTCGCGCTCGGTAGCGTCCAGGTCGTCGCCTTCATCGTCGAGGACGAGATCCAACACCGTTCCTTCCGGCAACGAGCAGGGCGCGTCGAGCCGCAACCGCCCGCCATCGCCCCTGGCCTTCAGCGCCCCATCCCTTCGGAGACTCCGCCGCTACGCCGTCTTCGCCGCCGCCGGCCCGAGCACGCGCTCCTCCATCAGCTCCTCGGCGCGGGCGAACAGGTCCTCCTTCGGGATGATCCCGGCGTCGACGTCGGCCAGGATGGCGCGCTGCGCGGCGTACTCGGTGTTCTGGACGCCGACCTTGCTCTGGAGCAGGCGCCACGCCTTGCGCCGCTCGACGCAGAACAGGACGAGCTGCCGCGAGATCTTCATCGTCACCGGCTTGTTGCCCTTGGCCGGCAGCGTCCTGATGTAGACGCCGAAGTCCGGCACGTAGGCGCGGTGCTCCGGGTCGAGGTGCCGCCGGTGGACGACGTCGTTCTGGGTCAGCCGCGCCAGCATGTTCTCGAGCGGGATGAGCTTCTCCGCCTCCTCTTCCTTGATCTTCTTGAGGTGGTTGCGGAAGCGCGCCTCGGTCGCGCACCAGTGGGCCACGGTGTAGCGGTAGGGCTCGCCGGTCGCCTTGAACTTCGTCTTGTACCAGTCCCCCTGCATGTTGGGGTTGCCCTTCAGATCGAGCGCTTCCTGGTAGGTCTCGCCCATCTGCGGGTTGAACACGAACTCGGGCGCGCCGCGCGAGTCGCGCACCCGCTGCGCCTGGTCGAGAGCCATGTCGTCGCCGACGCCGTGCTCCGGCTGGCACGTGGTGAAGCACTGCAGGAACGCGGTGCCGCGGTACTCCAGCGCGTCGAGCAGGGCGCGGAACAGCTTGGGCGCGTTGGCGATGGAAACCTGGGCGACGAAGGGCGAGCCGTGGCCGGCGAGGAACGTCTCGGCGACCGTCTTCTTCTCGATGCACTTGCCCTGGCTGGCCGCGCCGAACGCGTTCATGTCGCCGCCGCCGAGCATGGGCGTGGAGTCGGAGTTCTGGCCGCCGGTGTTCGAGTAGACCTGCGTGTCGAGCATCAGCGCCTTCACGTTCGGCCGGTTCTGCAGAATCATCTTCGAGACGTTCTGGTAACCGATGTCCCCCATCCCGCCGTCGCCGCCGACGATCCAGACCCGCGGCATCTCGTTGATCTCCGCGTCGGTCATCAGGTTGTCGGAGAAGTGGGTGAACTCGTAGTAGCGCTGCTCGTCGATGACGTCGTCGCGCTCGAGGAGCCACGTCGCGAGCCGCTCCGGGATGACGGACCGGCGCCCGTGCTCCATGATGAAGCTCTCGCCAATCAGCCAGCCGATGGTCGACCCGTCCTGGAACAGCGAGTTCATCCAGGGATACGGGTGCGGGTTGTTCGGCGGCGTCGAGCCGTAGACCGTGTTGCAGCCGGTGTGCGCCGCCATCGCCATGACCGACTGGCCGTTCGGCAGCCGGCCGTCGAGGGCCTGCAGCTCCTGGTGGTTGAACGCCTCCTGCCGCATGATGGAGGTGAAGACGCGGATCACCTCGTCGTTCGAGATGGGTCCGCGCGCCTCGAGCCGGGCCGTGGTGTCGGCGTCGGTGTCGCCCCCGAGTCCCATCAGAACGTGGGCCACGGTGCGCACGAACAGCTTGTGCTGCTCGGGATCGCGGGCGGCCAGCGCCTCGAGACGGGCGACCCCTCCGGCCTCCAGCTCGTCCGCCGCGCGACGCAGACGCTCCGCCTTCTCGTGGAAGATCGGCCGCAGGTACGCCTCGGTCACCCCCGCGATGGCGCGCAGCACGCTCTTCTCGCCGCACCCGGCGCAGGCGCCGTCGCCGGAGACGAGCGCGTCGTAGTTGCGGCGCACCATCATCAGGTTGCGCAGCGTCGCGGTCTTCGAGTCGGTCGGGTTCTCGTTGTTGTAGAGGCCGAGGAACTTCTGCGAGGTGTCGGGCAGCAGGTCGAGGAACGCGGTTCCCGTCTCGTGGTCGGCGTTGACCTGCTCGGTCTCCTGCACCATCTTCAGCGCCTCGTGGTCGCCGCACGCGGTCACGCAGGCGGCGCACCCCTTGCAGAGGTCGGAGACGAAGATCGAGAAGACCCCGCCGCTGCCCGGGTTCTTGCGCTCGGCCGACTTGAAGATGGCGTTCACCTTGTTGTAGGCGAGCGGCTGCTTGTCGATGACGCCGAGGAACTCGCTCTTCGCGGCCTCCGAGAAGCCGTTCAGGCCGTTCGTGACGTCGCGGATGATCTGCGGCAGCGGAATCGTCTCCTTCGCCTTGATCGCCTCGTTCATCGCCGCGCGCGTCTGCTCCTCCATCTCGGGTACGGCCGCGAGCATCCTGCTCCGCTCACCGTCGTCGGTGACGTAGTTCGTGATGGCGGTCCGGAGGACCGTGTCGATGTCCTGCGAGCAGTTCGGCAAGGCCGTGTCCGGGCAGACCGAGATGCACTCCATGCACTGCGTGCAGTTCTCGGCGATGAAGAGCGGGGTCTCGCGGCGGGCCACGTATTTCGACGCCGTGTCGCCGCTGCCGGCCGCCATCACCCCCATCGCCGCGAGCGGCGAGGCCGGCTGATCGTAGCCGTAGTCCGACCGGAACTCGTTGTCGAAGCTCGCGACCTGCGTGACCGGCGTCCGCTCGTCCTGCCCGTCCGGGAGATCGTGCGAACGGCAGGTCGCGCAGCCTTCGCCGCCACCGTTGGTCGGCATCGCCGCCAGCGGCAGAATCGGCAGTCCGCGCAGGGTCGACCGGTCGGCCGCCTGGATCTCGCCGATCGGGATCTCGCGCACCCGGCCGAAGCCCTGCGTCATGACCTCCATGTTCGACTGCACGACGGCGTCGCCGAGCCGGCCGAACTTCTTCTTGTACTGCTTGTGGACGACCTCCTCGAACTGCTCCCGGCTGATGTCGAACTCCTCGAGCAGCGGAGAGACGGCGAAGAAGGCGCCGAGGAACGCGTTGCCCTGCATCCGGAGCTGCAGGTCCGGCCGGTTGGTCGCCTTGCGGGCGATGTCGAACCCGGGCAGCGTGTAGACCCGGATCCTGTGTTCGATGATCTGCGAGCGCGCCCAGAGCGGCAGCCGCTCCCAGGCGTCCTTGGGCTCCTCGTCGGACTCCCAGATCAACGCGCCGCCCTCGGAGATGCCCTCGAGCGGGTTGCAGTGGGTGAAGGCCTTCGGGTCGCAGCAGAGCACCACGCCCACGTGGCGCAGGTCGCAGTTGACGCGGATGCGCTCCGGCGCGACGACCAGGAAGTAGGAGGTCGGCGCCCCCTTCTTCTCCGAGCCGTACTTCGGGTTGGCGCTGACGTGGATGACCTCCTTCGGCCGGCCGAACTCGTCGACGTCGGTGCTGCGCTCGGACAGAAAGTCGTTGAAGTCGCCGATGATGGCGCCGAGGTTCTTGCCGGTGGTGATGGCGCCCCAGCCGCCGATGGAGTGGAAGCGGACCGCGATGGCCCCTTCCGGCAGCAGCGACGGGGTCTCGTCCGACTTCACCTCGTACGGATGCGGGACCCCGAGCACCATGAACGACTCGCCGTCCGCCGCCGTCTTGCCGTCCGTGCGCGCCCGCCCGCTCGTGACGTATTCGTAGGCCCCGATGATCTGCTCGGGCCGGAAGTCGCGCGACCCCAGCCCGTAGATGCCGTTGAACAGCCGCGGCATCCGGCTGGGAGTCACCTCCGGGAAGCCGGCCTCGACCGGGCGCCCGCGGAGCTTCAGCGCCTTGTTCAGCGCCGTACGGGTGTCGCGCCCCATCGGGTTGTCGCCGGCCAGCGGCTCGTCCGTCCGCTCGATGATGATGACGTTCTTCTTGCCGGCCAGCGCCTCGACCACCGCGCGCTCCGGGAACGGCCGGAAGACGTTCAGATGGACGGATCCGACCTTCGCGCCGCGGGTCTGCCGCAGGTGGTCGACCGCCGCCTCGCAGTTCTCGGCGGCCGAGCCGAGCGACAGGAACACCGTATCGGCGTCGTCCGCCTTGTACTGCGTCACGAGCCCGTAGTAGCGGCCGGTCAGGCGGCCGAACTCGGTGTGGGCCTCTTCGAGGAACGTCAGGATCGGCTCGACGAAGTTGTTGCGACGGGCCACGACGCCCTGCATATAGTGCTCCTGGTTCTGCACCGGACCGAGGAGCACGGGGTTGGTCAGGTCGATCATCCGCGGCACGCGGCGCCGGGTCGGACCGAAGAGCGTGCGCTGCGCCTCGGTCGGGCACTCGATGACGTCGTCCGGCGCGCCGAGGAACTCGCGGATGAGCTCCGACTCGTGGCGGTAGAACGTCCGCTCGAGGTGCGACGTCAGGAACCCGTCCTGCACGTTCATCCCGGGCGTCAGGCTGAGCTCGGTGACGCGGCGCAGAATCAGCGCCTGGTCGGCCGCCTGCTGCGCGTCCTTGCCGAACAGGATGATCCAGCCGACGTCGAGCGCCCCGTAGACGTCGTCGTGCCCGCAGTGCACGTTCAGGGCGTGCTTGGTGAGCGCCCGCGCCACCACCTCGACCACCATCGTCGAGGCCTTGCCCGGCGCGTGGTAGTACTGCTCGATGCCGTAGACGATGCCCTGCCCCGACGTGAAGTTGACCACGCGGCGCCCGCACACCGAGTAGGCGATGGCCCCGCCCTGCGCGGCGTGCTCGCCCTCGGCCTCGACGGCCAGCGTGTTGCGCCCGAAGACGTTCAGGCGCCCCTCCGCGAAGGACTGCTGGTAGAGCTCGCCGCCCTCGGTCGACGGCGTGATCGGATAGAAGATCCCCGCGTCGGCGATGCGCGCCTCGGTGTGATACGAGACGAGCTGGTTGCCGTTGGCGGTGATCCGCTCGCCGGGATACTTGGGAAGTGTGCTCATGCGAGGTTCTCCAGGGATTTCGAACCAGCCCCGGCCGTATCGACACCGCACGCCGACCGACGGTCGGCGCACCCCGTTTCGAACCGGCCCGGCCGTATCGACACCGCACGCCAACCGACGGTCGGCGCACCGGTCCACTGTTCCACCCGCATTGTAGCGATGGCCGCGCCGTGCGGCAATGGCCGGCCGCCGCGGGCGGCCCTGGGAGTCTGCGCCGTAGAACGGGGCAGACTTCCAGCAAGGGTCGGTCGGGCGGCAAGCCGAGCCGCAGGCGACGATTGGCGGGCAGGGGGATTCTAGTAAGATCGGTGCATGCTGCCCACCTCGCTGGGGAGCCTGCGTCGGGCGGTCGACAAGGGCAAGATTCCCCACCGCAGCGTCAAGCGCGAGCTTCGCGACAACCTCATGGCCCGGCTGGGGAGCGGCGAGCCGCTCTTTCCCGGCATCGTCGGCTACGACGACTCGGTCGTCCCGCAGGTGGCCAACGCCATCCTCTCGCAGCACGACTTCGTGCTGCTCGGCCTGCGGGGCCAGGCGAAGACGCGTCTGATCCGGGGGCTGGCGGATCTGCTCGACGACGCGATCCCGGTGGTGCCGGGCTGCGACATCAACGACGATCCGCTCGCGCCGATCTGCCCCGCGTGCCGCGCCCGGGTCCAGGAAGAGGGAAACGACCTGCCCGTCGCCTGGCTCGACCGCTCGATGCGCTACGTCGAGAAGCTCGCGACGCCGGACGTCACGATCGCCGACATGATCGGCGACATCGATCCCATCAAGGCGGCCGCGGCGGGGCGCCGGCTCTCGGACGAGCTGACCGTCCACTACGGGCTCGTGCCGCGCGCCAACCGCTGCATCTTCGCCATCAACGAGCTGCCCGACCTCGCGGGCAAGATCCAGGTGGGCCTGTTCAACATCCTGCAGGAGGGCGACATCCAGATCCGCGGCTACCCCGTGCGCCTGCGGCTGGACATCGCCATGACGTTCACCGCCAACCCCGAGGACTACACGGCCCGGGGCAAGATCGTGACGCCGCTCAAGGATCGGATCGGTTCCGAGATCCGGACGCACTATCCGCGCACCCGCCACGAGGCCATCGCCATCACCGAGCAGGAGGCATGGGTCGCGCGCGGCGCCGCGACCGAGGTGAGCGTCCCGCTTTACGTGCGCGAGGTGGTCGAGGAGATCGCCTTCCAGGCACGGGCGAACAAGAAGATCGACGGCCGCTCGGGAGTCAGCCAGCGCATGCCGATCACGTGCATCGAGAACGTGGTGTCGAACGCCGAGCGCCGCGCCCTGACGGCCAACGAAGCCCCGACGGCCCGCGTCACCGACGTGTACGCGTCGCTGCCGGCGATGACCGGCAAGTTCGAGCTGGAGTACGAGGGCGAGCTGCGCGGGGCCGACGCCGTTGCGCGCGAGCTGATTCGCGCCGCCGTCGGGGCCGTTTTCGGCGGCTGGTACGACGGCGTCGACACGCACCAGGTGGTCGAGTGGTTCGAGATGGGCGGCACGCTGCACGAGAGCGACACGACGTCGTCCGAGGCCTTTCTCGCCGATGTCGCGGAGATCCATGGACTGCTGGAACTGGCCGCGCACGCCGGCGTCGCGGCCGGCGACGCGCCGTCGCAGGTCGCCTCGGCCGTCGACTTCGTGCTGGAGGGACTCTGCGCCCAGCGCAGGATCAGCCGCAGCGACGGCGGCGGCTACGAAGCGGTCGAGAAGCCGCAGCCGGCCGCTCGACCGTCCGTGCCCGACTTCGATCCCCGGCAGCAGATGCCACGCGGCAACAAGAAGAAGTACTACAACTGACGCGGGCGGATGCGCTATCGCTACACGCGTTACACCGGTGAGGATCTCGAGGGCATCGACCTCGACGAGCTGGTCTCGAAGCTCTCCCGCCTGCTCCTGTCCAGCGGCTTCGACAGCCCCTACGGCGACCCGTCGGACGGGGACGACGACGACCGGAGCCTGCAGTCCCTGCACGATGCGATTCTCGACGCCCTGCTCAACGGCGGCCTGCTCTCGGACGACGCCATCCAGCGCCTGCTCGGCGATCCGGCCGACGCCGATCAGGCCGGCGGGCAGTCCCGACTGGAGGAGCTCATCCAGGAGCTGATCCGTCAACTGGCCGGACAGGGCTACATCTCGCTGGATTCCGATGCCCCACCCGAGTCGGGCACGGGCGGCGGCTTCGGGCGGGACACCTCCCCGGCGCGCTTTCAGGTCACCGACAAGAGCCTGGATTTTCTCGGCTACCGGGCCCTGCGCGACCTGCTCGGGTCGCACGGGCGCAGCAGCGTCGGCCGGCACGATACGTGCGAGCTGGCCACCGGCGTGGAGGCGGGCGGCGCCTCGAAGCCGTACGAGTTCGGCGACACCCTGAACCTCGACGCCAGCGGCACCATCCTGAACGCCGTGCAGCGGGCGCCGGCCGGACAGGATGGAGCCATCGACGTGCAGTACCGGGACCTGATGGTCGCGCAGGGCGAGTACCAGAGCTCGTGCGCGACGGTGCTCATGCTCGACTGCAGCCACAGCATGATCCTCTACGGCGAGGACCGCTTCACGCCGGCCAAGCAGGTGGCTCTGGCGCTGTCCCACCTGATCCGCAGCCAGTACCCCGGTGACGCCCTGAACGCCGTCCTGTTCCACGATTCGGCGGAGGAGATACCGCTCAAGCAACTCGCGCGCGTGCGTGTCGGGCCGTACTACACGAACACGCGCGAGGGACTGCGCCTGGCCCGGCGCATCCTCGAACGCCAGCGCAAGGACATGCGGCAGATCGTGATGATCACCGACGGCAAGCCCTCGGCCCTGACCCAGGCCGACGGACGCATCTACCGCAACGCGTTCGGGCTCGACCCGACGATCATCCGCGAGACCTTTGCCGAGGTGGCCAACTGCCGGCGCGCCGGCATCATGATCAACACCTTCATGCTGGCCCGCGACTACGAGCTGGTGAGCTTCGTGCGACGCGTGGCGGCCGTCTGCCGGGGCAAGGCCTACTTCACGACACCGTACACGTTGGGGCGCTACGTGCTGATGGACTACATGGACAAGAAGACGAAGACGGTGCACTGAGTGGCGACCCTGCCCGGCCGGATCCCGATTTTCCCGCTCCCCAACGTCGTGCTCTTCCCGCACGTCTTCCTGCCGCTGCACATCTTCGAGCCGCGCTATCGCGAGATGGTCGCCGACGCAATCGACGGCGACCGGCTGATCGGGATGGTGCTGCTCCGGAACGGCTGGCAGCGGCATGCAGGTCCCGACCCTCCCATCTTCCCGATCGGTTGCGCGGGCCGCATCACGCACGTCGCGTCACTTCCCGACGGGCGCTACAACATCGTGCTGCGGGGCCTGCAGCGCTTTCGCGTCCAGGACGAGGACCACTCGAGGGCCTATCGGATTGCGACGGTCGAGGTCATGCCCGACGGCGCGATTGCCGGGCGGCGCGACCGTCTCCACGAGGGCCGGAAGCGGCTGGAGAATCTGCTCGATCGACAGGTTGCGCCGGCCGCGTCGGCATCCCGGGTTCCGCCGGGCATGGCCGACGCCGAGCTGGTGAACGTCCTGTCCCAGTACCTGGAGTTCGAGCCGATCGAGCGGCAGGCGCTGCTGGAGAAGGACGATCCCTGCGAACGGTGCGCGGCGTTGATCGATCTGCTCGAGATGCGCCTGATGGCGCACGGCAGGTCGTTTCCCGGCGCGGGCGTGCAGTAGGCAGATTCCGCGAACCGCGGAGACCAGGAGTCTGCGCCGCAGAACGCAACGGAGCGAGTCCTGCGGCGCAGACTCCTGGAGCGGTGGGGGCTGGGGCCGAACACGGCGCCCGGGCGACGGGTTTGGCTGCGCTACGCTCCGACCGGCTCGCGGCCCAACCGGTGCGCGATGTGCTCGACCACGACGCGGCCGTGAAAGCGCCCGTTCTCGATGAACACCTCGCCCCGGTTGGCGCCCGCGACCACCGCGCCGGCCAGGTAGAGGCCGGGCACGTTGGTCTCGAACGTCTCCGGATCGTGCCGCGGCACGTTGTTCGACGCGACCTGAATGCCCGCCCCGCGCAGAAAATCGAGGTCGGCCAGGTAGCCGGTCAGCAGGAAGACGCCTTCCGCCGGGAGAATCTCGCGCGCACCGTCCCGTTCGACCACCACTTCCCCCGGCCGGATCTCGACGACCAGGGTCTCGAAGCGCGCCGCGATGGAGCCCTCCTTGATGCGGTTCTCGATGTCCGGCTTGACCCAGTACTTGATGGACGCGCCCAGCTCGGCCCGCCGGTGCACGAGGGTGACGTGCGCCCCGCTCCGGTAGAGGTCGAGGGCCGCCTCGGCCGCGGAGTTCTTGCCGCCGACCACGACCACCGGCTTGCGGTAGAACTCGTGCGGCTCCGTGTAGTAGTGGGAGACGTGCGGCAGATCCTCGCCCGGCACCCCGAGCTGGTTGGGATGGTCGTAGCAGCCGCTGGCGATGACCACGGTCCGGGCGCGCCACGTCTGCATGCCGTGGGCGTCGTGGGCCGTCCGGACGGTGAAGACATCATCGTCTCCGCGTCGGACGGCAGTCACCGCATGGCCGAAGTCGATGGCGAGGTCATACGTGTCGACGACGCGCCGGTAGTAGCGCAGCGTCTCGTCGCGCGTCGGCTTGCCGTGCGGCGTGACGAACGGCAGGCCGCCGATCTCGAGCAGATCCGGCGTCGTGAAGAAGACCATCTGGGGAGGGAAATGGAACAGCGAGTTGACCAGCACACCCTTCTCGAAGGTGCGAAAGTCGAGGCCGGCACGCTTGGCGGCGATTGCGGCGGCCAGACCGGCCGGCCCGCCCCCGACGATGATGAGATCGTGGATTGACGTCATGTTTCCAGCGCCCCGAAACGCCTCGCTGACTCGGCGTTTCGGCCCATCTCCCCCGCTCCATGACCCTGCGCCGCAGCACTTCGCTCCGCTGCGTTCTGCGGCGCAGACTCCTAGCGGGCCGTGTACTCGAGTTGCACTTCGCTGATGACCGCCACCGGCCGGCCCGGCGACCAGATGCGTTCCAGGTTCCCGTCGATGCCGGTCAGCTCCAGGGTCTGCCCCACGATGACGACCTGCTCCAGATCGGCCGGAATCGTCACGAAGACCCGCTCCGCGCCGGTCGGCGCGACCGCCTTGAGCCCTTCGGGACCCGCGCCCCCGCCGACGCGATCGAACAGATCGTCCGCCGTCCGGAACTCGTTGAGCACGTAGCGCCTGCCGATGACGTCCCCGGCCGGCGACGCGACCGCCACCTCGGCGAGATAGCGGGCGTAGGCGCGGCTGCGCTCGACGTCGTCCTCGGAATACGTGTGGCGATTATGCAGGTTGAACGAAAGCGTCGCCTCCCCCCGGCGCGGCGGGAGGACGACGATGACGCCCAGCGCCGGATCCTGCTGCGCGAGGACATCGCAGAAGACGAGATCCGTCTCGACCCCGATGCCGAGAACCGACGGGCAGCGTACCTCGACCGATTCGACGAGGCTGGGCTGACCGCCGGCCGTCGCCGGCGCCAGGCCCGCGAACAGGACGACCGCCGCGGGCCGCGACCACCACGGGATGCGCAACCGTCTCATGTCGGCGCCACCTCCCCGGCTCCGGCCATGATGCGGGCCGGATCGAGCGCGGCGCGCATGTTGCCGCGCAGCTTGAGCAACTCGAGGAACTCCATCCGCGTCCGGGCGTCCGTGCGGAACGCGCCGCGCATGGCGCTCGTGAGCGCGAACGCGTTCTGCTTCTCGACCCCCCGCATCAGCATGCACAGGTGAGTCGCCTCGATGACGACGCCGACGCCGAGCGGATCGAGCGTGTCCGAAATGATCTCCGCGATCTGGTTGGTCAAGCGCTCCTGGATCTGCAGCCGCCGGCTGAACACGTCCACGAGACGAGGGATCTTGCTCAGTCCCACGACCCGATCGCGCGGCAGGTAGGCGATATGGCACTTGCCGAAGAACGGCAGCAGGTGATGCTCGCACAGGCTGTAGAAGTCGATGTCTCTCACGATCACCATCTCGCTGCATTCGACCGTGAAGAGCGCGTTGTTCAGCACCGCTTCGATGTCCTGCCCGTAGCCGCTGGTCAGGAACCTGAGCGCCTCGGCCACGCGGGCCGGCGTACGCGCCAGCCCTTCGCGGGTCGGATCCTCGCCCACCTCGGCCAGCAGCGTCTCCACCGCCGCCATCACGCGTTCCTCGTTCATCGGTACCGACATCAGTACGTGTAGAAGCCCCGGCCGGTCTTGCGCCCGTGGCGGCCGGCGATGACCATCCGCTTCAGCAGCGGCGGGGGCGCGTACCGCGGATCCTTGAACTCGTCGTACATGATGCCGGCGATGTAGCACGTCGTGTCGAGTCCCACGAAGTCGAGAAGCGTGAACGGGCCCATCGGATAACCGCAACCCAGGGACATCGTCTTGTCGATGTCCTCGATGGTTCCGACTCCCTCCTCGTGCGCGCGGATCGCATCGAGCAGGTACGGAATGAGGAGCCGGTTCGCGATGAACCCCGGCCGATCCGGCGCCGTCACCGGATCCTTCCCGACGCTGCGGCCGAACGCGCACACGTTCTCGCAGGTCTCGTCGCTGGTGGCGAGGCCGCGAATGACCTCGACCAGCCGCATGATCGGCACCGGACTGAAGAAGTGCAACCCGATGAACCGCTCCGGCCGCCGGGTCGCCGAGGCCAGCTCCGTGATGCACAGCGACGACGTGTTGCTCGCGAAGACGGTGTCCGCCCCCACCACCTCGTCCAGCGTCGCGAACACCTCCCGCTTCGCGTCGACGTTCTCGACGATCGCTTCGATTATCAGATCGCAGTCCGCCAGGTCTTCGAGGCGGCTCGTGCCGCTGAGATTGGCCAAGGCCCTGTCCCGGTCGTCAGCCGCAACCCGGCCCCGCTCGACGCCGGCCGCCAGGAACGACTCGACCCGGCCGATGCCGGCGGCGACCGTATCGTCGTCCACCTCGCGCACGATCGTGCGGTAACCGGCCTGCGCCGACACCTGCGCGATGCCCGAGCCCATGAGTCCGCACCCGACGACGCCGATGGTTTCGTAGGCCATGCGATGCCCGCGCGCTGCCCGCCGGCGCGCGCAAAGCCCAGATCATAACAAAGCGCCCGCGAAGCCCCGGCGCGCGGCGTGCCGGCGGTAGTCGCCGTCCGGCACCCGTTCGGCCGCCGCGACCGACCGGTTGTAGAGGTAGACCCAGGCGTCGAGCGCCCGCCCCTGCTACGGAGCGTTCGCGGCATTCGCGTCGGGTCGGTCGGGCAGGAGCTCCAGCACCGCGTCGGCGGGCAGGTCGAACGCCAGCGTGACGTTGGCGCCGGCGGATGTCAGACGCAACGAATCGAGCAGGCCGCGCAGTTCCGGGCGCGAACCCATCTGCAGGCGGGCGAGAGCCAGGAGCCCCTGCAGCAGGTCCCGCAGATTGCGCCCGGTCTCCTCGTCCCGCGCCTCCGCCGTCAACCTCCCGCTCACGCCGCCGTTGACACGGGCGCCGATCGCGAACGCCGCGACCTGCGAGACCTGTGACTCCACCTGATCCGGAAGCCACTCGCCGCCGCCCGGATTGTCGAGCCGGCCGACGGTCCACGCGGTGCTGCCGCTGTCCACGTGACGGAGCAGGCCCATCAACGAATCGTCCGCGTCGACGCCACCGCCGCTCGACGGCAGGTCGATGGTCCGCTTGACGAGCGCCTCCGAACCGATCGCGATCACCCCCGACTCGAGAAACGCCATCGCCGCCGACTCGTCGCCGATCGTGATCAGACGGCGCCCCTGGTAGTCGGAGGCGGCGCCGCCGTGCTGGAGCGCCAGCGCTTCGAGCCGCTCGGTGTCGAAGCGCCCGGCCAGGATCGCGATGCCGGTCGTGTCGTCGGAACCGTCCGGCACGAGGCCGCCGACGACGTAGTCGATGTCCCGCTCGATGTCGATCCCGGTCCGCTCCTGGAACTCGCGCTGGCCGTCCAGCTCCGGCTGGATCTCGCGCAGACGCCGCCGCAGATCCGAGTCCATCACCTCGCGCACGTTGGCGAAGGAGAGAATCGTCGCCTCCGGCGGCACGTACCGCAACTCGTCGGGCCGCTCCTGTGCCAGGGCGAGCGACGGCAGGCTGCTGCTCACCCAGGCCGCCAGCCCCCCCGCGAGACCGACCGCCATCACGCCGGCGCCGCCGACCAGGACATAGCGCGTGCGCTGGTTCATGGACATGATCTGCGATCAGTATACCGGCGGGCCCGGTCAAAAGTTCCGCGGGGCGTCCGCCCCGCGCATCGGACGCTTCCCGATCGCGCCCTGGCGACTACTGTCCGAGGACGAACTCGCGCCGCTCGACCGCGCGCATCGCCGCCGCCAGGGCGACCGTCCAGATGAGAGCGAGCGCCGCCAGGTTCACCCACGTGGCCAGCGGCGTCTGCACGGAGGTGAGCAGCGCCTGGATGACGCTCAGCGCATCGCCCTGCGGCATGGCATGCGGCGCCAGCCCCTGGAGGTAGTACGCCACGCTCAGGTACTTCATGTACCCCGGGAGCACGACCACCAGCGGCTCCCAGCCGAAGACGAAGACGAGCCCCGTCAGGAGAGAGCGCCGGAACCAGGCGCCGACGAGCGCGAATACCGCTCCGTAGACGGCGAGCCCCGCTCCGATCAGGCCGAGATCGACCAGCAGGGCCGGAAAGTTGCGGCCGATGCTCCCACCCAGCAGCGGTACGACCAGGAAATAGACGATCGTCACCGACGGCAGGACCACGACCGCCGTACACGCCAGGTAGGCCAGGTACTTGCCGGCAAGCACCGCGCCGCGCGCCACGGGACGGGTGAACAGGTACGTGATGGTCCGGTCCTCGACCTCGTCCGCGATCAACGCCGTGCCGTAGAACACGCCGAGCACCGGCACCGTGAAGCGGAGGTAGAAGGTCCAGATCATGAGGCCGAAGATGTCCGGTCCGTCCAGGCTCACGGCGCGTCCGCCAATCTGGCCCGCCCCTGCATCGAACGTCGGCAGCGAGGCGAGCGCGCGCAGCAGCGCCGCAATCAGGACCGGCCCGCCCGCGATCAGGGCCATGAAGACGGTCCGCCGCGACCACAGCATCTGGCCGAGACCGAGATCGAACACGCGCAGGGCGGCGCGCCCGAACGCGGGCCGGGCGTTCGCATCGACCATCACTGGTTCACCAGGTAGGAGAAGACCGCGTGCAGATTGTCGTCCGGAGAGGTCACCTCCCGAACCGCCCCGACCTCGTCGCCGGCCGCCAGCGCCGTCAGCTCCGTGTAGAACACGTCCGGACGGTTGGTCTGGGCGATCACGGCGCCGTCCTGCAACTGCATGGCGATGACATGCGAATAGCCGAGCAGGCGCCGCGCCAGCCGGCGGGGATCGTCGGCGGTGATGCGCACGGTGTGCGGATGTTCATCGATGAGGTCGCGAATCTGGTGGACGTTTCCTTCGGCCAGGATGCGCCCGTTGTTCAGCAGCAGGATGTTCGACGTCATCAGCTCGATCTCGTGCAGGACGTGGCTCGACACGACGACGCTGCGCCCTTCGCGGCCCCACGCCCGGATCACGTCGATCACGCGCCGCCGCCCGAGCGGATCCAGCCCGGCGAGCGGCTCGTCGAGCACCAGCAGCTCCGGGTCGTGCGCGATGGCCTGCGCCAGCTTGATTCGCTGCCGCATGCCCTTGCTGTAGCCGCCGATCTTCCTGTCGGCGGCGTCCGTCAGACCGACCGTATCGAGCGCCCTCGCCGCGGCGCGGGCCGCCCGATCGTCGTCGAACCCGCCCAGACCGAGCAGCGCCGTCAACCAGTCGCGTCCGGTCATGCGCTCGTAGAACCCGTCGTGATCCGGACAGTAGCCGATGCGGCGGTACGCCTTCGGGTTGCCCCAGATCGGCTCGCCGAGCACCTGCACGTGCCCCTGGCTCGGCTTGAGCTGCCCGCTGACGAGCTTCAGCAACGTCGACTTGCCCGCGCCGTTGGGCCCGAGCAGACCGCTGATCCCCGGCGGGATGGAAACGGTCACGTTGTTCAGACCAATCACCTGCCCGTACCACTTGGACACCCCGTGGGCGGCGATGACCGGCGGGCTCACGCGACGATCTCCACGCCCCGCACGCGGCGGGCGAGCACCCAGGCGGAGAGCGCGATGACGAGAGCGACGGCCAGCAGGGACACGCCCCACGGCGTGTCGTAGCGCGGCTCGACCCGAAAGATGACGTCCCCCACCTGCGCCAGGCTCGCGCTGAACGACACCCACGACAGGCCCGTGCCGCCGCCGGTGACCCCCCGCAGCGTCTGGAACACCGCCTCGGAGAAGATCACCGCACCCGCGTAGAGCATGCCGACGTACCGGGCGCTCGTCGACAGGGACGACAACGCCAGCATCGTGATCGATGCCACCAGCACCTGGAGGAACGCAAAGAGAGTAATGGCGGGAACCAGGAACGCGTGCTCCCGCACGAACGACAGGCTTCCGGTGAACATCGTCTGCATGACCAGCAGCAGCAGCGCCGGCGCCCAGGTCACCAAGGCCAGGAACGCCATCACCACGGCCAGCTTGCCCCCGATGTACTCGACGCGCGTCAGCGGCTTGGACAGGTATATCTGCAGCGCGTTCGCCCGCCGGTCGTTGGCGATCGACCCGGCGCCCGCATAGACCGCCACGACGAAGACGAAGAACCCCTGGTCGTCGAAGAAGTCCCGGAAGGTCGCCGGTGAAGGCGCAATCACGTCCGCCTGCGGCACGTTGGCGGCCAGGTAGAACATCACCGCGCGAACGAAGAACTGCAGCCACGCGAACAGCAGAACGAGCAGGAACGGGCGCGCGGAGAGCATCCTCCCGATGCCGGCGCCGGCGATGACCGCCCAGGCCCGGCCGGGCTGCGTCCGGACCCCTGCGTAGCGCGCATAGCCGTGATCGTGGATGGGCATCAGGACTCGCCGACCGCCTGCGCGAAGACATCCTCCAGGGTCTGCACGCTGGGCTGCAGGTGGCGCACCTGCACGCCGCACCGGGCCGCCAGGGCGAACAGGTCCCGCGCCCCCCGGTCTCCGGCGATCAGCACGCGCATGACGTCCTCGTCCGTCGCGTGGCACTCGACGCCCGCGTCACGGAGCCCGGCGAGGAACCGCTCCACGTCGCCCTTGACGCGAATCTCGAAAGCGTGGCGGCTGCTCCCCTTCAGCTCGGCGATCGGCCCCTGGGCGACTACGCGCCCCTGGTGCAGCACGATGACCCGGTCGCACGTCTCCTCCACGTCGGGCAGTACGTGCGAGGACAGGATCACGTTGACCCCCTTGCGGCCGGCGAGGTCGCGGACGAGAGCCAGCATCTCCTCCCGGCCCCGCGGGTCCATGCCGTTGGTCGGCTCGTCGAGGAACAACAGGTCCGGATCGTGAACCAGCGCCTGGGCCAGCTTGATGCGCTGCTTCATGCCGGTGGAGTAGGTGTCGACCGCGCGGTAGCGGGCCTCGCCGAGTCCCACGTATTGCAGCACGGCGTGTGCGCGCTGCATGGCGTCGGCGGGGGGCAGACCGGAGAGCCGGCCGCAGTAGGCGACGAACGTGACCGCATTGACGCCCGGGATGTGCGCGTCGGATTCCGGCATGTAGCCGATTCTCGCGCGGATCTCGAGCGGCTGCTCCACCACGTCCATGTCGAGCACGCGCAGCCGGCCGCGGTCCGGCCGGACGAAACCGAGCAACGCCTTGAGCAGCGTGCTCTTGCCGGCGCCGTTCGGGCCCAGCAGCCCGACCGCGCCCGGCAGGAAACGTGCGTCCACTGCCTGCAGCGCCTGCCGGCGCCCGTAGCTGACCGTCACCGCGTCGAGCCGGGCCACCGGGGGAGCGTCCCCACCCGGATCCGGCGCACGCAATTCCGTGACCGCGTCCTGCGTTGTCGGGTCCACGTCGAACGTCTATACGGAACGGGCGATGCACAGGTTCTGCGAGCGGGCCACGGCGCGCGTCACAGCGAGCCCCGGAGACCGAGCGCGTCCGCTTCCGCCCGCATGAACCCGATGACGTTGGCGATGTGCTCGTCGAGCGGCAGGCCCAGCTCCTCCGCCCCCTGCCGCAGGTCGTCGCGGCTGACCGCGCGGGCGAACGCCTTGTCCTTCATCCGCTTCTTCACGGAGCGGGCCTCGAGGTCGAGCACGCTCCTCGTGGGCCGCACGAGGGCGGCCGCGGTGATGAACCCGG
The DNA here is from genome assembly GCA_011523845.1 of Acidobacteriota bacterium. GTDB lineage: Bacteria > Acidobacteriota > Vicinamibacteria > Vicinamibacterales > UBA8438 > WTFV01. The sequence goes on along the minus strand of WTFV01000155.1, from coordinate 1,682 downwards.
CGAGCTCGTCGCAGGCGAACAGCGTGTGCTCGAGCCGCGACTCGCGAGGGACGCCGCTGTAGTCGGCGTGCGACAGGATGGCGCGGATCATGTAATCGGGCCAGTCCCGCTCGCGCAGGATCTCGCTGCCGCGAAACGGATGGTCCGCCGCGTCGGGCCAGCGCTCGTAGTCGAAGTCGTGAATCAGCCCGACGATGCCCCACGCTTCCTCGTCCTCGCCGAACCTGCGGGCATAGCCGCGCACCGCGGCCTCGACGGCCAGCGCATGCTTGCGCAGGCTCTCGCCCTGCGTGTACTCGGTAAGCAGCGCCCAGGCGTCGCCGCGCGTCGGCGTCATGATCCCGCCCCCGCCGCCGCCCCGCCGGGCGCCGCGCCTTCGAGGCCGTTCAGCGCGGTCGGGCTCAACTGCCCCTCGCTCGCCGCCACCACGGTCGCCACCGCCGCGTCGCCGGTTATGTTCGTCGCCGTCCGGCACATGTCGAGAATCCGGTCCACGCCGAAGATCAGCGCGATGCCGGCGGGGGGAACGCCGATCGCCTCGAGCACGATGACCAGCATCACGATGCCGGCGCTCGGCACCGCGGCGGTCCCGATGGACGCCAGCATCGCGGTGAAGACGATGGTCACCTGCGCCCCGACGTCGAGCGGAATGCCGAGCGTCTGTGCGATGAACACCGCCGCCACCGACATGTAGACCGCCGTGCCGTCCATGTTGATGGTGGCGCCGAGCGGGAGCGCGAACGAGGCGACCTCCTCCGAGACTCCCAGGTCGTGCTCGGCCTTCTCCATCGTCACCGGCAGAGTGGCCGCGCTCGACGACGTCGAGAAGGCCACCAGTTGCGCAGGCACGATGCCGCGCAGGAAGCGCACCGGCGTGATCGGCGTGAAGAACCGCAGCAGGATCGGATAGGTCAGGAAGGCGTGGATGGCCAAGCCGACCAGCACCGTAATGCAGTAGAGGCCCAGCGCGCCGAGAAGCTGCGCCACGTCGGCCGGGTCGTCGCCCGCCACCGTCGTTATGGTACCGGCGATCAGCGAGAAGACCCCGATGGGCGCGACCCGCAGGATCAGACCGACGATGGCGATGATGGCGGCGTTGAGGCTCTCGAACAGATCCAGAAGCGGCTGCGCACGCGCGCGCGGAAGCTGCATCAGCGCCACGCCGAAGAGGAACGCCACGAAGACGACGCTGAGCATGGCCCGGTTGTTCGTCGCCGCGCCGAGAATGTTCTCCGGCACCATGTCGACGAGCGGCTGCAGCGGCCCCGCCTCCATGGCCTGATCGATGGCGGCCTGCCGGTCGTCGAGGTCGTCCTGATAGGTCTCCTGCAGGCTCGCGCGCAGACTCTCCGGTATCGACGCTCCCGGCTGAATGAAGTTGACCAGGACGAGGCCGATGAGGAGGGCCACGAGCGTTGTGCCCAGATAGATGGCTATCGTCTTGCCGCCGATCCGGGACAGCTTCTGCAGGTCCGCCAGCGACGCCACGCCGGTGACGAGCGAGGCCAGCACCAGGGGCACGGCGATGAGGAGCAGCAGGCGCATGAAGATCGTGCCGAAGGGCGCGATCCAGTCGCCCGTGAACGCGCCCCAACCGGCGAGCGCCGCGACGATGCCGTAGACGATGCCCAGCCCGAGGGCGACCAGGATTCGCCAGTGTGTCTGCTGATGCCAGTTCATGC
>WTFV01000111.1 GCA_011523845.1 Acidobacteriota bacterium | reverse complement strand
CAACGCCCTCGACCACCAGCTGCCCGTCGGGGCCTCGCCGGGCCCGAGCCGCCGCAGGTGCAGCCACCTCAGTAGCGGACCTTCGCGTTCCTGGTGAACGCGCCAGTCCGCAACACGGCGAACGCCATCCCGGTTGTCTGCGTCAACCGGATGAGGCCCTTCCGGACGTCGGTGGTGTAGTCGCGGACGAGCTCGTAGGCGTTCCACGTGGCGAGCGCCGAGTCGAACTCGCGGCCCATCACCCCCAGGGCGAAGACGCCGTTGGCGACCAGGTCGGAGCCGTTCTTGTCGACGCCGATCTTGGAACTGGCGACGATCCCGCCGAAGTTCCTGGCGGCCCACTCGACGATGCTCACCCCGGAGCCGGTATCCCACACCAGAGCCGACAGGGCGCCCAACGCGCCGGGGCTGGTGATCAACTTCACGTCGGACGGCTGCCCGGCGTAGACGCCGTCGTAGGCGCCGCTGAACAGGGCGGCGATCTGCGCGGCGGTGGACTTGGCGGCGGGGTCGTCGGGCTCGGTCGAGGGCGGTGCCGCCGCCCAGATGCCCTCGGGAACGGGGGCGGTGCCGCTGCCGTTGATGACGGTCCCGTGAACCACGTCGTCGGTCGCTGCCATCATGTCCATGCTGAGCGCCGAGTCGATGTCCATGCCGTCGGCGAGGCCGCCGCCCAACCTGACCTGCAGCTCCTGGCTCAAGTCGTAGGCGGCGATCAGCCGGGTCATCGACATCGTCGTCGTGTCCAACGTCGCCGCCGCCGGCGTGTACTCGTCGGACGGGCTCTCGCTCTGCCATGCCGGGGTACTGCCGGCAGAGATCACGTCGATCTCGCGCTGCCCGAAGGTGGCCATGACCGGAGTCACGCCCAGTTCCGCCACCGCGGACGGGGCGAACACCCGCCCGGCGAGAGACGCCGTCGACGGCGAAGCGGACTGGGTGGTTGTCACTGCACGGTCAGCTCCGCCGGTGCTGCGCAGCGCCTCGTCGATGGCTCTGGCGCGCTCGGCGGGGGACAAGTCCGCCAACTCGGGGGCGCGGGACAGCCGGGCCCGGCCCGCCGCGGATGCGGCCACCACCACCGCGGGAATGACCACTCCACCCTGCGGCCCCGTCGACGGCAGCCCGAGCTCCTGGTTCAGTTCGGCCTCGGCGCCCTCGATCACGCCGCGGCCCGCCGACGCCACCGCGACGTACCGGCTGAGTCTGGCCTCCTCAACGGGGTGGCTGTCCCTCGGCGCCGGCGCCGCGGGATGCGGCCGAGTCGACGGAGGGGGCGGAGGCCCGGTGCGCGAACCGAAGTCGGCGGCGATCTGCTTCTGCCGGGCCCGGCAGGCGTCGATGTTGCTGCGCAACTCGTCGGCGCGGTCGGCCTCGTCGGCGGTGAGCGGGTCGGAGTCGCCGCCCTCGGCCTCCACCCGCTCGGCGACGGTGCGGTACAGAGCGTCCAGCTCGGCCTCCTGTTCCTCGATCCGCTGGGCGAGCATCTCGGACAGGCGGCCGGGGCCGGGCTCCTGCACCGACCTCTCCGCCAACGCGTCGGCGGTGAACTCCTGCACGGTGGTCCCCTGGGCGTCGGCGGCTCTGCGGGCGGCGTCGCGCACGTGGCGCGGCACCCTCACGTTCATCTGCACTTGGTCGGACACAGGTTCATCTCCTCGATGTCGTGTGCCACCAATGCTAGCTGTGCTGCTAGCTGTCGTCGGGTCCGTCGAGGCCGAGGCCCAGCTGCGAGATGTCGTCGGGCGCCGAGTAGTCGTCCGACGACACCAGATCCACCCCGAGGCCGGCCTCCATCCACGTGGCCGCCGTCAGCCACGCCACCGTCTTCCACAGCGGATTGTCGTGCCTGTCGCGCATCGCCCGCGGGTCGGCCCCGATGGCCAGAGCGTTCAGGACCTTGTCGACCACGAACAGCGCGGTGGCCATGGCGTCCACGTCCCCGGCAGCCCTCGCCTGCTCGATGCTGTCGGCCAGATAGCGCACCTCGTGGTCTGGCATGTCCACGAAGGTGCCGCTGAACTCGCGGCCCTCCATCTGTGCCAGCACCACACCGGCGACGGTCAGCACCACCATGGCCCGCACCTCATGCACGGCCACGCCGCCCTCGGTCAGGTCGGCGGCCATCGCAGCCAACGCCTCCGGCGACGGGCCGGGCAGGTCGTCACGATTCCCCGAATCTTGCTCTTCGTGGGGAAGCTGGGGGTCGTTGTCCTGGTGGTGGATGTTCATGTCGTGTCTCCTGTCGTCGGTCATGGTGTTCTCCTTCTCTCTGTTTGCGGGCGGCGGCGATGCCGTGCAGGTACACGCCCCCCAGGCGTGTACGCACGCCATGGCACAGGCGTGTGTGTGTGTGTACACACCTATAGGCCACACACACAGGAATCTCCTAGGTGCGGTAGTGGCGGAACAGGCGCGGGTTGGCGCGGTCCACCAAGACGATGCCGTGCGCCTCCAGCGCTCCGATCACACCGTCCGACACGCCGCGGTGCAGACCTGTGGCAGTCGCTATCCGGCTGCCCGAGATGCCGGGGTCGGCGTCGATCACGGCCAGGACCTTCTCCGCCAGGACGCTCTCGGCCAGGTCCCCGGCGGGTTCTGCCGGTGCGGGCGCCCTCACGATGTTCACCCGGCCTCCCCGGTGGTCGACGACGAAGGAGCCGCACTGTTCCTTGTCGTTGATCGAGGCGACCCGCGCGTGTCGGTCCTTCGTCAGGTGCAGCGTCAGCGCGCCGGTGGCGTCGCCCCCACCAGACGCGCGGCGAAAGTGTCCGCTCACCCGCTGCACCAGATCCGCGTCAGCCACCTTGCGGCCGCTCCCGCGCGGTGATCCGTCTGCATGGCCCGGCTCGTCGCCGCGGGGCCTCCTGAAGTGGTCCAGGATCAGCACCGCCGACGACCGCAGGATCTCCGACAGGGGCCCGTCGAAGAACTCGATCCACGAGTCGGACGTGTCGCCTGCCCCGGCCCGGCCGGCAGAGTCGATCACCACCAGGTCGGCGGAGTCGAGGAGCCCTCTCCGCCAGGTCCCCGGCTGGTGCATCCAGTCATGCCATGCGATGTACGAGAACCTGTCGGTGCCCTCGGTCCACGACAGAGCACGAGCACGGCGGGCGATGTCGGAGCCGACCATCTCGGCATCCAGCCACAACGTCCCCATGCCCGCAGCCGCCAAGTTCTTCGCCTCCCACTGGGCCAGCATCGACTTGCCGACGCCCTTCTGGCCGGTCAGAAAGCTCAGCCGCCCGGCGCCCAGCACCGCGAGACCGCCCGGCGAAAGCGCGACATCCACCTCCGGATCGGCGAGCAGTTCGGTCAGTGTCCTCGCCTTGCGCTCCCCGATCTCGGGGATCGTGGAGTCGGCCAGGGCTCCCAGGGCGTCGCCCAGAGGGACGCCCTCGTAGGCGGCGACCGCGACCTCCGAGGTCATGGAGATCACATCACGGCGGCGGGCGCAGTCCATCACCGCCTGCGCGTAGTCGACGGCGTGGCCGGTGGATGGCGCATCGGTCTGCCAGCGCAGCAGATCGTCGATGCGGTCGTCGGGGAGCTGGCCGTCCACGAGGACGACGTCCACCTTCTCGCCGGCATCGTCGCGGGACTCGACCACCTCCCACACCGCGGCGACGGTGGGCGAGTAGAAGTGCTGCGCCCTCAGCCCGGCCGCCCGCACCCGCTGCAGCGCCTCGGCGCTCAACAGGCAGGCGCCGACGACGGCCTCCTCTGCGTGCAGGTCGTGGGGCGGTACGCGCCCGTCTCGGCTAGCTGGCGTGTTGGCGGCCATGAGACAGCCGCCGGCAGGTCCACATCGGGGAGCCTCCGGTTTAGGTTCTCGCCCCGGCTAGGGGCAGCCGCACTCTGCGGCGACTCCATGATGACCCGCCCCGTCGCCCCGGTCGCGGATGCCTCGACGACAACGTGAGCGGCCCAGCTCCCCGGGCCCCTAAACCATGAACCCGGAGCCGCTGGGCCGCTCCATCCGTCTCGCCGTCTAGCCGCCGCCGAGTGGTGTTGTTGCTCCATCGTACCGCTAACGGTGGTCAGGGTGCGGAACCACCATAGCCGCCGGGTACGACATTGCGCGGATAGGGCTACCGGTGCGCCGATTAGGTGACCGGTGGCCCGGACAGCCGCCCCGACGTGCGGATATCCAATCGAGCCATCGGGGCACCGATAGCGGTCACCGGTCAGCCCGCCGACGCCACCGGCCTGAGCCGATCCGGCCCGACCGCCGGCCATATCCGCTCCGGATCGGCGGCCTCGGCCTCGGTAGGGGAGCGCTCGCGGCACCAGGACTCCGGAGCGCTCGCGGCACCAGGACCACCAGGACTCCCGAGCGCAGGACTCCGGAGCGCGGCACCACCGCGGAGCAAGTCGGGGAGCTGTCCGGACGCGTCGGCCGAGGCCCAGCAGGCCGCGCACCACAGGCCGCCCCCATCCCGCCGGTGCAGTGCCCCAGCGCAGCCGACACAGACCGACGCCGACGCCAGAGCCCGAGCCTCGACCACAGATAGACCCTCGCCCAATGTGACACCCTCTACCGGGCCTGACCTAGGCATCGTCACGGGTCACAGCCCGAATCGTAACGCGACCCTCGACCACCGGTCGAGCCCGACCAGCCCGCATCCGGAGCCGCCGGGCCGTGTCCCCCAAACGCGAGCGCCCGACCGGGGGGCCTCTTAATCCCTTGGACCC